>NZ_MPZR01000009.1:0-168022 GCF_002020075.1 Thioclava sp. F36-7 | reverse complement strand
AGTGGCAGTCCGTAGGGGAATCGAACCCCTCTTTCCAGGTTGAAAACCTGGCGTCCTAACCGATAGACGAACGGACCACTCAGAACCTTCCGGGCATACCTGCCTAAGGTGGAGCGGTGTTTAGGCCAGAGAACCGTGACTCGCAAGAGGGTAATTGCGGATTTTCGGAAAGTTTTTGCCCCTCCGTTACGGCAGGCTGGAAGCCTTGGAATTACAGTCCTTTTTTGCGTGCGATGGCGGGGTGGCGGTTACGCTTCGGCGGCGTCTTCGAGACGCAGCTGCACCTTGTTGCGCCCGCCCCATGTGTTGATCTCCAGCCGCCCGGCGAGGTGGAAGCGCTGCGCGCCCGGCTGGCTCAGCGCGGGACCGAGCGGGCCGTCGAACGCGCCGAAGCAGATCGCCTCGATCCGCCCGCCCATACCGTCGCCGAAATTGAAGCGCAGGTGGCTTTCCCCGATCCGGCGCGCGCCCACGACTTCCATATCGGCGAAGGCGAAGCGCGGGGCAGGGGCGCCTTGGCCGAAGGGGCCTGCACGGTCCAGATCTTCGATCAGCTGCGGCGTCGCGGCGCCCGGCATAAGCATCCCGTCGAGGCGCAGGTCGCGCGGTCCGATTTCGCCCGCCCCCTGTTTGGCCAGAAGCTCCGACAGGCGTGCCATCGCGGGCTCCAGCTTGTCTTCCTCGACCGTGAGGCCCGCCGCCATCTTGTGCCCGCCGCCCTTCAGCAGCAGCCCCTCGGCAGCGACGCGCTGGATCGCGGCCCCGATATCGACGCCCGCGACCGAGCGGGCCGATCCCTTGCCGATCCCGTCATCCACGCCAATCACGACCGAGGGGCGGTTCGTCGCCTCTTTCAGCCGCGCGGCCACGATGCCCACGACGCCCGGATGCCAGCCCGCTCCCGCCGCCCAGACCAGTGGCGCGTTCAGGCCACGCTCCTCGGCTTGTGTCAGCGCGGCTTCCCGCACCGCGTTCTCGACCTCTCGGCGCTCGGTGTTGAGCTGGTCGAGCCGCTCGGCGATGGATTGCGCCTCATGCGGGTCGGTTGTCGACAGCAGGCGCGCGCCCAGATCGGCCGCGCCGATCCGTCCGCCCGCATTGATCCGCGGGCCAAGCACGAAGCCCAGATGATAGGCGGCGGGCGCGCGGTCGAGCCGCGCCACATCCGACAGCGCCACGAGGCCGGGCCGTTCGCGCCGCGCCATGATCTTGAGGCCCTGACGCACCAGCGCCCGGTTGCAGCCCGTGAGCGGCGCGACATCGGCGACCGTCGCCAGCGCGACCAGATCGAGCAGCGTCATCAGCGGCGGCCCCTGCACGCCTTCGTCACGCAGCTGCCGGTTCGCCTCTACCAGCATCAGGAAGACGACCGAGGCGGCGCAGAGATGGCCCAGCTCGCCGGTCTCGTCCTGCCGGTTCGGGTTCACCACGGCCAGCGCAGGCGGCAGGGTCTCGCCGCCCAGGTGGTGGTCGAGAATGACGACATCGGCGGGTTTCGCGGCGGCCACGGGCTCGTGGCTCAGCGTGCCGCAATCGACGCAGACGATCAGCGGATGCTCGGCGCCGAGGCTCTCCATCGCGGGCACGTTCGGCCCGTAGCCCTCGTCGATCCGGTCGGGAATATAAAGCGTCGCCTCGCGCCCCATCGCGCGCAGCCAATTGATCAGAAGCGCCGCCGAGGAGCCGCCATCAACGTCGTAATCGGCAAAGACCGCGATCTTCTCACCGGACTTCACCGCTTTCAGGAACCTCGCCGCTGCCTGCTCCATGTCGCGCAAGGACCGCGGGTCGGGGAGCAGCTCGCGCAAGGTGGGTTCCAGGAAGCCCTCGCTCTCCTCCGGCGTCACGCCGCGCGCGACGAGGATGCGGGCGAGCGGCAGGGGCAGGCGCGTCTGTTGCGCCATCGCCTCGGCCAGCCGGTCGGCCTCGGGGGTGGGGCCGATCCAGCGGCGGCCTGTCAGGGATTGCTCGACGGAAAGGAAACTGCTCATGCCTTCGGGTGTAGCCAAATCATGCGAGCCCTGCCAGCCACTATGACGCGGAGCTTGCTCGGGCCGTCATTCGGGCCCTCACTCAGGGATGTCTTGCAGCAGAGCCTGGCGCGAGTCCGAGGCGAATTCGCGCCGCCACAGCATCCCCGTCGTGAACAGCGTCGCCGCAATGAGCGCATAGGGCCCAAGCAGCCACGCCAGCGTCGCCAAAGCGAAATAGACCGAGCGCAGCCCGCGATTGAAGCTTTTCGCGGCGTTGATGTTCACCTGCGCCGCCTGCTCGGCGCGCGGATAGGCCAGCGGGTCCTCGGGCTCATTGGGCACCGCCGCCATTGCGATCGCGGCATAGGAAAACAGCCTGTGCGACCAGACGAATTTCAAAAACGCATTCGCCCCGAACAGAACGGCGGTGAGGATGCGCGCCTCCCAGAGCAGATCGGGGCCGCGCGCGATGTCGAAATCATCGGCGAGATTCGCGAGCGGCTGCGGATTCGCGATCAGCGCCAGCCCGGCACCGATGGCGATCAGCGAGGAGGAGGCGAAGAAGGTCGTAGACTGCCGCAGCCCGTCCACCATCGCCGAATCGAAGATCCGCGGCTGGCGCGTCACAAGCTGGCGCATCCATTCGCGACGGTAACTCTCCATCAGTTTGCCCATCGACGGGCGGGCGGCACTCGGATGTTCGGTCGTCCAGCCGATCCCCATCCAGCAGGCGACCAGAAGGGCGAGCGCCGCGAGGTCGAGCGGCCCCAGCGGGCCGATATGAAACGTCGTCATCATATCGACAGTTAGCGCGATGCAGCTTCTCTTGTCACCGGGGCTTATTGGTTATATTTTCTGACCAACCGGGAGGAGTTTGCCATGGAAATGCCCAAGCCGAAGGAGGATCTGCTGGCGCGCAAGCCGCAGATCATCGCCCGCCTGCGCGAGGTTCTGCCCGCGGATGCGGTGATCGACGATCCCAGCGAGACGCGCGCCTATGAATGTGATGCGCTTTCGGCCTATCGCTGCCAGCCGCTGGGCGTGGTGCTGCCGCGCTCGACGGCGGAGGTCGCGGCGGCGCTGAAGGCCTGTCACGAGCTGGGCGTGCCGGTGGTGCCGCGCGGCGCGGGCACCTCGCTTGCGGGCGGTTCGATGCCGCAGGCGGATTCGGTGGTGCTGGGCCTCGCGCGGATGAATGCCGTGCTCGAGACCGATTACACCAACCGCTTCATCCGGGTCGAGGCGGGGCGCACGAACCTCTCGGTGACCGGGGCGGTGGAAAGCGACGGCTGGTTCTACGCGCCCGATCCGTCCTCGCAGCTCGCCTGTGCGATCTCGGGCAATATCGCGATGAATTCCGGCGGCGCGCATTGTCTGAAATACGGGGTGACCACGAATAACCTGCTCGGCGTGACGCTGGTCACGATGGAAGGCGAGGTGGTCGAGATCGGCGGGCCGTATCTTGACGCTGGCGGGCTCGATCTTCTGGGGCTGATCTGCGGCTCGGAGGGGCAGTTGGGCGTCGTGACCGAGGCTACGCTGAAGATCCTGCCGAAACCCGAAGGCGCGCGCCCCGTGCTGATCGGGTTCAACTCCAACGAAGTCGCGGGGGCCTGCGTAGCCGATATCATCAAGGCGGGCATCCTGCCGGTCGCGATCGAGTTCATGGACCGGCCCTGCATCGTCGCGACCGAGGCCTTCTGTCATGCGGGTTATCCCGATTGCGAGGCGCTGCTGATCGTCGAATGCGAGGGCAGCCCGGCCGAGATCGACGAGCAGATCGGCATGATCCGCCAGATCGCGACCCGTCACGAGCCGGTCGAGTTCCGCGAGGCGCAATCGGCCGATGAGGCCGCGCGGATCTGGCTGGGCCGGAAATCCGCTTTCGGCGCGATGGGGCAGATCAACGATTACATGTGCCTCGACGGGACGATCCCGGTCTCGGAACTGCCCTTCGTGCTGCGCCGGATCGGCGAGCTGTCGAAGGATTACGGGCTGGACGTCGCGAATGTCTTCCATGCGGGCGACGGCAATATGCACCCGCTGATCCTCTATAATGCCAACGAGCCGGGTCAGCAGGAGCAATGCGAAAAGCTGGGCGCGGAAATCCTGAAGCTCTGCGTCGAGGCGGGCGGCTGCCTGACCGGCGAGCATGGCGTGGGCATCGAGAAGCGCGACCTGATGGATGTGCAGTTCGAGCCCGCCGATCTTGAAGCGCAGATGCGGGTGAAGGACGTGTTCGATCCGAAATGGCTTTTGAACCCGGCGAAGGTGTTCCCGCTGGGTGCGAGCGCGAGCCGCCGTGCGAGCTGACACGCGAGCTGAGGGCCGGGAGGGGCGCTGCCCCGCTCGCTGACGCGAGCCCCCGGGATATTTTTGCCAAGAGGAAGGCAGATTTCATGAGAGTTGAGAGCGAGGCGCAGCTGGCCGAGGCCGTCCGGGATGCGGGTGGTGCGCTGGCCGTGCGCGGAGGCGGCACGCGGCCTGTGGGCCGGTGTCTGGGAGAGCCGCTGGAAGTCGGGATTTCGGGCATCACGCTTTACGAGCCAGGCGCGCTGACTTTGGTTGTGGGCGCGGGGACGCCTCTGGCCGAGGTGGAGGCGGCGATTGCCGCCGAGGGCCAGCGCCTGCCCTTCGAGCCTGCGAATTGGGGGCCGGTTCTGGGTGCCCCGGGCACGAGCACCGTGGGCGGTGTCGTGGCAGCGAACGTCTCGGGGCCGCGCCGGGTGCAGGCGGGGGCCTGTCGCGACAGCCTGATCGGGACGCGGTTCGTCGACGGGCGCGGGCAGATCGTGAAGAACGGTGGCCGGGTGATGAAGAACGTCACCGGCTACGATCTGGTGAAGCTGATGGCCGGAAGCTGGGGCACGCTCGGGGTGATGAGCGAGGTGGCCTTCAAGCTGCTGCCCGCAGCCCCGTCTCAGGCGACGGTTGTGATCGACCTTCCCGCCGGGGCCGCGCAGGTGGCCCTGGCGGCGGGTTTGGGTTCGCCCTTCGACGTATCCGGTGCGGGCTGGTTGCCCGGCATCGGCGCGGTGGTGCGGGTCGAGGGGCTGGCCGAATCCGTCGCCTACCGGGCGGAGCAGTTGCGCAAACTGATGGAGCCTTTCGGCCCGGTGCGGGTCGAGGAAGAGGGCTCGGCCGCGATCTGGGCCAGCCTGCGCGATCTGGAGCCGTTCATCGGCAAGGACGGCGATCTGTGGCGGCTTTCGGTGAAGCCGTCGGAGGCTTCCGAGATCGTCGCGCGTCTGGGTGGCGAGGTGCTGCTCGACTGGGGTGGCGGGCTGATCTGGGCGCTTCTGCCCGAAGGCAGCGACGCGCGCGCGCTGGCCTCCCCCTATACCGGCCATGCCACCTGCATGCGCGGCGCGGCGGGCGTGACCTTCGAGCCCGAACCCGCGCCGATCGCCACGCTGACCACCGCGCTGCGTGCGCAATTCGACCCCAAAGGTATTCTGAACCCCGGAAGGATGGGCTGATGCAGACGAATTTTTCGCCCGAACAGCTGAAAGATCCCGGCGTCGCGCGCTCGAACGAGATCCTGCGCGCCTGCGTCCATTGCGGGTTCTGCACCGCGACCTGCCCCTCCTATCAGGTGCTGGGCGACGAGTTGGACAGCCCGCGCGGGCGCATCTACCTGATCAAGGATATGCTGGAGAACGACCGGCCCGCGGATGAGAAGACGGTCAAGCATCTCGATCGTTGTCTGAGCTGTCTGGCCTGCATGACGACCTGCCCTTCGGGCGTGCATTACATGCATCTGATCGATCATGCGCGCGCCCATGTGGAGAAGACCTACAAGCGTCCGATGATGGACCGGCTGCTGCGCTGGACGCTGGCGAAGATCGTGCCCTATCCGGGCCGCTTCCGTCTGGCGATGGGCGGGGCAAAGCTGGCGAAACCTTTCGCGGGGCTGCTGCCGGATAAGCGGTTGCGCGCGATGGTGGGCATGGCGCCCAAGACCATCCCGCCGGTCAGCCGCAATGACGATGCGCAGGTCTTCGCCCCGATGGGCGAGAAGAAATACCGCGTCGCGCTGCAGATCGGCTGCGCGCAGCGGGCGCTCAACACCGATATCAACGATGCGACGATCCGGCTGCTGCGGCGGCTGGGCTGCGAGGTGGTGATCCCGAAGAACCTGGGCTGCTGCGGGGCGCTCTCGCATCACATGGGCCGCGAGGACGAGAGCCATTCGCAGGCGGCGCGCAACATCCGTGCCTATCTGAGCGAGGGCGATCTGGATGCGGTGATCATCAACACTTCGGGCTGCGGCACGACGGTGAAGGATTACGGCCATATGTTCCGCAACGATCCGATGGCCGAGGAGGCGGCGAAGGTCGCGGGTCTGGCCTGTGATGTGTCGGAATTCCTCGTGAAAATCGGCCTGCCGGAGGGCAAGGGCGGGATGCGGGTCGCCTATCACGCGGCCTGTTCGCTCCAGCATGGCCAGCAGATCAAATCCGCGCCGAAGGACCTGTTGAAACAGGCAGGCTTCGAGGTGGTCGAGCCTGCCGACAGCCATCTGTGCTGCGGCTCGGCGGGCACCTATAACCTGCTGCAGCCGGAGATTTCCGACGAGTTGAAAAAGCGCAAGGTGGCGACGCTCGAGGCGAAGGAACCGGAAGTGATCGCGGCGGGCAATATCGGCTGCATGGTGCAGATCGGCGGCGGCACCGAGGTGCCCGTTGTCCACACTGTCGAACTTTTGGACTGGGCCACGGGCGGGCCGAAGCCACCGGCGCTTGCACAGGCCTGATCCACGCCACAATCTGGCCGCATCGGGGCGCTACGAAAGGCAAAACGCCCCGCAATCTTCGGAGCCCCGATGCGCCTTCTTGCTCTCGCTCTTGCCTGTCTGACCGCGCTGCCTGTGCTGGCGCGGGCCGAGACGATCACCCATGCGACGCCCTTGCGGGCGCTGGAAACCGGCGACGATACGCGCGGCTGGCAGGCAGTGGGGCGGCTCGATCTGGGCCATGGCAGCTTTTGCACCGGCACGCTGATCGCGCCCGATCTGGTTCTGACGGCGGGGCATTGCCTCTATGACAAGCGCAGCGGCGCGCTGATCGATGCGCGCGAGATCGAGTTTCGTGCGGGCTGGCGCAACGGTCGCGCCGAGGCCTATCGCAAAGTGTCGCGCGCGGTGCTGCACCCCTCTTATCACTATGGCGGGCCGGTGGGCGTGAAGCGTTCGGAATTCGATCTGGCGCTGATCAAGCTCGCCCAGCCGATCCGCCTGCCGCAGCTTCAGCCCTTTGAGGTGTCGCGTAGCGCGCCCTATCGCGGCGAGGAAGTGGGCGTTCTGTCCTATGCGCAGGGTCGCTCGGAGGCGCCGTCGCTGCAACGCGATTGCTCGGTGCTGGAACGTGCGGGCGCGACGGTGGTGATGAGCTGCTCGGCCGATTTCGGAGCCTCGGGCTCGCCGGTCTTCAGCTTCGCCAATGGACGCCCCGAGATCGTCTCGGTGGTCTCCGCCAAGGCCCAGATGGGCGCGCGCCCGGTCTCGATCGGGGCGCTGGCCAGTGGCGTCGCCGATCTGCGGCAGGCCATCGAGAGCCGCGACAACGTCGCCACCACCCGCGAAATTCGCGCGGGCGGGGCAAAATTCATCAAGGCGAAGTAAGCGCGATGGGTGTTAAGCGGATCATCTTCGGCGTGGTGGCTCTGGCTCTGCTGGGCGGCATGGGCGAGGCGCAGGAGGCGCGCAATTCCGCGCTCGACCGGCTGTCGCAACGCGCCGATCTCTTCGGCTGGGAGGCGGTGGGCAAGGTCACCATCGGCGCTGACGGCTACTGCACCGGCGTTCTGATCGCGCCCGATCTGGTGCTGACGGCGGGCCATTGCATCTTCGACCGGCGCGCCAAAGGGCCGCGAGACCCGGCGAGCCTTGGTTTTGCCGCAGCCCAAACCGACGGGGCGGAGATCGCCGCGCGCCCGGTCACCGCGATGGTCGCCGATCCGGATTATAACCCGTTTGTGCCGCTCTCGGTGGACACCGTGCGCCACGACGTGGCGCTTTTGCAGCTCTCCGCGCCGATCCCGACTTCGGTCGCCGCGCCTTTTCGCGTCGGCGACGTGCCCGCCGCTGGGGCCGAGGTGTCGGTGGTGTCTTACGCGCAGGGCCGGGCCGATGCGCTGTCTTGGCAAAAGGCCTGCAGCGTGTTCGGTCGCGCGAAAGGGTTGATCGGGTTCGATTGCGATGTCGATCACGGCTCTTCGGGCGCGCCGGTTTTCGACCGCTCGGGGCTCGCCGCAGGCGGGCGGGCGCAGATCGTGTCGCTGGTCTCCTCGGGCTCGCGCAAGAATGGCGTCTCGCGCGCCTATGGGATGGAATTGCCCGCGATCGTCGCGCAGCTGAAATCCGCACTGCGCAGCGGGCGGGGCGTGATCCGCGCCGTATCCCCCAGCGCTTCCGCCGCACCGCAAATCCGGGGCACGGAGCCCGCGCAGGGCCAGCCGCGCATCCTGTCTGGCGGGGGCGCAACCGGGGCGAAATTCCTGCGTCCCTAAGGGCTTGGCCCGAAGCGGCGTACCTCTTGAAACGTCGCGAGAGATTTCCCAAATTTATGAGTGCCGGAATGCCTGATGAGGGTTCTGGCGCTTAACTGCCCGGCCCCGGAAAGGGGCGGGTCTCATAACCATCGCTCAAGAGAGGATGATGATATGCGAAACTTTGATCTTTCGCCCCTTTACCGCGCCACCGTGGGCTTCGACCGCGTGGCTGACATGATGGACCGTGCGCTGACCAGCGATCTCGCCCAGCCGACCTATCCGCCTTACAATATCGAGAAGACCGACGAGAATGCCTATCGCATCTCGATCGCCGTCGCGGGCTTCGGGTCGGGCGAGCTGAGCGTCGAACTGAAAGATGGCGCGCTGATCGTGACCGGTCGCAAGGCCGAGGACGATTCCGGCCGCACCTACCTGCATCGTGGCATCGCGACCCGCGCTTTCGAGCGCCGCTTCGCGCTGGCCGATCATGTGAAGGTCACCGGGGCCACCCATGAAGACGGGATGCTCCATCTCGATCTCGTCCGCGAAGTGCCCGAGGCGCTCAAACCGCGCCGGATCGAAATTGCAGGCCCGACCAGTTCCGAGGCCAAGCAGGTCGAGACGGTCGACGCCTGAGGCAACTACCATCGGTGAAAATGACGGGCGCGGGGGGATCACCTCCCGCGCTTTTTGCTATGCGAGAGCTTACGGCGGGGTGAGATCGCTGCCGCCGCGCTGGAACACCATCACATGATCGCCGCTGCCGGTGAAGGTAACGGCCGCGCCTTCGACCTGCGCCTGCTTCATGTCGAAGAACAGCTGCGCGAGGCCCGCATCGGCCTTGAATTCCGGCGTCTCCTGCTCGCAGGCGAACGTGGGCGAGGCCGATGTCGGCCGGATGCCAAGCGCGGGGTAGAGAGCGAACATCACCCCGGTCACGCAGAGGCAATGCCCGCAGACGGCGAAGCGCGAATTATCCCCGATATAGAAGCGGATCGCGCGGTTGGGTGCCTTGCCGTCCACCGTGGCGAGGTCATAGGCGCGCAGGGTCTCCACCTTCGAGGCGAGCGTCTGGGCGTCGGAGGTACCGCTCGGCATACAGGCCGCGAGCGCGGCTGCGACTCCGAGGGTCGCGACGCGCGCGGCCATCTTTCTCGAAAGATCGGTCATGGTCTTGGTCCGTTACTGGCGACTGCCAGCAGGATGCGCGAACCTTAGCTCGATGCGCATTGATCCGGCGCAAGGACCTTGGGGACCTCAGTCAGCGACCATCGCGCCGATCAGGGCGATCTCTTCGGTGCCTGCCTCGCGGGCTTTCTCCTCCAGCCGCCGATAGGCTGCGAGGACTGCTTCGCCCTCGGGGGTGAGCGACGCACCACCGCCCTTCGCGCCACCGCGCGCGCGATCCACGAGCGGCGACTTGAAGCCCGCATTCATCTCTTCGACGAGCGACCACGCACGTTTGTAGCTCATCTTCATCGCGCGCCCCGCCGCGGAGATCGAGCCGTGTTCGGCGATTTCTTCCAGCAGCCGCACCTTGCCGGGGCCCAGCATCGCCTTGTCGAAATAGAGGCGCATCATCAGGCGGGTCAGTTCCATTCGGGCATCCCTCGCACTCGTCACGTCATGCGCCCCTTATCCTGATCCTGTGCCGGGGCCAAGACAAGGGGCGGGCGCGCGAATGCACAGGGTCATGTGCTCTTGCCATTGCCCGCGCCTTGGGCGAGCGTGCGCGCGAAGGAGCCCCCGCATGTATATCTCGATCGCCTCGCTTGTGGGCGCCTATCTTCTGAGCCAGTTCTACCGCACTTGTTTGGCCGTTCTCACACCCGTTCTGGGCAAGGAAATCGGCGTGACGCCGGGCGATCTCGCCGTGTCGCTGGGGCTTTGGTACGGGGCGTTTGCGCTGATCCAGATCCCGATCGGCGAGGCGCTGGACCGGATCGGGCCGCGCCGCACCGTGGGCGTGCTGATGGCGCTCGGCGGGGGCGGGGGCGCGGCCGTCTTCGCGATGGCGCAGGGGCCGATGGGTATCCACATCGCGATGATCCTGATCGGGGCGGGCTGCGCGCCGGTGCTGGTGGGCAGCTATTTCATCTTCGCGCGCAGCTTCAAGCCGGCGCTGTTCGGCACGCTTGCGGCCTCGATGATCGGGGCGGGGAGCCTTGGCAATCTCGCGGGCGCGGCCCCGCTTGCGGCCTCTATCGAGGCTTTCGGCTGGCGTCAGACGCTTTGGGCGCTCTCGGCGCTGACGCTGCTGGTGGCGGCGCTGATCCTGTGGCTCGCGCGCGATCCCGAGCGGGTGGAGCAGCCCGCAGGCCGCCGCGGCACCGCGCTCGATGTGCTGCGCCTGCCGGGCTTCTGGGTGCTGCTGCCGCTGACGGTCGCGAATTACACCGCCGCTGCGGGGATCCGCGGCGTCTGGGCGGGCTCCTATCTGGCCGATGTCTTCGGCGCGGATGCGCAGCTGATCGGCAAGGTGACGCTGGTGATGGGCCTCGCGATGATCGCGGGCAACTTCGCCTATGGCCCGGCGGACAAGATTTTCGGCAGCCACAAGCGGGTCGCGCTTTACGGAAATGCGGTGCTGGCCGTGGCCTTGGCGGTGCTCTTCGTGCTGCCGGGGCAGTCGCTTTGGCTGGCGACGGTGCTTCTGGCGGCGATCGGCTTCTTCGGCGCGTCCTTCCCGGTGATCATGGCGCATGGCCGCACATTCTACCCGCCGCATCTGACGGGGCGCGGCGTGACGCTGCACAACATGTTCTCGATCATGGGGGTTGCCGCGATGCAATTCGCTTCGCGCCCCGTGTTCGATGCGGTCTCGGTGGGGCACACGCCTGCGGTGGCCTATGGGCTGCTCTTTGCGTTCTTCCTTGCGCCGCTGATGATCGGGCTGGTTTTCTACGTTTTCGCCCGCGACAGCGGCGATGGCATGAGCTAAACCCATCGCATGACCCGGCTCGGATTTCTGATCAATCGCACGCTGCGGCGCGAAGCCCCGCTGGCCGCGCTCTCCGTCTCGCAAAAGGTTTTGCTTGGCGATCTGGCAGGCAAATCCGTGGCGCTGGTCGGCAATGCTCGCGCCTTGGCCGAAGGGCAGGCGGGGGCGGAGATCGACGCGCATGACGTGGTGATCCGGATCAACCGCGCGCCGATGCCTTCGGCTGAAAGCCACGGCACGCGCACCGACTGGCTGGCGCTTGCGACCTCGCTTCCCGAAGCCGAGCGCGCCCGCGTCGCGCCGTCGCGCATCCTGTGGATGAGCCACAAGCGCAAGCGGCTCGATTGGCAGACCGCCACCAGCCCCGGTTTCTACCTGCATCCGCTGGACGATTACGAAGGGCTGAAGCTCAAGCTGGGCGCGCAGCCCACCACCGGCGCGATGCTGATCGAGATGCTCCTGCGCTCGGATCTGGCGCGGCTCGACCTCTACGGCTTCGATTTCTTCGCCTCGCTTTCGCTGTCGGGGCGGCGCTCGGCCGACAAGGTTCCGCACGACTTCGCCGCGGAAGCGGAGATGGTTGGCGGGTTTCTTGCTTCCGATCCACGTATCATTCGGAACTAACGGGGCGTCGAACCCCTTTCATTTCCTGACGTAAAGCGGTAGGAAGCCGCGTTCTATTCGAGCAAGGAGGTCCTCATGGGCTATAAAGTCGTCGTTGCGGGCGCCACGGGGAACGTGGGCCGCGAAATGCTGAACATCCTGGCCGAGCGCCAGTTCCCGGTCGATGAACTGGTGCCGCTCGCGTCGCGCCGGAGCCTCGGCACAGAGGTCAGCTTTGGCGATCAGACCCTGAAGACTAAAGATATCGATGGGTTCGACTTCACCGGCTACGACATCGCGCTGTTCGCGATCGGCTCGGACGCCACGAAGAAATACGCGCCCATTGCCGCCAAGCAGGGCTGCATCGTGATCGATAACTCGTCGCTCTACCGCTACGACCCGGACGTGCCGCTGGTCGTGCCGGAGGTGAACCCGGAAGCCGTCGACGGTTACGCGAAGAAAAACATCATCGCGAACCCGAACTGCTCGACCGCGCAGATGGTCGTGGCGCTCAAGCCGCTGCATGACCGCGCCAAGATCAAGCGCGTCGTCGTCTCGACCTACCAGTCGGTGTCGGGCTCGGGCAAAGCCGCGATCGACGAGCTTTGGGACCAGACCAAGGGCATGTATGTCCCCGGTCAGGAAGTGGAGCCGAAGGTCTATCCGAAGCAGATTGCGTTCAACGTGATCCCGCATATCGACGTGTTCCTCGACGACGGGTCCACCAAAGAAGAGTGGAAGATGGTCGCCGAGACGAAGAAGATCGTCGACCCGGCGATCAAACTGACCGCGACTTGCGTGCGCGTGCCGGTCTTCGTGGGCCACTCGGAAGCGATCAACATCGAGTTCGAGGAGTTCCTCGACGAGGACGAAGCGCGCGACATCCTGCGCGAGGCGCCCGGCATCATGGTCGTCGATAAGCGCGAAGATGGCGGCTACGTCACCCCGGTCGAATGCGTCGGCGATTTCGCCACCTTCATCTCGCGCATCCGTCAGGACTCGACCATCGAGAACGGCCTGAACCTCTGGTGCGTGTCGGACAACCTGCGCAAGGGTGCGGCCCTGAACGCGGTGCAGATCGCCGAGACGCTGGGCAACCGCGTGCTCAAGAAGGGCTGAGGCTTCGGCCTTTTTGGATTTGGAAACGCCCGGTCGGAAGATCGGGCGTTTTTCTTTCGGGATGAGGCGAGAAGGGACGCGCCCGAGCCTTGGGTGGGCGCTGTACTCCGCATGTGGCTGGACGCTTTATCCCGTAAGCCCTTCTGACGTTCGTGCGCGCGACGACATCTCCAACGCGCCCTCCCGGGGGAGGGTCGGGCGCGGCCCGGGGCTGGTCGCCCCGCGCTACAAAGCCTTACCGCGCGACCCGCTTCACTCCCAGATACGGCCCTTCGCCCGCCGCCGCGATCCGCGCTTTGGCAGCTTCGATCTCCTCATAGGCCACGCTCATCGTTTGGCCGTTGGCATGGATCATGGTCTCATGATCGCAGGCGAGCGCCACATGGCCTTTCCAGAACAGCAGATCGCCACGCTTCAGGGGCGCGCCCTCCGGCACGGTCTCGCCCATTTCCGCCCATTGCAGGTCGCTGTCGCCCGGCACGGACTGCCCGCATAGCGCGAAGCTGATCTGCACCAGACCCGAGCAGTCGATCCCCGCACGGCTGTTGCCGCCCCAGAGATAGGGCGTGCCCAGCAGACGCTCGGCCACCGCGACCGGATCGTCCTCGGGCCGATCGAGCGCGCGCAGATGCTGGCGCGGCACGAAGCCCTCGGCGGTCACGGCGAACATGCCGTCGTCGCCCGTCACTGACAGATGCGCGCCCATCGAGAGCTGCATAACTTCGCCACGTTTGATTGCCGCCTCGCGATAGACATGCGTCGCAGGCGCGGTGACGACATGGGTGGAAGGTTCGGGCGTGCCGAAGGCATCAGCGGCGACCCAGCCGCAATATCCGTCCCATGCGGCCTGCACGAAGGCGAAGCCGTCGCGCTGGTCGATCACGGTCACCGCGGCGCCAAAAAGAAGCTGCCGGTCGCGCAGGCTGCCCGGCTCTGGGCAGAGATCGGTTACGGGCGCGACGATCCGCGCGGGCATGCCGTGGGTGAAGCCTTCCGCCTCGATCTGACCGCGCAGGGCCTCCAGCGCGATCTCGCCTGAATAGGGCAGGCGGCGGCGATCGGTCATTTCAGCACCTCGGGCAGGGCTACGAGGATCGCCCGCGCGCCTTGCCCGACCCCGCCTTTCGGTCGAGCGGGGGCGGCGGCGGGTTGCCAGCCGTAGATGTCGAAATGGGCGAAGCGCTTTGTCTCGGTCACGAAGCGGCGCAGGAACAGCGCCGCGGTGATCGAGCCTGCCATGCCGCCCGAAGGCGCATTGTCGAGATCGGCGATGCCGGGTTCGATCTTCGCCTCGTAGGGCGTCCAGAACGGCATCCGCCAGAGCGGATCGGCCACCGCGCCCGAGGCTGTTGCCAAGGCCTGCGCGACGCCCTCGTCGTCGGTGTAGAACGGGTGGATGTCCGGCCCCAGAGCGACCCGCGCCGCCCCCGTCAGCGTCGCCATGCAGATCATCAGGTCGGGCGGGGTTTCATCGGCATAGGCCAGCGCGTCGGCCAGCACCAGCCGCCCCTCGGCATCGGTATTGTTGATCTCGACGGTCAGCCCCTTGCGGCTGGTCAGGATGTCGCCGGGGCGGAAACTGTCGCCGCCGACCGAGTTCTCTACCGCCGGGACCAACACCCGCAGGCGCAGCTTCGCGCCGGTCGCCATGATCATATGCGCAAGCCCCAACACGGTGGCCGAGCCGCCCATATCCTTCTTCATCAGCCCCATCGAAGCGCCGGGCTTGAGGTTCAGCCCGCCGGTGTCGAAGCACACGCCCTTGCCGACCAGCGTCAGCGCCGGTCCTTCGCTGCCCCAGCTCAGCTCGATCAGCCGCGGCGTGCGCGGGGAGGCGCGGCCCACCGCGTGGATCATCGGGAAGTTCTGCGTCAGAAGATCGTCGCCCTTGATCACCTTGGCCTCTGCGCTGTGACGCTCGGCGAGCAGTCGAGCGGCGCCCTCCAGCTCGTCCGGGCCCATATCGGAGGCGGGGGTGTTAATCAGGTCACGGGTGAAAGCCTCGCCCTCGGCCACGGCTTCGATCTGCGCGGCATCCAAGCCCTCCGGGCAGACCAGCCGCGCTTTCGGCGGCGTGGCTTCGGCATAGCGGCCGAACCGATAGCCCGCGAGCAACCAGCCGAGCGCCGTTTCCGCCTTCAACTCTTCAGACAGGTCGCCCTCGATCCGCCATGCGCCTTCGGGCAGGGCCGAGGCCGCCCGCGTGAGCGAGAACCGCTCGCGCGCCCGTGCCGCATCAGTCCCGAGACCCAGCAGCGCCGCCTCCGCGCCATCCGGCCCAGGCAGAAGCGCGACTTGCCCGGCGCTCGCCTTGAACCCCGTGGCCTCGACGAAGGCGCGCTGCGCGGGAGGCAGATCGGCCAGAGCCTGCTCCAATCCTTCGGGCGCAACGGCGATCAGCGCGCGCGCGGGCGCGTCCGCCTCGGCGAAGCGCATCGCGGGGCGCGGGGCGAGAAAGGAAAAGTCTGCGGGCACGTTTGCGGTCTTGACTGCGCTCATGGGGGGCGGCTCCTTGGCTCTGGTGGTTGCTTTCGTCCCAGAGCCTAGCGTTGCCGCGCCTGCCCGCAAGGGCCGATCGATCACGCCTCAGGAAGACAGGTTGCCGATATCCCAAACCTCGGTGAGCGAGCGTTCCGCGATCCGGCCCAGCCGCGCCATCACCGCCGCCTGCGCCACCGCATCGCCGCCCGAGAGGCAGTCCAGAAGGTCGCGCGCCGTGCTCACCATCGAAACGAGCCCGACCTGTTCGGCAAGCTCCATCACCTCGACGATCGCGCGGCGCAGCTTGCCGCATTGGCCGGATTTCGTGGCCTCTTCCAACGCGCTGAGATGGAAGGCGAGATCTTCGACTGTGGCGCAGATCACCCGCTCCGCCCCGTCCTGTCCCAGCTCCGCATAGAGCACCACCAGCCGCGCCGTATCCAACGACATCTTTTCCTTGCAGCGCAAGCGAGACACCTGTGTCACCCCGACACTCCCTTTGATTTCACCATCACCCGGGCGGTAACGTGATCGAGAGGTCTCAAGATTTCGTTGAGCGATACGGAAAATCTTCTCGAAACCCGGCGCGCAACGCGCTATTTGACGCAGCGATAAGACGCCAGACACCAGACGAGGGATCGATGAGAGAGCATGTGAAACCGCTGCCCAGCTACCTTGTGAGCCGTTATCAAGGATGGCACGCCACCGCCTATGACGAGAACCGCGCCTGGTATCGCCGCCTCGCCTCCGAAGGGCAGCGCCCGCGTTCGATGATCATCGCCTGCTGCGATAGCCGCGTGCATGTCACGTCGATGTTCGGCGCCGATCAGGGCGAGTTCTTCATCCACCGCAACATCGCGAACCTCGTGCCGGAATTCACGCCCGATGGCGATCACCACGGCACCTCGGCGGCGGTCGAATATGCGGTGACCAGCCTGAAGGTCGCGCATCTGATCGTGCTAGGCCACTCCAATTGCGGCGGTGTCGCGGGCTGCCATGCGATGTGCTCGGGCCATGCGCCGGAGCTGGAGGAGAAAAGCTCCTTCGTCGGCACCTGGCTGAACCTGCTGCGCCCCGGCTACGAGCGCGTGAGCGAGCTGCCCGAGGATCAGCAGGTGCTGGCGCTCGAGCGTGAGGCGGTGAAAGTCAGCCTCGAGAACCTGATGACCTTCCCCTTCGTGCGCGAGGCGCTCGATGCGGACCGGATGACGCTGCACGGGCTGCGCCACGACATCGGCGAAGGCGTGCTTGAACAGTATGACGCCGACACGGATCGGTTCGAGACGTTCTGAGGCTTTGCCTTATCCGTTGGCCCCCGCGCGGGGCCGACGGCTCCGCTGCGGCGGAAATCCGACTGGTGTTCACGGGCTGTTAAGCTTGATGCGCGAGGCTGGGGGGACCCCGCCAATGCGAACGAGCTTCGACCCGCCATGTCACAATCTGCATCCCGCTCCCATTCTCAGCATCGCCTTGTCTCCCTACGCCTGCCGCTCGATCTGATCGACCGCATAGCGGCGGAAGCGCGCGCGTTCGGTCTGCCCCCGGCAGAGCTGATCCGGCGCGTGTTGCAAGACGGTCTGGCGGAGGAGGCAGCGCCCGAAGCATCCGGTGCGAAAGCGCCACTGCCGGAAATGCACGCGGTGCAGGAGGCGCTGGATCAGGCGCGCGACTGGTTCGATCTGCAACATCGACTGCGGGGGGAAGGCTTCGTTCTGCGGCTTGCAGGCGGCGGGGCCTTGGGGCTGCATGCATGGCCCACCAACCGCTTCCTGATGCTTCTCGACGAGATCGGGCCGAGCCTGACGGAGTTGGTGCTACGCTTCGGCGCGCCGTTTCCGGGCGATGATGGCGGGCGCACCAAGATCGTCGGTGCGACGGCAGGGCAGGGCGCGTCGGCACGGGCGGTCGCCGCCGAATATGCGGCAGCGCAGGTCGCGCAGGCAGTGGGACCGCAAGCCGCGCCGGACGAGAAGACGCCCGAGGCGACCGAGAAGACTGGCGGCGCAGAGGCGCAGCCCCCCGAGGCGGCGAAGGCCGAGCCTCCCGCACGCGGGTTCCTGCGCCTGTCGCCAGCGCTGCTCGCGAAACTGCGCGCTGCGGCCGATCCGCGAAACGCGGCCTGATCACGCGGGCCTTCGCCGCGCGCGGGGCTGTTCGCGTAGCCTCGCTTTAGCGCAGCACCTGATCCGTCGGCCAGCTGAGCGTGGTCTCGGTGCGGATCGTCTTGGTCTCGCCTGCGCCCAGATCGAAGCGCCATGCGAGCACGCCACGGCGATGGTCGTAGTCGCTCTCGCTTGCAGGCGGGGTCGCCTTGGTCGTGATCTTCAGGTCTTCCTGTTCGGAATAGGGCACCCGGTCGATCACCCGCATCGGCCAGCCTTTGTCGGTGAGGTTTTTCACCTCGATCTCGACCACGTCGCGGCGCTCATTGGATTTCGAGATGAAGCCGCTATCGCCTTCCATCGTGTCGGGCATGCGGCGCTCCACGCGGATGCCTTCGATCGGCCCGAAGCCAAGCGTCAGATCGTCACCCGCCGCGACCATCGGCAGATGCGACTGACCCACGAGCGCCCCATCCGCAAAGAGGTTCGCGGGGCCGGGCAACAGGATCTCGCCGGTGTCGTTCTTGCCCTCGGCTACGCGATAGGCCTGCGGATCGGTCAGCGGCGCGGCCTCGGCGAAGACCTCCATCGGCAGGGTCTTGGAATCGAGGCTTAGGCGCAGATCGTCCACCCCGTCGCGCAGGTCCACCGCGCTCGGGTAATGATAGGTCACCGTCTCGCCCTGCATCTGCAAATCGGCGCGGTCGCTGATCGCCGCCTCCATCATCGGGGCAGAGGCAGCGCCATCGGACGCGGCGAGGGAACGCTTCATCGGGACCGGCGTGGGCGGCGCATCGGGATCACCGATCCGGGCGAGGCGCGGATAGACCTCGCCGGGCTCCGCCCGCCCGCCGGGACGTGCCGTCGAGAGCGTCAGATCTACGCCACGCCAATCCTCGCCGGTGGCCTGATGGACCGAGACGAACCGCTCCATGTCCACCGCGCTCTTGTCGCGGTCGAGCCGCAGATCGTAGGAGGGCTGCCAGCCCGCGTTCTGGACGTAAGAAGTGATCGTCAGCGTGCCCGAGCCCTGCACTTTGGCGCTCAGCACGTCGTGATCCTCTGCCGGGTTCAGCAGCGCATCGAGCGCAGCCTGTGCCTGCTTCACCGCCTCCTTCGCGGGGTCGAGCGCGGCTTCGGCGCGGCGGGCTTCCGCCTCGGCGGCAATCGCGCGTTCGGTGGCGGAGAGGATCTGATCCTCTACCATCTGCGCCAGCGCGCGTAGCTGTTCAGGCGCGGTTACCTGCGAGTCGGTGTTCTTGAGATAGGTGATCTGGTCGCGCGCGGCCTGCGCCTTCGCGCGGATCACGGCCACCGCGTCTTCCTGTTCCGCAAGCGCCTCTTGCGCCGAGGCCAACCGATCGCGCGCAGATTTCACTGCGGCGCTGTCCTGCCCGCTGATCGCAGGCGCGCGCCCGGAGAGCAGGCTCACCGCGCCGATCTGCACACCGTCACCCGACACTCGCAGCGTCGAGACGTCGGTGCCCTCGGGAAAGCCCGGCACCAGCAGGTCATGGCTGCCCTCGGGGGCGTCGAGCGTCACCTGCCGCACCACCTGCGCGCCGCGTGGGAATAGCGTCACGGCCGTGATCTTGCCTGGTGCCTCGATCGTGTCGGCCAAGGCGGGCAGGGCGGTCGCGGCCAGCAGGGCCGCCGTGAGGGTAATGCGCATCGGTTCCTCCCAAATCCGTTCCAGATTGAGCCTGCGTCGCGCCGCGCGCAGTTGCAAGCCATTGAAATCCGGCGCGGCTCGCCACTGGCGGGAACTCGCCAGAGCGTCCGTGCGCGGGGCAGGGACGCTGTGCCTGCTTGCCCTTGCGTCCGCAGCCGCGCGCGCTTACGTTGCGCCCTACCTCGGGGTGCCAGCGCAAGGCTGGCTGAGATGCGATCCACGCGAACCCGTTGAACCTGAACCGGTTAAGACCGGCGGAGGGAAGGTAGCCGGATCTCCCGGCCCCACTCCGCCCGGCAAGCCCAAGGAGTGAGGCATGAAAACCCACCTGATGCTTGCGGGAGCCCTGAGCCTGATCGCCACGATGGCGGCGGCCGAGGACAAGCCCGTACTCACCGTCTACGCGCCCGATTATTTCACGAGCGAATGGGGCCCCGGCCCCGCGATCGAGAAAGGGTTCGAGGCGACTTGCGATTGCGATCTGAAATTCGTGGCGGGCGATGTGCTGCCGCGCATCCTGCTCGAAGGCGACAAGACGCAGGCCGATATCGCGATCGGCCTGAACACCGACGTGACCGCGAAGGCGCGCGCCACGGGTCTGTTCGCCCCGCATAACGAGGACACCTCCGATCTGACCATGCCGGTCAAATGGGACGATCCGATCTTCCTGCCCTTCGACTGGTCGGAGCTGGCCTTCGTCTATGACAAGACCAAGCTGAAAAACCCGCCCGCGAGCTTCCAGGACCTGCTGAATGCGCCCGACGATGCCTACAAGATCGTCATCGAGGATCCGCGCAGTTCGGTCGCGGGTCTGTCGCTGCTGCTCTGGGTGAAAGACATCTACGGCGACAAGGCCGAAGAGGCCTGGACGAAGATCGCGCCGAAGGTGCTGACGGTGACGCCGGGCTGGTCCGAGGCCTACGGGATGTTCACCGATGGCGAGGCGGATATGGTGCTCAGCTACGTCACCTCGCCCGCCTATCACATCGTGGCCGAGAAGGACGACAGCAAGGCCGCCGCGATCTTCCCCGAGGGGCATTACTTCACCCCCGAACTGGTCGCGCAGCTCAAGACCTCGAAGCATCCAGAGCTGGCGCAGAAATTCCTCGATTACGTGCTCAGCCCCGATTTTCAGGGCATGATCGCGACGGCGAACTGGTCCTTCCCGGCGAAACTGCCCCACGATCAGCTGCCCGAGGTGTTCCGCAACCTGCCGATGCCCGACAAGACGCTCTATCTGGGTGAGGCCGAGGCCGAGAAACTGCGCGGTCCGGCGCTGGACGAATGGCAACGCGCCTTCTCCAAATAAAACGCGCGCCCCTCTGGGCGGTGCTGGCGGGTGCGGCTTTGGCCGCGCTCGTCCTTGGCACGTTGGCGGCGGTGACGCTGCGCGCGGGCGGGCTCACCGGGCTGCGCGAGACCGACCTCGCCGCGATCCGCTTCACGCTGTGGCAGGCGGCGGCCTCGGCGCTGATCTCCTGCGTGCTGGCGATCCCGGTCGCGCGTGCACTACACCGGCGCCGCTTTGCGGGGCGGGGGCTGCTGATCTCGCTGCTGGGGGCGCCCTTCATTCTGCCGGTGATCGTCGCCGTCTTCGGGCTGATCGCGGTGTTCGGGCGGCGCGGGCTGGTCAATGCGGCACTGGCGCCCTTCGGCATAGATCCGATCTCGATCTATGGCGCGCAGGGCGTCATCATCGCCCATGTCTTCTTCAACCTGCCGCTGGCCACGCGGATGCTCCTGCACGGCTGGGAGGCGATCCCGGCCGAGCGGTTCCGCCTTGCGGCCACCCTCGGCTTCGGCCCGGCCGAGGTCACCCGCCACCTCGAACGCCCGATGCTGCGCAGCGTCCTGCCCGGCGCGTTTCTCGCGATCTTCCTCGTCTGCCTGACCTCCTTCGCGGTCGCTCTGACGCTGGGCGGCGGGCCGCGCGCGACTACGGTGGAGCTGGCGATCTACCAGGCCTTCCGCTTCGATTTCGACATGGGCCGCGCGGCGAGCCTTGCGCTGGTGCAGGTCGCGATCTCGGTCGCGGCGCTGCTGATCGCGGCGCGCGCCACCCTCCCGTCGAGCTTCGGCGCGGGGCATGACCGCCGCGCCACGCCGATCCCGCAGCTGTCCGGCGGGGCAGAGCGCGTGGCCTTCGATACGCTCGCGATCCTTCTGGCGGCCGTCTTCCTGCTGCTCCCCATCGGGGCCGTCTTCGCCCGTGGGCTGCCTGCGCTGGCCGAGCTGCCCGAGATGATCTGGCCCGCCACGCTGACCTCGCTGGTGATCGCGTTGGCCTCGACGGTGATCACCCTCGCCATCGCTCTGCCGCTTGCGCTGGCGGCCACGCGGCAACGCTGGGCGGAAATCGCGGCGATGCTGCCGATGACCGCGTCGAGCCTCGTGATGGGCACCGGCGCCTTCCTGATCGCGCGGCCCTTCGTGAACCCCACGAGCCTCGCCCTGCCGATGGTGCTGCTGACCAATGCCGCGCTGTCGGTGCCCTTCGCGACCCGCATCCTGATGCCCGAAATTCGCACGTTGCAGGCCGATTACGACCGGCTCGCCGCCTCGCTCGGGCTGCATGGCTTTGCCCGGCTGCGCCTGCTGACGGTTCCGCGCCTTGCCCGGCCGCTGGGCTTCTCGGCGGGGCTGGCCGCGGCCTTCTCGATGGGCGATCTGGGCGTTATCACGCTGTTCTCGGACGGCCAGACCCGCACCCTGCCGCTGGCGCTGTTCCAGCTCATGGGCTCTTATCGCATGGATCAGGCGGCGGGCGCTGCGAGCCTGCTCCTGATCCTCACCTTCGCGCTTTTCTGGGCGCTCGACCGCGCGGGGCATTATGCTGACCCTCGATAGACTGACCCTCACACAGGGCGATTTCCGCCTCGATGCCGATCTGAAGATCCCTGCCGGAGCGCGCGTCGCGCTGATCGGCCCGTCCGGGGCGGGCAAGTCGACGCTGCTTGCGGCCATCGCGGGGTTCTTGTCGCCCGCAAGTGGCCGCATCCTCTGGCAGGGCGAGGACATCACCGCGACGCCGCCGGGGGAGCGTCCGCTCTCGATCCTGTTTCAGGATCAGAACCTCTTCCCGCACCTGCGGCTCGAGACCAATCTCGCGCTCGGCCTGAACCCGAAAGGCAAGATCGACGCCACCGACCGCGCCCGGATCGAGACGGCGCTGGCGCGTGTGGGCCTTGAGGGGATGGAGAGGCGCAAACCCGGCGCGCTGTCGGGTGGGCAGCAAAGCCGTGCGGGGCTCGCGCGGACGCTGCTCCGCGGCCGGCCGATCCTGCTGCTCGACGAGCCCTTCGCGGCGCTGGGGCCCGCGCTGAAATCCGAGATGCTGGCGCTGGTGGCCGAGATTGCCCGCGAACAGGGCACGACGGTGCTGATGGTCAGCCACGATCCCGAGGATGCCCGCGCGCTTTGTCCGCAGACGGTTCTGGTGGCCGAGGGCCGCGCCCATGCGCCGCAAGAGACCGGACCGCTTCTCGACGATCCGCCGCCTGCGCTGCGGGACTATTTGGGAGAGTAGGGGCTCTGCCTCTCTTCGCTGGCGCGAATTCACCCGGGGATATTTGAACAAGCCCGAAACGGTCTGCGCTTCGGGCTTGCTGGAAATATCCCGGGGGTCCGGGGGCAGTGCCCCCGGCCTTGGGTTCAGTAGATCACGACCGAGCGGATCGACTCGCCCGCATGCATCAGGTCGAAGGCCTTGTTGATGTCTTCGAGCGGCATGGTGTGGGTGATCATCGAGTCGATCTCGATCTTGTCGTTCATGTACCACTCGACGAATTTCGGCACATCGGTCCGACCCTTGGCGCCGCCGAATGCGGTGCCTTTCCAGGTCCGGCCCGTGACGAGCTGGAACGGGCGGGTGCCGATCTCGGCCCCCGCGGGTGCGACGCCGATGATGACCGACACGCCCCAGCCGCGATGCGAGCATTCCAGCGCGTCGCGCATCACCTGCACGTTGCCCGTGGCGTCGAAGGAATAGTCCACGCCGCCGATCTGGTCGCGCTCGGTCTTGGTCAGGTTGACGATCTGCTGCACCACCGGAACGTCCGATTTCGAGGGGTTCACGAAATGGGTCATGCCGAACTTGCGCGCCATTTCCTCTTTCGAGTCGTTTAGGTCCACGCCGATGATCATGTCAGCACCCGCCATGCGCAGGCCCTGAATCACGTTCAGACCGATGCCGCCGAGGCCGAACACGGCGGCAGTCGAGCCGATCTCGACGCCTGCGGTGTTGATCACCGCGCCGATGCCGGTGGTGACGCCGCAGCCGATATAGCAGATCTTCTCGAACGGCGCGTCGTCGCGCACCTTGGCGAGCGCGATCTCGGGCATCACCGTGTGGTTCGCGAAGGTCGAGCAGCCCATGTAGTGATAGATCGGCGTGCCATCGAGCATCTTGAAGCGCGTGGTGCCGTCCGGCATCAGGCCCTGACCTTGGGTGTTGCGGATCGCGGTGCAGAGGTTCGTCTTGCCCGAGAGGCAGGACGGGCATTCGCGGCATTCCGGCGTGTAGAGCGGGATCACGTGATCGCCCGGCTTCAGCGTGGTGACGCCTTCACCGACCTCGAGCACGACGCCCGCGCCCTCATGGCCGAGGATGGTCGGGAAGATGCCCTCGGGGTCAGCGCCCGAGCGGGTGAATTCGTCGGTGTGGCAGATGCCGGTGGCCTTGATCTCGACGAGCACTTCGCCCGCTTTCGGGCCGTCCAGCTCCACTTCCATGATTTCGAGCGGTTTTCCCGCCTCGAGCGCGACTGCGGCACGGGTTCTCATGGGCGCATACTCCTTGTATAAATTCCGCAATAGCCTGCGTTATCGGCGCGGCCAATGCAATGAAGGGTGCGACATGTTGAAACGATTTTTCGTCATGGGTTCGATGCTGGCGCTTGCGGCCTGCGATCCCGCGGGTCCGATGAGCGAGACCCCTACGGATGGCGCCTATCCTGCGCCCCAGCCTGGTGCGCCCGCGCCCTATGTCACTTCGCCGGTCAGCGTCACCAAGGGCGGCTTGCAGGAACGTGAGCCCGACACTTGCGGTGCGGTGAACTACACCTCGGTCCTCGGCCAGCCAGCGGCGCAGATCCAGACGCTGGGGATCGCCAAGCCCTATCGCATCGTGGAATGGCGCGGCGTCGAGGATCAGGTCTACAATCCGCAGCGCGTCGTGTTCCGGCTCGATTCCCGCGGGAATGTCTACAATATCGATTGCGGGTGAGCCTGATGGAACGGAGCAGGGCGCGGATCGGTCTGATCGTCACACTTGGGGTCGCAGCCTTCGGGGTCGCGGCCTGCCAGCCGCACCGCATGCCGCCCCGTTCGGGGCCGCCCGCGGTTGGCGTCTGTCCGCCGCCCGGACTTGCGTCGCTCGTGGGGCGTCCTGAAACGGTGCTGGCGGGGCTCACCCTCGCGCGGCCCCATCGCATCATTCATCCGGGCGATGCGGTGACGATGGATTACGCCCCGGATCGCGTGAATTTCGAGATCGACGGGAGCGGCACGATCGCGGCGGTGCGCTGCTACTAGGGCAGAGAGTGCGACGGATCGGGAAAAGGAAAAGCCCCGTGTCTGACCAGGACACGGGGCTTTTCTGCAGGAAGAAAAGCGCCCGACGATACGAACTGGGTGGGGGCTGTTTACCGCACCGTCGGGCTTTTAGCGTTTTCCGCTGAATTGAAGGTGGCTTGGAAACCCGGCAGGAAGGCGCAGGAAATCAGGCATTTTCGCGGTCTTATTCCGGCGCGGCAAAGGCGTATGCAACCTTAGCGCGGGTGGGCTTGATTTGCGCCACGCGCGATGTACCCTTTGTAAATGACGGTCCAAACGCCTTCCCCCTATCCGAACCCTTCCGGCGTGCCGGAGCAGATCGCGTTCGATCGCTCCGAGCTTGGCGTGATCCTGTCGCTTTACGGGCGCGCGGTCGCGGCCGGTGAGTGGCGCGATTACGGGATGAGTTTTCTACGCGACGTCGCGGTCTTCTCGATTTTTCGCCGCGCCGCCGAAGTGCCGATCTACCGGATCGAGAAACGGCCCGCGCTACGCTCGAAACAGGGGCAATATGCGGTGATCGGCCAGCAGGGGCAGGTGCTGCGGCGCGGTCACGATCTGCGCCAGGTGCTGCGGGTGCTCGAGCGCAAGCTGATCCGCGCGGTCGAGTGAGCGCGTCCCGCGCGCAACCAAGGTCTTTCTAAGCTGCCGCGCCCAATGCCATGCGCGTTGCCTCGCAGCCCCTGACTTGCTAAGCCAGCGCCGAAGGAAACCTGCGAGGCGCGCGTCCCATGTCGTTCAATACTTTCGGTCATCAGTTCCGCGTCACCACCTGGGGCGAAAGCCACGGGCCTGCGCTTGGCGCGACGGTGGATGGCTGCCCGCCCGGCATCGAGATCGACGAGGCGTTCATCCAGCAATTCCTCGACCGTCGCCGTCCGGGCCAGTCGAAGGAAACGACCCAGCGCAAGGAGCCCGACGCTGTGCGCATCCTCTCGGGTGTGTTCGAGGGCCGCACGACCGGCACGACGATCCAGTTGATGATCGAGAATACCGATCAGCGCTCGAAGGATTACGGCGAGATCGCGCGGCAGTTCCGCCCCGGTCATGCCGATATCACCTACCACCAGAAATACGGTGTCCGCGATTATCGCGGCGGTGGGCGCTCCAGCGCGCGCGAGACGGCGGCGCGTGTGGCCGCAGGGGGCGTCGCGCAGGCCGCGCTGCGCCAGTTGGTCCCCGATCTTCAGATCTATGGCTACATGGTGCAGATGGGCGCGAAACATCTGGACCGCGCGAAGTTCGACCGCGATGCAATCCTGCAAAACCCGTTCTTCCTGCCCGATGGCGAGGCAGCGGATGAATGGGCCGATTACCTCGCCGCGATCCGCAAGGGTCAGAACTCGGTCGGGGCCGCGATCGAAGTGGTGGCAGAGGGCTGCCCGGCAGGTCTGGGCGCGCCGATCTACGCCAAGATGGATACCGAACTGGCCGCTGCGATGATGTCGATCAACGCTGTGAAAGGCGTGGAAATCGGAGAAGGTATGGCTGCAGCGGCACTGACCGGCGTCGAGAATGCCGACGAGATGGTGATGGGCCCCGAGGGCGTCGAATATCTGTCGAACCACGCAGGCGGCATCCTTGGCGGGATCACCACCGGCCAGCCGATCACGGTGCGCTTTGCGGTGAAGCCGACCTCGTCGATCCTGACGCCGCGCCGCTCGGTTAATGTCGCGGGCGAAGAGGTTGAGGTGATCACCAAGGGCCGCCACGATCCTTGCGTCGGTATCCGCGCGGTGCCGGTGGCCGAGGCGATGATGGCCTGCGTGATCCTCGATCAGTTCCTGATGGACCGGGCGCAGACCGGCGGAGTGCGCGGGACGATCGGCTGAGGGGGCGCTGCCCCGTCGCCGAAGGGCGACATTATCGAGGCAAGAGGGGGCTCTGCCCCCGCTCCTGCGGAGCCCCCCGGGATATTTTCGCCAAGCCGAAGATAGGCAGCGGTCTGCCGGGCGCCGATGCAGAGTGCTATGACGTGGCGTGCGCGACCTTGCGGGATGTGAACCGCCCGGTTTATTCTGCGAGCCCCGGGGGCGTTTCCCGGAACCGGAGGGCAGATGTCACAGGCAGATCAGATCAATCGCGGGCGCAAGTTCGATCAGGTGCTCGAAGGGGCGCGGACGATCTTTCTGCGCGACGGGTTCGACGGGGCCTCGGTCGATGACATCGCCAAGGAAGCGGGCGTGTCGAAAGCCACGCTTTACAGCTATTTCCCCGACAAGCGGCTGATGTTCGTCGAGGTCGTGCGCTCGCAACTGAAAGAGCAGACCGACAGCGCCGTCGCTACGATCGATTTCGGCGCAGCCCCCGAGGTGGTTCTGTCGCTCGCCGCTGCGCAGATCGTCGACTCGATGAGCTGCAAGCTGAACCAGGGGCTCTACCGGCTCTGCGTCGCCGAATCCGAGCGGTTTCCCGAACTGGGCCGCGCCTTTTACGCGGCGGGGCCGGAGTTGGTGCATGAGCTGCTGATGGAGTACCTGCGCTGTGCTGCCGATCGGGGCGAGCTGGTGATCGACGATATCGACCTTGCCGCCTACCTCTTCATCGAGCTGTGCAAGTCGGAACTGCACCCGAAGCTTCTGTTCGGGATTTGCGACAGCTTCACCGGCGAGCAGAAAGAGCGCGTGATCCGGGGTGCGGTCGCGATGTTCCTTGCGCGCTACGGGGCGAAGGCCTGATCAGGCCAGATCGCGCACCATCCACTGATTGCCTTCACCGCGCTGCAACTGGAAGCGGCCCGTCTTGATCAACAGGTCCGAGAGCTTCGCGCTGCCATAGGTGCGGGTGTCGAAATCCGGGTTGGCCTGCGTGATGAACTGGCCGAGCTGGCCCAGCGAATACCATTCCTCTTCCAAACCGATCGCTTTCATCGCGTTGACGATGATCGGGATCGCGGCTTTCGGCTCCTGCTTGCCGCCCGAGGATTTCGGGGCGCTGGTGCTGCTGGTCTTGTCAGACGTCGGCTTGGCGGTTGTGTCGGTTGTGCTGTCGCCATTGCCGAGGTTCTCGACATAGATGAAGCGTTTGCAGGCCTTGCGGAAGGCCTCAGGCGTCTTCTGTTCGCCGATGCCGTAGACGTCCAGTCCCTGTTCGCGGATGCGGGCGGCGAGGCGGGTGAAGTCGCTGTCCGAGGAGACCAGCACGAAGCCGTCGAACAGATCCGAATGCAGGAAATCCATCGCCGCGATGACGAGGCCGATATCGGAGGCGTTCTTGCCCTTCGTATTGGCGAATTGCTGATCCGCGACGAGGCCCAGTTCGGCCACGCGCTTGGCCCAGCCCGCGAGGCGCTGCGCCGACCAGTCGCCGTAGATGCGGCGCACCGAGGCTTCGCCCAGCGAGGCGATCTCTTCGAAGATCGCTTCGGCATATCCGGCGGGGACGTTATCGGCGTCAATCAGCACGCACAGGCGCGGGGCGCGGGAGGCGGGGCTGATATGGGGCAGCTCGGAAATGTCGGGCATTGTTACTCCTGTTGTCCCTTCCCAGATAGCCCGCTTGCCCGCGACATCCAAGAGCGCGGGCGCTTTGCGCCGCGTCAGTAGAGGGAGAATTTCAGCGGCCCTCCGGCCCGTCATACTGGCGCTCGACCTTGGCGACACGCAACGCGTAATGGCGATACCAGCGATCCTTGCCGAGTTGCTGCGCGAGCTGGTGCTTTGCCACCGCTTTCCACGCGATCAGCGCCGCCTCGTCGGCCCAGTAGCTGACGGTGAGGCCGAAGCCCGTCGCGTCGCGTGCGCTTTCCATCCCGATATAGCCGGGCTGCTCTGCGGCGAGCGCGGCCATCTGTTCGGCCATCGCGCCATAGCCCTCATCGCTCGCCCCGGGCAGAGAGGCGAAGATCACCGCGTAATAGGGCGGGTCGGGCAGGGGCGCGAAGCCGGGGGGCGGGGTGGACATCGGGCATCTCCAGAGAACGGAAAACGCCCCCTCGCGTACGAGGGGGCGTTCATCAGTCTAGCAGGTCGAGCCCGGGCTTACAGGTCGAACTTCTTGCCCTTATGGGGCGCCCAGAGCTTCTTGTTGGTCAGGTACAGGAGCGTGCTCAGCACCGCCAGCATCAGTACCGCGACGAAGCCCCAGCGCTTGCGCGATTCCAGCTTCGGCTCGGCCGTCCACATCAGGTAGGCAGCAACGTCCTGAGCCATCTGTTCGACGGTGGCGGGCGTGCCGTCCTCATATTCGATGAGGTCTTCCGAGAGCGGCGGAGGCATGGCGATCCAACCACCCGGGAAGGTGTGGTTGCCGTAGAAATACGAGCCCGCCTCTTCCTTCTCTTCGCCGGTGTAGCCGGTCAGGACCGAGTAGATATACTCGGGGCCGCCGATGCCGCGGAAGAACTGGTTGATGCCGAGACCGTAGGGGCCGTGGAAGCCTGCACGCGCTTTCGCCATCAGCGACAGATCCGGACCCATGCCCATGCCGGAGATGAACGGGAAGTGGTCGGTCTCCTTGCCGGGGCGCTCTTCGCCGGTTTCCTTGTCCATTACGGTGAACTCGGCAGCATAGGCGCGCACCCAGGCCGGGTCCATCATCGGGCCGCCCTGATCAGCGAGCGTGCGGAAGGCGACATAGCGCAGGCCGTGGCAGGCCGAGCAGACCTCCCGGTAGACCTGGAAGCCGCGGCGCAGCTGCTGTTGGTCGAAGGTCCCGAAGGGGCCCTCGAAGGAGAAGTCGATATCCTCGACATGGCTTTCGCCGCTTTCGGCCGCCATCGCCGGGTAGGCCAGGGCGCTTGCCCCGATCACCAGCGCCGACAGGGCAGAGATCAGAAGATGTTTCATTTGGTGTCCCTCTTCCTTACTCATTCAGCCGATTTGATGTCGTAGTGGTGGTTGAAGTCTTCCTCGATCGTCGCCGGCATCGGTTGCGGCTTCTCGATCAGGCCAAGCAGCGGCAGGATCACGAGGAAATAGACGAACCAGTAGGTCGCGCCGATCAGCGAGATGTAGGGGTAGATCCCGTCGGTCGGCATCGCGCCCACCCACATCAGCACCATGAAGTCGATCGCCAGCAGCCAGAACCACCATTTGAACATCGGGCGGTAGGCGCCCGAGCGCACTTTCGAGGTGTCGAGCCACGGGGCCAGCGCCATCACGAGGATCGCGCCGAACATCGCGAGCACGCCGAAGAACTTCGCGTCGACGATGCCGAAGGTGATCCAGTTGACGAACATCACGGCCCAGACGTCCGAGGTGAAGGCGCGCAGGATCGCGTAGAACGGCAGGAAGTACCATTCCGGCACGATGTGTGCGGGCGTCGCCAGCGGGTTCGCCTCGATGTAGTTGTCGGGGTGGCCGAGATAGTTCGGCATGAAGCCCACAACCGCGGCGAAGACCAGCAGGATCACGGCGAGCGCGAAGAGGTCCTTGATCACGAAATAGGGCCAGAAGGGCAGAGTGTCCTTCTCGGCTTCCGCTTTCGAGCCGGTGCGGACCGGAACGCCGGTCGGGTTGTTGTTACCCGTGGTGTGGAAGGCCCAGATGTGAACGACGACGAGCGCCGCGATCACGAAGGGCAGCAGGTAGTGCAGCGAGAAGAAGCGGTTCAGCGTCGCGTTGTCCACCGCCGGGCCGCCCAGCAGCCAGGCCTGGATCGACTCGCCGATGCCCGGGATCGCGCCGAACAGGCCGGTGATCACGGTCGCGCCCCAGAAGGACATCTGACCCCAGGGCAGAACGTAGCCCATGAACGCCGTGCCCATCATGCACAGGTAGATAATCATGCCGATGATCCAGGTGATCTCGCGGGGCGCCTTGTAGGAGCCGTAATAGAGGCCGCGGAAGATGTGGATATAGACGGCGAGGAAGAACAGCGAGGCGCCGTTCGCGTGGATGTAGCGCAGCATGTAGCCGCCATTCACGTCGCGCATGATGTGCTCGACCGAGGCGAAGGCCAGATCGACATGCGGGGTGTAATGCATCACCAGAACGATGCCGGTGACGATCTGCAGCACGAGGCAGAAGGCCAGCACGATGCCCCAGATCCACCACCAGTTCAGGTTCTTGGGGGTGGGGATCATGATCGTGTCGTAGATCAGCCCGATGATCGGAAGACGCTTATGCGTCCATTTCTCGAAGCCCGTCTTGGGCTCGTAATGGTCGTGGGGAATGCCCGACATTTAAATGCCTCCTCAGCCCAGCTTGATGGTGGTTTCATCGGTGAACTGGGCCACCGGGATATCGAGATTGCGCGGAGCGGGGCCTTTGCGGATCCGGCCGGCGGTGTCGTAATGCGACCCGTGGCAGGGGCAGAACCAGCCGTGGTAGTCCCCGGAGCCGTTGCCGATCGGCACGCAGCCCAAGTGGGTGCACACGCCGATCATCACCAGCCATTCGCCCGCCTCGTCGAGGGTGCGGTTCTCGTCGGTCGCTTCGGCGCCCGGCTTGTTCGCGTTCTCGGCGGAGGTGTCGACCAGATCGGAGAGCGGCACTTCACGCCCCAGTTCGATCTCTTCCTCGGTGCGGCGGCGGATGAAGACCGGCTTGCCGCGCCATTTCACTGTGAGCTGCGTGCCGGTCTCGACGCCCGAGATGTCGACATAGATCGACGAGAGCGCCTTGACGTCGGCCGAGGCATTCATCTGGTTCACCAGCGGCCAGACGGCTGCGCCGGTCACCACCGCGCCGGTGCCGGCGGTGGCGTAGTAGAGGAAATCCCTCCGGGTGCCTGCGTTATTATCTGCGTGGGACACGTTGTCTCTCCTTCCCGGGCCCGCGAGGGGGCCGATAGTGACGTGCCGGGGCACGTCGCGAGGTGCCGCCAAACATGGCCGCTCTCATACCAATCACGAATTTGTCAGTCCAGAACACATTCGCCTGAATTTGTGTTGAGGGGCAGTTAAATGTCGCTCTTGCAACAGATCACCCAAGGTCAATGGCCATGCGCATCGGCGAAGGGGGCCGCGCGAGAAGCTCGACGCACAAATACTGCTCCCTATTGGGGAAAAGCGATTCGTGGCCTTAAAAACATATAACAAATTCGCATTTTTGAAGATGAGCGGGCCCCACGCGGCGCCTATCGCACCCCGTATGGTGGCCCCTCAACATGTAGTATCCGCCGTCCTTCCATTCAGTCGGGCGCGAGCAGGTAGCCCAGACCGCGCACCGTCTGCAGATAACGCGGCTCGCGGGGGTCGCGCTCGATCTTTCGGCGCAGGCGCGTGATCTGAACATCGACCGCCCGATCGCCGCCGCCTTCCTCGCCACTGCCGCGCTCGCGGCCCAGCTCCTCGATCAGTTCCGTGCGGCTGACCACGTCGCCCGCATGAGTCGCGAAGATACGCATCAGCTGCACCTCGGTTGCGGTCAGCTTCACCAGCGCATCGCCATCCCACAGCTCGCCCCGCTCCTGATCGTATTTCAGGGGCCCCAGCGAGAGGTATTTCGGACCGCTCTCGGTCTCCTGCGGCACCCGGCGCAGGATCGCGTTGATCCGCAGCAGCAGTTCCTTCGGCTCGAACGGTTTCGCGAGATAGTCGTCGGCGCCCGCTTCCAGCCCCTCAATCCGCTCGCGTGTTTCGCCGCGCGCCGTCAGCAGCAGGATCGGCGTGGCGATCGATCTGGCGCGCAGATCGCGGGTCAGCGACAGCCCGTCCTCGCCCGGCATCATCACATCCATCACGATCAGGCTGAATTCCAGCCCCGACAGCAGCGACCGCGCATGGGCCGCGTCGCGCGCGGCAGTGACGAGAAAACCGTTGCGCTGCAGAAAGCTCTTCAGCAGCGTCCGGATGCGCTCGTCATCGTCGACGATGAGGAGATGAGGGTCGGCCGAGTAGGGCATCAATCGTCTTTCATCATTTGATAGAGCTTGTGCAAGTCGGGGCCCATCATCGCCTCCAGCACCTGCCGGAAGCCCGCCACCGCTTGCGGTCCCGCCGCGCGATAGGCAGAGCGCATCCGCCCGCGCTGCGCCTCGGACAGCGCGCGTTCCAGCGTCTCGCCCTCGGCGGTCAGATGCAACCGCCGCTCGCGCTTGTCGCGGGTGCCGACGCGGCTTTCCACCAACCCGTCCTCGATCAGCGTGCGCAGCACCCGGTTGAGCGATTGCTTGGTCACGCCCAGAACCGCGAGCAGCGTCGTCACAGTAAGCCCCGGCTGGCGGTTGATGAAATGCAGCGCGCGGTGATGCGCCCGCCCATACCCGTATTCTTCGAGCAGGCGGTCAGGATCGGCGGTAAAGGCGCGATAGGCGAAGAACATCGCCTCGATGCCTTTGCGCAATTGCTCGTCCGTCAGGAAAAGAAGTGTCTCGCCCCCGGGGCTTCCGCTATCTGCCATATCGTCCCTCTCTTTTGCGTGACTTTATGTCAGCCTTGTTGACTATCCAAGACTCAACTGCTACCGCAGAGCAGTTTTGACGCAACAAAGTGTCCACTTCGGACGCAAGTTGCGCAATATTCGTAAAATGGCGTGACTGCAAGGAGAGTAAGATGTCGGGCTCGTATGACGATCGTGACGGCAAGATCTGGATGGATGGACAGCTTGTGGAGTGGCGCGACGCCAATGTCCACATCCTGACTCACGCGCTGCATTACGCGTCCTCCGTCTTCGAAGGCGAGCGTTGTTACAACGGCAAGATTTTCAAAGGCGAAGAGCATTCCGCCCGCCTGCGCAGATCGGCGCAACTGCTCGACATGGAAATCCCCTATTCGGTCGAGGAGATCGAAAAGGCCAAATACGACATGCTGAAAGCCAATGGCTGGACCGACGCCTATGTGCGCGCGGTGGCCTGGCGTGGCGCGGGCGAGGATATGGGCGTCTCGGCGCGCAAGAACCCCGTGCGTCTGGCCGTCGCTGGCTGGGAATGGGGCAACTACTACGGCGATGCGAAGATGCAGGGCGCCAAGCTCGACATCGCGAAATGGCGTCGTCCCGATCCGCGCACCATTCCCGCTGAAGCCAAGGCCGCCGGTCTCTACATGATCTGCACCATGTCGAAGCACGCCGCCGAAGATCGCGGCTATTCGGACGCGCTGTTCATGGACTGGCGCGGCTACGTGGCCGAGGCGACCGGCGCGAACATCTTCTTCGTGAAAGACGGTGAGGTTCACACGCCCAAGGCAGACGTGTTCCTCAACGGGATCACCCGTCAGACCGTGATCGGCCTGCTGAAGGAAAAGGGCATCACCGTCCACGAGCGCCTGATCGAGCCGACCGAACTGGCCGAGTTCGAACAGTGCTGGCTCACCGGCACCGCCGCCGAGGTGACCCCGGTCAGCCAGATCCGCGACTTCAACTTCGAGGTCGGCGCGCTGACCCGCGACATCGCCGAGACCTACGAGAAACTCGTGCGCGCCTGATCCGCGCTTCGGTCGAGAAAACAGAAGGGCGTGCCCCCCGGCACGCCCTTTCGCGTTTTAATAGCTCTCAAGCGTAAGTCAGATGGTCAGGTGGCTTCGGCCCGCTCGATCCGCAGGAACTGTTTCATCCGCGCGCCGTGGTCGGGCCGCCCGCGTTTGCTGAGCTCCTTGATCACCGGGTGGATGCCTTCGCGCCGTTGCAATTCGAGAAACCGCTTCACGCGCGGCCCCTCTGCCTTGAGTTCGGCGCGGTCGATGATGTGACGGGACATATCTTCCTCCTCTCGTCATCGCCTCTGATAGCGGAACTATAGCACGATTCGACCGAGTCGTGACGCAGGGGCAGGCAGGTTTATTGTCGCAGGCGGATCGGCGCTCAACCTTGCGGTGTCGCGGCCTTGCGCGCGCGCTTGCGCTCCAGCCCCAGCCAATGCTCGCGCAGGATGATCGCGATACCCGCCGCGATGATGAGCGCAGCCCCGGCGAGGGTCGCATGGGTCGGCACTTCCGAGAAGATGGTGTAGCCGATCACCAACGCGAGCAACATCGAGGCGTAATCGAACGGCGCCACCAGCGAGGCATCGGCGAAGCGATAGGCCGAGGTCAGCATGATCTGCCCGGTGCCGCCGATCAGCCCTGCGAGGATCAGAAGCGTCGCCTCCCACGCGGTCGGCACGACCCAGCCAAAGGGCAGGGAGGCCAGCGAGAGCACCGAGGCGGTGCAGGAGAACCAGAAGACGATCGCCGAGGTGCGCTCCGACCCGACCATGCGGCGAATCTGGATCTGCGCCAGCGCCGCGCAGGTGGCGCCCGCCAGCGCGAGCCCCGCGCCAAGCGCTTCCGTCCCACCTTCGGGCCCGCTGCCGCCCAACCGGGGCCAAAGCACGATCAGAACGCCCACCATGCCCAGCCCGACCGCCGAGAAGCGGAAGATCCGGACCGTCTCGCCCAGCAGAAGTGCCGCGAAGACGACCGTCAGCAGAGGGGCCGCATAGCCCAGAGCGGTCGCCTCGGGCAGCGGCAGGAAGGCGAGGGCGGCAAAACTCAGCGCCATCGCGGTGGTTCCCACGACGCCGCGCATGACGTGGTTGATCGGTTTTTCGACCCGCAACCCGCCCTGCAATTCACCGCGCCACAGCAACCAGAGCAGGATCGGCACGATGCCGAAGAAAGACCGGAAGAACACCGCCTCGCCCGGCGGCACCCGGTCGGAGACCGATTTGATCAGCGCCTGCATGATGACGAAGCCCGTGACCGTGCCGAGCTTCAGCGCGATTCCAAGGAGCGGGCGAGGGGTCTGGGTGGTAACGGGTGTCATGACCGCGATCAGATAGGCCGTGAGCGGGGCGCGGCAATCGGTTTCGTCACGCTGCTTGCTCCAGCCGTGAGAGCGCCCATTGCGCGGCCTCGGCCACCACTGGATCGGGATCGTCCAGATGCGGGCGCGCAGCCTCGGCCAAACCCGGATCGCCAGAGTTTCCAATCGCATAGAGCACATTGCGCAGGAAGCGGTCGCGGCCGATCCGCTTGATCGGCGAGCCCGAGAACCGCGCCCGGAATCCGGCATCGTCGAGTGCGGCCAATTCCGCCAGAGGCGGCGCGCCGACGCCGCCGTGATAGCGCGCCTCACGCGCCTCGGCGGCGAACTTGTTCCATGGGCAAACGGCCAGACAATCGTCGCAGCCATAGATCCGGTTGCCCATATTGGCGCGCAGCTCCTCGTCGATCGGCCCCTTATGCTCGATCGTGAGATAAGAAATGCAGCGCCGCGCATCGAGTTGGTAGGGCGCGGGAAAGGCCTCGGTCGGGCAGATGTCTAGGCAGGCCGTGCAAGACCCGCAATGGCTGATCTCCGGCGCGTCGGGCGGCAGCTCCACCGTGGTGAAGATCGCGCCGAGGAAGAACCAGCTGCCCAGATCGCGCGCCAGAAGGTTCGTGTGCTTGCCCTGCCAGCCCAGCCCCGAGGCCTCGCCCAAGGGCTTTTCCATCACCGGAGCGGTATCGACGAAGACCTTGATCTGCTCGCCTTCGGGCGCCTGATCGAGCAACCAGCGCCCGACGCGCTTGAGCCGCTTCTTCACCAGATCATGGTAGTCCTTGCCCTGCGCATAGGCCGAGATCACCCCGTGATCGCGCGCCTTGAGCAGGTCCAGCGGGTCGTATTCGGGCGTGTAGGTCTCGGCCAGCATCACCACCGAGCGTGCCTCGGACCACAGCGCCGTGGGATCGCCGCGCCAGCCCATGCGCTCTTCCATCCAGCCCATCTGGCCATGCATGCCCGCGCCCACGAAGGCGGCCAGCCGCTCGGCGGCCTGCGGGATCGCGTCGGGCGTGGTGATGCGCGCCTTCGAGAAACCCTCGGCAAGGGCCGTCTCGATCAACCGCGCTTTCAACTCCGCACTCATGGCTTCGCCTTGGTCCAAATATCCCGGGGGGCCGCGCCGCAGGCCGGCGGGGGCAGAGCCCCCTCGGCGCGTGACGAATGCGGCCCGATCGCACCCTCGCCGTATCCTTTCGAAGCCGGGCGGGCAAGACAAGGGGCGGGGCAGCACGCGTCAGGTGGCGAAATGCGCCTCCGCGTAAGCCGCCACCGCGCGGGCTGCGTCGGCAAGCGGCGCGCTCAGCGCGACATATCCGTCGGGCCGCACCAGCACCGCCGCGCCGTCGCGGCCGAAGACTTGCGTGAATTCCTCCGCGTGATCGGGCGCAGGGCGCAGTTTCAGGCTTTTGGCAAAAGGGCTTTCCGGGGCGGGGCCATCCCCCGCGCAGAGCAGGACGAAGCCCGACGGATCGACCAGATCCTGCGCGCGGGCCGGATGACATGCCCCATCGCGCGCCACCTCCAAGAGCGGGTCGGGAAGCCGCGCACCCGGTGCGATGGTGCCGCGCGCATGCGGGCCGTCGGCGAGCGGCCCGCCCTCATAGCCGATCGCGATCTGGCCCATCCGGGCCGCGACTTTCTCCTGCACGAGGTCGCGGCTGCCGAGATAGGGGCTGATATGGTCGATCAGCATCCGGCGCACCGGCGAGGTCGAAGCCATATTGGCGGTCAGCGCCTCGGTCCCGTGCAACAGGTCGCGTATCACCGGCAGGCGCTCGGCCTCGTAGCTGTCGAGCAGGTTTTCGGGTGCCGTGCCCTCGATCACCCGCGCGAGTTTCCAGCCGAGGTTCATCATGTCTTGCATGCCGGTGTTCATTCCCTGACCACCTGCGGGCGAGTGGATATGCGCGGCATCGCCGCCCAGCAGGAAGCGCCCCACGCGCAGCGTCCCGACCATCCGGCTGTTGATCGCGAAGCGCGAAGACCACGTCAGGTCATGCAGCGTCGCAGGCAGATGGGCGCGGGCGTCGAAGACCTGCTGCAGCGTTTCAAGGTCGGGCTGTTCGCTGTCCGCAACATCCGAGGCGATCAGACGGAAACGTCTGCCACCTAAGGGGAACATGCCCAGAAAGCCCTCGCCGGAGGAAAAGATATGCAGTTCCTCGGGGGCCATCGCGCCGCTGACCATCTGGTCGCCGAGTACGAAACCCTGACCCACGGATTTTCCCTCGAAGGGCAGATTGAGCGTGCGGCGGATCAGGCTATGCGCCCCGCCGCTGGCGATCACCCAATCGGGGCGCAGCTCTTCGAGCGTGCCGCCGGGGCCGCGCAGCACCGCTATGGGGCCCGCCTGCGCATCATGGCCCTCGCGGGCGATCGCGACGAGTTCGGTGTTCCACTCCGTCTCGACGCCAAGGGCCGCGCAGGCCTCGCGCAGCACGGTCTCGGTTTCGACCTGTGAGACGAAGAGGATATAGGGGAAGCGGCTCTCGAGATGGGCGAAGTCGAGCCGGAAGAGCGGGGCGCCCTCACCATAGAACTGTGCGATCCGGGTCTGCACGCCGCGCGCCACAAGGGTGTCCGCCAGACCGCGCTGCGCCAGCATCTCCAGCGTGCGGGCCTGAACCGCGATCGCGCGCGAGGTGGTGGCGGGGCTTGCGGATTTCTCGATCAGACGGACGGGCACGCCCTGGCGGGCCAGTTCGTAAGCGGCGGTGAGACCGGTCGGGCCGGCCCCCACGATCAGCACAGGGTGGGGCATGGCAGTCCTCGCTTTGCAGTCCGGGCCAAGCTCTGGATCGGCTTGGGCCTGTCCCTGAGGTAGCGAAGCGAGTGATTAAATCAATTGTTTGAATTTCGTGAGGCGCGCACCTTTGCGTGAGCCAGCACCGTGCCGTGCAAAATGACTGCGCCGCCCGAGATGGTCGGACGGCGCAGTGAAAGTATGGCGATGTTGGGTAGGACGCGCGCGGCGCTTAGAAATCCAGCTCCGCATATTGCGACGCGGGCGGCATGCCGGGCAGCTGATCGGCCAGAAGCGAGCGGAAGGCAGGGCGCGACTTGATCTTCGCATACCAGTCCTTCACGGCTTCCTGCCGGTTCCAGTCGACGTCGGAGATGTAATCAAGGCAGCTCAGATGCGCGGCCGCCGAGAAATCCGCAAGCGTCATCACGTCGCCTGCAAGCCAGCGCCGCTGTTCCAGCAACCAGCCCATGTAATCGAGGTGATACTTGATCGCCGTAAGGCCCGCCTTCACCGTCTTGCTGTCCGGGTAGCCTTCCTTGCGGACCTTCTTCCAGACGCGCTCGCCCATGATCCGCGCGGTGACTTCGGAATTGAACTTGTCGTCGAACCACGCACACAGGCGGCGCACCTCGTAGCGTGCGGCGGGATCGCGCGGCATCAGCGGCGCGTCGGTATGGGTCTCGTCGATATATTCGCAGATCGCCTGGCTCTCGGCCATCATCATGCCGTCCATCTTGAGAACCGGGACCTTGCCTGCCGGGTTGCGGCGCAGGAAATCGGGCTGCTGTTCCCAGTAGCGTTCCTCGACGAGTTCGACCTCGAGTTTCTTCTCGGCCAGCGTGAGGCGGACCTTGCGGCAGAACGGGGAGAGGGCGACATGGTAGAGGCGGATCATCGGGGCGACGCTCGCAATTCTCGTTTGGGGATTTGAAGAACTGATAACGGCGGGCGCGGGCGGGTTCAATGGCGACAAACCCGCCGATGGCGCTCCCTTGCCGGAAGGTGATCGGGGCGGCACAGGTCGGATGCCTCCGGCGGGGATATTTTTGCCAAGCCGAAAGGGGGCGGGAACTAGGCTTTCGGTTTGGGTTTGCGTTTCGGTTTGGGGGCGGGCAGGGCGGCCTCGATCACGCTCAGAAGACCCACGAGCCACTCCGTGTCTTCCCAGAGGTCCGGGTCGATCTGCCAGTGATCCTTGGCGCGCGGATAGGGTTTGCCTGCGACGGGCGCGTGGCCGCTGTCGCCAAGGTAGCGCGTGGCCTCGGGCAATTGGCGCACGAACAGCGTGTCGTCGCACAGAAGAGCCACCGTCTTGCCGCCCATATAGACCGCGTATTCGCCGAACATCGGCCGGGTCGCGATCCGGTCGCCGAGACAGTCGCGCAGCAGCGCCTCCGTCTCGGGCCGGGTGCCCATCAGAAACTTTTGCGCGCGCGCAGCGCCGCCTGGATCGTGCCGTCATCGAGATAATCCAGCTCGCCCCCGATCGGCACGCCCTGCGCGAGGCTGGTCACTGCGATGCCGCGCCCTTCGAGCGCCTCGGCGATGTAATGCGCGGTGGTCTGGCCCTCGACGGTGGCGTTGAGGGCGAGGATCACCTCGGTGATGCCTTCCTCGGTGGCGCGTTCGAGCAGGTCGGGGATGCGGAGGTCTTCGGGGCCGATCGCATCGAGCGCAGACAGCGTGCCGCCAAGGACGTGGTAGCGGCCCTTGAAGGCGTGACCGCGCTCCATCGCCCAGAGGTCGGCCACATCCTCGATCACGCAAATCTCGCCAGTGGCGCGTTTGGGGTCTTCGCAGATGTCGCAGATCGGCGCGGTGGAGATATTGCCGCAGCGCTCACATTCGCGCGCGGTGCGGGCCACTTGCGCCATCGCCTCGGCCAAGGGGCCCATCAGCTGCGCGCGTTTCGAGATCAGATGCAGCACCGCGCGCCGGGCGGAGCGGGGACCAAGCCCCGGCAGCCGCGCCATCAGGGCGATCAGCGCCTCTATCTCGTCGCGCGCGCCGCTCATCGGATCAGACCGGCAGGTCCATGTTCTCGGGCAGGCCCAATTCGCGCAGGAGGCGTTTCTGCTCTTCCTGTTCGCGGAACTTGGCCTTTTCCTGCGTGTCCTTGATCGCGGCGAGGATCAGGTCTTCGACGACTTCCTTCTCGGAGGCCTGCAGGATCGAGGGATCGATGGAGAGCCCGGTCAATTCGCCCTTCGCGGTGGCGCGGGCCTGCACGAGACCGGCCCCGGCCTCGCCGGTGACGACGATGGATTTGAGCTCTTCCTGGAGCTCGCCCATCTTCTCCTGCATTTCCTTGGCGGCCTTCATCATCTTGGCCATGTCGCCCATGGCGCCCAATCCCTTGAACATCGCTTTCTCCGTCACGTTTGGCTTGAGTGAGAGATACGCATCGCTGCGCGAAGGGACAAGGGACAAGGCGGGAAAACGGCGCGGCAGGGCGGCGCGTGCGATTGCGCGGGGCCGCCCTTGGCATGGCTCAGCCCTCCTCGAAGGGATCCCATTCGTCTTCGACCTCGGCCAAGGCCTCGGCCTCGATCGCGGCGGTATCTTCCTCGGGCAGGATCTCGATCTTCGCGCCGGGGAAGCGGGCGAAGATCTCCGCCACCAGCGGGTTCTTCATCGCCTCGGCTTCGGCCTTCGCCATTTCCTCGGCCTTCACCTCGGCAATCGTGGGCGCGCCGCCTTCGGAGACGACCGAGACGCCCCAGCGCGCGCCGGTCCAGCCTTGCAGCCGTGCCGAGAGCGTCGCCGCGAGATCGCGCGAGGCCTGCGGGGTCGGTTCGAACTCGATCCGGCCGGGGCGGTAATTCACGAGGCGCAGATTGCTCTCGACCTCCAGCAGCAGGGTCATGTCGCGCATCCGGGCGATCAGGTCGACCACGTCGTCGAAGCTTGCGAAACGGGCCAGCGCGTCGGCCATCGGATCGTGCTGCGGGGCAGGGGCCGCGGCGGCGACCGCGCCGCCACCTGCGCGGCGGGCGCGCAGCGTGGCGCCGTGGACCGGCCCGGTCGAGGGCGCGGGGCCCCGGCCTGCGGCTTGCGTGTTCGTGCTGCCCTGCTGGATCTTCTTGATCAGCGTTTCCGGGTCGGGCAGGTCCGCCACATGGGTCATGCGGATCACGGCCATTTCGGTCGCCATCATCGCATTGGGCGCGCTCGCGACTTCTTCGAGCGCTTTCAGCAGCATCTGCCAGAGCCGCGAGAGCACCCGCATCGGCAGCGCAGCCGCCATTTCCTGACCGCGATTGCGTTCCTCGGGCGGAACGGTCGGGTCTTCGGCGGCTTCGGGCGTGACCTTGATGACCGAAACCCAATGGGTGATCTCGGCCAGATCGCGCATGATCGCCATCGGATCGGCGCCATCGGCATATTGTGCGGCAAGTTCGGTCAAAGCCTCGGCGGCCTGACCGTGCAGGATCATGTCGAAGAGATCGAGGACGCGGGCGCGGTCGGCCAGACCCAGCATCGCGCGGACCTGTTCAGCGGTGGTCTCGCCTGCGCCATGTGCGATCGCCTGATCGAGCAGCGAGGTCGCATCCCGGGCGGAGCCTTCGGCGGCGCGGGTGATCAGCGCGAGCGCGTCATCGGCGATCTCGGCGCCTTCCGCATCGGCGATCCGGCGCAGCAGCGCGATCATCTCCTCGGGCTCGATCCGGCGCAGGTCGAAGCGCTGGCAGCGCGAGAGCACGGTGACGGGCACCTTGCGGATCTCGGTGGTCGCGAAGATGAACTTCACATGGGCGGGCGGTTCCTCGAGCGTCTTTAGGAGCGCGTTGAACGCGCTCGTGGACAGCATGTGAACCTCATCGATGATGTAGACCTTGTAGCGCGCCGAGGCGGCCCGGTAATGCACGCTCTCGATGATCTCGCGGATATCGCCCACACCGGTGCGCGAGGCCGCGTCCATCTCCATTACGTCGACATGGCGGCCTTCCATGATCGCGCGACAATGTTCGCACACGCCGCAGGGGTCGGTCGTGGGGGTGCCATTGCCGTCGGGGCCGATGCAGTTGAGGCCCTTGGCGATGATCCGCGCCGTGGTGGTTTTCCCGGTGCCGCGAATCCCCGTCATGATGAAAGCCTGCGCGATCCGGTCGGCCGCGAAGGCGTTCTTCAGCGTGCGCACCATTGGCGCCTGTCCGATCAGGTCGGCGAAGGTCTCGGGACGGTACTTGCGGGCGAGAACCTGATATTGGGTGTCGGTCATCGAAGCTCCGGTGTCATAGGCAGCCGTCAGACTAGGCCCCCGGGGCGTCGGCGTCCACCCGGCTCATTCCCATTCCATCTGGCTGAATACCGCCTGCGCGTTGCGTTTGGCGAGCGTGTCGAAATCCTCGAGATATTCGAACTGGGACTGGTCGACATTGACCGAGCCGATGATGTCGCCGCCCTCATCGATATAATCGGCCATCTGGCTGCGCAGATTGGTCAGGTAATCATAGGTGTCCTTCGTCGCAGTCGCGAGATCGGTGGCGGGGCCGTGGCCCGGAACGACATGCGCGGGCTCATAGGCGGCCATCGCCTCGAAGGCCTCGACCCAGCCGATTGAGGAGGACATGTCGAGCACGCCGAGGATGCGGCCCACGAAGACGATATCGCCGGTGAACATCACCTTCTCCGCGGGCAGCCAGACGAAGCTGTCGCCGGGCGTGTGGGCGGGGCCGGGATGGGTGATCTCGATCTCGCGCCCGCCGAGGGTGAGCGTGTAGCTCTCGTCGAAGGTCGTATCGGCATAGACGGGTTCGGTGCCCGCGAGCGCCTCTTGTCCGACCAGCGCGTCGAGCATCGTCAGCTCCAGCGAGGCGCGGGCCTTCTGGTCGGCGAGCGCATCCTCGGAGGTGATGATCTCGGCGCCATGCTCTTTCCAATAGCCATTGCCGAGCCAGCGGTGATCCTGCCCGCCGGTGTCGATCACGTATTTCACCGGCTGATCGGTAAGGGTGCCGATCACTTCGTCGAGCGCCGCCGCCCCCTTATAGGTGCCGCCCGCATCGATCAGCACCGCGCCCTCATCCGTGACGATCAGCCCGAAGGTCGCGTTATTGCCAAGATTCTCGGCATCGCGCTGTCCGAAGGGGCCCTCGATCGCATAGGTGTTCGGTGCGACTTCGACGGTGGTAAGCGTGCCTGCGAAGAGCGGCACAGGCAGAATGGCCAGAGCGGCCAGAGCAAAACGCAACATGGTAAAACCTCCCCTTTGACGGGAAGCTTATCGCGGCGACGTCATCGCACAATCGGGCATGGTGACGCGGCGGCAAAGCAAAGGGAGCTTGTAGGGGGAGGGTGAGAGGCTGGACAGCGACCCAAGCGGGGCTCGTTGCGGCTGCTTCCTTCCGGACCTGACCGGGTTGGCGAGGCGCTCGCCCGCGCCAACCTCTCGAGGGGCGATATAGGAAACCCGGATCAGATTCGCAAGCGTTGTGCGGGAAGAGTTCGGGGGAGAGGGGGCGCTGCCCCCTCGGCGCGTCCGCGCCTCACCCCCGGGATATTTCAGCCAAGCCGAAAATGGGCCGATTTGCGCGGCCGGGACTTACTCGGGCTGGAAGCCGTGGATCAACTGGCGCAGGCCGATCAGGCCGCCGATCACGATGGAGGCCAGCGTGACCGGTGCGGAGAAGGAGAGCACGGCCATCGCGCTCACCCCCTGGCCGATCGAGCAGCCGACCGCGATCGTGCCGCCGATCCCCATCAGGGCCGCGCCGCTGACCTGACGGCCCAGTTCGCGCGGATCTTCGCAGGCTTCCCATTTGAAGAGGCCGCGAATGGCCGAGCCGAGGAAGGCCCCGCCCAGCACGCCTGCGACGAGACCCACGGAGAAGGTGAGCCCGCCCGCCGTGGAGGTCATGAAATAGAGGATCGTGCGCCCGAGCGGGGCGGTGAAGGACGGTGCCTCGACGCCGGTCGCACCCATGCTCTGGTTGAAGAGATAGGAGGTGCCGACGAAGCACCAGACAACCGCGAGACCCGCGGCCACGCCCCAGGCGAGGCGGCGTTTGTCCGCGCGCAGCGGCTGATAGCTCAGCGCCCAGGCGAGGAAGCCGGCGGCGACGGGCAGGGCGAAGACCAAGGGCGGAAGCCCGGTCCGCGCCGAGAGCCAATGCGCGATGCCTTGCGGGGTGTCGGCGGCCTGCTGGTCAAAGATCAGAAGGCGCAGATGGGCGAGGGGGCCGGACAGCGTCACGAAGGCGAAGATGCCCATCACCACGACCACGACCATCGCGCGCAGATCGCCGCCGCCGAAACGCACAAGCGCTCCGAAGCCGCAATTGCCGGCGAGCGCCATGCCATAGCCGAAGACGAGCCCGCCCACGATCGAGGCGAGCGGCGACCATTTGATCGTGTGATAGAAGCTGCGGGTGATGTCGGCATAGCCCAGAGCCTCGGCCACGAAGGCGCCGGTGATCGCCACCCCCAGCACGATCCCCCAGAGGCGCAGGCGCCTCTGGTCGTCGCCATAGGCCGCGCTTTCCAGCGCGCCGAGGGTGCAGAAATCGCCAAGGCGTGCGGCGAGGCCGAGAATGATGCCGCCGATCGCCCCGACCATGGCTGCCAAGGCACCCATCGGAATCTGTTCCATTGCCCTTCTCCCTCCCGGATCACCCAGTGTCCGGTCTCATGGCTCACCGGCGTCAGTCGGTGGCGCAGAACATGTCGTAAATCGTCTCGACGAGGCGACGCGCACGCGGATCCGAGAGCGTGTAGTAGATCGCCTTGCCCTCGCGGCGTGCGCTGACGAGCCCCTCGAGACGCAGCCGTGCCAATTGCTGGCTCACCGCGGCCTGGCGCGATTCCAGCAGGTTTTCCAGCTCGGTCACCGATTTCTCGCCCGAACTCAGATGGCACAGAATCATCAGCCGCCCCTCATGGGCGAGCGCCTTCATGAGGTTGGAGGCGTCTTGTGCGCGATCGAGTAGCTCTTCCGCATCCATGCGGGAACATCTCGACTCGGCCGTGGCAGAGGCAAGCTTTTCGGCATGACCGTCAGGCACCAGATGCCGCACCGCATCGTCCTTCTTTGGAAGCCGCACAGAGTGCGACCGTATTGATCGAATGACTCAGGCTTTAGCATGTCGATTCGCTGGAACAAAGCCCGAGAGCGCAAAAACCCGCCAAAAGCGAGACAAAAGCGCGCAGGTCAAACCTCAGTTCGATGGGGCCTGATACGTCGCGCCATTCTTTTTCAGGGCCTGATCGAGCAGGCCCCAGAAGAAATCTTCGCTCGCATAGCCTTCGATGCGGGCGACTTCGACCCCGTCCTGCAGCAGGATGAAGGTCGGTGTGAAAAGCGGTTTGCCCCCGGTAATCGTGATGTCATCGGGGAAGGGTTTGTGCAGATCGACCCGCTGCAGAGGGGCCGTCTTGCCCTCGGGCGTTTTCGGATAGATCGGCGCAAGGTCGTTGTTCCACATCCGGCAATAGATGCAGCCGACCTGCTCCACCATCAACAGCCGGAATTCGCTGTCGGCTATCGCCTCGCTGGTCTCGGCCTCGGAGGTGGCGGCGACCGACGTGTCGGCGGTTTGCGATGCGGTATCGGCATGCGCGACAAGCCCCGTCGCGCTCAGCGTGACCGCCAGCGCCGCGGCCATGGAAATCGTATGCCACACAATGCGGAACATTGACGGACCCCTTTTTACATATAAAGATCGTAATGTGTTTGACGGGCCCCTTCAAGGACGGTTGGGAGACCGAGGCCATATAGGCTAGGGCGCGTCACGAGGGAGGAAAACAGTGCCGATCGATATTACCTATGGCGGGGCGTTTTTTGCTGGCCTGCTGTCTTTTCTGACGCCGTGCATTCTGCCGATGGTGCCGTTCTACCTGTCCTACATGGCCGGGCTGTCGATGTCCGAGCTGCGTGGCGACGGCAAGATCGCGCCGGGCGCGCAGGCGCGCATGGTGGCGTCTTCGGTGGCCTTCGCGCTGGGCGTGACGACGATCTTCGTGCTGATGGGGATGGGGGCGACTGCGCTGGGGGCTGCCTTCCGCGAATGGATGGGGCCGCTGAGCTGGGTGGCCGCGGCGATCCTGCTGGTCTTCGGTCTGCATTTCCTCGGTGTGATCCGCATCCCGTTCCTCTATCGCGAGGCGCGGATGGAGGCGAAGACCGATCCCACGACTTTCCTCGGCGCCTATGTGATGGGGCTCGCCTTCGGCTTCGGCTGGACGCCCTGTGTCGGCCCCGCGCTTGCGGCGATCCTGATGGTGGCGTCGGGCATGGGCGATATCTCCAAGGGCGGGTTGCTGCTCTTTGCCTATGGGATCGGGATGACCTTGCCCTTCATCATCGCGGCCTTCTTCACGCGGCCTTTCCTCGCCTTCATGGCGAAGCACCGCGCGAAGCTCGGCTATGTCGAAAAGGCGATGGGGGTTATGCTGATCCTGTTCGCGGTTCTCATCGTGACCGGAGGGCTGCGCTACATTGGTGAGTTTCTGATCGACGTCATGCCGAGTGGGAGTCTCGGCTGACCGTCTGTTTCTAGGGAGAACGATCATGCGTCATTTTCTGACTGCCGCTTTCACCGCCGCGATGCTGGCCCTGCCGGTCCATGCGGCCGAGATGGGCGATGACGGGCTGCACAAGGAACCGTGGTTCCACGACACGTTCAAGGACATGTCGGACGATCTTGCGACTGCCAATGACGAGGGCAAGCGCTTCATGGTCATCTGGGAGCAGCGCGGCTGCATCTACTGCAAGAAGATGCATGAAGAGGTCTTCTCCGACCCCGAGATCGCGCAATACATCACCGACAACTACTACGTCGTGCAGATGAACCTCTTCGGTGATGTCGAAGTGACCGATTTCGACGGCGAGGCTTTGCCCGAAAAAGAGATGGCGATGAAGTGGGGCGTGATGTTCACGCCGACCATGATGTTTTTCCCCGAGGAGGCCACCGATCAGCCCGCCAACAAGCAGGCGGTCGCGCAGATGCCGGGGGCTTTCGGGAAGGGCACGACGATGGCTCTGTTCGAGTGGGTGAAGACTCACGGCTATGAGAGCGGGCAGAACTTTCAGAAGTACGTTGCCGAGAAAGTTATGGCGAAGTGAGCGCTCTCTTGGCGATTCTGACAGAGTCGTGATCGCTTGCTTGCCAGTGCAGCATTCGTGCTGCGCCCGCGAATGTTTCTGATTTTGCTAAAAAAATCGTGGGTATACGGCTGTATGCTTCGATATATCCGAGTGAACATATTGGAAAATATGCGGTTTTTTGAATTTATCCATTGCACCACTGTAGCGCGCTCGCTTAAAAGTGAGTCAGGGAGAGAATTTGGGAGGACTTCTATGAAACGCCACGTTGCGTGGGCCGCAATGGCCGTCACCTTCGCAGCCAGCGCCGCGATCGCAGAAACCGCGCCGATGGATGTCAAATTCACCGATGTGGGCGCGGTGGCCGAGTCGCTGACCGGCCAGCCGGGCGATGCAGCTAAAGGCGCAGAAGTCGCGGCGACCAAGTCGCTGGGCAACTGCGTGGCCTGCCATAAGGTCTCGGCGCTCGACGCGTCGTTCCAAGGCAATGTCGGCCCGGAACTGAACGGTGCCGGTGACCGCTGGGACGAGTCGCAGCTGCGCGGCATCGTCGTCGATGCCAAGCACACGTTCGAGGGCACGGTAATGCCGGCGATGTATAAAACCGGTCCCTTCATTCGCCCCGGCGATGGTTACACCGGCAAGGCTGCGCCTGCCGATCTGCCGCCGATTTTGAATGCACAACAGGTTGAGGATGTGGTCGCTTTCTTGATGACCCTCAAGGACGAGTGACCCTCTGAACGACAAACCCGAGAGGAGAAGATACAACATGACCATGACCAGACGTGACGCGCTGGCGCTGGCGATGGGCGGCGTTGCCGCTTCCATGCTGCCGCTGCCCGCGCTGGCCGATGCCGGTGCCGACGCCATCGCCAAGTTCACCGGCGGCGCCGATGCCGCAATGGGTGACGGCGTCACCCTGACCGCGCCGGAAATCGCCGAGAACGGGAACACCGTTCCGATCTCCGTGGATGCGCCCGGCGCAACCGAGATCGCGGTCTTCGCGACCGGCAACCCGACGCCCGACGTCGTGACCTTCAAGTTCGGTCCGTTGGCTGGCTCGCAGATGGCTTCGACCCGCATTCGCCTCTCGAAGACCCAGGACGTGATCGCTGTTGCCAAGATGGCTGACGGTAGCTTCGTCCAGGCGAAATCGACCGTGAAGGTCACCATCGGCGGCTGCGGCGGCTAAATTCGGTATCTGAGGAGACAAGACCATGAAAGGCGTGAGACCCCGCGTAAAAGTGCCGAAAAAAGCTTCGGCCGGTGACACGATCACCATCAAAACCCTGATCTCGCACCCGATGGAATCGGGTCAGCGCAAGGATAAAGACGGCAACGTCATCCCGCGCGAGATCATCAATCGCTTCACCTGCGACTTCAACGGTGAGAACGTCGTCGACGTGACCCTCGAGCCGGCGATCTCGACGAACCCCTACATCGAATTCGAGGCGAAAGTCCCGGAATCGGGTGAGTTCAAGTTCACCTGGTACGATGATGACGGCTCGACCTACGAAGACAGCCAGAAGATCGAAGTGAGCTGATCGGCCGAATGGCTAGCGGCGCGTGAGGGAGCGCGCCGCCTCACCAAGAACAGAGAACCGCGCCTGTTTGGGGAGATCGATGGGCGCGGGGCACACCCAGGGAGGACACAGAATATGACGTTGCGCACCAGCCGCACCATCCTAGCCGCCACTGCAGCCTTCGCGCTCAGCACCGCGGCGCTGCACGCCGAAATGGCTGACGACGAACTCGTCATCAACGGCGACACCCCGATCACGGTGAAGGCGCCCGCCGCCGATCACCTCGAAGGGCACCTCGACGAGGTCTATTCCGGCTGGCTCTTCCGCACGGACGAGACCCGCGCGATGGAACAGGACGACTTCGATAACCCGATCATGATCTTTGCCGAGCAAGGCCAGGAAACCTGGTCGACCGCCGATGGCTCCGAAGGCAAATCCTGCGCGGATTGCCACGGCGACATCAGCGAAGGCATGAAAGGCGTCCGCGCCTCGATGCCGAAGGTGAACGAAGCCGGCAAACTGTGGTCGATGGAAGATTACATCAACGATTGCCGCACCAACCGTATGGGCGCCGAAGCCTGGGGTTGGGACAGCGCTCCGATGCACAACATGACCACCGCGATCGCGGTCGAGTCGCGTGGCATGCCCGTCAGCGTCAAGATCGACGGCGACGCCCAGCCTTTCTGGGAGAAGGGCAAGGAGATGTACTACACCCGCTACGGTCAGCTCGAACTGTCCTGCGCGTCGTGCCACGAAGAGAACTACGGCAACTACATCCGCGCTGACCACCTCAGCCAGGGCCAGATTCAGGGCTTCCCGGTCTACCGTCTGAAGAACGCGGGCGTGGTGTCGATCCACAACCGCTTCAAAGGCTGTATCCGCGACACGCGTGCGGAAACCTACAGCCCCGGTTCGGACGAGTTCCGCAATCTTGAGCTCTACGTCGCCTCGCGCGGCCTGGGTCTCGACATCGAGGGCGGCGGCGTCCGTCCCTGACCTTTGACTTGATGCGCGGGGCAGGGGCCTCCCTGTCCCGCGCGTTTCGTTTCAACATATTCAATTTTTAATATCTGTCTGAATTTGTTTGTCAATTTACCCGAATGAAACGACCGCCGGGCGCACGGGCCCGGTGAGAAGAAGGAGACACATCGCATGATTTCCCGGCGGGAATTTCTTCAGGCGAGCTTGGCCGCCTCGACTATCCTCGGTGCTTCGGGCCTGTCGCGCTGGTCGCGCGCCATGGCACAGCAGTCGCTGACTCAGGACCAGCTCCTGCAGTTCGAGCCGCTGGGCAACGTCACGCTGATCCACATCACCGACATCCACGCGCAAGCGATGCCGATCTATTTCCGCGAGCCGGAAATCAACCTCGGCGTGGGTGAGGCCAAGGGCCGTCCGCCGCATGTCACCGGCGCGGATTTCCTCAAGATGTTCAACATCGAGCCGAACACCCCCGACGCCTACGCGCTGACCTACGAGAACTTTACCGATCTCGCGAAGTCCTACGGCAAAATGGGCGGCATGGACCGCGTGGCGACGATCGTGAAAGCGATCAAGGCCGAGCGCCCCGACGCGCTGCTGCTCGATGGCGGCGACACCTGGCATGGCTCGATGGTCGCGCTGAAGACCAAGGGCCAGAACATGGTCGACGTCATGAACACGCTCGGCGTCGAGGCGATGACCTCGCACTGGGAATGGACCTATGGTCAGGACCGCGTGAACGAGATCGTCGACGGCCTTCCCTTCCCCTTCCTCGGCGCGAACATCTTCGACGCGGAGTGGGACGAGCCCGCCTACGAGCCCTACAAGATCTTCGAGCGCAACGGCACGCAGATCGCGGTCATCGGTCAGGCTTTCCCCTACATGCCGATCGCGAACCCCGGCTGGATGTTCCCCGACTACTCCTTCGGCATCCGCGAAGAGCGTATGCAGGCGGTGGTCGACGAGGTCCGCGAAAAGGGCGTCGATCTGGTCGTCTGCCTGTCGCATAACGGCTTCGACGTGGACCACAAGATGGCGAGCCGCGTGAAGGGCATCGACGTGATCCTCACCGGTCACACCCATGACGCCATTCCGGAGCCGGTCCTCGTGGGCGAGACGATCCTGATCGCCTCGGGCTCGAACGGCAAATTCGTCTCCCGCGTCGATCTCGACGTGCGCGACGGCAAGATGATGGGCTTCCGCCACAAGCTGATCCCGATCTTCTCCGACGTGATCGAGCCCGACAAAGAGATGACCGACGTCATCATGGGCCATCGCGAGCCCTACAAGGCCGAGCTCGAGGAAGTCGTGGGTGAGACGAACTCGCTGCTCTACCGCCGCGGCAACTTCAACGGCACTTGGGACGACCTGATCTGCGAAGCGATGCTGTCCGAGCAGGACGCCGAGATCGCGATGAGCCCGGGCGTGCGCTGGGGGCCCTCGCTGATCCCCGGTCAGAAAATCACCATGGAAGACGTGCTCAACGCCACTTCGATGACCTATGGCGAGAACTATCGCACCGAGATGACGGGCGAGCTGATCAAGACCATTCTCGAAGACGTGGCCGACAACATCTTCAACTCCGACCCCTACTACCAGCAGGGCGGGGACATGGTTCGTGTGGGTGGCATGGGCTACCACATCGACGTTTCGAAGCCGATCGGCGAGCGGATTTCCAACATGACGCTCCTGAAGGACGGCTCCGATATCGACCCGGCACGCAACTACGTCGTGACGGGCTGGGCCTCGGTCAACGAAGGCACCGAGGGGCCGCAGATCTGGGACGTGATCGCCGATCACCTGCGCAAGATCAAAACCGTTGACTTGAAACCGAATGACTCGGTGGTCGTGACCGGCGTTTAAGCCGGTCCCGCCCGTCGATGATTGCGCCCCGCAGGGGGTTAGAGACTGGAGGAAAACACATGGACGACAAGGAACGCCAGGGCAACCCGGCCACCAATGCCGCCCTCAGCCGCCGCGGGTTCCTCCGCGCAGGGGCTGCGGTCGGTGCGATGGCCGCAGGTGCTGGTGCCGCACGCGCGCAAACCCAACCCGATCCGTTGATCACCGAAGTTCAGCCTTGGGCTTCGGGCTGGGGCGACGGGGTCGATGCAACCCCCTATGGCCTGCCGATCGAATTCGAAGATGACGTCATCCGCCGCAATGTCGGCTGGCTGACGGCGGATACGATTTCGTCGATCAACTTCACGCCGATCCACGCCCTCGACGGCACGATCACCCCCACCGGCTGCGCCTTCGAGCGTCACCACTCGGGCGCGATCGAGCTGAAGAAGGAAGACTATCGTCTGATGATCAACGGCCTCGTCGATAAGCCGCTGGTCTTCACCTACGAGGATCTGGAGCGTTTCCCGCGTGAGAACCGTACCTACTTCCTCGAATGTGCGGCGAACTCGGGCATGGAATGGGCTGGGGCACAGCTCAACGGTGCGCAGTTCACCCAGGGCATGATCCACAACATGCAATATTCGGGCATCCCGCTGCGGACGCTGCTCGAAGAAGCGGGGATCACCAATCTCGGCGACCAGATCAAGGACAAGTGGGTCTATGCCGAAGGCGCCGACGCGTCCTCGAACGGCCGCTCGATCCCGCTGGAGAAGGCGCTCGACGACTGTCTCGTGGCCATCAAGGCCAACGGCGAGGCGCTGCGCAAGGAGCACGGCTATCCGGTGCGCCTCGTGGTTCCGGGCTGGGAAGGCAACATGTGGGTGAAGTGGCTGCGTCGCCTCGAAGTCACCGACGAGGCCGTGCAGTCGCGCGAAGAAACCTCGAAATACACCGACACGCTCGCCGACGGCACGTCGCGCAAGTGGACCTGGGTCATGGACGCCAAATCGGTCGTTACCTCGCCCAGCCCGCAGATGCCGATCAAGCACGGCAAGGGCCCGCTGGTCATCACCGGCATGGCCTGGTCGGGTCGCGGTCACATCACCAAGGTCGACGTGTCGATCGATGGCGGTGCGAACTGGCAGGAAGCCCGTCTGGCCGAGCCGGGCACCGACAAGGCGGTCTCGCGCTTCTACCTCGAGATCGACTGGGACGGTTCGGAGATGCTCCTTCAGTCCCGCGCTACCGATTCCACCGGCTACGTTCAGCCGACCAAGGACGCGCTCCGCGCGATCCGTGGCGAGAATTCGGTCTATCACAACAACGGTATCCAGACCTGGTGGGTCAAGGAAAACGGGGAGTCCGAGAATGTCGAAGTGTCGTCGTAATCTGCTGCTGGCCACGCTTCTGGCCGCTCCGCTCGTCGCGACGCCCGCTCTGGCCGAGAAATACGGTCTGGGGCGCGAAGCGCTGCCCGAGGAAATCAACGCCTGGACCGTCGAGGTCTTCCCCGATGGCAAGAACCTTCCCGAAGGTTCGGGTTCGGTTGCCGATGGTGAGAAAATCTTCGCCGACAACTGCGCGGCGTGCCACGGCGACTTCGCCGAGGGTGTCGACAACTGGCCGAAACTGGCCGGGGGCGACGGAACGCTGGCCAACAAGGACCCGGTGAAGACCGTCGGTTCCTACTGGCCCTACCTGTCGACCGTCTGGGACTATGCGCACCGCTCGATGCCGTTCGGCAACGCGCAGACGCTGACCGTCGACGAGACCTACGCCATCGTCGCCTACATCCTCTACTCGAACTATCTCGTGGAGGACGATTTCGTCCTCACGAAGGATAACTTCCTCGACGTGGAGATGCCGAACGCGGATGGGTTCATCGTGGATAACCGCGATGAGGTCGAAGTGCCGAAGTTCTCGGAAGCCGCTTGCATGAGCGATTGTAAGACCGACGTGCAGATCACCAAGAAGGCGACCATTCTCGACGTGACCCCCGATGAGGGCAACGGCGAGGACACGGCGGCTGCCGATACTGCGACCGAAACCGACACTGCCCAAAGCGATACGGCCCAAACCGACACTGCCGAAGCTCCGGCGCAGGACGCTCCGGCGGCTGCGGAGGAAGCCAAGGCAGAGGCTGCACCGGCGGAAAGCCTCTCGGCTGACCCGGAGCTGGTCGCGGCTGGCGAGAAGGTCTTCAAGAAGTGTAAGGCCTGCCACCAAGTCGGCGAAGACGCGAAGAACCGCGTCGGTCCGGTGCTCAACGGGCTGATCGGGCGTCAGGCCGGGACGGCTGATGGCTTCAAATACTCGAGCGCGATGAAGCAGCACGGCGAGGACGGTCTGGTCTGGACCGAGCAAACGGTCGAGGAGTATCTCGCCGATCCGAAGGGCTACATTCCGAAGAACCGGATGTCCTTCGCCGGTCTGAAAGACCCCGAAGACGTCAAGGCGGTACTCGCCTACATCGAGAGCCAAGGTGGCTAATACCCTCCCCGGGCGGGGGCTTCGGTCCCCGCTCACTTAAACCGACAGGGGCCTTCCGCCTGATCGTGTTTCGACGCCCGCGCTCCCCGCGGGCGTCTTTTCATTTCGTGCCGCGTCTGGCTTGCCTTCCGCCGGCGGGGTTGCAGCCCGCCGCTCCCCGGGGATACTTGCACCAAACCAAGGGGGCAGGAATGGATCTGGAAGCACGCGCGCGCGAATTGTTCGACATCGGGGTGAAGACGGCCGACCCGGCAGCGGGGGTGACCCGCGCGATGGGCTGGGCGATGGAGAACCCGCCGGGACCGGGCGGGCGCTGGCAGGTGATCGCGCTCGGCAAGGCGGCGCTGGCGATGACTGCCGCGGCGCTGGACGCGTTGCCCGAGGAGGCGCAGGCGCTGGTCGTCACCAATCCCGAGAATGCCGAAGCGGCGACCCCGCGCGCGGGCGTCACGCTGATCGCGGGCGACCACCCCGTGCCGGGAGACGGCAGCGAGCGGGCAGGGCGCGCGATCCTGGAATGTCTGCAGGGCTGTGGGCCGGAGGATCGCGTTCTGGCGCTGATCTCCGGCGGCGGCTCCGCGCTGGCCGTCGCGCCTGCCGAGGGGCTGAGCCTGTCGGACAAGGCCGAAGTCAGCCGCCTGCTGCTCGGCTGTGGGGCGGATATCACGCAGATGAACCTGATCCGCCAGCAGCTGTCCCAGCTCAAGGGCGGCGGCTGGCTGCTTGCCAGCGCGGCCCCGGTGACGGGACTGATCCTGTCCGACGTGCCGGGCGACGATCTGCGCGTGATTGCCTCGGGGCCCACGGTCGAGCCGATCGGCACGCGAGCCGAGGCGGCGCAGCTCTGCCGTGATCTCGGGATCTGGAAGGTTTTGCCCGCCCCTGTGCAGGCGCATCTTGAGGCCTCGGGCGCCGAGCCCGCTTTGCCCGCTGCCCGTAACCGTCTGATCGGGGCGAACGGGCTGTCGGTCGCGGCGATGGTCTCGGCTGGAGCCGAGGCGGCGCCCTTCGCGCTCGACGGGGACGTGGCCGATCTCGCGCCGCAGATCGTGGCTCTGCTGCGCGACATGCCCGCAGGCGCTTTGGTCATGGGCGGTGAGACCACCGTTACTATCAAGGGTGACGGCCGCGGCGGGCGCAATCAGGAGCTGGCGCTTCGGGTGGCTTGCGCGGCGGAGGCGGCCGGGATCGAGGGCGCGTGGCGCTTCCTCTCGGGCGGCACCGATGGCCGTGACGGGCCGACGGATGCGGCGGGTGGTCTGGTGGGGCCGCAGACCTGCGCGGCGGCGCGGTCGGCGGGCGTCGATTGCGATGCGGCGCTTGCGCGCAATGACAGCTATCACGTTCTGCAGGCGGCCGATGCGCTGCTGATGACGGGGGCGACCGGCACGAATGTGGCCGATCTCGCGGTTCTGGTGAAAGGCTAGCTTAGCCGCGCTCTGCTTCGGCGGAGCGCATCATCGGGCGCAGGCGGAGATAGGCTTCGCGAATGGCGGCGACGGTGATGATCGCGAGAGCGAGGGTGTCGAAAGCAACCATGCGTGTTTTCCTCGTAACGAAGCCTGAGTGGCGCGGCCTGAGCGGCGGGCGCCCTCGGACCCTCGGCAAAGATTGAGGCGCAAAAAAGGCAGCATCGCGACGATTGCGGGCCGGGCCCCCTCAGCGTTCGAGGATCAGCGTGCCCCGTGCGAATTCCACCTTCGCGAAGCGGGTGAGATAGGTCATGCCCAGAAGCGAGGTATCCATCGACCCGCGATTGACCACGGCGCGCAGGTTGCTGTCGTGGATCGGCCCCAGATCGAAGCGCTCCAGCCGCACCGGCGCGGTCGCGACGATGCCATTGGCGGTGCGCGCCTGCCCGATATAGGCGAGATCGGAAGTGTTGATACCCGCGCGCTCGGCGGCGCGCTGGGTCAGCACGATCTGGCTCGCGCCGGTGTCGACGACGAAGCGGATCGGCGTGCCGTTGACCTCGGCGGTGAGGTAGTAATGCCCGTCGGGCGCTTGCGGCACCTCGATCCGGCCATCGCGCATCACCGCCTGATCGGGGATCGAGACTTGCCGCTGGATATCGGTCCAAAGCCCGACCGCGGCGAGCGTGCCGAGAAAGATCAGCCCCCAGATCGCGGCCTGTTGCATGGTGCGACCGGGGCGGCGGCGGATCTCCAGCACGAAATACCCGCCCACGGCGACGAGCAGGAGGCTCAGATAGACCAGCCGTCCCCAGTTTTCGCTGATGATCGTCTCCACCATGATCCTCGTTACCCCTACCGATCTCTTTCAGATAGGTCCGCTCAGGTGACTTTCCCAGAGGGCGGATTGCCTCAGCTTGTCGGGACGCCGCCCATCAACCCCGCACCGTGCAGCCCGTCGAGGATGAACTGGATCGCCAGCGCGGCCAGCAGCATCCCCAGAAGCCGGGTGACGACCATCGTGCCGGTGCGCCCCAGCGCGCGCTCGATCGGGGTGGCGAGCAGGAACATCACGAGGACACAGCCCAGCACCAGAAGCATCATGGCGATGATCGCCACGACATGCAGCCAGTCGCCGCCCTCGCGCCCTGCCAGCAGGATCATCGTGGCCATCGCGCCGGGCCCGGCCAGCAGCGGCGTCGCCAGCGGGAAGACGGACGGATCGGTTTCGGGGTCGGCCTCGTGCTCCTCGCCCTGCGCCTCGCGGCGCTTGGTGCGGCGCTCGAACAGCATGTCGAGCGCGGTGAGGAACAAAAGTACTCCGCCCGCAATGCGGAAGGCGGGCATGGAGATACCGATCCCGGCAAGGATCTTGTCGCCGAAGATACCGAACAGCGTCAGCAGGACGGCGGCGATGATGAGCGCGCGGAAGGCGATGCGCAGACGCGCGCGGTGGCTTTCGCCCAGCGTCAGCGCGATGAAGACAGGGGCCAGCCCGATCGGATCGATGATGACGAAAAGCGTCACGAAAGCAGTGATGTATTCGGCACCGATCACGTGGGGGCATCCCTTCCAAGTTTCGCAGGCGAGCCTAGCGTCATCCCCGATCCCCCGCCAGTCCTTCCCCGGCGTCTTCGGGAGAGGCTTCGGCGGGTGCCGAGGGCAGGGCGGCGCGGATCTTCGTGGCCAGGCTTGCGGCCCCTCCGGCAAGGCGCGGATCGTCCACCGCCTCGGCCAGATCGAGCAGGTGATCGAGCGCGGCCAGCTCCTCTCGGGTCAGCACCAGAGGTGGCAGGCCCACGGCCCGGCGCAGGATGTAGCCCACGCCGCGTTCGCCCTCGACCGGCACCCCATAGGCCGAGATTTCAGCCATGTCGCGCCAGATCGTGCGGACCGAAACGCCCAGCCGCTCGGCCAGATCTCTGGCACGATGCATCTTGCCGTCGCGCAGGATGGCGATGATCTGTTGCAGCCGCTCGTCGCGGGTCATGGGGTTCTCCGATCGGGTCGCGGGAAGGGTAACGCGAGGGAGGGCAACTGACAATGAACTGTCAGTAATCTGCCCCTCAAAGCCCCGTTTGGGCGGAATCGGTCTAGGATTGAGGCCCGCATGATCCTAAAACTCGGGACCGACATAAGGCGCGGGCGGCGGGCCCGTGACCAGAGGAGAGACAACAATGCTCAACAATATCGGCCTTCCCGGCCTTCTTCTGATCGCCGTCGTGGTTCTGGTTCTTTTTGGCCGCGGCAAGATTTCCTCGCTCATGGGTGAAGTCGGCAAAGGCATCACCGCCTTCAAGAAAGGTGTGAGCGACGGCTCGAAAGAAATCGAGGACGGCACCGTCGACGAGGCACGTGACGTGACCCCGGCTGACGAAGTCCAGAAAGAAAAAGACAAGGCCTGAGCCTGATCGCATTCGGGGTTTGCGGGCCGCGGCCCGTTTGCCTTTGCGTCCTCAATCGGCCGGAGGCCTGAGCACTCATGTTAGACATCGGTTGGAGCGAGCTTCTGCTGATCGGCGTCGTGGCGCTGATCGTGGTGGGGCCGAAAGACCTGCCCAAGATGTTCCACCAGCTTGGCCGCATCACTGCGAAGGCCAAGGCGATGGGGCGCGAGTTTTCGCGGGCGATGGAAGATGCGGCGAAGGATACCGGGCTCGATGAAGCCGCGGGCTCCGTGCGCGATCTGAAATCGCTGGCGTCCAAGAAATCGCTCGGGCTCGACGCGCTGGAAAAAGCGACCGATGCGTTCGAGAAATGGGAGCCGGGCCGGTCCGAGAGCGGGAAGACCTCGCTCAAGCCCGATCCCGAGGCGGAGCCGCCCAAGCCCGAGGCTGCCCACCCCGAGGCGAGCCCGGCCGAGACGGCCAAACCCGAGACATCCAAGACGGCAAGCAAGCCGGCGGCCAAGCCCGCTGCGAAGAAAGCCGCGCCGAAGACCGCAGCCAAGACTGGCGCCAAGACGACTGGCACCAAGACGGGCACTTCGACCGCAGCGAAATCCAGCGCCAAGCCGGCAACCAAGTCGAGCAGTAAACCCGCCGCGAAAACCGGTGCCAAACCGGCGGCCAAGAAGACGGCGGCGAAGAAACCCGCCGCGAAGAAGGGTGACGCATGAGCGACAATAACGAGATCGAGGAAAGCTCGGCCCCGCTGATCGAGCACCTTGCTGAACTGCGCACGCGCATCCTCTATTCGCTGGGGGCCTTCATCGTCGCGATGGTGGTCTGCTACACGGTCTGGAACCCGATCTTCAACTTCCTGACCCGTCCGGTCTGCTCGGCACTGGAATCGCGCGGCGAGCAATGCGGCCTCTACCTGATCAAACTGCAGGAAGGCTTCTTCGTCGCGATCAACATCTCCTTCCTCGGCGGTTTCGCCCTGGCTTTCCCGATCATCGCCTATCAGATGTGGCGGTTCGTGGCGCCGGGCCTCTATCGCAACGAGAAGAACGCGTTCCTGCCCTTCCTGGTCGCCTCGCCGGTGATGTTCTTCCTTGGCGCGGCGTTTGCCTATTACATCATCCTGCCGCTGGCCTTTAACTTCTTCCTCGGCTTCCAGCAGGGCGAGATCGGCGCGACTTCGGGCGCGAACGAGATGGCCGCGATCGGCTTCCAGGGCTCGGTGCAGGAATATCTCAACCTGACGATCAAGTTCGTCATGGCCTTCGGGATCTGTTTCCAGCTGCCCGTCCTGCTGTCGCTGATGGGCAAGGCGGGGCTCGTATCCTCCGAAGGTCTCGGCAACATGCGCAAATATGCCGTGGTCGCGATCCTCGTGGTGGCGGCGATTGCCACGCCCCCGGATGTGATCTCTCAGGTCATCCTGTTCACGGTGGTCTATGGTCTCTACGAAGTGTCGATCCAGCTTGTGAAACGGATCGAGAAGACCCGCGAAGCCCGGATGCGCGCCGAAGGCACCTGGATCGACCCCGACGAATGGGACGATGACGAGGACGAAGCGGGCGATGACGACGCGGACGAGAAGGACGGCAAGGCATGAGTGACGCGGCGCTGACCCGCATCGCCTCGGCGCTGGAGCGGCTCTCGCCTGCGCCGCAGCCCGCGCCGGACTTCGCCTCTGCCGATGCCTTCATCTGGCACACCGCGCCGGATCGGCTGGAGCCCGTGGCGCAGGTGAACCGGGTCGACCTGAGCCTGCTGCACGGCATCGACCGCTCGCGCGACACGCTGCTGGCCAACACGCTGCAATTCGCGCGCGGGGCGGCGGCGAACAATGCGCTTCTCTGGGGCGCGCGCGGGATGGGGAAATCTTCGCTCGTGAAAGCCGCCCACGCGGCGGCGGTGGCCGAGGGGCTGCCGCTCAAGCTGGTGGAGCTCGCGCGCGAGGATCTGCCCTCGGTCGGCCGTCTGCTCGCGCATCTGCGCGACGCGCCCGAGATGCGCTTCATCCTGTTCTGCGACGACCTCTCGTTTAGCCATGACGATCAGCATTACAAATCGCTCAAGGCGGTGCTGGATGGCGGCATCGAGGGGCGGCCCGCGAACGTGATCCTCTATGCCACGTCGAACCGGCGTCACCTGATGCCGCGCGACATGATCGAGAACGAACGTTCGACCGCGATCAGCCCGTCCGAGGCGGTGGAAGAGAAAGTCTCGCTATCCGACCGTTTCGGTCTGTGGCTGGGCTTCCACCCGTGTTCGCAGGACGAATACCTCACGATGATCCGCGGCTATTGCGACAGCTACGGCGTGGAGATTTCCGACGAGGAACTGCGCGCCGAGGCCATCGAATGGCAGGCCACGCGCGGGGCGCGTTCGGGCCGTGTGGCATGGCAGTATTTTACCGATCTGGCCGGGCGGCGCGGCGTCGCGCTGTAAGCGCGCCTCGCCGCATAACTGGCGTCGCGGGCAGGGGGCTCAGACCCCCAGCCGATCGCGCAGCGCATACCACCACGACCCCGCGACCGAATAGGGCACGCGGAAGGTGCGCCCGCCGGGGAACGGAATCCAAGGCAGTTTCGCAAACGTGTCGAACCGGGTCAGATCGCCGTTGATCGCCTCCGACAGGATGCGTCCGAAAGTATGCGAGCCGGTGACGCCGTGGCCCGAGTAGCCTTGCGCGAAATAGGTGTTCTGCCCGATCCGGCCCATCTGCGGCACGCGGCTGAAGGAGAGCGCGAAATTACCCGACCAGGCGTAGTCGATCTTCGTGCCCTTGAGCTGCGGGAAGACCTTCTCGAGATTCTTCCAGAGCTTCGCCTTGATGTCCTTCGGATCGGCCCCGCCATAGACCGTGCCGCCGCCGAACAGCAGGCGGTTGTCGGCGGACATGCGGTAATAGTCGAGGATGTAGCGCACGTCCTCAATGCAGGCATCGGACGGCATCAACTCGTGGGCCTTCGCCTCGCCCAGCGGCTCGGTCGCCATCACCTGCGTCGAGACGGGCATCACACGGCGCTCCAGCGTGGGCACCACATGACCGAGATAGGCATTGCCACAGAGCACCAGCGTCTTCGCGGTGATCTGGCCCTTCGCGGTCTTGATGATGGGGCGCGCGGCCTCGGTGTCGACGGACGTGACGGGCGACATCTCGTAGATCGTGCCGCCGAGCTTCTCGACCGCCGCCGCCTCGCCAAGCGCAAGGTTGAGCGGATGCAGATGGCCGCCCTTATGATCGATCATCCCGCCCGCATAGAGGTCGGAAGCCGCGTGTTCGCGCATCTGCTCGCGGCTCAGCATATCCTGACTGTCGATGCCGTAGCTGCGCCAGAGCTTCCAGCGCGCTTCCAGTTCCTGCATGTGCTTGGCCGTCAGCCCCGCAAAGACATTGCCGGGCTTCAGGTCGCACTGGATGTCATAGGTCGCGACGCGCTCGCGGATGATGTCGCCGCCTTCCATCACGAGGCCGGCCACGAAATTCGCGGTGTCCTGCCCGTAGCGGCTCTCGATTACGTCGAGGCTCGCGTTCAGCCCGTTCACGACCTGACCGCCATTGCGGCCCGAGGCGCCCCAGCCGATGCGTGCGCCTTCGACGACGGTGACGCTATAGCCCTTTTCTGCCAGATGCAGCGCGGTCGAGAGGCCCGAGAAGCCTGCGCCCACGACGCAGATATCGGCCTCCTGTTCGCCCACCAGTTCCGCGCGCAAGGGTGCCGGATTGGCCGAAGCCGCGTAGTAGCTGCCGGTATGGCTGCCGTCGCCCGCATAGGGGTGGGTCTGATGGGTCATGTCGCGCACTCGTCTGAAAGGGGCGTTTGGCTTTCGGTGCCACGCGCCGCGCCCGAGCGCAAGCGGGGCTCAGCCCGCCCGCGTCAGCATCCCGAACAAATCGCGCGGATCGTCAGGGTCTGCCATAAGATCGAGCATCTGCGCGTAGTCGCCACCCTTCACGCGGTCATGGATGTAGCGCAGCGCGCTGAAATCCTCGATCGCGAAGCCCACGGAATCGAACAGCGTGATCTGTTTCGCGTCGCGACGGCCCTCGGCCTCGCCGCGCATGACTTTCCACAGCTCGGTGACGGGGTGGTCTTCGTCGAGCGCCTGGATCTCGCCCTCGATGCGGGTCTGCGGCGGGTATTCGACGAAGATCTCCGAGCGGGTGAGGATGTCGCGATGCAACTCGGTCTTGCCGGGGCAGTCGCCGCCGATCGCGTTGATGTGGATGCCGGAGCCGACCATGTTGTCGGTCAGGATCGTCGCATATTGCTTGTCGGCGGTGCAGGTGGTGATGACCTGCGCGCCCTCTACCGCTTCCTCGGCCGAGCGGCATTTCGTGACGTTGAACCCTTGCGCGGTCAGGTTCTTCGCGGCCTTCTCGGTCGCCGTCGGGTCGATGTCATAGAGCCGCAGCGTGTCGATGCCGCAGATCGCGCGGAAAGCCAGCGCCTGAAACTCGCATTGCGCGCCATTGCCGATCATGCCCATGACCGTCGCGCCTTTCGGGGCGAGGTATTTGCCCACCAGCGCAGAGGTGGCGGCGGTGCGCAGCGCGGTCAGCATCGTCATCTCGGTCATCAGCAGTGGATAGCCCGTCGCGACCGAGGACAGCACGCCGAAGGCGGTGACAGTCTGGTGCCCGGTGCGGCCGTTCTTGGGGTGGCCGTTGACGTATTTGAAGCCGTAATTCTCGGCGTCCGCGGTCGGCATCAGCTCGATCACGCCCTCCGCTGAATGGCTCGCCACGCGCGGCGTCTTGTCGAAATCCGGCCAGCGGCGGAAATCTTCCTCGATATAGGCGGCGAGGTCGCGCATCACCTGTTCGGGGCCGATCTCGTTCACCAGCTTCATCATGTTGGCGACGGAAACGAAGGGCACGAAGGCCAGTTCAGAGGGGGCGAGAGGGGACATATCCGTCAAAAGCTCCGTGTCATGCGGTCGAGAACGCGGCGGCCGAAGAGGCTGGCTGCGAGGTCGCACAGCAGTTTCGCCGTGCGGCCGCGTTCGTCGAGGAAAGGGTTGAGCTCGACAATGTCGAGCGAGGTCACGAGGTCGCTGTCGCCGACCTCTTCCATGATCAGATGCGCCTCGCGGAACGTGGCGCCGCCCGGCACGGTCGTGCCCACGGCGGGCGCGATGCCGGGGTCGAGGAAATCGACATCGAAGCTGACATGCAGTAGGCCGTTGGCTTCGCGCACGCGGTCGAGGAAGGCGCGCAGCGGGGCCAGCACGCCGGTCTCGTCGATGGCGCGCATGTCATGGACTTCCAGGCCGATCTGCTTGATGCGCGCGCGCTCCGCCGGATCGACCGAGCGGATGCCCATCATGCAGAAATTCTTCGGATCGATGCTGGCTTCCAGTGGCGGGAAGGCCTCGAAATCGGGCTGGCCGGTGACATAGGCCACCGGGGTGCCGTGCAGGTTGCCGCTGGTGGTGGTCTCCAGCGTGTGCAGGTCGGGGTGGGCGTCGAGCCACAGGACGAACAAAGGGCGATCTTGCGTCTTCGCGTGCCGCGCGAGGCCGCTCAGCGTGCCCGCGGCCAGCGCGTGATCGCCGCCGATGAAGATCGGGCGGTCATGGGTCTGTGCGGCATCGAAAGCCGCCTGCGAGAGCGCCTCGATCCAGGCACGGGTTTCGGCCAGATCGTGGATCGCGGGGTTCTTGTGCGGCACCGGCTCTTGCGGGGGAATCGACAGGTCGCCCAGATCATCCACCTCCCAGCCCAGCTCGGTCAGGATGTCGCCCAGCCCCGCGATGCGCAGACTGGCCGGTCCCATGATGCAGCCGGGTTGCGAAGCGCCAGTTTGAATAGGCGCGCCCAGAATCGAAACTGTGCGTGTCATCGAAATCTCCCTTGTTGGTCTTAGTCTGACGAAATGGCGCAGAGGTTTCGCTTGTCAATTTGCGCAAAACGGAACTAAATTTGATCAATTCGACTAGACGATTGATCAAAACGGAGGGTAAATGCAGCTCGACGATACGGACCGCGCGATCATGGCCGCGCTGCGCGCGGATGCGCGGCTCTCGATGACCGATCTCGCGCTGCAGGTGGGGGTGTCGCGGACCACCGCGCGCGCCCGGCTGGAAGCGCTGGTCGCCTCGGGGCAGATCCGGCGCTTCACCATCGAGACAGAGACGGATGTCGAGGGGCAGGTGCGCGCGATCACGCTGGTCGAGTTGCAGGGCAAGATGTCGCGCGCGGTGATCCGGGCGCTGCACCGCATCCCGGAGGTGACGACGGTCTTCGCGACCAATGGCAACTGGGATCTGGTGGCGGAAATCCGGGCCGAGACCCTGGGCGAATTCGACCGGGCCTTGCGCGATATTCGGGAAATTCCGGGGGTGCTCAACAGCGAGAGCTGTCTGCTGCTTGCGCCTGTCGCGGGATGAGCGGGCAGGGCGTGCGGGCGGGCCGGAACATCTCTGGCCCGCCGCGCAAGATCAGTTGAGGTAGGGCATCGGATCGACGGAATCGATCCCCTTGCGGACCTCGAAATGCAGATAGCCCTGATCGCCGGACGCGACCTTGGCGATGGTCTGGCCGCGCTTGACGCTCGCGCCTTTCTTCACCGTGATCCCGGTCACGTTGTAATAGACCGTCACCAGATTGTCGGGATGCTTGATCGCGAGGAAGGCGACATCGTCGGTGTCCTGGCTGATCAGCAGCACGGTGCCGCTCTCGGCGGCTTTCACCGAGGTTCCGGCCGTGGCCGAGATGTCGACCCCGTCGTTCGAGCCCTTCTTGTAGGGTCGGATGATCGAACCCGGCACCGGCATCGCCATCTTCGACGTGTCCGACGCCTTGGTGCGATCGGTGCTCATGTCCGGAGTCTTCGTCTTGACCGGCTCGGACGCTTTCGGCGGCGTCTTCTGGGGCAGGGGCTCTGCCGCGGACGGCGGCACCGGGGTCGGTGAACCGGTGCCCGGCGCAGTCGTGGCCGTCGCGGTCTCGACCTTCGCGGGCTGGCGGCTCGACGCGACCGGGATGATCAGCACCTGACCTTCACGCACGCGCAGATCGTTCGGCAGCCCGTTCCACTCGGCCAGCGCCTTCACCGGCACCGAGTAGTAGCGCGCGATGGAATAGGCGGTCTCGCCACGTGCGACCTTGTGGCGGATCGGCTCGGCGCTGTTGGTGGAGACCGGGGCCGAGGCCGGCGTCGGTTTGGCGGGTTGGTTCGCCTGCGATCTATCGATCGCGTTCGAGGCGAGCGAGGTGATGTCGATCGTCTCAGAGGTCAGCGCGCTGGAGTTGCCCGGCGCCGCGGAGCCGCCCGTGGTCGCGACCTTGTTGGGCAGGGCCAGCACTTCGCCCGCGTTCAGCACCGCATCGGGCGAGACCGCGTTGTAGCGAGCCAGCGCGCCGGGATCGGTGCCGATCCGCTGCGCGACGGAATTGACCGTATCGCCGCGGCGCGCCACGACGACCTGATAATTCGGGTAGGTGATGATGCCCTGATCATTCGGGCGCGGGCGATCCTGCACCGCCTGCCGGGCGGCGGCGCTCGTGTCGAGCCCGCCATTGCCGTAACCGCGCATGTCCAGATCGAACCCGTTCGGGTTACAGGCGGCCAACGCCGTCAGCGCGACGCCACCTGCCAGGATCAGCCGCAGCCGGGAAATCTTCGTTGCCATCCGCTCGTCCTCACTGTCTCTCAGACCTCTTCGGGGTCCGTTCTTACCTGCCACTTAGTCGTTTGCCACGCCCTCTACGAGGGGAACAAAGCGCACCGGACGTAATTCTTCGTAATCGAAACCCGTCTCGAGCCGGCGCACCCGGATCAGGCTTTGCACCGTGTCCGACTGGCCCACGGGTAGAACCATGATACCCCCGATCTTCAGCTGGGCCAAGAGCGGCCCGGGAGGGTCTTCCGCGGCGGCAGTCACGATGATTCGATCAAAGGGCGCCTGATCGGGCAGCCCGTGCGAGCCATCCCCGGAAATCGCGACGATATTGGTGAGCCGCAGCGCGTTGAAGACGCCTTCGGCCTCGCGCACCAGCCTGCGATGCCGGTCCACGGTATAGACGCGGCGGGCGAGCTGGCTCAGGATCGCGGCCTGGTAACCCGAGCCGGTGCCGATCTCGAGTACGGTGTCGCGTGAACCCACATCCGCGGCTTGCGTCATCAGCCCCACGACCGAGGGCTGCGAGATCGTCTGCCCGCAGGCGATCGGCAGGGGCATGTCCTCATAGGCGCGGTCGGCGAAGATACCGCGCACGAACTGCCCGCGGTCGATCCCCTCCATCGCGTGCAGGGTGCGCGCGTCGGTCACGCCCTTGGAGCGCAGTGCGAAGAGGAACCGCATCTTGCGCTCGGCCAGATCCTCTTCTGCGTCCTCGCTCATCCCAGACGGGCCTCCAGATCGGCGATCACGTCATGCGCCGTCAGATCGGCGCGCATCGGCGTGACCGAGATATAGCCGTCGAGATTGACGGCCGCATCGGTGCCGGGCTGTGTCGGCGTGTGCTGCGGACCGCCCTTGATCCACAGGAAACGTCGCCCCGAGGGCGCGTGATGCGCCTCGGTCGAGAAGAAGCAATCCTTGCGAAAGCCTTGGGCTGCGACCTTGTGGCCTTTGACGTCCTTGGCCAGCACCGGCGGGAAGTTGACGTTGTAGAACACCCGGTAATCGCCATCGTCCCAGATGCCATCATCGATCAGCTTGCGCACCAGCGCCGCGCCATGGACCCGGGCTGCCTCGAACATGTCGGGGGCGTTGAAGACCTCGGGGCCGATGAATTGCGACAGGGCGATCGCGGGCACGCCTTGCAGCGCCGCCTCCATCGCGCCGCCCAACGTGCCGGAATAAAGCGCGTTGTCGGCGGAGTTGTTGCCCCGGTTCACGCCCGAGAGCACCAGATCGGGCCGTTGCTCCTCCAGCACGTCATACAGCCCAGCCATCACGCAATCGGCGGGGCTGCCTTCGGCGGCGAAACGGCGCTCTGCCAATTTCGAGATCATCATCGGCCGGGTGTAGGAGATGCAATGGCCGACGCCAGATTGCTCGAAAGCCGGCGCGACCGTCCAGACCTCGCCATCGGGGCCTGCAAGTTCTTCGGCGATCTCGCCCAGAACGGCCAGTCCCGGTGCGTCGATCCCGTCGTCATTGGTGATGAGAATACGCATGTTGCCCCCAGTTCGCCGTCGCGTCACCCGATGCTTACCGTGCGGCGGATGAAGGGTAAAGCGGGGGCGGGCGACAGCGCGGATGTGTCGCCAAAGCGCCGCAGCCGGAGGGCATTTCGGCGGCGCTTTGGTCGTTCTCAGAGCGTGTCGAGGATGCGCCGTGCCTCGGCGTGGCGATCGGCCAGCGCCTCGCGATCTTCGCCGGGGAAGAACCGTCCGCGCAGCGCGGTCGCCATCGGCGCAGGCTCCGCAATGACCACGCGCGGCCCGATCTTCACGGTCTCGGCCTGCCACGAGCGCATCATCGCCATCTGCGCGGCTTTCGTAGCCCCATAGATGCCGAAGAATTTCTGGCCCGCACGCGGATCGTCGAAGGCCAGCGCGGTGCCTTCGCGCGCGAGCAGCAGCGGCTCCATCAGCCCGATCAGCTGCGCGGTCGCGGTCACGTTCACCTTGACCGAATTGGCCAGTTCCTTCGCGTCGATATGACCCGTCGGCGACAGCGGCGCGGCATGGATCGCCGTGTGCACCCACAGATCGAGCCCGCCCCAGCGCGCGCCGATCGACTGCGCGAGATGCGCCATCTGATCGGGTTCGGTCACGTCGAGCGGACCGAGCGAGGCGGTACCGCCCTTCGCCTGAATGCGGTCGTCGAGCTCTTCCAGCGCGCCGGTGGTCCGTGCGACGGCCATGACATGCCAGCCATCTGCGGCCAAAGCTTCGGCGATCGCCCCGCCAAGGCCACGCGAAGCGCCTGTGACAAGCGCCAGTTTCTTGCCCTGCGAAGGGTCTTGGGTCTGATCCGTGCTCATGGCGCGTTTCTTGCCACCACACCCGCCGTCGCGCAAGCGTGCAGATGCACGTCCCGCGCGTTCCCCGCTGTTTTGCAAACTGGCGGGCGGGCGCGTTGGGCAGCTATACAGTGCCGCACTCCTGACCCGGGGCGGCGCTACGCTTTGTCCTGAAGTCGGGCGAGGGCGGCGGCGCACATGCCCGCGCTCAGCCATTGGCATTCGGCGCAGATCGTCTGATGCACATCGGCGGGCAGGGCGGCCATCCGCTCCAGCGCCTCGCCCCATGTCAGCAGATCGCCCGGCGCAATCTCCAACGCCTCGGCATGGGCCGCGTCCAGACGGTCGATCTTCGCCTGCGCGGTGCAGCCTGATCCGCGCCGCGACGGGCAGGGGCCGCAGATATCATCCGCCGCGCCCACCACCTCGATCTCCACCGCCGCGCCGTCCGCGCGCCGCAGGCGTCCTTCGACGATCTCGGTCATATTCGCGGTGAAGAGATCCGAATATCCCTTCCCCTCGAAGCCAAGCGAGCAGAGGAAATGATGCGGGCGATATGTCAGACGGTCAGCCATGTCTTCGCTCTTGGGTAAATATCCCGGGGGATGAATGGCGCAGCCAGAAGGGGGCAGCGCCCCCTTTTCCCGGTATCAGAATAGAAAATGGGCCGGAAGGTCTCCCCTCCGGCCCGCAATGATTTGGCTTACGCTCAGCGCTTGGCGATATCGACGTAATCGCGATAGGTCGCGCCGGTGTAAAGCTGACGCGGGCGGCCGATCTTGCCGGTCGGATCCTCGATCATCTCTTTCCACTGCGAGATCCAGCCGACGGTACGCGAGAGCGCGAAGATCGGGGTGAACATCGAGGTCGGGAAGCCCATCGCCTCGAGGATGATGCCCGAGTAGAAGTCGACATTCGGATAGAGCTTCTTGGAGACGAAATAGTCGTCCTCCAGAGCGATCTTCTCGAGTTCCTTGGCGACCTGAAGGGTCTCGTTGTCGTGGATGCCGAGCAGGTCGAGAACCTCGTCCGCCGATTCCTTCATGACCTTCGCGCGCGGGTCGAAGTTCTTGTAGACGCGGTGGCCGAAGCCCATCAGGCGGAAGGGGTCATCCTTGTCCTTGGCGCGCTTGATGTATTCCGGGATCTGATCGACGGTGCCGATTTCGCGCAGCATCTCGAGGCAGGCCTGGTTTGCACCGCCGTGGGCCGGGCCCCAGAGACAGGCGATGCCGGCAGCGATACAGGCGAACGGGTTCGCGCCCGAGGAGCCTGCCAGACGCACGGTCGAGGTCGAGGCGTTCTGCTCGTGATCGGCGTGGAGCGTGAAGATACGGTCCATCGCCTTCGCGAGCGCTGGCTCGATCTTGTAGTCTTCGGCCGGGACCGAGAAGCACATATGCAGGAAGTTCTCGGCGTAGCTCAGCTCGTTCTTCGGATAGACGAAGGGCTGACCGATCGAATACTTGTAGGCCATCGCGGCGATCGTCGGCAGTTTCGCGATCAGACGGATCGAAGCGACTTCGCGCTGCCACGGGTCCGAGATGTCGAGGCTGTCGTGATAGAAGGCCGAGAGCGCGCCCACGACGCCGACCATGGTCGCCATCGGGTGGCTGTCACGGCGGAAGCCCTGGAAGAACTGCTTCATCTGCTCGTGGATCATCGTGTGACGGGTCACGCGAAATTCGAAATCTTCCATCTGCTGCTTGCTCGGCAGTTCTCCGTAGAGAAGCAGGTAGCACACTTCGAGATAGTGCGATTCCGAGGCGAGCTGGTCGATCGGGTAGCCGCGATACAGCAGCTCGCCCTTGCCACCATCGATGAAGGTGATCTTGGACTCGCAGGCTGCGGTCGAGGTGAAGCCCGGATCGTAGGTGAAGACGTCGGCTTGACCGTAGAGCTTGCGGATATCGAGCACGTCGGGACCAGCCGAGGGCGAGAGCACGGGAAGCTCATAGGTTTGTCCGTCAAGCGAGAGCGTGGCGGTCTTCGAGTTGTCTGCCATGTAAATTCCCTTTCATCCTCCGGCTGGGCCGCGCCGGTCTATCGCGTCCGGACAGGCGTCCGGAGAGGGCGGCCAGGCCTCAGGCCGCCTGATCGTCGAGTCGTGCCAGAGTTTCCTCTTGGCCCAAAACGAGCATCATATCGAATACGCTGGGGGTAGCCGCTCGCCCCGCCAAGGCCGCCCGCATCGGAGCAGCGACCTTCCCAAGGCCCAGTCCGTGCGCTTCGGCAACCTGTCCGACGGCGGCTTCCAGGTCTTCCCGCGACCAATTAGCGCGTTGCAGCGCAAAGGTCAATTCACTCAGTATACCACGGGATACATCATCTAGCGCCTTGGCCGCTTTCTCCTCGATCTCGATCGGGCGCTGCGTCAGAGAGAAGTGCGCCTTTTCAAGGAGTTGCGGGAGCATTTTCGCCGACCCCTTCACGATGGGAAGCGTGCGCATAAGCGCAGATTTCTGTGCGTCACCCAGCGGGGGTTTTTCTGCAGCTGCGAGATAGCCTTCGATTTCGCGCAGCAATTCGGCCTCATCGGTGATCGCGATATGCTGGCCGCAGATATTTTCGAGCTTCTTGAAATCGAGCCGCGCCGGCGCCTTGTTGATGCCGGTGATGTCGAACCATTCCTTCGCCTGCTCATCGGTGAAGAATTCGTCGTCGCCATGGCTCCAGCCGAGCCGCGCGAGGTAGTTGCGCATCCCCGTCGCCGGATAGCCCATCGCCTGATACTGCTCGAGGCCGACCGCGCCGTGGCGTTTCGACAGCTTCTTGCCGTCGGGGCCGTGGATCAGCGGGATATGCGCGAAGGTGGGTACGTCCCAGCCCATCGCGCGATAGACCAGCATCTGCCGCGCGGCATTGACGAGATGGTCGTCCCCGCGGATCACATGGGTCACGCCCATATCATGGTCATCGACGACAACGGCCAGCATGTAGGTCGGTGTGCCATCAGAACGTAAACAAATCATGTCATCGAGCTGATCGTTGCGGATCGTCACCTCGCCCTGCACGGCGTCGGTGATCACGGTCGTGCCCTCGCGGGGCGCTTTCAGACGGATCACGTAGGGCGCATCCGGATGCGTCGCGGGATCGGCATCGCGCCACGGCGAGGGGAACGTCTGCCCCTTGTTCGCCGGGTCCTCCCGGAAGGCTGCGATCTCTTCCTGCGTGGAGAAGCACTTATAGGCATGGCCCTTCTCCAGCATCTGATGGGCGACCTCGGCATGGCGGGCCGCGCCCGCAGCCTGGCTCACCACGTCGCCGTCATAATCGAGCCCAAGCCATTCGAGCCCCTGCAGGATCGCCGCCGTCGCCTCGGGGGTGGAGCGTTCGCGATCGGTATCCTCGATACGGAGCAGGAATTTGCCGCCGCGCCCACGGGCATAGAGCCAGTTGAACAGGGCCGTGCGCGCACCGCCGATATGCAGATAGCCGGTGGGCGAGGGGGCGAAACGGGTGACGATCTGGTCGGACATGTCGGGCCTTTCTTCGCGGGCGCGCTCGGGCCCGCGTTAACCTTTCGGAAACCATCAAGCGCATAGGCTTTCTCGGGTGGATGCATAAGCAGGGATCGGGCCGAGGACAAGCATGGCCATCAATGCCGAACCCGGCGACTGGGCGCAGGCGGAGGGCGCGACGGGCGCGGGCCGCGCTCCGCGTCTGATCGCGGCGCTCTTCGGGGGGCTCTCCGATCCGCTGGGCGCGCTTTCGCGGGCCCGCGCGCAGCTTTTCCTGTGGATGCCAGTGGCGCTCGGCGTCGGGGTCGGTGCGTATTTCTCCCTCGGCGTCGAGCCGGGATGGCCTATCTACCTGAGCACGCTCGTAATCTGCGCGGTCTCGCTGACGCTTTGGCTGCGCGGCGCGGCGTGGCTCCGGCTGCCCGCGGCGCTGATCGCCCTCGCGGCTCTGGGGCTGTTGCTCGCGGGGCTGCGCGCCCATCTCGTCGCCGCCCCGGTGCTGCAGTATCGCTATTACGGCCCCGTCAGCGGGCGGATCGTGAAGATCGATCGCGCGCGATCCGACCTGATCCGACTGACGCTGGACCGGGTGCGGATCGACCGGTTTCCCCCCGCCAAGACCCCGGCGCGGGTGCGCGTGACGCTGCACGGCGATCAAAGTCAGTTCAGCCCCGAGCCCGGCACGCAGGTCATGCTCACGGCGAATCTCTCGCCCCCGCCGCCGCCCGCCGCGCCCCGGGGTTACGATTTTCGCCGCACCGCCTGGTTCGACCGCCTCGGCGCGATCGGCTATACTCGCGCGCCGGTGCTGCGAGTGGCGCCGCCCGATCCCGGCGATTGGGCGATGGCGGCGCATCGCGCGCGGATGCGGCTCTCGGCGGCGATCCAGTCGCGGATCGCGGGACAGCCCGGCGCGGTCGCGGCGGCGCTTATGACCGGCGACCGCTCGGGATTGAGCGAGGCCACGCGCGAGGTGATGCGCCGCTCAAGCCTCGCCCATCTGATCGCGATTTCCGGGCTGCATATGGGGATGCTGGCGGGCTTCGTCTTCGGTCTGGTGCGTTACGGGTTGGCGCTGGCGGGGCGCCCGGCCCTGATCTGGCCCACGAAGAAACTGGCCGCCATTGCGGCGCTGATAGCGGCCAGCGCCTATCTCTGGCTCGCGGGGCCTGCGGTCTCGACCCAGCGCGCGTGGATCATGGTGTCGATCATGCTCCTCGCCGTGCTCTTCGACCGGCGCGCGCTGAGCCTGCGTACCGTCGCGCTCGCCGCCACGCTCCTCATGATCTGGCAGCCCGAGAGCCTGACCGAGCCCGGCTTCCAGATGTCCTTCGCGGCCACCACTGCGCTGATCGTGGCGCTGGGTCCGTGGACCCGCGCGGCGCGCCATCTGCCGCGCCTGCTGCGCCCGGTGCTGATGCTGGTCGCGACCTCTCTGATCGCAGGCGCGGCCACCGCACCGATCGTGGCCGCGCAGTTTCACAGGCTCTCGGAATACGGGGTGCTGGCCAATCTCTTCGCGGTGCCCGCAATGGGGCTCGTGATCATGCCGATGGGTGTGCTCGCGGCGCTGCTCGCGCCCCTCGGCCTCGCCGGGCCCGCGCTTTGGGCGATGGGGCAGGGCACGGCGTGGATCTTGCGTGTGGCGGAGTGGGTGAGCGGCCTCGACGGCTCGGTTCTCGCGATCGTCCAGCCGGGGCCGTGGGTGATCCCTTTGATTGCGCTTGGCGCGTTGGGGGCGATCCTGACGCGCGGGGCCGTGCGCAGTGTGAGCGTCGTGTTGATCGCCGTGGCTTGCGCGTTATGGCTGCGCGCCGGGGCGGAGCGTCCGGCGCTGCTGATCGCGCCCGAGGCGCAGCAGGTCGGTCTGATGACCTCGCAAGGCCGGGCGCTGTCGAAGCCGGGCGCGGGGTTCATCTCCGAACGCTGGCTAGCGGCGGATGGCGATCCGGCGTCGCTGGAAGAGGCCGCCGCACGCTCCGCATTCTCTGGGCCGCGCGGTGCGCGGATCGCGCAGTTTCGGCGCGCGCCGCTCGCCCATCTCACTGGAAAATCGGCAAAAGAGGCCCTGCCTGCAATTTGCGCGAAGGGCGGCATCGTCGTGATTTCCAGTAAGATCGAAGCGCCCACGGGCCTCTGCGATCTATGGGACGCCGCGCGCCTGCGCGAGACTGGTGCGGTCGCGATCAGCGCCACGGGCGAGGTCACGACGACTGCGCAAATCAAGGGTCGTCGCCCTTGGACGCGCCCCTGATCTTCGCTCTTTCCAAGTATCCCCGCCGGAGGCTCCAACCCAAGCAACCGGCGCAACACATGAGAAAGAGCGCCCCGCAAGACGCTCTCTCCCAAGAATTTACCAAATCTCAGTAGCTGCGGATCAGCCCGACGAGCCGCCCCTGCACCTTCACCTGATCGTCGCGCAGCAGCCGCGTCTCATAGGCCGGGTTCGCGGCTTCCAGCGCGATCATCCCGCTGCGCCGGTAGAAGCGTTTCAGCGTCGCCTCATGGCCTTCGACCAGTGCGACCACGATATCGCCATTGTCGGCGGTTCCCTGTTCGCGGATCACCACGACATCGCCGTCGTTGATGCCGGCCTCGATCATCGAGTCGCCTTTGACTTCGAGCGCGTAATGCTCCCCGCGTCCGCCCAGCATGGAGCCGGGGACGGCGACGTGATGCGAGACCTCCGAGATCGCCTCGATCGGGACACCGGCGGCGATCCGGCCCATCACAGGCAGTTCCAGCGCGTGGATCACGTCGACCGGCATCGCGCCGCGCGGCGGGTCGGTCTTGTCGCCCTCGATCACCTGCGGCGCGAAGCTGCCAGCGCTATCGCCTGCGGGCGCGCCGAATTTCCTCTCCAGCGCCTCGGGCAGTTTCACGATCTCGATCGCGCGGGCCCGATGGGCGAGGCGGCGGATGAAGCCACGTTCTTCCAGAGCGGTAATCAAACGGTGGATGCCGGATTTCGAGCGCAGGTCCAGCGCGTCCTTCATCTCGTCGAAAGAGGGTGGAACACCGTCCTTCATCATCCGTTTTTGAATGAATTCCAGCAATTCCAGCTGCTTGCGCGTCAGCATTCGCGACCCTCCGTTCCCCGGTCAAGGCACATGTTCAAGGATTGTTCTACCCTTGTTCACGGGGGCTGTCAACGCCCGGGGCGGGCGCGGCTCAGTCCAGCGGCAGGATCTCGACCGTCTCGCCCGCCTTGCGCGGCCCGTCGCCCAAGGGCCGGATCAGCAGGCAATCGGCCTGCGACAGGAGGCTCAGCATCGCGGAGTCCTGATTGTCGAAGGGCGTGACGCAGGGCAGGGGATCGCCGGGTTCGAGGGTGGCGCGCATGTAATGGGTGCGCGGGCCGGTCGGGCCGGTATCGGTCGCGAGGATCGCCTGTTGCACGCGGCTTTCCGGCGGCAGACCCGAAAGCTTGCGCAGCATCGGGCGCAGGAACAGCTCGGCGCAGACCGTGGCCGAAACCGGATTGCCCGGCAGGCCCAGCATGGCAGCCTCGCCCATCCGGCCCGCCATCAAGGGCTTGCCGGGGCGCATCGCGATCTTCCAGAAGCTGCGCTCGAGGCCCAGTTCCGCTGCCACTTCGCCCACCAGATCATGCGCACCGACCGAGGCGCCGCCCGAGGTCACCACCAGATCGGCGCCTTTCGCGAGGTCGAACACGGTGCGCAAGCTGTCACGGTCGTCGCGCGCGATCGGCAGCATCCGGGCCTCGGCGCCCATGCGCTCGGCGAGCGCTGCAACGATGAAGCTGTTGGAGCAGATGATCTGGTCCGGTCCCGGCTCTTCGCCCGGCATCACCAGCTCGTCGCCGGTGGCGATGATCGCGACGATGGGGCGGCGGCGCACAGTGACCGCGGCCACGTTCATCGCGGCCAGCAGCCCGAGGTCGCGCGCGGTCAGCGGGCGGTCGGGGCAGAAGCTTTCGCCTTGCGCGAAGTCCTGACCCTTGGGGCGGATATTGGCATTGCTATCAAGCTCTTGCGGCAGGGTGATCGTGTCGCCTTCACGCGTCACGTTCTCCTGCAGAACGACTACCCCATTCGGGCCCGGCACCGGTGCACCGGTGAAGATGCGCACGGCTTGGCCCGGAGTCGGCGTGCCGTCATAGGCGCGACCTGCGGCGGCTTCGCCTTCGACGGTGAGCGTCGCGCCGGGCAGATGGTCGGCCACGTCGATCCAATAGCCATCCATCGCCGAGCCCGAGAAGGGCGGCTGGGTCAGTTGCGCCGTTGCAGGCTCCGCCATCACGCGGCCAAGGGCGTGACGCAGGCTCACGCGCTCGGTGCCCAGCGGTTCGACCAGTGCCAGAACCTTTTCCAGCGCCTCTTCGACGGGCAACAGGCTCATGATGCGCTCCCTTCGGCCTCGTATTTGCCGGATTTCCCGCCGTCTTTCAGCACGACGCGGATACCTTCGATCTGCATGGATTTCTCGACCGCCTTGAGCATGTCATAGACAGTCAGCGCCGCCGCCGAGACCGCCGTCAGCGCCTCCATCTCGACGCCGGTCTGACCCGAGGTCTTCACGGTGGCACGGATGCGCACGCCGGGCAGGGCCTCGTCGGGCTCCAGGTCCAGCGTGACCTTGGTGATCGGCAGCGGGTGGCACAGCGGGATCAGATCGGAGGTCTTCTTCGCGGCCATGATGCCCGCGATCCGCGCGATGCCCAGAACGTCGCCCTTCTTCGCGGTGCCCTTCAGCACGTAGTCCAGCGTCTCGGGCAGCATCACCACGCGCCCCTCGGCCACGGCGATGCGGTCGGTCACCTCCTTATCGGAGACGTCGACCATATGGGCCTGACCGTCCTTGTCGAAATGCGAAAGGCTCATGCGACCTCCAGAAGCGTCCGGGTGGCGCCTGCGACATCATCCTGCCGCATCAGGCTTTCGCCGATCAGGAAGCGGCGCGCGCCGACTTCGGCCATCGCGGCCATGTCGTCGCGGGTGAAGATGCCGCTCTCGCAGACCAGATCGCGGCCCTCGGCGAGAATGCTCGGCGCAAGTTCGCGGGTCACGTCGAGCGTGACCTCGAAGGTCTTCAGGTTGCGGTTGTTCACGCCCAGAAGCGGCGATTTCAGATGCTTGAGCGCGCGTTCGGTCTCTTCCATGTCATGCACTTCGACAAGCACATCCATGCACCAACCGAAGGCCGCGTCCTCCAGTTCGGCGGCGAGAGTATCCTCGACCGAAGCCATGATGATCAGGATGCAATCGGCACCCCAGGCACGGGCTTCCGCGACCTGATAGGTGTCATAGAGGAAATCCTTGCGCAAAGCGGGCAGCGAACAGGCCGCGCGCGCCGCCGACAGGAATTCCGGCGCGCCCTGAAACGAGGGCGTGTCGGTCAGCACCGACAGACAGGCCGCGCCGCCTGCTTCATACGCCTTGGCCAGCGCGGGCGGGTCGAAATCGGGGCGGATCAGCCCTTTCGAGGGCGAGGCCTTCTTGATCTCGGCGATCAGCCCGTAGCCAGTTTCCGCCTTCGCAGTCAGGGCGTTGGCAAAACCGCGCGTGGGCGCCTGCGCCTTGGCCTGGGCCTCAACTTCGCTCAGCGGGCGCGCGGCCTTGGCCGCTTTGATCTCTTCCAGCTTATAGGCTTTGATCTTGTCGAGGATCGTGCTCATCCGGCGACCTCCTGCGTGATGCGGGCGAGCGTTTCCAGCGCGGTTTTCGCGCGGCCGCTGTCGATGCTCTCGGCGGCCATTTCCGCCCCGGATTTCAGGTCCGCGACCTTGTCGGCCACGACGAGCGCGGCGGCGGCGTTGAAGATCACCGCGTCGCGATAGGCCGAAGCCTCGCCATCCATCAGCGCGCGCAGGGCGGTGGCGTTCTCGGCCGCCGTGCCGCCGACCAGATCCTTGAACTTGTGCACCGGCAGGCCCGCATCCTCGGGATGGATCTGGATCGACTCGATGCGGCCATTTTCCAGCGCGGCGACTTCGGTCGTGCCGCAAATGGTGATCTCGTCGGTCCCGTCCGAGCCATGCACAAGCCATGCCTTCTCGGAGCCGAGCATCTGCAGCGTCTCGGCCATCGGGAAGATCAGGTCGGGCGCGAACGCCCCGGTCAACTGCCGCTTCACGCCTGCGGGGTTGGTCAGGGGGCCGAGGATGTTGAAGATGGTCTTGCAGCCCAGTTCCTGACGCACGGGCATGACGTGACGCATCGCAGGGTGGTGGATCTGCGCCATCATGAAACCGATCCCGGCCTCGGCCAGACCGCGCTCGGTCGCCTCGGGACCGGCCATCACGTCGATGCCCAGCTCGGATTGCACATCCGCCGTGCCCGATTTCGAGGAGGCCGCGCGGTTGCCGTGTTTCGCGACCGGCACGCCCGCGCCCGCCACGACGAAGGCCGCAGCCGTCGAGATGTTGAGCGTGTGCATCCCGTCGCCGCCGGTGCCCACGATATCCATCGCGCCTTCGGGGGCTTTGACCGGCACGCATTTCGCACGCATCGCGGCGGCGGCGGCGGCATATTCCGACACGGATTCCCCGCGCGCCCGCAGCGCCATCAGCAAGCCGCCGACCTGTGCCGGAGAGGCTTCGCCTTCGAACAGCAGTTGGAACGCCATTTCGGCCTGCGCGCGGCTCAGCGGACCTTCGGACGCCGCAAAGATCAGCGGCTTCATCGCTTCGCTCATCGGTTGGCTCATGCGGGCACCTTCAGGCTGACGCCTGCCTCTGTCAGGAAATTCTTCAGCATCGCGTGGCCATGCTCGGAGGCGATGGATTCCGGGTGGAATTGCACGCCCTCGATCGGCAGCTCGCGATGACGCAGGCCCATGATCGTGCCGTCGTCCAGCTCGGCGGTGATCTCGAGGCAGTCGGGCAGGCTCTCGCGCTCCACGATCAGCGAGTGGTAGCGCGTCGCTTTCAGTGGAGAGGGCAGGCCCTTGAAGCAGCCTTTGCCCTCGTGGCGGATCTCGCCCATCTTGCCATGCACGATCTCGGAGGCGCGCACGACTTTCCCGCCGAAGGCCTGACCGATGGTCTGATGCCCTAGGCAGACACCGAACAAGGGCAGTTTCGCCTCGGCGGCGGCCATCACCAGCGGCAGGCAGATGCCCGCCTGATCGGGGTCGCAGGGGCCGGGCGACAGCACGATCGCCTCGGCGCCCATGCCCATCGCGTCTTGCACGTTCAGCGCGTCGTTACGCCAGACCTTCACATCGGCGCCCAGCTCGCCAAAATAGTGCACCAAATTATAGGTGAAGCTGTCATAATTATCGATGAGCAGCAGCATGGCCGGGCCCTTTCGTTTGTTGGCCCCCGGCGTCCCCCATGCACTCAAGCGCCTATGCGCTTATCAAGGGGGGTGAACCGGGGAACGGGTCGGGCTATAGATGCTATCAGCGAAGGGTCGGGGTCAAGGGCAGTCCCCGGGAAAAGCCGCGCATCAAGAGCGGTGAAGATGGAGGCAGGCAATGATGCGATCTGTGATGAAGGGCGGACTGGCCGGTCTGCTGGTCGCGGTACTTGGTGCGGGCGTGATGTCGTTGATCTTCCCGGCGCCAAAAGAGCCCGGCGCAGAGATCAAGCTCGCCGGAAGCCCGACGCCCGAAGAACCTGCGAATGTGGACCTGCCTGCGGGCTCCGATTTCTCGCGCCCTGCGACCGATCGCACGCCCTCGATGCCGACGCCGGACGGGGCGCCGATTTCAGCGCCGACCAAGACGCCGCGCGTGTCCGAGCCGCAGCCGAGCCTCGCGCCGCCCAGTGCCGACGAAATCCAAAGCGCCGCGCGCCCTGAGATGGCGACCGAGATGGCCGAGCCGCTTCCCGACGCGGATGGCGAGGCCGTGGCGCTCGCAGAGCCGGTCGCGCCGGAGGCAGGGGCCCAACCCGACAGCGCCCCGCCTGCCGCTTTGCAAGGCGCGCCCGCGCCCGATGCCACGCCCGAGGTTGCCCCTGTAAGCGAGCCTGCGCCCGAAGCGCAGCCGCAGCAGAGCGCTGAAACTGCGCCCGCAGCCGAGATGCCCGCGCTGCCCGACGTGACCCTGCAACCGCCGAAAGCGCCCGAGCAAGCGACGCCGCCTGCCGATGAGGGAAACACGATTGTGGCGGCGAGCGAGATGCCCGCGCTGCCCGAGGCCGAGATCACGCCCCCCGAAGCGGAGCCCCAAGCGGCCCCGTCGCTCGGTGAGATGCCCGCGCCCGATCAGTTGCCGCCCGAGGGGGAGGGCATCGACACCGCGCAGGCCGACAAGCCCGAGGTCTCAAGCGATCCGGCCACAAGCCCGGACCTGCCCGCCGGGCGCGCCCTGCCGCAAGCCGGGGATGCGGCCCCGATCAAGCCGCGCATCTTCTCGTTGCAAGACGCCCCGTCGCTGCCGGGCAAACCGATGGGCGGGTTCAAATCCGCGCCCGGCGTGGTGGTGGATCGCCTGCCGCAAGTGACGCCTTCGACCGCGCCTTCGACGGAGGAGGGCCCCGACGCGCAGTCCGCGCAGGACATGCCCGAGGTCGCTGCGGTCGATGCAGCCGATCTGAATCCGATCCAGAAATTCGCAGCCCCCGCAGCGATCAGCGACAAGCCGCAAATCTCGCTCGTGTTGATCGATCCGGGCGTGGCGGCAGGCGGGCTCGACCCGGCGACGATCACGGCGAGCGATCTGCCGATGACCATCGCGATCGATCCGACCCGCGAAGGCGCGGCTGACGATGCGAAAGCCTTCCGCGCGGCGGGGTTCGAGGTCGCGATCCTCGCAGCCGGACTGCCCGCCAACGCCGCGCCCGAGGATGTCGAGGTGGCGCTGGAGGCCTGGCGTCACGTGATCCCCGAGGCGGTCGCCGTCGTGGAACCGCCGCAGCCGCAATTCCAGAACAACCGCCCGCTTGCGCGCCAGATGATCTCGGCGCTCAGCCGCGGCGGGCTGGGTGTGGTGACGCAGAAGAAGGGTTTCGACAGCGCCAACCAGATCGCGACCTCGGCCGATCTGCCGCGCGCGCAGGTCTGGCGCGTGATCGATGACGGGCGCGAGAAGGCCGCGGTGATCTCGCGGATGCTGGCGCGCGCCGATTTCGAGGCAGAGCGCAACGGTTCGGTCGTGGTGATGCTTTCGGCCTGGCCGGAGTCGGTTCAGGGGATCGAGGACTGGTATGTCGATGCGCAAAACAAGGTGACGCTGACCCCGGTTTCTGCGCTGGCGCTCGACAGCGTGGCGGCTGGCACTCCGGACACCGAGCCGAAAATGGAAAACGCGGGCCAGTAAGCCCGCGTCCTCAAAGCTTGGGAAAAGGCGGCTGGCTCAGCCGTTGCCGCGAGTGGCGACGAACAGCCCTGCATCCTCGGCCGCCTTGCGCAGCGCCTTGGACTTGTTGACCGTCTCCATCCATTCGGCCTCGGGGTCGCTGTCATAGACCACGCCGCCGCCTGCCTGAATGTAGAGCGTCTTGTCCTTCACCACGGCGGTGCGCAGCGCGATGCACATGTCCATCTCGCCATTGGCCGCGAAATAGCCCACGGCGCCGCCATAGATGCCGCGTTTCTCCGGTTCCAGCTCGTCGATGATCTCCATCGCGCGAACCTTGGGCGCGCCGGAGACCGTGCCTGCCGGCAGACCGGCCAGCAGCGCCGAGAGCGCATCCTGGTCGTCGGCCAGTTCGCCCACGACGTTCGAGACGATATGCATGACGTGGCTGTAGCGCTCGATGATGAATTTCTCGGTCGGGTGGACCGAGCCGATCTTGGCGACACGCCCCACATCGTTGCGGCCCAGATCGAGCAGCATCAGATGTTCCGCCAGCTCTTTCTTGTCGGCCAGCAGGTCCTCTTCCAGCGCCTTGTCCTCGGCAGGGGTCGCGCCGCGCGGACGGGTGCCCGCGATCGGGCGGATCGTCACCTCGCCCTCGCGCACGCGCACGAGGATCTCGGGCGAAGCGCCGACGATCTGGAAGCCCCCGAAGTTCAGGAAGAACATGAAAGGCGAGGGATTGGTGCGCCGCAGCGAACGGTAAAGCGCGAAGGGCGGCAGCGGGAAATGCGCCGACCAGCGCTGCGCCGGAACCACCTGGAAGATGTCGCCCGCGCGGATGTAGTCCTTCGCCTTCTCCACGGCGGACATGTAGCCCTCTTTGGTGAAGTTCGAATGCATCTCGCCGACCTGCAGGCTCTCGCCCAGATCGCGGCTCTCCACCGGCGTGCGGTCAAGATCGCGCAGCGCATCCGAGACTCGCTCGGCGGCCTGCGCATAGGCCGCGCGCGCGGACTTGCCCTCGGCTTGGAAGGCAGGCGCACAGATGATCACGTCGCCCTTCACCCCGTCGAGGACGGCCACGACCGACGGGCGCAGCAGCATCGCGTCGGGCACGCCCAGCGGATCGGGGTTCACGTTCGGCAGCTTCTCGACCAGACGGATGGTGTCGTAACCGAGATAGCCGAAGAGACCCGCCGCCGCGGCGGGCAGATCGTCGGGCATCTCGATGCGGCTCTCCGCGATCAGCGCCCGGAGGCTGTCGAACGGGTGGCCCGGAAGGTCTTCCCACGCCTCGTCGAAGCGCGCCGAGCGGTTGATCCGCGCCTGCTCGCCCCGGCATTCCCAGATCACGTCAGGCTTCATGCCGACGATCGAGTAGCGCCCGCGCACCTCGCCGCCGGTCACCGATTCCAGCATGAAGGAATTGGGCTGCGCCTCGGCGAGCTTGAGCATCAGCGAGACGGGCGTGTCCAGATCGGCCGCGAGCCGCGCGTAGACCAGCTGGTTTTCACCCTTGGCCCAGCGTTCCTCGAACGCCTCGAAAGAGGGGGAGAGAGCGACCACGGTGGGCCTCCTTACTGCATCTGCGACTGCACGGCGGTCACGGTCTGGTTGTCGAGATCGAGCCCGGCCTCCGACTCCACGGCGGTCGCGTAGAAATTGAGCAGGTCATTGGCCAGCGAGTTCGACAGCTGCGTGCCGATCTGACCCGAGATCAGCTTGGTGTCGGCATCTTCCATATCCGCCGGGATGACCTTGTCGGTGACGAAGACATAGACCTTGCCGTTGGCGGTGATCTGCGCGGGCTTGCCCGGCTCGGTCTTGAAGACCTTGGAAATCACCGGCGGCGGCAGTTCGTCGGAATAGCCGCCACGGCCGATGCTCGCGACCTTGGTGGTCAGCACGCCGGTCTCGCCCAGCGACTTGCCGCCCTCGACCGCCGAGACGATCTCCTTGGCGCGGTCCTCTTCGGCTTTCACCACCTGATCGGCGCGCCAGGCCGCTGCGACCTCGTCCTTCACATCGGCGAAGGGCTTGGGCTGGGGCGGCACGATCTTGTTGAGGCGCAGCGCGAAGACGCCGCCATCCGAAAGCGTCTGCAGATCGGGATAGGCGTCGGTCGTGGCCTCGTCGGCCGCTTTGCGGAACTCGCCATAGCCCGCGATGCCGTCGGTGCTGTCGGCGGTGTAGGCGATCTGGCCAAGCTCCATATCGGTTTCCTTGGCCATTTCCTCGAGCGTCGCGCCGCCTGCCAGACGGTCCTGCAGGTCTTCGCTCATCTTGCCGATCTCGTTGCGCGCCTTCTCGGCTTCGGCATCGCCCGCGAGTTCGTCGCGCGCTTCGGCAAAGGAGGTTTCCTGCGCATCGATGATGCCGTTCACCTTGAACAGGGCGGGGCCCAGATCGGTCTCGACCGGGCCGACCACGGTGTTGTTCTCGGCCGAGAAGACCGGATCGGCGGCCTTGCCCAGATCGTCGCGGGTCACATCGCCCAGATCGGCATCGTCTAGCGACAGGCCGCGATCCTTGGCGAGATCGGCAAAGGTTGCGCCGCCATCCAGCTTGGCTTTCGCGGCCTTCGCTGCATCCATGTCGGAATAGACGAGACGCTCCACAAGGCGCTTCTCGGGCTGCTTGAACTCGTCGGCGCGCCGCTCGTATTCGGCCTTCAGCGTGGCGTCGTCGATCTTGACCTTGTCGGCCAGCATGTCCGGGGTCAGCCACGCATAGGTGATGTCGCGCGTCTGGGGCGCGGTGAACTGATCGATATGGTCGTTGTAATAGGTCTGAAGCTGATCGTCGGTCGGGTCCGGGATCGCCTTGGTCAGATCGCTCTCACTCACTTCGGCCCAGGTGAAGCCGCGCTTCTCGCTGACATATTTCGTATAGGCGTCGACCACCGGCTTGGGCGCATCCACGCCCCCTGCAACGGCGCCTTGAATGATCGAGCGCGAGAGATCGTCGCGCAGCTGCGCCTCGAATTGCGGCTCGGTATAGCCCTGCTGGCGCAGCGCGAACTTATAGGTTTCGCGGTCGAACTTGCCCGAGGCGTTCTGGAACGCCTGAACGTCGTAGAGCTGCTTTTGCAACTGCTGGTCGCCCACCGACACGCCAAGACGCCGCGCGCCTTCGCCGATCGCGGCCTGACCGATCAACTTGCCCAGCACCTGCTGGTCGACGCCGGAGGAGCGCATCTGCGCCATCGTGACCGGCTGGCCAAGCTGCTGGCTGCGCTGCTGCATCTCCTGACGCAGGGCGCGGGCGTAATCGTCGACGGTGATCTTGGTGTCGCCGACCGCGCCGACCGCTTTGGCCGAGCCGGAGAAATTGCGTAGCCCGAAACCGCCGAGACCAAGGATCAGCATGGCCAGCAAGATCCAGACGACGACACTCTTGCCGTGGCTGCGCATCTTCATCGGGGTTCCTCCTCGGGCATTGTTTGTTGGGCGCTGTTTAGGGCTTTGATTACTGGCCTGCAAGGCTAGCCGCGCGCGAGGCCCGCCAGCCGGTCGCGAAGGGCTGCGATCCCGTCCGTATCGACATTGGCGAATGCGATCCGCATCTGCTGCGCGGCGCCGTTTGCGCCCTGCGGCATGAACATCGTACCGGGCAGCATCAGCACGCTCGCCTCGCGCACCAGCGCCTGCGCGAAATCAGGAGAGGGGCGGGGATCGGGATGCGTCACATAGGCGAAATAGGCCCCGCAGCCGAGCATCTTCCAGCCCTCCAGATCGGCAAAGGCGGCCTCCATCGCCGCGCGCCGGCGCAGGATTTCCGCACGTTCGCCCGCGACCCATTGCGACAGGTGCAGCATGCCCCAAAGCGCGGCCATCTGGCCAAGCTGCGAGGGACAGATCGCGACCGTGTCGAGGAATTTCTCGACCTCGGCGAGGCGTGTCTCGCCCGCGACGATGGCGCCGACGCGATGCCCGGTCAGCCGATAGGCCTTCGAGAACGAGTAGAGATGGATGAAATAACGCGGCCAGTCGGGATCCGAGAATAGGTCATGCGGCGCACCGCTGCGCGAGTCGAAATCGCGATAGGTCTCGTCCACGATCAGCGCGAGCTTGTGACGCTTGGCCAGATCGGCGAAGGCGCGCAGCAGTTCGGCCGGATATTCCGCCCCGCCCGGATTGTTGGGCGAGACCAGAACGATCGCGCGGGTCTTGCCGGTGATCTTCGCGGCGGCCTCCTCCGGGTCGGGCAGAAGCCCCGCGCCGGGTGCCAGCGGCACCGTCTGCACGCCCGCCATGTCGAGCCACATCTTGTGATTGAAATACCACGGCGTCGGCAGGATCACCTCGTCGCCGGGACCTGCGAGCGTGGCCAGTGTCGCGCAAAACGCCTGATTGCAGCCTTGGGTGATTGCGACCTGACGCGCTGCGATCTCGCCGCCATAGGCGAGGCCCCATTGATGCGCGAGTTCCGCACGCAGATCGGGCAGGCCCAGAACGGGGCCGTAGAGATGCGCCTGCGGATCGTTCAGCGCGGCCTCGGCGATCGCCTGACGCAGCGCCTCGGGCGGCGGATCGACGGGGGCCGCCTGAGAGACATTGATCAGCGGTCGATCGGCAGTGAACTCGACCCCGTCGAGCCAGCGCCGCGCCTCCATGACCGGGGGCGGGAAGGTGGCGGCGAGGGCGGGATTGAGCGGATGCGGCATGGGGGTCCTTCTGGATGATCGGCGCGAGATCAGCAGAGCGTCGCGCGCTTGGCAAGAGGCGGGAGCCTCCGGCGGGGATATTTGGATCGAGAAGAAGGGGGTTGCGCGTCCTCTTGGCGGAACTATCCCGGGGGGCAGGCGCAAGCGGTGGCCAGAGAGGGAGGCGGCGCGCCCTTAGCTGCGTCTCTCACGGTGGTTGCGCCACGCGAAGTTGTGCCGCACGTACCATTCGCGCAGGGTCAGCGCGATCACAACGAGATCCAGCACCGTCAGCGCCAGCATGCCTGCGCCGTGGTTCAGGCTATAGAGATACATCTGGTAGGCCACGAAGCCCGTCATCATCACGATCGCCATCGGATAAGCCCAGATCAGCCCGCGGATCAGCAGCAGCACGACGACAAGTTTCAGCAAGCCGTGGCTGGTGAAATAGAAGCCGTAGAAATCCTGCGTCTGGATCGAGAAGTGATGCGCCGCGTTCAGGAATGCATTGGCGATCCGGTCATTGGGATCCTCGCGCAGCTCGCGCGCGGTCAGCCAATGCGCCGCATCGAACAGCGCATTCTTAGGCAGGCCGAGCAGCGCGAGGCCAGACAGCGTTTCCGCAATCTCGAAGATTGCCTTGATGATCAGGCTGACCTCGAAGAGCCAGTGCAGGAACCGACCCAGAGGGGTTCCGGGGGCGCCGAATTTCACCGATCAGTCCGTGCCGCGATACGGCTGCACATATTGCAGCGCCATGTCCCAGGGGAAGAAGATCCAGGTGTCCTGGCTGACTTCGGTGATGAAGGTATCGACCAGCGGCGCGCCCATCGGCTTGGCGTAGACGGTGGCGAATTGCGCTTTCGGGAAAAGGTCGCGCACCAGCTTCAGCGTGTTGCCGGTGTCGACGAGGTCGTCGACGATCAGCACGCCTTCGCCGCCGTTTTCCATCAGGCTCTCTTGCGTCGGCTTGATGACCTGCGCTTCGCGCTGTTCCTGATGGTTGTAGCTTTTGACCGAGATCGTATCGACCGTGCGGATGTCCAGCTCGCGCGCGACGATCGCCGCCGGAACGAGGCCGCCACGGGTGATGCCCACCACCGCGCGCCAGCTGCCGTCGCCCGGGCCCTTGCCGTCGAGGCGCCATGCGAGCGCGCGCGCATCGCGGTGGATTTGGTCCCAGCTGACATGGAAGCCTTTTTCATGCGGCAGACGGTCGGACATCGGGGGTCTCCTCAGCTCAGAGCGAGTTTCAGACCGAGCAGCGCCAGCAGGCCGCCAAAGCAGCGCTCGATCACGGTTTTCAGGTTCAGATAGGCCGCGCGCGTTTTCTCGAGCGAGAAGATCCGCGCGACGATGACGTTCCATCCCGCATCGTTGAACATCACGATGCCGAGGATCGCGACATAGGCCCAGGCGGGCGCCGACGGCGGGATGAAGGTCAGGAAGACAGTGCCGAAGAACACGGCGGGTTTGGGGTTGGCAAGCTGAGTCGAGACGCCGAGCCAGATCAGCCGGGGAATGGAGCGGGTGCGCGGCAGGTCGGGGATCTCTTCATCCATCGGGTCGCCCGCATGGCGCCACATCTTATAGGCGAGCCAGAGGAGATAGGCCGCGCCCGCGATCTTGAGCGTGGTCAGCAGGGCAGGGGCGACCTTGAAGACGAGGGCGAGGCCGAACAGAGCCGCCGCTGCCCAGATCACCGCGCCCAGGCCGATGCCGAGCGCGAGCCAGATGCCGCGTCCGAAGCCTTCGCGCAGACCCGTGCGCGCAGCCAGCAGCACCGCTGGCCCCGGCGACATCGCCGCGGCCAGATGCACGAAATAGATCGCGGTGAGGGCCGCGAGGGTCATCTCATTCCTTCCGCTTGGTGACCACGTCGATATCGGGCGCGTCGACCGCTTTCATGCCCACCACGTGATAGCCAGCGTCGACATGCAGCGTCTCGCCGGTGGTGCCGGAGCCGAGATCGGAGAGCAGGTAGAGCGCGGCCTTGCCGACCTCTTCCTGCGTCACGTTGCGGCGCAGCGGCGAATTCAGCTCGTTCCACTTCATGATGTAGCGGAAGTCACCGATGCCCGAAGCCGCGAGGGTCTTGATCGGGCCGGCGGAGATCGCGTTGCAGCGGATGCCGTCCTTGCCCAGATCCTCGGCGATATACATCACGCTCGCTTCCAGCGCCGCTTTCGCCACGCCCATCACGTTGTAATGCGGCATGACCTGCTCGGCACCGTAATAGGTGAGCGTGAGCAGCGAGCCGCCCTCGTTCATCATCGCAGCCGCTTCCTTGCACACGCCGGTGAAGGAATAGACCGAGATGTCCATCGTGGTTTTGAAATTTTCGCGCGAAGTATCGACATAGCGCCCGCGCAGCTCCGACTTGTCGGAGAAACCGATCGCATGGACGACGAAATCGATGCTGTCCCAATGGGTGCGCAGCGTCTCGAAAAGCGCCTTGATCGAGTCACCGTTGGCGACGTCGCATTCGACGAGGATCTCGGAGCCGAGCTGTTCGGCCAGCGGCCCCACGCGCTTCTTCAGCGCCTCGCCCTGGAACGAGAAGGCCAGCTCCGCGCCAGCGTCCGCGAGGGCTTTGGCGATGCCCCAGGCGATGGATTTGTCATTCGCAAGGCCCATAATCAGCCCGCGTTTGCCTGCCATCAGGTTGTTTGACATGTCAGGTTTTCCCCCGCTTCGCTCTGGTAAGTCCGAATGCTTTAGGCGAAAGGTGGAGACGCATCAAGGCTACTGACCTCCGGTCAAGCATGATCGTGTGGATCGTGTTGCAGATCTGGGCGTTGAGCACGATGTGCGATGCGGCGGCGAGACTGGAGGCGAGTATGAGTGACAGAACCGGAATTTTCGCAGGCGACGATCCCTTTGCCATCGCGCAGACATGGCTGGATGAGGCCGCGGACACCGAGATCAACGATCCCAATGCGATTGCCCTGGCGACGGTCGATCCGGACGGGTTGCCCAATGCGCGTATGGTTCTTCTCAAGGAAATCGAAGGGCGCGACATGCCCTCCGGCGGGGCTTTCGTCTTCTACACCAACTACGGATCGGTGAAGGCGCAGGAGATCGAAAGCGCGGGAAAAGCCGCCTTCGTGATGCATTGGAAATCGCTGCGCCGGCAGATTCGGGTTCGCGGTATGGTTGAGCGCGAGGAGGGGCCGCAGGCTGACGCCTACTACAAGTCGCGCTCGCTGAAATCGCGTCTCGGCGCCTGGGCCTCGCGACAAAGTGAGCCACTGAGTTCACGCAGCGCCTTGATGGCGGAGGTCGCGAAGGTGACCGCGAGCCACGGTGCGAATCCCGATCGACCGCCGTTTTGGGGAGGGTTCAGAATCAAGCCGTTGGAGTTGGAATTCTGGGCAGACGGTTCTTTTCGCCTTCATGATCGCTTCCGCTGGAGCCGGCAAACCCTTGCCGATCAGTGGGTTGTGACCCGCCTGAACCCCTGAAACTCGCGCTTCGTGAATTGCATAGGGTCTTGAAACTTTGGGCAATCTCTTGAAGTGTCCCCTAAACACCGCATTTCCAGAAGGACGTGCGGAGGAAATGCGAACAGGAAAGCCCGCGAATGCAAACGGGATGGAATATGCTGGGGGAGTCCGAGGCAGAGCTTCGTGAGGTGACCGGCACCGTCAAATGGTTCGACCCTGTCAAAGGGTTCGGCTTCATCGTCGATGGCGAAGGAGGGCCTGACATCCTTCTTCATGCGAATGTTCTGCGCAATTTCGGTCAGGGCTCGATTGCCGATCACGCGCGGATTCGCGTCCAGATGCAGCTGACCCCGCGCGGCGCGCAGGCGGTCGAGGTTTTGGAGATTCTTCCTCCGGAAGGCGAGCCCGTCGCGCCGATCGAGGATTTGGGCGACAACACGTTCGACGATATCGCGGCGCTGCCGCTTGAGCCTGCACGGGTGAAGTGGTTCGAAAAATCCAAGGGCTTCGGCTTTGCCAATGTCTTCGAGAATGACGAGGACATTTTCATCCATATGGAAGTTCTGCGCCGGTCGGGTTTTGCCGATCTTACCCCCGGCGAAGCGGTGTGCCTGCGCGTGATCGAAGGCAAGCGCGGTTGGATGGCGGCACAGGTTCTCGCATGGGACGCTGGTTTGAAATCCGGGCGCTGAGCGCCGCGCTTTTCCTTGCCGTGACGCCGGGCCTCGCCGCGGCGGAAGGGGCGCAGTGCCGCGATGACCTCGCTATTCTGCGCACCGGGAACCAGCCGGTCAGCTTCACGGTCGAGATTGCCGATAGCAGCGCCGAGCGCGCGCAGGGCCTGATGGGGCGGCGCGAGATGGACGAAGGGGCAGGGATGCTCTTCATCTACGAGCATGCGCGGGAGGTCGCCTTCTGGATGCATGACACGCCGCTGTCGCTCGACATGGTGTTCATCGATCCGACGGGTGAGGTCGTGAAGGTCGCGGCCAATACGACGCCCAATGACGACACGCCGATTCCCTCCGGCGCACCGGTGCGCTACGTGCTCGAGATCAATGCCGGGATGGCGGCGCGCCACGGCATCGCGCCGGGGGCGCAGCTGGCGCATCCCAGCGTCGATCCCGCGCTGGCCGCATTTCCCTGCGAATGACCCTTTCCTTGGGCCGAACCTCTTTGTAAGGAGAGGGCGTCGGGGCGTAGCGCAGCCTGGTAGCGCGTCTGTTTTGGGTACAGAAGGTCGTGAGTTCGAATCTCGCCGCCCCGACCATCCCCTCGAAATCGCCGGAATCGGGCCCTCTATATCTAGTGGTAGGCTCTTGATTGTGACACTAGCGACACGCTCTTCGGCTTTGCCCAATTTTTGCGCAACCTCGGCGAGGCTATCCACAAGATATTGCGTTCTGTGGATTGAAATTGCCAGATGAGCGGCTAAAGCCCCCGAATCTTCAATGAAATTTGGCCCTTATTGGTGTCGCAATGCAGCGCCCATGCGTTAACCAAATGTGGAGGAATCGTGCAGCGCGCTTCCCTTGGGGTCGGTCAACTGAAAAATGGACTGACTCAAGGTGAAAGTTTCGTTGACGGCTCGGTGCGCCTACGGCAGGTTGTGTGGTGTCGGAGGCTAACCCACCAGATGTAGTGGAGCCTAGGGCCAAGGGACAGATTTCGGACATTGCACCCCCGAATCCGGGGCGCGCAGCCCTCGCGGTGTCGACTGCGAGGCCCGGGCTTCTTTGTCTTCTGCGGCTCCCGCCGGCACCGGATTGGACTGACTGCAACGGGGACAGGGCAATGAAGATCGAACGGAAGTTCACCACCGACGAAACCGGCGCTTACGGCGCGCTGGAATTCACGACGACCACGTCTGAGATTCGCAATCCTGACGGGAAAGTGGTGTTCCGAAACGAGTCGGTCGAAGTGCCCGGCCGCTGGAGCCAGGTGGCGTCCGACGTGCTCGCGCAGAAATACTTCCGCAAGGCCGGCGTTCCGGCAGCGCTGAAGAAGGTCAAAGAGAAGGGCGTGCCGGAATTCCTGTGGCGCTCGGTCCCCGATGAAGAGGCGCTTGCTCAGCTCCCCGAAGAGGCGCGCTACACCGGTGAAAACTCGGCCAAGCAAGTGTTCGACCGTCTCGCCGGTGCCTGGTGCTATTGGGGCTGGAAGGGCGGCTACTTCTCCACGGAAGCTGATGCGCAGGCTTACTATGACGAGATGCGCTTCATGCTGGCCGAACAGATGGCCGCGCCGAACTCGCCGCAATGGTTCAACACCGGCCTGCACTGGGCGTACGGCATCGACGGCCCCGGTCAGGGTCACTTCTATGTCGATCACAAGTCGGGCAAGCTGACTTCCTCGACCTCGGCCTACGAGCATCCGCAGCCCCATGCCTGCTTCATCCAGTCGGTCTCCGACGATCTGGTGAAAGAGGGCGGGATCATGGACCTCTGGGTCCGTGAGGCGCGCCTGTTCAAATACGGCTCGGGCACCGGCACCAATTTCTCGAGCCTGCGCGCCGAAGGCGAGAGCCTCTCGGGCGGCGGCAAATCCTCGGGCCTGATGGGGTTCCTGAAGATCGGCGACCGCGCGGCGGGCGCGATCAAGTCGGGCGGCACCACGCGCCGCGCGGCGAAGATGGTGATCTGCGACATGGATCACCCCGATATCGAGGAATTCGTCAACTGGAAGGTCATCGAAGAGCAGAAAGTGGCCTCGCTGGTCGCGGGCTCCAAGCTGCATGAGCGTGAACTGAACGGCATCTTCACAGCGATCCGCGAATTCGACGGCTCGACGGAAACTTCGGTCGATCCGACCCAGAACGAGGCGCTGAAAGACGCGATCAAATCCGCCAAGCGCGTGATGATCCCGGAGACCTACATCAACCGCGTGCTGCAATATGCGCGGCAGGGTTATGCCAGCATCGAATTCCCGACCTACGACACCGACTGGGACTCGGAAGCCTATGTCTCGGTTTCGGGCCAGAACTCGAACAACTCGGTGCGCGTCACCAACGCTTTCCTGAAAGCGGTGAAGGACGATGCCGATTGGGAGCTGGTGCGCCGCACCGACGGCAAGGTCGCGAAGACCGTGAAAGCCCGCGATCTGTGGGAGCAGGTTGGCCACGCCGCCTGGGCCTGCGCCGATCCGGGCATCCAGTTCCACGACACGGTCAACGAATGGCATACCTGCCCCGAAGACGGCGCGATCCGCGGATCGAACCCGTGCTCGGAATACATGTTCCTCGACGACACGGCGTGTAACCTCGCTTCGATGAACCTGCTGACCTTCTACAAGGACGGCAAGTTCGACGCGGAAAGCTACATGCACGCCACCCGTCTGTGGACCGTGACGCTGGAAATCTCGGTGCTGATGGCGCAGTTCCCCTCGAAGGAAATCGCGCAGCGCAGCTACGACTTCCGCACGCTGGGCCTCGGCTATGCCAATATCGGCGGCCTGCTGATGAACATGGGTCTGGGCTACGACAGCAAAGAGGGCCGGGCGCTCTGTGGCGCGCTGACTGCCGTGATGACCGGTGTGTCCTACGCCACTTCGGCAGAGATGGCGGGCGAGCTGGGCGCCTTCCCGGGCTACGAGAAGAACGCCAAGCACATGCTGCGCGTCATCCGTAACCACCGCAACGCGGCTTACGGCAAGACCGACGGCTACGAGAACCTCGAGACCAAGCCGGTCGCGCTCGACCACAAGGGCTGCCCCGATCAGGACCTGATCGCGCTCGCCACCCAAGCCTGGGACGAGGCGCTGGCGCTGGGCGAGAAGCACGGCTACCGCAACGCCCAAGTGTCGGTGATCGCGCCGACCGGGACGATCGGTCTCGTGATGGATTGCGACACCACCGGGATCGAGCCGGACTTCGCGCTGGTGAAGTTCAAGAAGCTCGCAGGCGGCGGCTACTTCAAGATCATCAACCGCTCGGTGCCGGGCGCGCTCGAGACGCTGGGCTACGGGTCGGCGCAGATCGAAGAGATCATCGCCTATGCCGTGGGTCACGCGAGCCTCGGCAACTGCCCCGACATCAACACCACGGCGCTGATCGGCCACGGCTTCGGCCCGCGCGAGATCGAGAAGGTCGAGGCCGCGCTGCCGACCGCCTTCGATATCCGTTTCGTCTTCAACCAGTGGACGCTGGGCGAGGAGTTTTGCACCCAGACGCTGGGCATCCCGGCCGAGAAGCTGAACGATCCGACCTTCGACATGCTGCGTCACCTCGGCTTCACCAAGAAGCAGATCGACGCCGCCAACGACCATGTCTGCGGGACGATGACGCTGGAAGGGGCGCCGCACCTGAAGGACGAGCACCTGAGCGTATTCGACTGCGCCAATCCCTGCGGCAAGAAGGGCAAGCGCTACCTTAGCGTCGACAGCCATATCTACATGATGGCCGCCGCGCAGAGCTTCATCTCGGGGGCGATCTCGAAGACGATCAACATGGCGAACCACGCCTCGATCGAAGACGTGAAAGCGGCTTACGAGCTCAGCTGGTCGCTCGGCATCAAGGCCAACGCGCTCTATCGTGACGGATCGAAACTGTCGCAGCCGCTGGCCGCAGCCCTGGTCGAGGATGACGAGGAGGCCGAGGAAATCCTCGCCACCGGTTCGACCCAGGAAAAAGCTGCCGTGCTCGCCGAGAAGATCGTCGAGAAGGTGCTGGTCAAGGAGATCGTGCGCAGCCACCGCGAGAAGCTCCCCGAGCGCCGCAAGGGCTACACCCAGAAGGCGGTCGTGGGCGGTCACAAGGTCTATCTGCGCACCGGCGAATATCAGGACGGCACGCTGGGCGAGATCTTCATCGACATGCACAAGGAAGGCGCTGGCTTCCGGGCGATGATGAACAACTTCGCGATCGCCGTGTCGGTCGGCCTGCAATACGGCGTGCCGCTGGAGGAGTTCGTGGACGCCTTCACCTTCACCAAGTTCGAACCCGCCGGCATGGTTCAGGGCAACGACTCGATCAAGAACGCGACCTCGATCCTCGATTACGTGTTCCGCGAACTGGCCGTGTCCTATCTCGACCGCACCGACCTTGCGCATATCAAGCCGCAGGGCACCAGCTTCGACGATCTGGGCGGCGGCGAAAACGAGGGCAAGCGCGCCGATGGCAATGTCGAGCCGATGTCCGAGAACGCGTCGAAATCGCTCGAAGTGCTGCGTCAGATTTCCTCGACCGGTTACCTGCGCAAGCGCCTGCCGCAAGAGCTGATGGTGCTGCAGGGCGGTGTGGACGTCGTGACCTCGCAGATGCCCGCGCAAAGCGCGCAGGCCCGTGCGTCCAGCTCCACGGCGGTCTCCTCTGGGGGTGTCCAGATGGATGCGCGCGCCAAGGCGAAGATGCAGGGCTACGAGGGCGAGGCCTGCGGCGATTGCGGCAACTACACGCTCGTGCGCAACGGCACCTGCATGAAGTGCAACACCTGCGGGGCGACCAGCGGTTGCTCTTGAGGGACAGGGGCTCCGGTCTGGCGGCCGGGGCCCCGACGACGACGCCACGCGATCCGCGTGTCGGGGACTGGGACGTGACGACTGGGGCCCATTCGCATGGCGGGGCCGAGGGACAGAACGACCGCCAAAGGCGGCAAAAGGAGCGGAAATTGGATCTGATCGTCGGCAATAAGAAGGTGACCCCGAAAGCCACGCGCCGGATTCCCGGTGGCATCGAGGCCGAGCTGGTGGGCGAGGAACTGACCTCGCTGATCGACGCGACCTTCACGGGCATCGAGATCGCCTGCCTCGGTGGCGACCTCGATCACCACGCGCTCGACGTGACCGATATCCGCATGGGCGGCGGTGCGACCACCGTCACCCTGATGACCGCGCGCGAGATGGCGCTGCACTGAGCGCCGCGCGCGAAAACGAGATCCGGGGCGGGTGCGCTCGCCCCAGACGCTGAGAAGGCCCAGGCAAAACGACGATAAGCTCGGGCGGTCAACGAATGAGCCTGATCGGCGAAACTGGCCCTCTCCAACCCCCCGGAGAGGGCCGCATTATTTCTTGCGGAGAGGGCAGGGGCGGGTTCTGGTCATTTGCGCGGCCTCGCGTCACGATATGCGCAGGGGCCCGAGGGGGCCGAGGATCGAAACCCGCAACCGGAAGGACCGCAGATGACCGCATCCGGACCGACAGTCTCCTTCACCCAGATGAAAGACGGCACCCGCGAGGATTACGAACTGCTCGAAGAGCTGGAAAAGCCCTTCCTTGCAGGCACGGCGGACCGGCTGTTGCGCGAATTGGCCGCGCAGGCGGAGGAGACGCTTTCGGGCTACCAGATCACGCGGCTCGAACACGGGCTGCAGGCGGCAACGCGGGCGCGGCGCGACGGGGCGGATCTCGACTGGGTCGTGGCGGCGCTGCTGCACGATATCGGCGACCGGCTCGCCCCGCAGAACCACGACCGGATGGCCGCTGAAATCCTGCGCCCCTATGTCCGCGAAGAGGTCTCGTGGGTGGTGGAGCATCACGGCATCTTCCAGATCGCCTATTACGGCCATCACTACGGTTGGGACCCGGAAGAGCGGCAGAAGTTCAAGGATCATCCCTGTTACAACAGCTGCGAGCAATTCTGCGAGCGCTGGGATCAGTCGAGCTTCGATCCGGCCTATCCGATGGACCCGCTGGAGAGCTTCGTCGAGGATGTCCGCGAGGTGTTCGCCCGCAAGGCCTATGCGCCTGAAGTGCTGCGCGCGGGCGAGGTTCACGGTCTGCCAGACCCGGCCTGAGCGGGCTGGAGCCGCGCCGGTCGCACCGGTGCATCTCGCTTTTTGTCGCAGGTGAACGATTTTTCTGGCGATAACAGGCGCGTGAGATTAAGGGCATGACCCATGAGCGATACCTTGCCCCCGTGCCCCGAATGCAATTCGTCCTTCACCTACGAGATGGACGCCCTCCTGATCTGTCCCGAATGCGGCCATGAATGGTCGGCCTCGGGTGAGGCGGATGCGCCCGCCGAGGTGCGCGACGCAGTCGGCAACGTGCTGAACGATGGCGACACGGTGACCGTGATCAAGGACCTCAAGGTTAAGGGCTCCTCCTCGGTCGTGAAGGTCGGCACCAAGGTGCGTGGCATTCGTCTCGTGGATGGCGATCACGATATCGACTGCAAGGTGCCTGGCATCGGCCAGATGGGGCTGAAGTCGCAATTCGTGAAAAAGGTTTCCGAGTAAGCCTGCTCACTGTCGGGTGGCGACCCAGCTGCCCCTGCACCCATCGACGTTTTCATAATTCCCTACGAGGCGCCCTTTGACGAGGTGCCCCTTGAGCGAGCCGACAGGGCGCGTCCGGAAGTAGAAATTCCCGACGATCCGGTCGGCTCCGACGACATGCCCGGAAATCCTGTAGGAGGCTCCGTAGGTGTTGGTGGCCTGGCCCGAAACCCGGCCGTCCTGGATGAGTATCCCGCCATAGCCCGGCGTGCAGGGGCGATCCATCACATGCATGGTCTGGGGGGTGTACCTTCCGACCCAGTGCCCATCGAGCGGGCTTGGCCGACCGTCGGGTGGCTCTGGAACGCAGGCTGCGACCGCGATCAGGGTCACGCCCGCGAGGATCGCGGTGGCGGCCCTGCGTGTGAGTGTCGTCATCCTCGTCATCTAGCTGTCCTCTCCGATTGGCGCAGCCTGCGCTCACTCGATCCCGACGATCATCGTGAAGGGGGCCGGGGCGTCGCCGATATTGTAGACCGTGATCCGGTTCTCGCCGTTCAGCCAGAGCTGGCCGCGATAGTCGCGCCTGCCGCCGCGGCTCTCGTAAAGAAGTTCGCCGTCCGGGGTGAAGATGTTGAAATGCACCGCAGGCGAGTCGGTCTGGAGCTGCGCCGTCAGGAACTGCTTTTCCCGAGCACCGAGCCGGTAGTTCACCGCGGCTCCGGGGGCGAGGGTCGATCTCAGCACCGCGCCGCTCGTGCCGGGGGCGAACTGGACCTGCTGATCGCGGGTCTCGGGTTCGGCCACGTGTGGCGGCGGGGCAGAGCCTTCACGAAGGTAGCGCCCGGCAACCCAGCCGGTCAGAGACCCTTCGGTCGCCGCGACCTGACACCAGCGCTGTCCCTCGGCCATCCGACAACCCATGTTGCGCAAGATCGCCCCCTCGGGGAACCGCCCGAGGATCGCCGCCCCGCGCGCAGGTTCAGCGGATCGTTGATGTCGCCGGTCTGGACCTCCCAGAAATCGGGCCCGCCCTGCAGCCCGTCGGCATAATCGCCCCGAACGATCGCGCCGGTCTTCCCGGTGATCCCGATCCGGATGTCGAAATTCGCAACCTCGCCGCGCCGCGCCGCCGAGCGCATCATGTAGACCGATATCTTGTAGGTTCCCGAGCTGGGCAGCGTGCCTGTGTAGTGGTTCAGCTCGGGCGTGAACTGGCTGTTCATGATCGCCTGATCGCCCGGGCCGCTGCCAGGACCGTAGAGGTTGAAATACGTGGCGGTGTGTTTCGTGGACAGCTTGATATCGATCGTCTGTCCGGCCTCGGCGCCAATCGTGTAGATCACGCTGTCATAGCCCTTGATGCGATCGCTCAGAACCGCGCTATCCGCTCCGGCTGAGAAATAGACCGGAACCTCACGCATCTCCTCGGCAAGGACAGGTGTGGTGAATGACAAAGCCGCGACGAAGACATAACCCAGAAACCGGTTCATACCGATCCTCCCTCTTTGGTTTATGGCGCGCGTCATCGGGGAGTGTAGCACGAAAATCGTACAGAGGCGCGGGGTTAGGCAGTGCCGATCTGCGGGCGTCCGAAATAGGCTCGCAGATGGGGCAGGGCGGCAAGTTGTACCGCGCTCAGGATCAGCGCGACCGGCCAGATCACCAGCGTGCCGGGCGCGGCGAGTGTGATAAGCGGGATCGCGACCAGCACGAGTGCGGTCGTCAGCGCAGCGCGGCCAACCTGTGGCAGCGCAATGACCCGCGACAGCCGCCAGAGCGCCACGCCAAGACCGATCGCCTCGCCCGCGACCCCGAGCCAGATCACCGGCACGACCGAGCCGGTCTGGGCGAGCGCCCAATAGCTCAGCGGCAGCACCGCGATCCGGGGCAGGTTCCCCCAAAAGCCGTTATCTGTCTGCCCCGCCGAAAGCGCGACCGTGCTCGGCCCGTTCTTGATCGCGCGGAGCGCATTCATCAGCGCGAAGGGGATCAGGAGCGGCAGGAGGCTTGCATATTTCGCCCCCAAAAGGGCCGTTACGACGAGCGGTCCGATAAGGACCGTGCCCAGCAGCAGGATCGATCCGGTGAGGAACATCCCCTCGAAGGTCGCCCCGGAAAGCTGGCGATGCGCGAGGGCGTCCGCACGGCCATACGCGGCCGAGAGTTTCGGCAGAAAGAGGTTCTGCACCGATTTCGCGCCGATCAGCGTGGGCGTCAGCGTCAGCGTCATGCCCATCGCGAAGATCGCCAGCGCCTCCATCCCCGCCAGTCGCCCGACGATGATCTTGTCGCCCTGAAAGACCAGATACATCAGGGCCGCATTGGCCAGAAGCGGCGCGCCGAAACGCAGGTTCGCGCGCATCTCGGCGCGGTCGAGGCGCAGGTGGTAGCGGCGCTCGGCCATCAGGTGCGAGACCAGAACGCCGAGGGCCGCGTGCAGCAGGATCGCCCAAAGCGCTACCTGCCAGTCGTCGAAGAGGCGCGAGAGCGGCCAGATCGCGATCAGCGCGGCCAGTGCGGGCAGGGCGCCTGTCAGTAGCATCGGGCGGTAGTGGCCCCTGCGCTGGGCGCGGTGGATGTCGAAATGCTGCGCCGCCGTCAGGAGCGGCACAAGCGCGAGCCAGCGATAGGCAGATGCGGCCTCTGGGATCGCGAGGAAGCCTGCGATCGGCCCGGCCAGTACGAACAGCGCCGCCGCCGCGATGACGCCGCGCAGCAGTTGGAAACCTTGCAGTGCCGCCTGAAACGCCGGGTCGTCGCCGCGCTTCGACTGCACGATCTGCTGCTGCAGCCCCAGCGTCGAGCCCATCTCGATCACCGCCATCACCATCGCGAAAGTCGCGGCCACGCCGTAATCGGCCACCGGGATCAGCCGCGCGATCGCGAGGTTGCGCGCGAGCATCAGCGCCGAGGTGGCGGCGTTCCCGCTGAGAATGAGGATCGCGGTGCGAAGCATGTACTGTCCGATATGGCGCGGGGTTTGGCCGCCCGCGCATGTTTTGCGCCCATAATCCCGCCCGAGGGGCCGTCGGGTCAAGCGCGCTGTGGCGGCTGTGGCTTGACGGCCACGTCACGCGCGCCGACCGACCCAGCCAAGCCTTGCCAGATTCACGGCTTTGCTGTTCAACTCCTTGAAAAACCAGATCGGCCGAGCATGACCCATCACAGCCCCATTTCGACGCCTTCGAGCGAGGCGCTCGCCCATGTCGCGGCGGGCGATCTCTGCGCGGGTTGCGGGCTGTGCGCCGGGGTCGCGCCGGATGAGATCGCGATGGCGCCCGATGCGCGCGGCTTCCTGCGCCCGGTGCAAAGCGCCGAGATCAGCGCGCGAGCGGAGACCGCGATTGCCGCGTGCTGCCCAGGCTTGGGCCAGAGCGCGCAGCGCGTCGCGCCCGGAGAGGAGCCGCTCTGGGGGCGGTTCATGGAGATGAAGGGCGGCCACGCCACCGACGCGGATCTGCGCCATGCGGGGGCGTCGGGCGGGGCGCTCTCGGCGCTGGCGCTGCATCTGCTGCAATCGGGTCGCGTCGATGTCATTGCGCAGATCGAACCCGATCCCGACAACCCGATCGGCAATCGGATGCGGCTGAGCACCACGCGCGACGAGGTTCTGGGGGCGGCGGGCTCGCGCTATGCGCCCTCGGCGCCGCTGGCCGATCTGTCGTCGCTAATCGCCGATGGGCGGCGCTTCGCGGTAATCGGCAAGCCTTGCGATGCGGTGGCTTTGCGGGCGCTGGTCGCGCGAGATCCGAAACTTGCGCGGAGTTTCCCGGTGATCCTGTCCTTCTTCTGCGCGGGTGTTCCCAGCGCGGAGGGCGCGCGGGAATTGCTGGCGGAAATGGGCGCGCCCGAGGATCAGGTCGCGGGCTTGCGCTATCGCGGCAATGGCTGGCCGGGCAAGACGGTCGCCGCGCTGCACGATGGCTCCACCCGCGAGACGAGCTATCACGCGGCCTGGGGCGGGGTGCTCTCGCGCCATGTCCAGCACCGCTGCAAGATTTGCGCCGATGGTACCGGCGTGGCCGCCGATCTGGTTTGCGCGGATGCGTGGGAGGCCGATGATGCGGGCTATCCGCTGTTCGAGGAGGCGCCGGGGCGCAGCCTGATCGTGGCGCGCACGCGGCTCGGCGCGGAGATTCTGCGTGAGGCCGAAGCGGCGGAGGCGGTCGAGACCGCGCCGTTCGATGTGGCGGAACTGGCCGCGATCCAGCCCGGCCAGCGCGAACGTCGCCGCGCCCTGTTCGCGCGTCTCGCGGCGCTCAAACTGATGGCCCGTCCGATCCCGCGCTACGAGGGGATGAACCTGCGCGCCTGCGCGCTGCAAAACCCGGTCACGCGAAACTTGCGCAATTTCGCAGGCACCGTCCGACGTGTGTTGCGGGGCCGAAAATGAGCCGCACGCTGCGCGTCTGCCTGATCTTCCACTCGACGCGCTCAGACAATCTTGGCGTCGGCGCGCTGACCGTGTCGGAGATCGCCCTGCTGCGCGAGTTGGCGGCGAAAGCGGGGCGCCAGATCGCGATCACCGTGCTCGACTGGAAGGATCGGCGCGCGCCTTATGTGGCAGGCGACGACTTGCGACTGATCGAGGTGGATGGCGCGTTTCTGAAATCCCCCAAGGGGTTGTGGGCCGAAGTTAAGGTTGCCGATCTGGTGATCGATATCGGCGGCGGCGATAGTTTCGCGGACATCTACGGGGCCTCGCGACTGGTGAAGATGTTCTGGATGAAGTTCGCCACCCATCTCGCGGGCACGCCTCTGGTGGTCGCGCCGCAGACCGTGGGGCCGTTTACCAAGGGCTGGTCGAAGCGGATGGCGCGGATGAGCCTCAACCGCTCGGCTTTGGTGGCGGTGCGCGACGAACGCTCCCGCGCGGCGCTGGACGATCTGGGCTATCGCGGCGCACCGGTTCTGGCCTCCGATCTGGCGCTGCGGCTGCCCTATGACCCGCCCGCGCCGCGTGATGGTGGGCCGGTGCGCGTCGGGATCAACGTCTCGGGGCTGTTGATGGCGGGGGGCTATCACGGAGGCAACGATTTCGGGATGGCGCTGGATTATCCCGCGCTGATCGCGCGCGCGATCGACTGGTTCAAGGGGCAGGGGGCCGAGGTCCATCTGGTCCCGCATGTGATCGTGCCCGAAGGCCCGATGGTGATCGAGGATGACCTGCGCGCCTGCGAGACGCTGGCGGCCGAGCATGAGGTGATCTGCGCGCCCGCCTTCGCAAGCTCGTCCGAGGCGAAGAGCTATATCGCGGGGCTCGATTTCTTCACCGGCGCACGGATGCATGCCTGTATCGCGGCGTTCTCGTCCGGTGTCGCTGTGGTGCCGCTCGCCTATAGCCGCAAGTTTGCGGGGCTGTTCGGCGCGCTTGGCTACGACCACACGGTCGATGCGACCAAGGCGGATGCGGATGCGGTGATGGCGGCGTTGGAGCAGGGTTTCGCCAATCGCGACAGGCTCGCGGCAGAGGCGAAGGCGGCGCTGGCGCGGGGGATCGACCGGCTCGCCGCCTATGACTCGGCGTTGTTAAACTTGATGAAGGCGCTGTGATGGCCGAGGCCGCGATCATCATTCCGCATTACAACGACGTCACGCGGCTCATGCGCTGCCTCGAGACGCTTGCGCCGCAGCTCGACGCGCGTTGCGAGCTGCTGGTGGTCGACAATGGCTCGACCGAGGATCTTGGCCCCGTCCGCGCGGCCTATCCCGACCTTCGGATCGTGACCGAGACCAAGAAGGGCGCGGCAGAGGCCCGCAATCGCGGCGTGGCGGAGACGACGGCGGCGCGGCTGTTCTTCATCGACAGCGACTGCGTGGCCGACCCGGACTGGATCGCGACCGCTTTCGCCGTGGCCGGGCAGGGCGATCTGGTCGGCGGGCATGTCTTCGTGTTCGACGAGACCCCGCCGCCACGTTCCGGCGCGGAGGCGTTCGAGACCGTCTTCGCCTTCGATTTTCGCCGCTATATCGAGGAGAAGGGCTTCTCCGGCACCGGCAACCTGCTGACCCGGCGCGATGTCTACGAGGCGACGGGGCCCTTCATCGCCGGGCTGTCGGAGGATCTCGACTGGTGCCGTCGCGCGACCGCGAAGGGCTATTCGCTGATCTATGCCGACGGGCTGCGCGTAGGCCATCCGTCGCGGCAAAACTGGGCGGCGCTGTCGCGCAAATGGCGGCGTCTGACCGAAGAAGGCTTCGGCGTGAATGGATCAAACCTGCCCGCGCGGCTGCGCTGGGGGGCGAAGGCGCTCTTGATGCCCGTCTCGATCCTCGCCCATCTGCCCATGGTGCTGCGCCATCCCGACCTGCGCGGCGCGACCGAGCGGTGGCGCGCCGTGGCGACGCTCGCGAGACTGCGGCTCGCGCGGATGGGCTGGATGCTGCGGCAGGCGGTTTTCGGGCGGCTTTAGCGGCGCGAAGGCCACAATGGCAATGTGCAAGGTTTAATCTGGGTTAAAGCACTTGCCGCGTCGATCCTGCTCACGCTAGCGTGACGTCAAGATATCAGAGCCGCAAAAAGTGGCCCGGAACAGGCAGGCAGCGATGGAGCAGATCGCATTCACCACGAGGCATGCAGCCCGCGTCGGACGGCGTGGGCTTTTGGCCGTCGGTCTTCTGGTGCTCGGGGCGCTGCCCGCGATAGCGCGCGACTGGCAGGTCTCGGATACGGCCGGGCTGGCGCGGATCGGCGCGAAGCTGGCGCCGGGCGACACGGTTCTGATCGCGCCGAGCGACTATGACGCGCTCGATCTGCGGGGACTGACGGGGCGCGAGGATGCGCCGATCACCTTCCGCTCTGCCGATCCGGACAACCGGGCGGTGATCGCGCAGATGAACCTGCGGGAAGTCAGCCATGTCGTGATCGAAGCGGTGACTTTCGATTACCGTTACTCTGACGGCGATCGATCCAACACCCGCCCGTTTCAGGTCTTCACCACGCGCGATTTGACGATCCGTGATGTGCTGTTCGATGGGGACCTCGCCCCCGCCGATCCGGATCTGATCGAGCAGGGGCCGTTGCCCACCGCCTTCGGGCTGGCGGTGCGCGCCTCGACCGGGATCACGGTCGAGCGCTCCGAGTTTCGTCGCTTTTACCGCGGCGGGGTCTTCACCGATTGCACCGATCTGAGAGTAGTCGGCAACGACATCCATGATATGCGGATGGACGGGCTGAACTTCGCCCAGATCGAACGCGCAGAGATCGCAAACAACCACATTCACGATTTTCGCCGTGCCGTCGCGTCGGGCGATCATGCCGACATGATCCAGTTCTGGACCGCAGGCACCGAACGGCCCAGCCGCGACATCGCGATCACGAACAACCTGCTCAATTCCGGCGAGGGTGGCTTCACCCAGTCGATCCTGATGCGCAACGAGCTGGTCGATCGCGGCAAGGCGGGCGCCGAGATGTTCTACCGCAATATCGAGATCAGCGGGAACGTCATTATCAACGCCCATCTGCACGGGATCACCGTGGGCGAGGCGGAGGGCGTGAAGATCGCCAACAACACGCTCATCCATGACGTCTATTCCGAGGGCGAGAAACGCGATCCGGTTCTCTGGATCCCGCAGATCCGCGTGGCGCGCGATGCCCGCGCCGTCGAGATTGCCCGCAATGCGGTGAGCGAGATCGCAGGCCCGGCGGGGCAGCCCGACTGGAAACTCCGCGACAACCTGCTGATTCAGGACATCACGCCGCAGCGGGCGAGCTATTACGACCAGCTCTTCGTCGCCGCGCGCACCGGTGCGCCGCGTGAGATCATGAATTACGCCTATCTTCCGGGTGGGGCCTTGGCCGGGAGCGGGATCGGTGCGCCGATGCTCGATATCCTCGGCGGTCCGGAGGCGCTCCAGCCGGTCATGCGGTTCGCACGCAGCGAAGGCGGCGGCACCACGCTGCAATTCGACGCGCGCGAGAGTGTGCTGCCCGAAGGGGTGGACCCCGCCGAGGTTGCCTATCGCTGGGGGATCGACGGGCAGACCAGCCTCGACGGCGCGCAGGTGCCGGTGGGTTTCCGGATGCCGGGGCGGCACAAGGTGACGCTGTCGCTGACGCTGCCCGATGGGCGGAGCGCGCAGAGCAGCGGCTATGTCATGGTTCGCGATGACCGCATCCTTAGCTATGACCCCGATCTGGGCCGTGTGATCTCGCATGCCGGGGCGCAGCCCGAGGCGCTCGACTCGATCCCGCTCAGCCCCGGTGCGCTGGAATTCGGGTTGGGCGGCGGGGCCGTGGTGATCCCGCGCGAGATGGTCGCGCCGCTCTACGGCGCGGACCGCTTCGCGCTGCATATGAAGCTGCGCGCGGTGGGCGATTACAAATCCGCCGGAGAGCTGTTGCGCCTTCATCAGTCGCTGATCGTGCGGGTGACCGGGCGCGGCACGTTCGAGGTCGAGTTCTGGCCCGAGAGCGGGCAGCGGCTGTTCCTGCGCACCAAGCGCGTGCCGATCTATGACGGCAAGTGGCACGACATCACCTTCCGCTACGCCTCGGAAGACAGCCTTTTCGAGGTGCTTTCGGGCGAGGAGGTGATCGGCAAGGGCACCGTGTCTGGGCGGCTCAAGCCGATGGAATATTGGGGCCTCGCGCTCGGCAATCCCTTCGGCAAGGGCAGCTTCCACGGCGAGATCGAGGTGCTGGATCTGACTGCGAGCCGCCCGGCGGTGAGCGGGGCGATGCGCTGATGCGCGCCGGGGCGATTGGCAGTGCCACGCCGCAACGTGCGCGCCCGAAAAGCCGCGCGGGCGGGCGAAGTCGTATCGCCGAGACCGCCGCGCTCGCGACCGCGAAACTGCCTTGGCCGGTCTTGCTGTTCGTGCTGTCGATGCTGCTGCCCTTCAAGTTCAACCTCGGCCCGCTTGCGATCACCGGAAGCCGCCTCGTGCTGATGGCCTTCATCCTGCCCGCCTTCGCGCGGGTCTTCAGCGGGCGGGCAGGGCGGATACTCCCGGTCGATTGGCTGTTCCTGTTTCATGCGCTGTGGCTGTCGGTCGCGCTGGCGGTGAACAACCCCGACCGGGTGATCCAGCAGGCGGGCTCGGTCGGGCTGGAGGTTCTGGGCGGCTACCTGATCGGGCGCGCCTATATCCGCTCGCGCGAGGATTTCGCGGCGCTCGGGAAGGTACTGATCTGGTCGGTGCTGATCCTGACGCCCTTTTCGCTTTACGAAACGAAGACCGGCACGACCCTGATCCCGACGCTGATCGACAAGCTGCCGGGGATGGGCACGATCACTTACAACTTTCAGGAGCCGCGCCTGGGGCTGGAGCGGGTGCAAGGCCCCTTCGCGCATCCGATCCATTTCGGGCTCTATTGCTCGGTCGTTTTCGCCTTCGCCTTCGTGGCCTTCGACGGGATCAAGTCGCTCGGCTGGCGGGTGGTGGCGAGCGGACTGATCCTGCTGAACGGCTTTCTTGCGCTGTCCTCGGGGGCGCTTCTGTCGCTGCTGCTGCAGCTGGGGCTGATCGGCTGGTACGTCACCTTCGTGCGGATAGAATGGCGCTGGTGGCTACTGACGGGGCTTTTCGCCTTCGCCTATGTCACGGTCGACCTGCTGTCGAACCGCTCGCCGATCATGGTGTTTCTCAGCTACGCGACCTTCTCGGCCCATACCGCCTATTGGCGCACGATCATCTTCGACTGGGGGCTGAAGAATGTCTGGGCCAACCCGATCTTCGGCATTGGCCTGAATGACTGGGTGCGGCCGTGGTATATGTATTCCGGCTCGATGGATAATTTCTGGCTGGTGATGGCGGTGCGCTATGGTATCCCGGGCTTCCTGCTGGTCACGAGCGGCTATGTCTGGGGGCTGTTCAAGGTTATGTTCCGCGATTTCGGCGGCGATACGCGGATGCAGAACTTCCGCCGCTCCTGGGTGTTCACCTTCGCGGGGATGACCTTCACGCTCTGTACCGTCTATGTCTGGGAGTCGATCTACGCCTTCACTTTCTTTCTCTTCGGCGCGGGCATGTGGATGCTGACCGAAGCGGTGAAGGAGGGAGGCGATGCACCCGAGGATGCGACACGGCCTGAGGCGCGCGGCATCAGCTACACACGGTTTGCGCAGACGCATCGGCGGGGCGATTAACGCCCGATCTTTGCCCGCGCATCGGGGCTGAGCGCGGCCAGAACTGGCGCGGGCGGGGCCATCCCGAAGAAGCCCCGCAACAGGGCTGCGGCTTCCGCCCCATGCCCCTGGGCCCGCAGCTGCGCGGCTTTCGCCAGCGACCACGCCGCACCGCCGATCAACCCGGCGGGGAAATGGCGGCGCAGGAACATCGCCCGCGCGCGATGCTTGAAGTACTGCGAGAAAGGCGAGGCGACCGAGCCCATCCGCTGCGAGCCGATCGCCGTGCCCGCGACGTGATGGACGACCGCGCCTTCGCAATAGGAGATCGGCAGATCGCCCCGGCGCAGCGCCCAGTCGACCTCTTCGTAATAAAGGAAATAGTCCTCCGTCATCGGCCCTGCACGCTCGAGATGGGCGCGGGTGGCGACAAGGCTCGCGCCGGTGACGAAGTCGATGCGCGCAGGATCCGGAGCAGGGCTGTCGGCGGGGGCGAACTGATTGAGGTTGTGGGTGATCCCGGTGCGCCGGTCGATCACCCCGCCATCGATCTGGATCGTGCCCGGATCATCGCCATAGACCACCCGATGCGCGATCATCGCGGCGCCTCGCGGTCCGGGATCATGCGAAGCGAGAAGCGCAGGCGTCTCGGGCGGCACCACGCAATCGGGGTTGAGCAGCCAGAACCGGTCGAGCGCGGGATTGGCCGCGAGCCGCGCGAGGCCCAGATTGACGCCCGCAGCAAACCCGCCATTGGCTCCCGCCTCGATCAGAGCGATGCCATCCTGACCCGCCTCAGCTGCCCCTGTCAGATCGGGAACGGCTGCGCGGATCACCTCGACCGTGTCATCGGGCGAGGCATTGTCGACCACCACCACATGCAGCGCCACGCCCGTTGCGGCGCGCAGCGAGGCGAGGCAGGCCGCGATTACGTCCGAGGACCGATAGGTGACGATGACGACACCCAGAGCAGGACCGGTGGCGGGATGCGGCTCGGCCATGTCGCTCGGACTCAGGCCCCGCGCGAGAGGGCCGCGACCCCGGTACGGGCCACTTCGGCCAGACCCAGCGGGCGCATCAGATCGGCGAAAGCGTCGATCTTCTCGGGCGTGCCGGTGATCTCGAAGACAAAGCTCTCGAGCGTCGAGTCGACCACATTGGCGCGAAAGATCTCGGCCAGACGCAGCGCCTCGATGCGCTTGTCGCCCGTGCCCGCGACCTTGATCAGCGCCAGTTCGCGCTCGACCGGGTAGCCCTCGACGGTCAGGTCCTTCACCTCGTGGACCGGCACGATGCGACCCAGCTGTGCCTTGATCTGGTCGATCACGTTCTCGGTGCCGCGGGTGACGACGGTGATCCGGCTGCGATGGCCCTTGTGATCCACCTCGGCGACGGTCAGGCTGTCGATGTTGTAGCCGCGGCCCGAGAACAGCCCGATCACACGGGCCAGAACGCCCGCCTCGTTGTCGACGATCACGGCGAGCGTATGGCTGCGCTCGATCTGGTCGTGGCTGTCGCGCAGGTCGTAAGCGGAATGGCTCGAGGAGCCTTTCTTGATCTTCAGAGCGGCCATTGCCTCTCTCCTTTTCCTAGTTCGGACCCGATCTTCGGCTTGGTCCAAATATCCCGGGGGTCCGGGGGCTGCGCCCCCGGCGTCGCTCACACCAGCGCCGCGCCTTCCTTGAAGACATCGGCATCGGCCGCCAGCAGCATCTCGTTATGCGGCTTGCCGGACGGGATCATCGGGAAGCAATTCTCGTGCTTCTCCACGAGGCAGTCGAACAGCACCGGGCCGTCATGCTTGATCATCTCCATGATCGCATCGTCGAGATCGGCGGGGTCGGAGACCTGCATCCCCTTCCAGCCGAAGCTCTCGGCGAGCTTCACGAAATCGGGCAGGCTTTCGGACCAGCTATGCGAGTAGCGCTCGCCATGCAGCAGTTCCTGCCACTGGCGGACCATGCCCAGACGCTCGTTATTGAGGATGAACTGCTTCACCGGCACGCGGAACTGGGTCGCGGTGCCCATCTCCTGCATGTTCATCAGCCAGCTCGCCTCGCCCGCCACGTTGATCACGAGGCTCTCGGGATGGGCGATCTGCACGCCGATGGACGCCGGAAAACCGTAGCCCATCGTGCCCAGACCCCCGGAGGTCATCCAGCGGTTCGGATCCTCAAACCCGAGGAACTGCGCCGCCCACATCTGGTGCTGGCCCACCTCGGTCGTGATGTAGCGATCCATGCCCTTGGTCAGCTCTTCGAGACGCTGCAGCGCATATTGCGGTTTGATCGTCTTTTCCGAGTTGGTGTAGGCGAGGCAGTTCACCTTCTTCCACTCGTCGATCTTCTTCCACCACTTCTCGATCGCGGGCTTGTTCACCTTGCGCCCGCGCGACTTCCAGACCTTGAGCACGTCTTCGAGCACATGGCCGATATCGCCGAGGATCGGCAGGTCGACGGCGATGATCTTGTTGATCGAGGAGGCGTCGATATCGACATGCACCTTGGTCGATTTCGGCGAGAAATCCGCCACGCGGCCGGTGATCCGGTCGTCGAAGCGCGCGCCGAGGTTGATCATCAGGTCGCAGCCATGCATCGCGAGGTTGGCTTCATAGAGACCGTGCATCCCGAGCATGCCGAGCCAATTCTTGCCCGAGGCGGGGTAGGCGCCCAGACCCATCAGGGTCGATGTGATCGGGAAGCCGGTCGCATCGACCAGTTCGCGCATCAGCTGGCTCGCGGCGGGGCCCGAATTGATCACGCCGCCGCCGGTATAGAAGACCGGTTTCTCGGCGGTCTCGATTAGCTCGACCAGCTTGGTGATCGCGTCGAGATCGCCCTTCACCTGCGGCTGGTAATGGTCGACCTTCGCGGCTTTCGGCTCGGTATAGGTGGCCACCGCGAATTGCACATCCTTGGGCATGTCGATCAGCACCGGGCCGGGGCGGCCCGAGGTCGCCACGTGGAAGGCCTGATGGATCGTCTCGGAGAGTTTCGCGGGGTCCTTCACCAGCCAGTTATGCTTGGTGCAGGGGCGGGTGATGCCCACCGTGTCGGCCTCCTGGAAACCGTCGGTGCCCACCAGGAAGGTCGGCACCTGACCCGACAGCACGATCAGCGGGATCGAGTCCATCAACGCGTCGGTCAGCCCGGTCACCGCATTGGTCGCGCCCGGACCCGAGGTCACCAGCGCCACGCCCGGCTTGCCGGTCGAGCGCGCATAGCCTTCGGCCATGTGGATCGCGGCCTGCTCGTGGCGTACGAGGATGTGACGGATGTCGTTTTGCTGGAAAATCTCGTCATAGATCGGAAGGACCGCGCCGCCCGGATAGCCGAAAATTACCTCGACCCCGTGATCCTTCAGCGCCTGAACCACCATCTTCGCGCCGGTCATCTGCCGTGCCATATGCTCACTCCATCCTTGCGCGAGGGCCACGCCGCCCACCGCTAACTCTCAAGCATCCACCTGTCCAAGAAAAAGCCCCCGGCTTTGAGGCGGGGGCGCATGGGAACCTTCATGGTTGTACCGTTACCGGCCCATGCGCTTGGCTCCTACGACGACAAGAAGAATCGCATCCATTGCGGATCCCTTTCGGACTGCTTTGCGCGGACATTAGGATCGGGCGTTGGGGGCGTCAATGCCCAAACGCTGAATAAAATGTCGCGGGCGGCGGAATTTCCTTCCCGATTATTGCGCGCCGCGACCTGCGAGTCGCAACTTTGAGAAACATGAAGGGGCTCCCGAGCCGCGTGCCGCAGGGGCAGTCGCGGTGAATTGATCTCGTTGACGCTTGGTTAGTCGCGATATCGGTCTCAGAGACGGGGCTTTTAGGCCGATCTGGTCAAGTGAACAGACCAGATGAAGCCTTAATTGCTTGACCTTTCTCCCCCACTCGGCCAATCACGGGCAAAGCCTCGCGCAGGCTTTCGGGACAAAATTAGGGAGGAAGTGAGATGGGCGCTTTGCTGGCCCTTTCACGCGCGATCGACCGGATAAACGAGACCATCGGCAAGGCGGTGTCGTGGCTTATTCTGGTGTCGGTCCTCGTGAGTGCGACCAACGCCATTGTACGCAAAGCCTTCGACATGTCGTCGAACGCTTGGCTGGAACTGCAATGGTATCTTTTCGGCGCGGCGTTTCTGGGAGCTGCCGCTTACACGCTCAAGCAAAACGAGCATATCCGCATCGACATCGTCTATGGTGCGTTCTCGCGGAAAGTGCAGCACTGGATCGATCTGCTGGGGCACATCTTCTTCCTGATGCCCTTCGTCGTGCTGATGCTGTTCAAGCTGACGCCCTTCGTGATGATCTCGATCCGCTCGGGCGAGATGTCGACGAATTCGGGCGGTCTGATCCTGTGGCCGGCCAAGATCCTGCTGCTGATCGGCTTCTGGCAGCTGTTCTTCCAAGGCGTGTCCGAGATCATCAAGAAGATCGGCGTGATGCGTGGGTTGATCGAGGATCCCCATGCCGACAGCGCAGGCCATCACGGCCATGATCCCATCGCCGAAGAGGAGGGTCTGTAATGCTCGAGCTTATCGCTCAGAACATGGCCCCGATCATGTTCGTCTCGCTGATCGTCTTCCTGCTGATCGGCTATCCCGCGGCCTTCGCGCTTGCGGCCAACGGTCTTTTGTTCTTCGTCATCGGCGTTGAACTGTCGGGTTACTCCGGCGGGACGATCAATCTTGACTGGCCGTTGTTGAATGCGATGCCGCAACGGTTCTACGGGGTCTTGTCGAACGAGACCTTACTTGCCATTCCATTCTTCACATTCATGGGCATCGTGCTCGAGAAATCGGGCATGGCCGAGGATCTTCTCGACACGATCGGTCAGCTGTTCGGCCCGGTGCGCGGCGGTCTCGCTTATGCGGTGATCATCGTGGGCGCGCTTCTGGCGGCGACAACGGGCGTCGTTGCGGCCTCAGTGATCGCGATGGGCCTGATCTCGCTGCCGATCATGTTGCGCTACGGCTATGATCGGAAGGTGGCCACAGGTGTCATTGCGGCGTCAGGGACACTGGCGCAGATCATCCCGCCCTCGCTCGTGCTGATCGTTCTGGCTGACCAGCTGGGCGTTTCGGTGGGCGACATGTACAAGGGCGCGCTGATCCCCGGTATGGTGCTGACCGGCATCTACCTCGGCTATGTGCTCGTGATGTCGATCATCAAGCCGAAGTCGATGCCGGCTCTGCCGAAAGAGGCGCGCACGCTGGGCTCTGGCGTGATGTCGCTCCTGGTGGCGCTGGCCGGTGCGGTCGCGATCTTCATCTTCGCCGAGAAGTATTTCGAGGCGAGCGGGTCGAGCGTCAACAACTCCGAGATCCTCGCAGCCGGTGTGGCCGTGATCGCGATCTATATCGTGGCGTTGCTGGACAAGGCGCTGAAAACCAACCTGATGAGCCGTCTGGCGCAGCAGGTGGTGATCGTGCTGATCCCGCCGCTGGCGCTGATCTTCCTCGTGCTGGGCACGATCTTCCTCGGCGTGGCGACGCCCACCGAAGGCGGCGCAATGGGCGCGGTCGGCGCGCTGGTGCTGTCGGCGGTGAAGAAGCGCCTGACCTTCCCCGTCGTGCGTGACGCGCTGGCGGCGACGACGCGCCTGTCGGCCTTCGTGCTGTTCATCCTGCTGGGCGCGCGGGTCTTCTCGCTCACCTTCTACGGGGTGAACGGGCAGGTCTGGGTCGAGCATCTGCTGACCTCGCTTCCGGGTGGCCAATTGGGCTTCCTGATCGTGGTGTCGTTCCTGGTGTTCTTCCTCGCCTTCTTCCTCGATTTCTTCGAACTGGCCTTCATCATCGTGCCGCTTCTGGCGCCTGCCGCGCAGGCGCTGGGAATCGACCTGATCTGGTTCGGGGTGATCCTGGGCGTGAACATGCAGACCTCGTTCATGCACCCGCCATTCGGCTTCGCGCTGTTCTACCTGCGCTCGGTCGCGGCCAAGGTGCCCTATATCGACAAGGTGACCGGCAAGAAGATGGAGCCGGTGAAGACCTCGCAGATCTACTGGGGCGCCATTCCCTTCGTGTTCATCCAGGTTGCGATGATTGCCATCGTGATCGCCTTCCCGGCCATGGTGATGCACTACAAGGGGCCGCAGGTGGATCTGAAGGATGTCGAGATCAAGCTGCCGCAGATGCCTGGCATGGGCGATGGGGGCGGCCTCGGTGGCCTGCCGTCGCTGGCGCCTCTGGGTGGCTCGACCTCTGGCGGGTCGGGCTCGGGAAGCGCGGCTCCGGGCGGGCTGCCCCCGCTTCCCACACCGGGCAGCAACTGATCGACCGGAAAATGAAAGATCGGGGCGGCCTTCAGGGGCCGCCCCTTTTTTATAGAGAGAGTGGAGGGCGAGGGATGCGGTATCCTCTTTTCGTTATTGTCGGGGTTTCGTTGCTTGCGCTGGCGGGCTGCGGCGAGACCAAGGAACAGCGGGCGGCGACGGGCGGCGTGGCCGGTCTCGTGGTGGCGGGACCTGTCGGAGCGGTCGTCGGAGCCGGGCTCGGCGTCGTGACGCGCAAGAATTGACGGCCAGCTAATCGCGGTACTTGGGAACCGCGGCGGGCGTTTCGGCGTCTTGTCCTTGAGGAAGCCGCGCATTGTGGCTGCTATCGAAAGGACGAGAAGATGCGAATTGCGACGATCTTGATGGCGGGCGGCCTGCTGGTTTCGCTCGCGGCATGTGGTGACAACGCGACCGAACGTGCAGCCACCGGCGGTGTCGGCGGCCTCGTGGTTGCAGGTCCGGTTGGCGCCGTGGCGGGTGCCACGGTTGGCGCGGCCACGACGAAGTGAGTTTTGTGACCAGACCAATTGAGAAGGCCCCGGGGCGCGGACCCCGGGGCCTTCTCAATTCACACGAGACGCGGCTCAGAGCTTGAGGTTGCCCGCAGCCTGCTGACGCATCATGAAGTAGTCAGAGTTGAACTCCGACAGCTGCCACCAGCCATAGGCATCGTTGCGGAAGCCGAACTGGCTGTCGTAGATCTTCTTGAACGCAGCGTTCGAGCTGTTGATCTCGGCATAGACCTCGTTGGCCGCGTTGAAGCAGGCTTCGAGGATCTCCTGGCTGAACGGACGCAGCTGCGCGCCTTGGCCCAGCAGCTTCTTCAGCGCGCTCGGGTTCTTGTAGTCATAGGACGCCATCATGTCCGAGTTCGCCGCCTGCGTCGCCGCCGTCAGCGCGATCTTGTAGGCCTCGGGCAGTTGCTCATAGGCGTTCTTGTTGAACATGGCGTGCAGACAGGCGCCACCTTCCCACCAGCCGGGATAATAGTAATAGGGTGCGACCTTGTAGAAGCCGAGCTTCTCGTCATCGTACGGGCCGACCCATTCGGTGGCGTCGATCGTGCCTTTCTCGAGCGACGGGTAGATGTCGCCACCCGCGATCTGCTGCGGCACCACACCGAGCTTCTCGACGACCTTGCCGCCGAAGCCACCGATGCGCATTTTCACGCCCTTCATGTCTTCGACGGTGTTGATTTCCTTGCGGAACCAACCGCCCATCTGGGCGCCGGTGTTGCCGCACGGGAAAGCGGTGATGTTGTAGTTCGAGTAGAACTCGTTCATCAGGTCGTTGCCGCCGCCATAGTAGAACCAGGCGTTCTGCATACGCATGTTCAGGCCGAACGGCACTGCGGTCGCGAAGGCGAAGGTCGGATCTTTACCCCAGTAGTAGTAGGAGGCGGTGTGGCAGGCCTCGACGGTGCCGTTCGACACCGAGTCCATTGCCTGCAGGCCGGGGACGATTTCGCCCGCCGCGAAGACCTGAATGTTGAATTTCCCGTCGGTCATGCCCTTGACGTAATTCGCCATCGTCTCGGCGGCGCCGTAGATCGTGTCGAGCGATTTCGGGAAGGACGAGGTCATGCGCCACGTCACGGTAGGGGTTTCTTGCGCAATAGCCGGTGCGGCGAGCGCGCTACCTGCTGCTGCGGCTGCCCCGCCAAGCGCACCTTTGCGCAGGAAAGAACGACGATCCATATGGTTTCCTCCCAAATCGTGGATGTCTGTCAATTTTTCTGACCACACCGCTCCATTTACGGCGTTCCCTCCGGTGCGGACATTGCGGTCACAATACTTGACCGGTTCCGGGTGTAAACCGGCGATCACGCAATTTTATGTCGTGTGTGGTCACAGTTGCGAAACCATGCTGCAGTGTGGCAATGCAAGTGCAGAATATCCGTAGGGTATCGTCGGTCGTCAGGGCATAGAAAAAGCCCCGGCGCAGGTTTCGCCGGGGCTTCGGTTATCTGGCTTGACCAGTTTGGGCGGCTTACAGCTCGCCTTTGTTGGCTTCGCTCATCATGAAGTAGTCGTAGTTGAACTCGGCCAGCTGTTCCCAGGTGAACCAGTCCTTGCGGAAGTCCTTGATCGAACCCCAGATCTTCGCGAATTCGGCGTTGTTCGCCTCCATCTCCGAATAGACCTCGTTGGCTGCCTTGAAGCAGGCCTGCATGATCTCGGGGGAGAAGGCGCGCAGCTGGGTGCCGTTGGCGACCAGCGTCTTGAGCGCCTTCGGGTTCTTCATGTCGTATTTCTGCAGCATGTCCGCATCGGCCGCTTGCGATGCGGTGTGCAGGAGCTGCTGGTACTGTTTCGGCAGGCTTTCCATCTTCTCTTTCGAGAACATGAAGTGGACCGTCGGGCCACCTTCCCACCAGCCGGGGTAGTAGTAGTAGGGCGCGACTTTGTAGAAGCCGAGCTTCTCGTCGTCATAGGGGCCGACCCATTCGGTCGCGTCGATCGTGCCTTTTTCCAGCGCCGGGTAGATGTCGCCGCCGGCGATCTGCTGCGGCACGAGGCCGAGCTTTTCCATCACCTTGCCCGCGAAACCGCCGACACGCATCTTGAGGCCCTTGAGGTCTTCGACCGTCGAGATCTCCTTACGGAACCAGCCGCCCATCTGTGCGCCGGTGTTGCCGCCCGGCAGACCATAGAGGCCCTGCTTGCCGAGGAACTCGTTATAGAGCTCGATGCCGCCGCCGTGGTAGTGCCACGCGTTCATGCCGCGTGCGTTGAGCGAGAAGGGCACCGCTGCGCCGAGCGCCCAGGTCGGGTCTTTGCCCCAGAAATAGTAGCCGACGGTGTGGCAGGCTTCGACCGTGCCGTTCATCACCGCGTCGGCGACCTGAAGGCCGGGGACGATCTCGCCAGCCGCGAAGACCTGAATCTTGAAGTTACCGTCCGAGGCTTCCTCGACCATCTTCGACATCACTTCCGCGCCGCCATAGATCGTGTCGAGCGACTTCGGGAAGGACGAGGCGAGACGCCAGGTGATTTGCGGATTGCTTTGTGCGATCGCGGGGGCTGCCAGCGTGCTCGCGGCCGCGCTACCCAGCGCGGCTTTCGTCAGAAAGGAACGACGGTCCATTTAGGATCCTCCCATTATTGCTCCGTTGTGCGAGGCCGGTCCTCGCCGCCCGCCTCGTGTCCTCCGCGGCGGGTCTGTCGGGACCGTTTCACCACGGGCCGGGAGTGTCCAGAGTTCACGGGCCCGTAATCGTCGGAAGTCACGGAATAGTTTTGAAAAAATGAGTTGACAGATGGTGTCTGCCGAACGGTTGAGCAATTGCCTGCGAGAGTGACGTCCGTTGCTGGGTGTTGCTCAACTATTGCGTGTATCGGGGAGTTGAATCCGGGCGACCTGTTCCGCGATGGGCGGCACGGAAAGCGGATGAGTCTCCGTCTCGTGCGTGGCCGGATCGCCAAGATCGGTCCATTGACCGCCCTTGTAGATTTCGAGCGCGGAGAAGTTCGCCTTGTAGTTCATCTTCGGCGAGCCGGGCACCCAATAGCCGAGATAGACGTAGGGCAGGCCCACGCGTTGCGCGATCTCGACATGGTCGAGGATCAGGTAGGTGCCGAGGGAGTCGCGGATCCGCTCGGGCTCGTAGAAGGAATAGACCATCGACAGCCCGTCATCGAGCACATCGGTCAGGCAGGTCGCGATCAGGGCGCGCATGCTGTCTGGCGTGGCGGCGGTCTCGCGATATTCGATCACGCGCGACTTCACGGGCGTCTCCTCGATCATCGCGGCGAATTCGAAGATGTCCATGTCGGCCATGCCGCCATCGGCGTGGCGCGCATCTAGATAGCGGCGGAACAGTGCGAATTGCTCTTCCGTCGCCCAAGGAGAGGTCGCGGTACGCTTAAGGTCGCCGTTTTTCTTCAGCACCCGGCGCTGCGATTTCGACAGTTTGAAATCGGCGACCCGGATGCGGGCCGACAGGCAGGCGGTGCAATCTGCGCAGGAGGGCCGATACAGCACATTCTGCGAGCGCCGGAAGCCTTGCCGTGACAGGGCGTTGTTGAGCTTCTCGGCCGTGTCCCCCTGCAATGCGGTGAACAATTTCCGTTCCGACCTGCCGTCCAGATAGGGGCAGGGCTGCGGCGCGGTTACATAGAACTGCGGGGCAAGCGGAAGCGAATGGCGCATCAGTAGCCTCGTCGGGGAGGGGTCGCGGCAGGCTAGCAAAGGAGCGCGCACCCGCCAAGTGTTTCATGTTGATGACATAGAAAGCGCCCCGGTTACGTCAACCGGGGCGCCGAAATCGCATTGCGAACTGTCTATATGGTTAGGCTTTTGCCTCTTCGGAGCTGTCCTCCGACTGAGCCGCTTCCTTGGCGCGCTCTTCCATGTACTGGTCGAACTCTGCCTTGTCGCGGGCTTCGCGCAGACGACCGAGGAACTCTTCGAATTCCTGCTGTTCGCGCTGCAGTCGGTCGAGCGTGTCGGCCTTGTAGGCGTCGAACGCCGCGTTGCCGGTCGAACGCGAGACATGGACGCCACCGACGCCGGAGCAACCGAAGCTGCGTTTTTGAACCGCCTGTCCCGTGCGCCAGCGACGCCCGAAGCGGCCGGTGAACAGGATGAAAGCGAGAATGACGAGGCCGAGGGGGCCTGCGAAAATGAAACCGGCCACCATCAGCGCGATCCAGGCGCCGGGGCCGTTCCCATCCATCCAGTTAACGGCGCGGGTAAACCAGTTACCAACCGCGACGGGCATGGAGTTGGTGGAATAGGCGGACATTTGAACCTCCGGGTTGAGCATGTGAATTCCTTTCACATACCCAAGATCGGAAGTCAGGGCGGTTCTTGCAAGGGGGTATGTAAATGATTTTTACATTTTTCTCGCAAATCACTGGATTCTCTTTGTTTTATTTGGTGAAATCGGCCTGTTTCGCACCGCTGATCCGCTCCAGATCGGCCGGGGCGATGGCGAAAACATGCCGTGGCGTGCCTGCTGCAGCCCAGACGGTATCAAATTCGAACAGTCGGGGGTCGAGGAAAGCCGTCACCGGGCCGACATGGCCAAGGGGCGCGACGCCGCCGATCGCGAAGCCCGTCTCCGCCCGGATCAGCGCCGCATCGGCCTTGCCCAAGGGCTGGCCCGCGACCGCGTTTGCCTTCTCCGCGCTCACCCGGTTGCCGCCTGCGGTGATGAACAGCACGACATGGCCGCTGTCTTCGCCGCGAAAGATGATGGATTTGGCGATCTGGTCGACCTCGCAGCCCACCGCCTGTGCGGCCATCTCGGCGGTACGGGCCTCGCCCGGTTCGGTGATCTCGAAGGGCACGCTTGCGGCTTCAAGGGCTGCACGGACGCGTTTGAGGGATTTGCTCATGGCGAGGCTCCGGAGGGTCTGAGGTCGGGCGCTGGCGCGCCGGGCGGGTGTAGTTATGGCCAGATGTCGCGCGACAGCAATCCCCATTGACCGGCCCGCTCGGCGGCGTAAGCATGGCGCCATGCCGTTTGCCTCGCGTCTCACCCGTTCGCCCCTGCCTTTCGAGCGCGACCGCGCCGCCGAAGCCGAAGAGCTGTTTTCCGATCTCGCGCCGGAGTTGCGCGAATTGCTCGGGGGGACGGCAGGGTGCAGCCCTTATCTCAAAGGCCTGATGGAGAAAGAGGCCGAGTGGCTGCGTCCCGCGATTTCGGGCAATCCCGAAGCCGCGCTGGCCGAGGAGTTCGCGCGGATCACGCCCGTGCCCCTCGCCGATCTGCCGAGCGAATTGCGCCGCGCGAAGCGCCGGGTTGCGTTGCTGGCCGGGCTTGCCGATCTGGGCGGCGTCTGGTGTCTCGAAGAAGTGACCGGCGCCTTGACGCGGCTTGCCGATATTGCGGTCGATCTCGCGATGCAGCGGCTGGTGGCCGAGGAAATCCGCCGCGGCAAGATCCCCGGTGCGACCAATGAGGATATAGAGAATGCCGCCGGGATGGTCGCGCTCGCGATGGGCAAGATGGGGGCGGGGGAGCTGAACTACTCCTCCGATATCGACCTGATCTGCCTCTTCGATGAAAGCCGCTACGAGCCTGACGATGCGATGGAGGCGCGCAGCGCGCTGATCCGGGCCACGCGCAAGATGGCGGCGATGCTCAACGACCGCACCGTCGAGGGCTATGTCTTTCGCACCGATCTGCGTCTGCGCCCCGATGCCGCCGTGACGCCGGTCTGTATCTCGATGGGCGCGGCGGAATTGTATTACGAGGCAGAAGGCCGGACATGGGAGCGCGCGGCCTATATCAAGGCGCGTCCCTGCGCGGGTGACATCGCGGCGGGCGAGCAGTTCCTCGAGCGGCTGCGGCCCTTCGTCTGGCGCAAGCACCTCGATTTCGCGGCCATTCAGGATGCCCATGACATGCGCCTGCGCATCCGCGAGCATAAGGGGCTGCACGGCCCGATCGAAGTGGCGGGCCACAATATCAAGCTCGGTCAGGGCGGCATCCGCGAGATCGAGTTCTTCACCCAGACCCGGCAATTGATCGCAGGCGGGCGGGACGGGAGCCTGCGCGACCGGACCACTGTGGGCGGGTTGCGCGCGCTCGCGGCGAAGACTTGGGTGCCCGAGGATGTGGCAGAGGAGTTGATCGATCATTACCGTGAGCATCGCGAGATCGAACACCGCCTGCAGATGGTGGGCGACGCCCAGACCCAGATCCTGCCCGGCACTGAAGAGGGGCTTGCGCGGATCGCCGCGATGATGGGCGAGGGCGATGTGGCGCGCTGGCGCGACCGGCTGCGTGACCGGCTGGAGCGGGTGGAAGGGCTGACGAATGAGTTCTTCGCTCCCGATGCCGCCGCCGAGCGTCCCGAACTGAGCGAATCCGCGCGCGATATCGTCGAGGGCTGGACGGGCTATCCGGCGCTGCGATCCGAACGGGCGCGCGCGATCTTCAAGCGGCTGGAGCCGGAACTGCTCGACCGGATGCGCCGGGCGGCAAATATGGAGGAGGCGCTGACCCAATTCGACGGCTTCCTCAAGGGGTTGCCCGCCGGGGTGCAGTTGTTCTCTCTCTTCGAGGCCAATCCGCAACTCGTCGATCTGATCGTCGATATCTGCGCTACGGCGCCGGGGCTGGCGAGCTACCTGTCGCGCAATGCCGGGGTGCTGGACGCGGTTCTGGGTGGCTCGTTCTTCGCGCCATGGCCGGGCAAGCCAGCCCTTGAGGCCGATCTTGCGCGGCTGCTGGAGCGGGCGGGCGACTACGAGGCCGCGTTGATCGCGGCGCGGCGTTGGGCCAAGGAATGGAAGTTCCGCGTCGGCGTGCATCATCTGCGCGGCCTCGTTGATGCGTCAGAGGCCGCGGGCCAATATGCCGATGTGGCGGGCGCGGTTCTCGGCGCGCTCTGGCCGATCGTGCAGGGCGAATTCGCGCGCCGCTACGGGCCGTGCCCCGGCAAGGGCGCAGTGGTTCTGGGAATGGGCAGCCTTGGCGCAGAGCGCCTGAACGCGCAGTCCGATCTCGATCTGATCGTGATCTACGACGCGGACGGACAGGAGTTTTCCGAAGGCAAGAAGCCCATCGCCTCAAGGGCTTACTACGCGAAGCTCACGCAGGCCCTGATCACCGCGCTCAGCGCGCCGATGCCGGAGGGGATGCTCTACGAGGTCGATATGCGGCTGCGGCCTTCGGGGCGGCAAGGGCCCGTCGCGACCTCGGTGCAAAGCTTCGAGAGCTACCAGATGGAAGAGGCCTGGACCTGGGAGCATCTGGCGCTGACCCGGGCGCGGCCTGTCGCGGGATGCCCCGATCTGGCCGACCGGGTCGAGGCGATCCGCCTGAAGGTTCTGGAGGCGAAAGGCGGCGGAGACGCGGTGCTCCACGAGTTGGCGCAGATGCGCGCCCGGATCTTCGCGGCCAAGGCCCCCGATGGCGATTGGGAGGCGAAGGTCGGCCCCGGACGGCTGCAGGATATCGAGCTTCTGGCGCAAAGCTTCGCGCTCCGCGCGGGCGTCCCGGCGCGAAAGGTCGAGGCGCAGCTGCGCGCAGGCCCGCGCGGCGGGTTCGTGACGCGCGAGGAGGGCGAACAGCTCGCCACCGCCTATCGCTTCCTCTGGCGGCTACAGGCAGGCGGGCGCTTGCTGAGCGAAAAACGTCTGGATATGGCGGCGATCGGAGAGGGCGGCCGCGCTTTCCTGTTGCGTGAGACGGGGCTGGATGATCTCGATGCTCTGGTGGCGCGTCTGAACGAGGTCACGACTGAGACGGCCGCCATCGTGGACAGGGCTCTGGAGGGCTGAATGGCGCGCAAACTGATGGAATTGAGCGAGGCGGACCCGAAAGGGCTGATCCGCGAGAGCTTCAAGATCGACGGGATCAGCACGGAAGAGTGCCGCTCGATCTTCATGGATTGGGCGCTGAGCCTTGGCCCCGGGATGGATGCGAGTGAAGCGATGCGCACCGTGCTCGCGGCCTATCAAGCGCCGCCCGAGCACCCGATGACCCGGGTGCTCGAAGAAGGTCTGACCCGCGAGAGCGGCCCGCCGATGCGGCGTGGCGGCTGGCGGGCGCGCCGTCCCTAGCAGGGTGGTTAGCGCGGCAGCGCCGCCGCCTCGCGCGCAAGCGCTTCGATCCCGGCCCAGTCGCCCGATTGCACCATCGCATCGGGCGCGACCCAGGAGCCGCCCGCGCAAAGAACGTTCGGCAGGCTCAGGTAATCATTGGCGTTTTTCATGCTGACGCCGCCCGTCGGGCAGAAGCTGACCTGCGGGATCGGTGCGCCGATGGCCTTCAGCGCAGGCGCGCCGCCCGAGGCTTCCGCCGGGAAGAACTTCAGCACGTCATAGCCCATCTCGAGAAGCTTCATCACCTCCGACGCGGTGGCGGCGCCGGGCAGAAGCGGCAGGCCCTCGTCCTCGCAGGCTTTCACCAGCGTTTCGGTCGCGCCGGGCGAGACGCCGAATTTCGCGCCCGCGGCTTTCGCGGCTTTCACATCGGCCGGGGTCAGCAGCGTGCCCGCGCCGACCACGCCGCCTTCGACATCGGCCATCGCACGGATCGCGTCGAGCGCGCAGGGCGTGCGCAGCGTCACTTCCAACGCGGGCAGGCCGCCCGCGACGAGCGCCTTGGCCAGAGGCGCGGCATGGGCCACATCCTTCACCACGATCACCGGCACGATCGGGGCAAGTTCGCAGATTTTGCGGGCGGATGCGGATTGTTCGCTAGGGGTCATCGGATCACTCCAGTCTGGGCCGCCCGCGCGGGCGGAGAGGGCAGGACGCTCCGCGGGGGATATTTATCGCCAAGCCGAAAGCAGAACCCTGTCTTCGCCTTGGTACAAATATCCCCGCCGGAGGCAAGAAAACTCACAGCACCACGGAGGCGCCTTTGGTGGACGGGCCGACATGGGTGCGGAAGGCGCCGAACAACTCGCGGCCGAGTCCGAACTGGTTGCCGCTGAGGTCGGGCACGACCGGCGTGCGGCTCTCGAAACCTTCGCTCAGGCAGGTCAGCTCGCCCGTCGTCGCGTCGAGCCGCACCATATCGCCGTCCTGCAGCTTCGCAAGCGGTCCGCCATCGGCGGCCTCGGGCGAGACATGGATCGCCGCCGGAACCTTGCCCGAGGCGCCCGACATCCGGCCATCGGTGACCAGCGCGACTTTCAGCCCGCGATCCTGCAGCACTGCGAGGGTCGGGGTGAGCGAGTGCAGCTCCGGCATTCCGTTCGCCTTCGGCCCTTGGAAGCGCACGACGACGATCGTGTCCGAGGTGAACTCGCCGTTCTTGAAGGCGTCCTTCACCTCGTGCTGTTCCTTGAAGACGCGGACCGGCGCTTCGATCACATGGCGCTCGGGCTTGACGGCGGAGACCTTGATCACGCCACGCCCGAGATTGCCTTCGAGCTGCTTGAGGCCGCCCGTTTTCTGGAAGGGATCGGCGGGCTTGCGCAGGATTTTCTCGTTCTGGCTCTCGGGGTCGGACTCTTCCCAGATCAGACCGCCCTCGGTGATCTTCGGCTCCTGCGTGTAGCGGGTGAGGCCGTCGCCCGCGACGGTCTTCGCGTCCTCGTGCAGCAGCCCTGCCTCCAGCAGGTGGCGGATCATGAATTGCAGCCCGCCCGCCGCATGGAAGTGGTTCACGTCGGCGAGCCCGTTCGGATAGACTTTCGCCATCAGCGGCACGGCCGAGGAAATCTCGTCGAAATCTTCCAGATCGAGCACGATCCCGGCGGCGCGTGCCATCGCGGGCAGGTGCAGGACGTGGTTGGTCGACCCACCCGTCGCCATCAGGCCGACCATGCCGTTCACGAAGGCTTTCTCGTCGAGCACTTCCGAGGCCGGGCGGTAGTCGTTGCCAAGCGCGGTGATCTCGGCGGCGCGTTTCGCGCCTGCGACCGTCAGTGCCTCGCGCAGCGGCGTGTTCGGGTTCACGAAGGACGCGCCCGGAAGGTGCAGACCCATGAACTCCATCAGCATCTGGTTGGTGTTCGCAGTGCCGTAGAAGGTGCAGGTGCCCGGGCCGTGATAGGAGGCCATCTCGGCTGCCATGAGCGCATCGCGACCGACTTCGCCGGCTGCGAATTGCTGGCGCACCTTGGCTTTCTCGTCGTTAGGCAGCCCGGTGGTCATCGGCCCCGCGGGGATGAAAATCGCCGGGATATGGCCGAAGGTCGCCGCCGCCATGATCAGGCCGGGCACGATCTTGTCGCAGACGCCCATGTAGAGCGCGGCGTCGAAGGTATTGTGGCTCAGCGAGACCGCCGCCGCCATCGCGATCACGTCGCGCGAGAAGAGCGACAGGTCCATCCCCGGCTGGCCCTGCGTGACCCCGTCGCACATCGCAGGAACGCCGCCCGCGACCTGTGCGGTGGCGCCGACTTCGCGTAGCGCCGCCTTGATCGTCTGCGGGAAGGTCTCGAACGGCTGGTGCGCCGAGAGCATGTCGTTATAGGCCGTCACGATGCCCACGTTGGGGGCGCGCTCTGCCGCGAGCGCGTCTTTGTCCTCGCCCATGGCTGCGTAGGCGTGGGCCTGATTGCCGCAGCTGAGATGCGCGCGGGCGGGGCCTGCATCGGCTGCCGCCTGCATCCGGGCAAGATAGTCGCCGCGCGGGCCTTCGGAGCGGGCGCGGATTCGGTCGGTCACACGGGCGATTGTGGCATCGAGGGTCATCGGCGGGGCCTTTCCTTGCTATGCATCTGATGCGGAACATGCAGCCCTAGCGGGCCGCTCGCGCAGCGGGCGCGGATCGCGGTCGCCTCTTCGCTATCATGTTAGCGCTAACGCTGCAACCCGTTCCCTTTGTCGATTATCTGGGGCAGTGCGGGGGTGCGGCAAGCGCGAGGGCTTTCGCGCCGGGTCGCTTGGCGCTAGGAAGGCGGCGCTTGAGACAGCGCGCGCAAGGAGCATCCGATGAGCCAGTCCGAAGACACCGCCACCCGCCCGACCGTTCGGCTGCGCCCGAAGGCCGAGGCCCGCGCGATCCGCCACGGCTTTCCTTGGGTCTATGCAGATGAGCTGGTGACGGACCGGCGCACCAAGGCGCTGGCGCCCGGCACGATCGCGACGCTGGAGGATGGCGAGCGCCGTCCGCTCGCGACGGTGACGGTCAACCCGAACTCGAAGATCATCGGCCGGGTGATGAGCCGCGACGCGGAGGCGGTGATCGACCGCGACTGGATCGCCGCGAAGCTGACCCGCGCGTTGGAGATGCGTGCGCGGTTGTTCGATGCGCCGTTCTATCGCTTGGTCCATGCCGAGGCAGACGGGCTGCCCGGCGTCATCATCGACCGTTTCGGCGATGCGGCGGTGATCCAGCCGAATGCGGCATGGTCGGAAGTGATGATCGCCGATCTCGAGGCCGCGCTAGCCGAGGTCACGGGCGTCACGACTATCATCAAGAACGCGGCAGGGCGCGCGCGCACGCTCGAAGGGCTGGACGAGGAAATGCTCACCCTGCGCGGCGGCATTGATGCGCCGGTCGAGGTGCCGATGAACGGCGCGATCTACCTCGCCGATTTGATGGGCGGGCAGAAGACGGGCCTGTTCTATGACCAGCGCCCGAACCACGCTTTCGCGGCACGGCTGGCCGAGGGCGCGCGGGTCCTCGACGTGTTCTCCCATGTGGGCGGCTTCGCGCTGGCCGCGCTGGCAGGTGGTGCGACTTCGGCGCTATCGGTCGATGCCTCGGCCCCGGCGTTGGATCTTGCGGCCAAGGGCGCGGCCGCGATGGGCATGGCGGACCGGTTTGCCACGCGTCAGGGCGATGCGTTCGACACGCTCGATGCTTTGGGCCGGGAAGGGGAGCGCTTCGATCTGGTGATCTGCGATCCGCCCGCCTTCGCGCCCGCCAAGCCCGCACTGCAGGCGGGGCTGCGCGCGTATGAGCGGATCGCGCGCATGGCCGCGCCACTGGTCGAGCCGGGCGGCTATCTGGTGCTGTGCTCCTGCTCGCATGCTGCCGATCTGTCGCAATTCCGCGCGGCCTGCACGCGCGGCATCGGCAAGGCGGGGCGGTCGGCGCAGCTCATCCACACCGGCTATGCCGGGCCCGATCACCCGATGCTGCCGCAGCTGGCGGAATCGGGCTATCTGAAATCGCTGTTCTTCCGGCTCGACTGATGCGGGTCGTGCTCGATGCCTGCGTGCTCTACCCGACGGTGCTGCGCGAGATCTTGATCGGGGCGGCCAAGGCGGGGCTCTACCGTCCGCTCTGGTCGGCGCGCATCCTCGAGGAATGGGCGCGCGCCGCCGCCCGCCGCGCGCCTGCCGACGAGGCCATCGCGCGCGGCGAGATCGCGCTGCTGCGCGCGGGGTTTCCGAAGGCCGAGATTTCCGCCCAGCCGGGGATCGAGGCGCGGCTGGTGTTGCCCGACGAGAATGACCTTCATGTTCTGGCCGTGGCGATTGCGGGCAGTGCCGATGCGATCCTGACCTTCAACGCGCAGGATTTTCCGCGCGGCACATTGGCGGGCGAGGGGCTGGAGCGGCGCGATCCAGACGGGTTCCTCTGGCAGCTTCTGTCCGAGCATCCCGATCAGATGCGCGCCATCACCGAGGCCGTGCGCGCCGAGGCCGAGCGCCTGTCGGGCGAACCGCAGCCGATCCGGGCGCTGATGAAACGCGCGCGCCTGCCACGTTTCGGTAAGGCGCTGGCGGCGTGATCTCGCGCTGCGTGTCCGGGTGTCGCCCCTTGACCGCCCGCGAAAGCCTCGCCAAACAGGCGCAATGATCGGGTTCATCACATGCCAAGAGCGCGGCGCGGCCGACAAGCTCCTTGCCCAGCTCGCCGACAGGCTGCTGTCGCAAGGGCGCGACGTGATCGGCATGGTGCGCGCCGAGGTGCCGCAGCGCTTCGAATGCGAGATGCATCTGCGCCTTTTGCCCGAGGGCGAAACCCGCACGATCTCGCAGGATCTGGGGCAGGGCGCGGGGGCCTGTTCGCTCGATGCGGGTGCGCTCGAAGAGGTCGTCGCGCAGGTCGGTCATGCGCTCGAAACGGCGCCCCCGAGCGCCATCGTGATCCTCAACAAATTCGGCAAACAGGAGGCCGCAGGGCGCGGGTGTCGCGACCTGATCGCGCAGGCGATGGCCTCCGATTTTCCGGTGCTTCTGTCCGTTCCGCCCGAAACGCGCGCCGATTTTGCGACTTTCGCAGATGGTATGGCCGAAGAAATCGTGCCGGAAATTCAGGCGCTTGAGGCGTTTCTTTCGCGTGAGAGCGCTTAATCCGCGCCCTCGCGTTGTCTCATGTCGCTCCCATGCTAGACTTGTTCAGGTAAGGTGAGTAAAAGGGGGTCGTTAGCGCTAACGGACCCCAAACACGGAGCAGCCCATGGTTTCGCGCGTCATTCCCGTCGATCGTTTCGACCTGGTGATTTTCGGCGCCACTGGCGACCTCGCCAATCGCAAAATTCTCCCCGGCCTGTTTCGTCGCTATTGCGCCGGTCAAATCCCCGAAGGATCCACCATTATCGGGGCTGCGCGCTCGGAGATGACCCCCGAGGAGTTCCGCGACCAGACCCGCGCCGCGATCGCCGAATTCGGCGGCAATAAATGCGACGACGAAAGCGCGCTGGACGGCTTCCTGCCGATGCTCGACTATGTCGCGATCGACGCGAAAGGCGATGGCGGCTGGGACGATCTGAAGTCGAAAGTCCGCGACGATACCGTCAATGCGTTCTACTTCTCGGTGGCACCAGCGCTATTCGGAGATCTGGCCGAGCGCCTGCACACGCGCGGTATCGCGGGGCCGGAGGCGCGGATCGTGGTCGAGAAACCGTTCGGGCGCGACCTCGCCTCAGCCAAGGCGCTCAACGCGGCGCTGGCGGAGTATTTCGACGAAACGCAGATCTACCGGATCGACCACTATCTCGGCAAAGAGACCGTGCAGAACCTGATGGCGGTGCGCTTCGCCAACATCCTGTTCGAGCCGCTCTGGAACAGCCAATTTGTTGATCATGTGCAAATTACCGTGGCTGAAACGGTCGGTGTGGGCGGTCGCGGGTCGTATTATGACAAGTCGGGCGCGATGCGTGACATGGTGCAAAACCACATGATGCAGCTTCTGTGCCTGATCGCGATGGAGCCGCCCTATCACTTCGATCCCGATGCGGTGCGCGACGAGAAGCTCAAGGTGATCCGCGCGCTCCAGCCCGTCCAGCCTGCCGATATCGTGCGCGGTCAATACGCGGCCAGCAAGGATGCGCCCGGCTATCTCGAAGATGCCGAGGACCCGGAGTCGACGACCGAGAGCTATATCGCGATGAAATGCCATGTCGCGAACTGGCGCTGGGTGAACACGCCCTTCTATCTGCGCACCGGCAAGCGGCTGCGCGCGCGCACTTCCGAGATCGCGATCACCTTCAAGGAGCCGCCGCACCAGATCTTCGACGACGCCGAGGGCGAGTGGCGCGAGAACGTACTGGTGATCCGGCTGCAGCCCAATGAGGGCATGAACCTGAAGATGATGATCAAGGAGCCGGGGCCGGGCGGGATGCGCCTCGTGCAGGTGCCGCTCGATATGTCCTTCGCGGAAGCTCTGGGCGACGAGGCCGACATCACCGACGCCTATGAACGCCTGATCATGGACGTGATCCGGGGCAACCAGACGCTGTTCATGCGCGGCGACGAGGTCGAGGCGGCCTGGGCCTGGACCGACCCGATCATCGAGGGTTGGGAGGCGCGTGGCGACAAACCTCAAACCTATGACAGCGGCGCGTCGGGGCCGGATGACGCGCTGATGCTGATGCATCGCGACGGACGCCGCTGGCGGGAGATTCGTGAATGAATTTCGAAAGTTATCCCGATCGCGAGATGCTGATGATGGGGCTTGCGGACCGCATCGCGAGCCAGTTGCGCGCGTCGATCAACAACGAGGGCCGTGCGACCTTGTCGGTGCCCGGCGGCTCCACGCCCGGTCCGATCTTCGACATCCTTTCCGACATTGATCTGGACTGGTCCAAGGTCGCGGTGCTTCTCAATGACGAGCGTTGGGTGCCCGAAAGCTCGGAGCGTTCGAATACACGCCTGATCCGTGCGCGGCTCCTGAAGGGCCGGGCGGCGGCGGCGACACTGGTGCCGCTTTATGCCGAGGCGGAGCGGCCCGAGGACAAGATGGCGGAACTGGCCGAGGGCATCGCGCCGCATCTGCCGATCTCCGTCCTGCTTCTGGGCATGGGCGCGGATATGCACACGGCGAGCCTGTTCCCGGGTGCCGACCGGCTGAAAGAGGCGCTGTCGAACGATGCGCCGATCTTGCTGCCGATGCGGGCCGAAGCTGCGGGCGAGCCGCGTATCACCCTGTCCGCGCCCGTGCTGCGCGACGCGATGTATACGCATATCCTGATCACCGGCGCTGAGAAGCGCGAGGCGATCGAAAAAGCCGAAAGGCTCCCTGTGGAACAGGCGCCGGTGCGCGCCGTTCTCAAGGACGCGACCGTTCACTGGGCTGAATAACTGGGCAGAGCAAGCGATGACCATCTGGCAAGACCTCCTCGACAAGGCGCAATCCGTACAATCCCGCGGAATCGGAGAATTGTTCGAAAAGGACAATCGCGCAGGCGGATTCAGCCGCGAAACCGGGCCGTTTCTGTTCGATTTCTCCAAGACCAATATCGATGCGGAGACGCTCGATCTGCTGGTGAAGCTGGCCGAGGAGAAAGAGGTCGCGGCGCGCGCCGAGGCGATGTTCACCGGTGAGAAGATCAACGACACCGAGGGCCGCGCGGTGCTGCATACCGCGCTGCGCAATCTCGACACGGACGTGTTCGTCGATGGCGAGAACGTCATGCCCGAGGTCCGCGCGACCTATGCCCGGATGGAAGCGTTTGCGCGCGACGTCCGCGAGGGCAAGTTCACGGGGCAGGGCGGCAAGATCACCGATGTGGTCAATATCGGCATCGGCGGCTCTGATCTGGGCCCGGCGATGGCGACGCTGGCGCTTGCGCCCTATCACGACGGGCCGCGCTGCCATTTCGTCTCCAACGTGGACGGGGCGCATATCCATGACACGCTGGCCGGTCTGAACCCGGAGACGACGCTGCTGATCGTGGCCTCCAAGACCTTCACCACGATCGAGACGATGACCAATGCCGAGACCGCGAAGCGGTGGATGGCCGAGAAAGTCTCGGATCCGGCGCAGCAATTCGCGGCGCTCTCGACCTCGGCTGAGAAGACCGCGGCCTTCGGGATCGATCAGGCTCGCGTCTTCGGCTTCGCCGATTGGGTCGGCGGGCGCTATTCGATGTGGGGGCCGATCGGGCTGTCGCTGATGCTCGCGGTCGGGCCGGAGGATTTCGCGGGTTTCCTCAAGGGCGCGGCCACGATGGACGCGCATTTCCGCAAGGCCGAATTCAAGGACAACCTGCCGGTGCTGCTGGCGCTGGTCGGCATCTGGCACAACCAGTTCTGCGACTACGCGACCCGCGCGGTTCTGCCCTATGATCAACGGCTTGCACGTCTGCCGGCCTATCTTCAGCAGCTGGAAATGGAGAGCAACGGCAAGCGCGTCAGCATGGATGGCAAGGACCTGCCTTACAATTCCGGGCCGGTCGTGTGGGGCGAGCCGGGCACCAACGGCCAGCACGCGTTCTACCAGTTGATCCACCAGGGCACGCGGGTCATTCCGTGCGAATTCATGGTCGCTGCCGAGGGGCATGAGCCCGATCTGGCGCATCAGCATACGCTGCTCGTGGCCAACTGTCTGGCGCAATCCGAGGCGCTGATGCGCGGGCGCTCGCTGGCCGAGGCGACCGAGATCATGCGCAAGAAAGGCTTCGAGGGTGACGAACTGGACCGTCAGGCGCGGCACCGCGTCTTCCCGGGCTCGCGCCCGTCGACCACGCTGCTTTATCCGAAACTGACCCCCGAGGTCTTCGGCGGTATCGTCGCGCTTTACGAGCACCGCGTCTTCGTCGAAGGCGTGATCCTCGGCATCAACAGCTTCGATCAGTGGGGCGTTGAGCTCGGCAAGGAGCTGGCGCTTGCGCTGGCTCCGGTGCTAAAGGGCGAGGATGCGGGCGAGGGCAAGGACGGCTCCACCCGGCAGCTTGTCGCGCGGGTGCAATCGCTGCGTGGCTGAGCCTGCCACGTGGTAACGGTGTGGTAACGGTCGCGCCTGTGGCCGGAACCGCGCCGATCATCCTTCCGTTCAGCTTATAGGCGGGGCGTGGCGCCTCGCCGTCTGGTGTTCGAACAAAGGAATTCCACGATGATCGAGTCGATGGAGAGAAGTCCCGAAGGTGTGGTCGGTCTGATCGCCTCCGGCACTGTTCTTAAACATGATGTGACCGAGGCGATGCGCCTCGTCGGGTCTGCGGATCGGATGATGGTCGTCGTCGCGCCGCGCTTCGATGGCTACGTGGCGGAACTGATCGGCGGGCTGCGTCAAAGCTGCGAAGACGGTCAGGCCGGGCGCTGCGCACTGGTCGTGCCGGAGGATATGCGCTCCGAGGCGAGCATGCAGGGCGAGGGCGGCGCGTTCCGCATCTTCACCGCGCAAGGAGACGCCGAAAGCTGGCTCGCCTCTTAACGCAGGCCGATCTCGGACAGGGCCACGGCAAGCTCGCGGGGCAGGGCTTCTTCGCGGTCGCGACCTTTCGGCAGATCGCGGGGCGCATCCTCGGGGCTGAGGTAGCGCCAGCCCTGGAAGGGGCGGCGCGACAGGGCCTCGGTGCGGACAACCTCGCGGTCGAGCACGATCGCGCAGCGCGCGATCCCGTCCGCGCCCATCACTTCGGACAGTTCCAGCACGCGCTGGCGCGCCAGCGCCGCACCCTTGAAGACCCAGTATAGCGACCCGCCGTTCAGGATCTCATCCGCGCGCTTCGGCCACATGCGCGTCACATGCATGGCCGGGCCTTTGCCATAGCGGCTGGCCTGCCACGCGATCAGGTCCTCGACCTTCTCGGCGCCGACGCACAGTTTGATCAGATTCACCACTTTGTCACCCATGCCCCTTAATTAGGTTTTCGCTCCCGCGACGGCAATGTCCGATTTGCGTCTGGCCATGCGAAGAGGCCTTAGGTATAGTGTCAGCCCGCCCCCGACGCACGATATGCGGAGGGGGCGCTCGATTTTTACCTCACTCGAACTGCTGCCAGCGAGGACCTCATGAGCCGTTTTGCCGCCCCGATTGCCGAACAGATCTGGGACATGAAATACCGTCTGAAGGAACAGGACGGGACCCCGATCGACGCGACCGTCGAGGATAGCTGGCGCCGGATTGCGCGCGCCTTGGCCGAGGTCGAGGATAAGCCCGCGAAATGGGAAGAGAAATTCTACGGCGCGCTGGAAGATTTCAAATATCTCCCCGCAGGCCGGATTGCGGCAGGTGCTGGCACCGGCCGCGCGGTGACGCTGTTCAACTGCTTCGTAATGGGCACGATCCCTGACAACATGGGCGGCATCTTCGACATGCTGAAGGAAGCCGCGCTGACGATGCAGCAGGGCGGGGGAATCGGCTACGACTTCTCCACCATCCGCCCGCGTGGGGCCGAGGTGAAAGGCGTTGCCGCCGATGCGTCCGGTCCGCTGAGCTTCATGGATGTCTGGGATGCGATGTGCCGCACGATCATGTCGGCGGGTTCGCGTCGCGGCGCGATGATGGCGACGATGCGCTGCGATCACCCCGATATCGAGAGCTTCATCACCGCCAAGCAGGATTCGGCGCGGCTGCGGATGTTCAACCTGTCCGTGCTGGTGACCGACGCGTTCATGGAGGCCGTGAAGGCCGATGGTCCGTGGGACCTGAAATACGGCGACAAGGTCTATCACACGCTGAACGCCCGCGATCTGTGGAACAAGATCATGCGCGCGACCTATGACTATGCCGAGCCGGGCGTGATCTTCATCGACCGCATCAACAAGATGAACAACCTCAACTATGTCGAGCAGATCGCCGCGACCAACCCCTGCGGCGAGCAGCCCCTGCCGCCCTATGGCGCGTGCCTGCTGGGCTCGATCAACCTCGCACGTCTAGTGACGAACCCGTTCGAGGCGGATGCGGGGCTGGACCCCGAGCAGCTCGACGAGATGGTGCGCCTTGCCATCCGCATGATGGATAACGTGGTCGACGCCTCGCGCTTCCCGCTGGAGCAGCAGCGTGAAGAGGCGCAGAACAAGCGCCGCATCGGTCTGGGCGTGACCGGTCTCGCCGACGCGCTTCTGATGCTGGGCCTGCGCTATGGCTCGGAAGAGGCGGCCGCGCAGACCGAAGCCTGGATGAAGCAGATCGCGCGGGCGAGCTATCTCGCCTCGGTCGATCTGGCCAAGGAGAAGGGTCCGTTCCCGCTCTTCGATGCCGAGAAATACCTCGCCTCGGGCAACATGATGCAGATGGACGATGACGTCCGCGAAGCGATCCGCGAGCACGGTATCCGCAACGCGCTGCTGACCTCCATCGCGCCGACCGGGACGATCTCGCTCTACGCGGGCAACGTGTCCTCGGGCATCGAGCCGGTCTTCGCCTATGCCTACAAGCGCAAGGTGCTGCAGCCCGACGGCTCGCGCACCGAGGAAGAAGTGGTCGATTACGCGGTGCAGATGTGGCGCGATAAGTTCGGGGACAAACCGCTGCCTGATTATTTCGTCAACGCCCAGACGCTCGCGCCGATGGATCACGTCCGGATGCAGGCCGCGGCGCAGAAATGGATCGACAGCTCGATCTCCAAGACCATCAACTGCCCTGAGGATATCCCCTTCGAGGCGTTCAAGTCGGTCTATATGGAAGCCTGGGACACCGGCTGCAAAGGCTGCACCACCTACCGTCCGAACGACGTGACGGGCTCGGTTCTCAGCGTGTCGGAGAAATCCGAAGACGCGCCGGAAGTCGATGAGGGCGCCGATGTGGTCTACCTGACCGAGCCGCTGGACCGTCCCGCGGCGCTGGAAGGCTCGACCTACAAGATCAAGTGGCCGGGTTCGGAGCACGCGATCTACATCACGATCAACGATATCGTCCAAGGCGGTCACCGCCGTCCCTTCGAGGTCTTCATCAACTCGAAGAACATGGAGCATTTCGCCTGGACCGTGGCGCTGACCCGGATGATCTCGGCGGTGTTCCGGCGCGGTGGCGATGTCTCCTTCGTGGTCGAGGAGCTCAAAGCCGTGTTCGATCCGCGCGGCGGGGCCTGGATGCAGGGTAAATACATCCCCTCGATCCTCGCGGCGATCGGCGGCGTGATCGAGCGTCACATGATCTCTATCGGCTTCCTCGAAGGCGAAGGGCTGGGTCTGAAATCCGACCCCGAGGCCGACCGCATGGCCATCGGCGAAGCCCCCCGCGGCAAAGCCTGCCCGTCCTGCGGCTCCTACGCCCTGCGGATGGTCGAAGGCTGCATGACCTGCGCCGATTGCGGCCACTCCAAATGCGGCTGAGCCGGGTGGGTTGAAGAGCCAGAAAAAGCAAATGAGTGCGCAGGCGAAAGCATAAGTCTGCGCACGACCTGTCAAGCTAGAATTGAAACTGGCAGACGCGCCTATTGGCATGGAGCGCACTTAGTGCTTCAAGAAATGGGCCGATGGCTCGACTAAGACCGTCGCGTTGCCCACGGGCTGAATCGTCGCCTCGTAGCCACCTGCTTTCATGCGGCGTAAATGGGATTTCTGCTCTGGGACCTTCCAGCAGTAAGGCTGGAAACGGCCCAAAGCGGTCCTTCGCCCGGACAGCAGCGAAAGACAGCATTGCTCTATCAAGCTGTCAGCATTTTCGTATTCCCAAAGTCCGCCTCAAAGCCGCTGTGGCGGGCTGCGTAGGCTGATCGAGAGAGAATGTGCGTCATTCTCGAAGGTCGGCGGATCGACCGGAGTGGAGCTGCCAGTCTCCGACTTGCTGGATGAAAAGCTCCCTGGAAAGTCAGGAGGCGCCTAATATTTGAGCGCATTCGAACCCTTCGAAGCGCCATTGGACGTCACGGCTCCTCTCCACAATCCTGTCCCCAGATTTTGGGGATAACTGCGGCGATGGGGGCGCAGGTGAGAGGGATGCGTGAGAGTGAAGGGTTGGAAAAATCAGCGCGAAATATGGTGGGGCAGGCGCGTCTGCTGAAGAAGGGCGTGCTGGCTCGGCTCGGCAGGCCTCCCTCCCCGTCACGACGTCTCCCGATCTTGAAGAAGCAGATAAATGCGAACGGGTTAGTTTTACTGAAACTTAGAAGATCGTGATGCTCAAGGGGTCCTGTTCGCTTGGAGATCCTCCTTCACTGTGAGCCTGCCTACAATCTGAGCCCTTAGAGGCCGTGAGGCTTTCGCAGGCCGCGCCGTATCGCACCCCAGAAACGACTGCCCTTCGCAAGCTGCCAATGATCACCCTTTCGTGAAAAAGTGATCAATTTGCGGTCAGCCGTCCGTATCAGATTACAACCTAAGGGTTATCTAACTTTATGTAAGCGGAGGAGGCTTATAAAATGTTTATCAATAAATTTGTAATTCCGGCGGTCAGCGCGTGTGCAATTTGCGCTATTGGTGGGGTTTCCCCAGCCGCTGCGACAGACCTTACGGCCAACCTTGGAGTTTCGGTTGGCGGGGTAGAGGCTGATGCAGGCGCATCAGTTGGCGTCGGAGGCCATAGCTCCGGAGGAGATTCATCTGGAGTGAATGTCGGGGTCGATGCCAGCGTTGGTTCGAGTGGTGGCGGCACGACTGGTGATGGTGGCGCCTCGGGGAACGGGGGTGGCGGCACCGGTAGCGGCGGCGGCACCTCGGGGAACGGGGGACAACAGCCCGGAGACACAGCCGCGAATGGGGCCGATCAATCGTCGGCAGCGGGCGCGAATTCTACAGGCGACCGCAATGCTTCCCGGTTGCAGTTGAACCAAGCTGCTGTGGTGGGCTTGCCCGTATTCTCGGCGGATAGGGTCTTCATCGGAACGGTCGAAGACGTGCAAGGGTCTGACCTGATCATCGACCTTCATGAAGGCGGAACGCTCCAACTAACCGGTGGCATCAGCCGTAGGTCCTCTCAGGGCATTTTCCTAAGTGCTTCCGAGGCGAGCCTTGCGCCGTATATCAATCGCTCATTCGTCAAGCTCGCCATCAAGTAGGTTCGAACTTCACGCGCCAGGTTGAGCGGCAACTGCTCTCGCGACGGTTGCCAGAAACGTCTTCGGGCATCTGGTTTGCCAGATGCCCGTTGAGCGACACGCTGTCAGCGAAAAGAACGACGCGTTCTCAGAGAACCTCTCCGTTCTCGCCTGCGCGATATGCCACACTGTAACCGCGCCCGTGCGGCGCGATCCCCACAGAATGATATGGAGGAGGACATACTTGTTCCTCAGGTGTCCAAGCCCAAGGAGGATGCTGCGCATCGCCATCGAGGCTCGGAACTCGTTTCAATCTAACGCTGCACTCGAGCTCACTGATCCCTTTTAGGGAGTGACCGGGGCCGACTTGCGGGAGATATTCAGTCGCGAGATGATGATGTGCTATATTTGCTAAATTTGAGCGGACCGAAATCGTTCATTGGGGACGAGCATCCTCTTTTCCCGTCTGTGATCAATAGCACAGGACGGTCTATCGCCCGTTCCTGAGGGCCTTGGCTTCGTAGCGCCGCAGGCTGCGACGGGCGATGGGCCCAAAGCTACTCCATCCCTGGCACCCGAGCTCGGGGAAGAGGTGGAGAACCTCAGATTTCGCGGCACTCGCGAGTGCCCCCATCGCGATGTCACCGGGGTGAAAGCTCTCGGTCGGAAGGGTATTACTGGTCAGAATCTGATGACGGTCGAGCAGCAGATGAAAGTATTCGACCTCGCCGGTAGTCACGCGCCGGATGGTCGTGTCGTTAACAAGATGCGTCGCGGCGACAAACACCTCGGTCTGCCCGAACAAAAGGTTTGCGCGCCAGTCACGAAGAAGAATGCGATGTCGCTGTGACACGAGCAACTCGCGATCGTTGCCGAGCGCGCCCTTGGCAATCCGGACCGGGGCGAAAGCGCCTTTTGCGGCAACCTTGCGCCGTCCGATCCAGCGCAGCGGTTGTGTTCCCTCATCCTCGGTGATCACGAGGTCGCCGACCTCCAGGTCCTCTACCGGGACAGGCCCGGAGACGGTGTCGATCAAGGTGCCGCGGGTAAAACAGACCGGCAGATCGTAAGACGCGTTGATGTCGAGATCGAAGGTGAGAACTGCGTTCTGCTCCACATACTCGGTGAGACTTCCGACGCCGAGCGCGTTCAGCACAGTGGTTAAGCCCAATGTCTTGAAGAGCGCGTTGTTTTCGATTGAGGATACCAGCCCGTCGAGTAGTGCTGCCTGATCGCCGTTGGGGTAGTTCACATATGTCTGCCCCCCTGCCTGCCATGCGACAACGTCCACCGATGAAGAGAGGTCTACATCGATCGAGCCGAGCAGGCCGAGATTCAAGGACACCGCAGATGTCGCAGTTCCGGAGCCTCCATAAGTCGCGTCGTCCCCATTCCAGCTTGCGACTTCTCCGGAGTCCCAGTCGCGTTCATTGTCGGCGTCAGAGACTTGAATTTCACCCGGTGGTTGTTCGGTGAAGGAGCTCACCACGAGCGTCCCGGTCAGGTCTGCCAACGACCCATTATAGGCGTAGGTATTTTCAAGAGTCTTCGTGATGTCATTCATTTTATTATCCCTAAGATAAATTCACTTGAGATTTAAAAAGATGAAATCGTTACCGAACTTTATTTACGGGCCCTTATTTTAATGGGGCCATCGCTCGAATGATGAATTTAGGATGCGACTTTAGACGATTCGAAGCAACCTAAGGGTGTGACGCCGCCGATCGGTTCCGGCTAAAGCTTTGGATTCCCGTGAAAGCTTCTCGCTAAGAGCCGAGCAATCCAAGCAAACGGAATTGGACGTGACACGCCAATCAAGTGGCGTCCTGACACGACCGGAAAGCGGTGGTTGCCGCTGTGCCAAGCAACGCTGAACCACCTGAGAGCGGGGCTGTCAGGAGGCGGAGTAGGGCATTCGAAGTCTTTTGGCTCGGCCACCTCTCCACTAGCGGGAAAAGTAGCTACCGGCCACTTTTGAACGGCCCGTCAATAACGGCCCATAGCGGTCATTGAGACCCTGTGCAGCGAAAGTCGCCTCTTATCGCTCGTAGATCGCTTCCTGAGCTCCACCTCGTTCACCGGCCGCCATCTCCGCGGTCTCACAGTCGCCGCTGCGGGAGCGTTGGTGAATTAGGCTTCGTTGCGCACTGCCCAGTAGGCATTGATGGATTCTTGAAGATGTGCACGCATTGCGGCCTCGGCGGCATCCGGATCATGTGCTGCGATACCGTCGAACACCTGCTGATGGCGCGCGAAGGCACGCTCCGCGGCGCCGTTGCTGCGGATCGCCACGCGGCGATGCTCCTCCAGCCAGCTTTGGACGGCTGTATGAAGGCTATCGAGGAAAACGTTCCCCGCGACCTTCGCTATTTCGAGGTGGAAGGCGATATTGGTTTCGACGAAGCCTTCGTTGTCGCCGATCTTGGCCTTGTTGGCCTCGAGCGCCGTTCGTATCGCGTCGATCTGCTCGTCCGTCGCTTTTTCCGCTGCGAGCCGTGCGAGGAAGCCTTCGAAGAGCATCCGTGCTTCTTGCAGTTGGCGTAGACGGTCCGGGCGGGACAATATGAATTTTGCCGGGCCGGCAAGATCGTCGATCATCTTCTCTGCCGTCGGTTCTACCACGCGAGCACGGCGCCCGTTCTCGAGATCGATCAAGCCTTTCTGAGCAAGGGCGAACAAGGCCTCGCGGATCGCTGTTCGACTGACGCCGAAATTCTCGCAGAGGTCTCGTTCGGCGGGCAGGAAGTCACCGGGGCGCAGGTCACCCGAGGCGATGGCGCTCTCGATCTGCTCGACAACGTCTTCATAGAGCCGCTTCCGGCGCACTTGTTCGGCCTTCAACATGCCCGTCCTCCTTTCCGATCAGTAGATATCAGCTAACAGGATTGTGTCCACCTGTAATTTGGAATAATAGGTAGACAGCTTGGGGAGGAGCCAAGCGAACGGAGGAGGAAAAAATGCTCAATTCTATCAAGGCTCGCTTGGCGGCCGGCGCGCTCATTGCGGTGACGTCGTCGTTTTCCGTCCATGCGGAAACCGTTCTGCAGCTGGCGTCGGTCGAGACGCCGCAAACGGTGTGGGGACAAGTCGCGCAAAGATTTGCGGATGGCGTAGCCGAAGCATCGGATGGAGATCTAAAGATCGAACTGGCGCTGTCAGGTTCTACCGGGTCCGTTCGAGAAACGCTTGAGGCGCTGGCCATCGGCACAAACGATATCGTCATGACCGTCGTGGCTTCGCTCAACAGCTATGATCCACTGGCTGCGATTGAGAGCTACCCTTACCTGATCCGCGACGAAGAGCACTTCAACAGGGTCTACAACGGTGAGATTGGAGACGACCTGTTCGACGCACTGGCGCAATCCTCCGGCCTGCGTTTGGTCGGCGCAGGGTCGCGCGGGCCGCGTGAAATGGCATCCAAGCGCCCGATCAATACTGTCGACGACTTGGATGGCCTGAAAATTCGTGTGCCTGGAATTGAGGTCTTCCGCGCGACCTGGGAAACGCTTGGTGCCTCGCCGACGCCGATGTCTTCGAAAGAAGTCTATACCGGCCTGCAATCGGGCATCATTGACGCGGTGGAGAACCCTCTGTCCGCGCATCTGCGGTCGAAATATTACGAAGCTGCGGATTACGTCATCATGACCCATCACGTATATGGCGCTTATACGTTTGTCTTCGACGACGCGCGCTTCCAATCCCTCACCGACGAGCAGCGTGCCATCATCAAAGAACAGGCCAAGCTGGCCTTCGAATGGGGCACGGAGCAAGCCAAGGCCGAACTCGGTGACCTGCGCGCTCAGCTGGAGGCAAACGGCGTCACCATCATCGAGCCTGATCTTGCGCCTTTCCGCGAAAAGCTCGCACCGATGGCTGCGCAGTTCCCGGACCTCGCCCCTTGGGTCAAACGCATTCAAGCCGCCGAATGATCATCTGAGCGCCTCGCCGGTCTCTGGCGGGGCGACCACGCATTCCTGAAAGACTGATCATGACCAAGCTGTTTGCGAGGCTGTCTCATTGGACAGCCGAAATCACGGGCCTCATTGCCAACCTCCTGCTCGTCGCCATGTTGCTCGCCATCGGAACGCAGGTCGTTGCGAGGTTCGTCGTCGGTGCGCCGACCGTCTGGGCCGAGGAACTGGCGCGCTTTCTCCTGGTGGCGATTACCATGGTCGGGGGCTCTGTTGCACAAATCGCGTGAGGGATTCATCTTGTGAATCCAGCGTGGTAGCTGGGGGCGCATGAGCCGACCCAGCCCCCCCGCCTACAAGACCAGGAATTGGCCCGCCTATAACGAAGCTCTGAAGCGTCGTGGCTCGCTGACGATCTGGTTCGATCCCGAGATGACCTGGGAGGCCAGGCCAACAGGCAAACGTGGCCGACAGCCTGACTATAGTGACGCAGCCATACAGACCTGCCTGACGATGAAGGTGCTGTTTGGCATGGCGCTCAGGCAGACGACGGGCTTCGTTGAGAGCCTGCTGCGCCTGACCGGCCTGGACTGGACCGTGCCCAACTTCAGCACGCTGTCGCGGCGCCAGAAGTCCCTGAAGATCAATATTCCCTACCGTGGATCCGGCGGCCCGTTGCACCTGCTGATCGACAGCACCGGCATCAAGGTCGAGGGCGAAGGGGAGTGGAACGCCCGCAAGCATGGTGGCACCAAGCGCCGGGTCTGGCGCAAGATCCACATCGGAATTGACGAGCAAACGCTGGAAATACGCGCGGCCGAGTTCACCACCAGTGATGTCGGTGACGCGCCCATGCTGCCAGAGCTTCTGGACCAGATCCCGCCAGATCACGAGGTTGCAAGCGTCACCGCTGATGGTGCCTTTGACACCCGCAAGTGCCACGATGCCATCGCCGCCCGAGGTGCCGCCGCAGTCATACCGCCACGCAAAAATGCCAGGCCATGGAAGCCCGACACTCCCGGAGCAATCGCGCGCAACGAAGCCCTGCGCGCGTCACGTCGCTTCGGGCGAAACATCTGGCGACGATGGAGCGGCTATCACCGCCGGAGCCGCGTCGAAACGAAGATGCATTGTGTGAAGCTGCTGGGCCAACGCCTGACTGCCAGGGACTTCGACCGTCAGGTTGCCGAGTTTCAGATCCGTGTGGTCGTCCTGAACGGCTTCACCGCACTCGGCATACCCGTCACTGAAGCCGTGGGATGAGTCTGTCCGGGGGAAGGGGAACCTCGACCCTCAGCCGATTTGTGCAACAGAGCCATGGTCGGGTCTGCGGCGTTACTCGAGCGTAACAGGCATATTTCCATCGACATCGTGGTTCAGATGCTGCCGCGCCGTGCGCAGGTTTTCGTCGCGTGGCTGCGCGATGCGATAACACTTACGGTGTGCGGCCTTCTGGCACATTACGGCTGGCTTTTGATGAAGATCGGCGGGCGCCAGACCTCGACCGGTTTGGGGATCAAGATGTCATTGCCTTATTTGGCGATCCCGATCGGAGCCGCGCTCATGGCGCTGGTGCTGGTGCTTTCGCGCGCTGGCCGTGTCGCGGGCCCACTTTCCGAGGAGGACCTGTGATGGACCTCGCGGAGTTGGCGCTCATTCTGATCGGCGGCATCGGGTTTTGTATCCTGATTGGTGTGCCGCTGGCGATCGCGATCATTGCGGGCGCGATGCTGGCAATCTTCGCTCACGGCGGCGCCAGTCCCGTTATTGCACCGCAACGCCTCTTCGCGGGCATGGATAAATTCTCCCTCATGGCGATCCCGGCCTTTCTGTTCGCGGGGGCGCTGATGTCCGGCGGGGGTATCTCGGCCCGGCTGATCGATTTTGCCAATGCTCTGGTTGGGCGCTTCACTGGCGGCCTCGCGATATCGAACGTGCTGTCTTCGATCCTGTTCGGCGGGATTTCGGGATCCGCCGTGGCCGACACGGCAGCGATTGGCGGAACCTTCATTCCGGCGATGGACAAGAGCGGTTATCCCACGCGTTATTCGGTCGGAATCACAGCGGCTTCGTCGCCGATCTCTCCGCTCATTCCGCCGTCAATCGCCTGGATCGTCTATGCCTACCTCACGGATCAATCTGTGTTGCGGATGTTCATCGCGGGCATCGTGCCGGGGCTGCTCTGGGGCTTGGCCTTGATCATCGCCGCCTGGGGGATCGCCAAGCGAAACGGCTATCCGGTCTTCCCCCCTGCGTCGCTTTCTGAACTGGTTCGCAAATTCATCGCCGCTCTGCCGGCACTGGCGATGCCGGTGCTGCTCTTGGCAGGTGTCCTCTCGGCACTGTTCACCGTAACCGAAGCTTCAGTCGTTCTTGTGGCCTATGCGCTTCTGGTATCCGGGGTCGTGTATCGCGAGCTGACGTGGAGAGTGTTGTGGACTGCGATCACAGAAGCTACCCGGCTAACCTCCGCGGTTATGTTGATCCTTGCGGGCGCTTCGCTCTTCGCGTGGATGCTGGCATGGGTCCATGCGCCTGAGAGCTTCGGAGCCTGGATGCAGACTTGGGTTCATACGCCTCTGGTGTTCCTGCTCGTGATCAACCTGCTTTTGCTTGTCGTCGGCATGGTGATGGAGGAGAACGCAGCCAAGGTCATGCTGTTGCCTGTGCTCTTCCCGATCAGCCAAGAACTCGGCGTAGATCCGATCCACTTCGGCGTGGTTTTCACAGTGAACCTCTGTATCGGTCTGGTAACGCCACCCATCGGGATCGTGCTGGCCGTAGCATCGGCTATCGGCCGGATCTCGATCGCCGAAGGCACAAAGGGCGTAATACCCTTCGTGCTGGTCGCGTTCGCGGTGCTGGTTGCTCTGACCTTCTTCCCGGTTTTGTCGACTGGCCTACCGGACCTGCTGCTGGGAGAGATGCCATGATTGACCGTTTCGCAAAACTCGGCACAGCGCTCGTCAGCGACGTGTTGGACGAGGCCGGCTTCCATAGCCAAACCCTCGACCCATCTCTGGGGTTCATCGGCGCGGCAAAGGCAATCTGCGGCCCGGCGATTTGCGTGCAGGGGGGCGCGGTGTGGTCACCCGCACGGATGGAAGCGCTGTCGGTCTGCAGCTCTACAGCTTGCCAGTTTTGGCACAGCCGGGATCCGTCATGGTCCTTGCAACCGGGGGGTTCCGCGGAGGAGGCGTGACCGGGGAGCTATTGGCAAATGATCTTGCCGAAGCGGGTGTCGCTGGTCTGATTACCGACGGTCTGATCCGCGACCGCGAGGCCATCGCGCAGAGCGCAATGCCAGTTATCGCCACCGGTTCTATTCCTTTGAACGGCGCACGAAGGTTCTCTCTGAACGACCATGGCGTGCCAGTAATAATGCCGGGCCCTGAGGGCGCGCAGGTGCGCATTTGTCCCGACGACATCGTGCTGGCGGATGCCGATGGCGTCGTCGTCATTCCAAAGGCCGCCGCACCGCAAATCCTCGAAATGGCTGAAACGCTGGCCGCCAAGGAATATGAACTGAAAACCGCCCCAGCCCAGACGCCCGAGGCGCGCGCCAAGGCGCGTGCGGGCCGCATGTCGCACATGGTCTGGCTACGGCAACCCGAGGGAAAACAATGAAATTCGAAGGACGCATCCTGATGCTCGGCACAGCGCCGGGCGCGATTGCTCGCCAACTTTCAGGCGAGGACATCACCCTTCAAGACGCTGGCGAGTTACGGAACGACATCTCTACGGACGAAATCACGCCCCTCCAGATCCTTCTGAACTACGACGCCAGACTGGCGCGCTATGCCCATATCGGCACGACGATTGGCGATGACAAACCCATCGGAGAAAATGCCATTGCCACGGGTGGGTTCGAGGTCATCGTCGCGGGCAAGCGCTACGGGAAAGGCTCGTCGCGCGAACATTCGCCGCTGGCAGAGAAGTCCGCAGGCATCCGGTTGGTGATTGCCGAAAGCTTCGAGCGGATCTATCGCCAGAATTGCGACAACCTCGGGATATTTACTTCCACTGATTTCACCCTGGTAGACCGGATCCGCGCTGGTGAAGACATTGGCGTTGAGGAACTGGTCGAAGGTCGGGACAGCCTCGCGCAGGCGATCCTTCAGGCGGGCGGGCTTCTGGCCTACGGTCAGTCGCGGCTGAAAGATGCGAGGCTGGCCGGCACCATGCCCGAGGGGCCTCTTACATTGGCACAGAAAATCGTCGCGCGTCATGCATCGGCGGTCGAAGGCATCGACTGGGACCAGCGCCCGGGAACTGGCGGTTTCGTTCGCGCTGATCACCGCTTCATTCACGAGTATTACACTGCCATGGCCGCACATATGCTTCACGACCGTTTCGGAGCGCCTCTCGACCTATATGATCCCGAAACCATCGTGCTGTTCGAAGATCACCTCAGCTATGCCCACCGATCGCCTACGCACTTGAAGCTCGGACTGCTGCCGCAGGTGCGCGAACTCAGCGAGGCGCATCGCAGGTTCGCCAATCAGTATGGTTTGAAGGATCACGGCTACTTGCTCGGCGAAGAGGGGTCCGAAGGCATCTCCCACGCGATGATGGCCGAAAGCTACGCGCTGCCTGGCGGGATCGTCGTCGGAACCGACAGCCATACGCCGCATTCCGGAGCAGTCGGATGTTTCGCCTATGGGGTCGGGACAACAGACATGGCCAACGCGTTCATGACTGGTGCAATCCGTCTCACGATGGCCGACAGTCTGCTCGTCCGCCTCGAAGGGGAATTGCGTCGCGGTGTCACTGCAAAAGATGTGGTGCTCGAGCTGCTCTCGACGGAGTTGATCCGCGGCGGCGGCGGTCTTGGCCGAATTTTCGAATTCACTGGACCTGTCGTATCGGCCATGTCGATCGATGAACGGGCAACCTTGACCAATATGGTGGCTGAACTTGGCGGCCTCACAGGACTCTGCGCCCCTGACAGGGAAACGGTGCGCTTCTTGAAGGAGAGGCGTGGCGTCGAGTTCGAAGTCGAAGACTGGATGCATTCGGACGAAGGCGCCACTTATGCCGAGATAATTTCGCTCGATTGTTCCGAGATTGGTCCGATGCTGGCCCGCCCCGGGGATCCGGGCAATGGCATTCCAGTTGAAGAGATGGCGGAGACCGTAAAGGTCGATATCGCCTATGGCGGTTCCTGCACCGCAGGAAAGCGTGACGACTTCGACCGCTATTTCGAAGTTGCCAAATGGGCCGCCGACCGCGGCATGACCGTTGCGCCCGGCGTTGCCCTCTATCTTCAATGCGGCACGGTTCAGGTGCGAGACTACTGCATCCGTCAAGGTTACCTGGAGGTTTTCGAGGCGATCGGAGCGGAGTTGCTTGGGCCGTCTTGCGGCGCTTGTGGCCAATGCGGTCCAGGCGTCTCGGAGCGAGCGGACCAAGTGACGATCTCTGCGATCAACCGGAATTTCCCAGGGCGTGGCGGGCCGGGAAAAACCTGGTTGGCCAGTCCGCCAACGGTCATCGCAAGTGCTATCGCCGGGCGCATCTGCACGTTCGAAGATTTGGCAGAGGCGACGTCCTGACCATCGCTTGGGCGCTTCGTCTCAGCGTTTTTTATGCGCGGCATAAGTGTCCCCTGTCTGTCGCTGGCATTTTCCTTCGGATAAGCGCGACGCGGACATACCGCGTCGCCTTGAACCCTGAGCGAGCTCCTTTCCCTAACCGGCCATTCGAGACGAGCGCGGAGAATGACCGGTTTCCGCCCTTCCTGTTTGGGCGCAGTGATCGGCCCGGAGCAGCCGTTGTGCATAACTCTGTGGCGCTGCAATGCGGTCGGTCGAAGCGGACATTCGCTGCACAATCAAACCTGCAAAATGAGCCAGAGGCTCCCTTGGTTTAGGCCGGCATTTCTCCCAAAAACTCTGACAACGGACACTCTGTGGGTATCAATACTGCTTTGAGCCAAGCGGAAGCACTGCTCAAATGGTCTTGAACCTCAATGTCGCTTTGTCCCAACCCATCTGAATGTTTTCGGCGGATTTACTGTAGCTTGGAGGCACCTAGACCAAACAGATATGGAAAGGACATTGAAATGGGCAAAGGACAAGGAAACGGCGGAGGTTGGCCGTCCACAACAGGCAACCCGAGTGGCGGCGGGCGTTCTAACGGGGGAAGCAAGGGGAAATAGACGAACACTGCGCCCCTCACGCAAACCTGTGGGGGGCATTTTATGCGCGCGCTCGACGCACCAAATGAGACCAAAACGCCAACCCATCATCAAAGGCCCTATCCAAATCCGCCGAAGGATACTTATCACGCAGCTCAGACAGACCTACCTCCTTGGAAAACTGCAGGAACCCCAGAACTAATCCAACGCACCATGCGACCGCCGCCAACTCTTCCGCGCGATTGGGATGCTCTTCCTCCGCATCAAAATTCGCGGCAAATGCGGCTTCCAAGAGAGTGCGATGCCGATCCAATACGCGCGCGGTGAGCCTTTTTTTACTGCGATCCAAGGCACTTAATTCGTCCGCAACTGTTTGCATCGGCCCACCATCTGGGTCTCCGCTAACCAGAAACGTCGCAACGTTTTGATACACGGGTTTTGGCCCTCTTTTAGGTGCTGTTTTCGGTTGCGGAGTGAAGACTTGTAGCCAAGACACCCATGCACCTCCAAGCAGGTCAGCGCGTGCGGGGACAAGGTTTTCAATGTCGATTCTTGACCAAATACCATCGCTTGAAATGAGAGCCACCACCCACAGAAAGAACACGACATCACTGGTGACCAAACGCTCAACACGCTCAATTTCCGTCTCGTTGGGCACGGGAACGAGAGGTTTACCAGCTCCCAACCACGGATAATACAGGAAGTCCTTACGCGTAGTATTTCCGCTTCGTGACCCCACTGCGAGCTTCTCCGCCCGCTCAATCATCTCCAAGATGGAATCGCGCTTCCTCGGACTAGATTGCATCACAGGCGGCGAAAGTAAAATCGAGACATCGTTGGTAATCGGCAAATCCGACAATGACGACATTTGAAGCGCCTTTATTTCCCTGTAGGCTTCAGGATCTGAAGACTTGCTTCCGTGATACCGTTGGATTTCTCGGCTAAGACGTGTTTCTGTCTGAATTCCTTTCAACCCATCCGCGCTAAGCGTTCGTGCAAGGGCTCGGTAAAGCCTTACGCTTTCCTTATCCGTGTCATCCCGACTCCCAAGGAACTCTGCGGGCCCGATGTCGCCCAACTCGTTGGTGGTCCCGTTGCAGGTGCCAAACTTGAGAAAGAGGCGTAGGTAATATGGAAAAATGAACATTCGGTTATCTGCGAAATAGACGTCTACAGCAGATCCAAACGCTTACTTGCATTCTTGCGTGTAAGAAACCATCAGCGTCGCTTGCATCACCGAAACGTATTTCGAATTGTTTTCCGTTCGAGGCCGGCCCAAAGCCGACCTTTGTGTCTGATACAGCGAAGGGCGGGTCACGGCTCCACTTCAGACGTCGGCGTGCCTGCCTCTTGCTCTTCGATCATTCCCGATAATCTGCGCCTCGGTGAAACGGCTCTTTCGCATGCGCCTGTTCCTTCAAGGTCGGGTAGACTCTACATCATGGTGAGGGATCTCGCAGGAGGCAGGTCAGGTCTTATATCGGCGCGCCGCTTTTCGCCGCGGTCTAAGCCTCCGGGGCGGATCCGGCGGCGAACCCTTTGCGCGCCGTCGTCGCGGCGGCGTGCAGGTGGGTCTGCATCGCGGTCTCTGCCCAATTCGGGTCGCCCGAGCAGATCGCATCTGCAATTTCTTGGTGATGCGCGGCGGAGCGTTCAATCGCGGCTTCATCATAGCTGTGGAAGGTGCGCGCAACCAGAGCGAGGTTCACCACGAGCGACAGCATCGCCTCCAGCCGCGGTGAGCGCGAAGCCACGAGGATCAACTGGTGGAACTCGCGGTTCGCCTCGGTGATCTCGCGGAAATCGTCCTCGCTGCGTGGCGGCACGTGGTTTGCCATGCGCTTTGCCAGCCGTTGCAGCTCGGTGCATTGGGTCTCATCGGCGAAACCGGCGGCACGTTTCGCGGCGTAGGATTCCAGCAGCAGGCGGATCTGGAAGATCTGTTCGATCTCGTCGGGACCGAGGCCCACGACGCGCAGGCCGGGGCCTGCCTCTCGCGTCAGTAGCCCCTCGAGCAGCAGCCGCTTCACCGCCTCGCGGATCGGGGTGCGCGACATCTGCAGGCTCTGTGCGATCTCGGCTTCGGTCACACGCTCATTCTCGGCGTAATGGCCAGAGAAGATCCGTTTTCGAATGGCAAGATAGGCCTGCTCGGCGGCGCCGATCCGCGCGCCGCCCTCCTCTTTGTGTCCCATTTCGCCCCTCTCCTTCGCCTGATCAGGCCGTCTGAGGCTTGGGGAAGCCGCCCGCTTTCATGAGCATCCCCGGCACCTCGTGCCCCACCGCGCTCTCGAGCGCCTTCGCGGTCTCGATCGTCTTATCCAGATCGTATCCGGTTCTAATACCGGAGCGCTCAAACATGTAAACAAGATCCTCGCTCGGCACATTCCCGGTCGCGCGCGGGGCGAAGGGGCAGCCGCCGACACCGCCGAGCGCCGCATCGAAAGAGCGCACGCCCGCCTCATAGCCCGCCCAGGCATTCGCGAGCCCGGTGTTGCGCGTGTTGTGAAGATGCAGCCGGATCGGCAGGTCGGGATAGCGTTCGCGCACGGCTGCGACCCGTTCGGTCACATCGCGCGGCGAGGCCACGCCGATCGTGTCGGCCAGCGTCAGTTCGTCGGGCGGTGTCTCCATCACCTGATCAAGCACCCAGATCAACCGCGAGACCGGAACCTCGCCCTCGAAGGGGCAGCCGAAGCCCGCCGCGAAGGTCACGTTCGTCTTCTGCTTTCCCTTGGCGCCCGCAGCGATGTCGCGCCATTGCGCGATGCCGTCCTCGGTCGTCATGCCTTGGTTACGCTGGCTGAACGTGTCGCTGAGAACGATGGCGTAGTTGATCTCGTCCACCCCTGCCGCTTGCGCGCGCAAGAAGCCGCGATGGTTCAGCACCAGCCCGATATAGCGCATCCCCTCGCGCGGTAGCCTAGCGCAGATGTCTTCTGCATCGGCCATCTGCGGCACTTTCGTCGGATGGACGAAGCTGGTGATCTCCACCCGGCGCGCGCCTGCATCGATAATGCCCTGCAGAAGCTCCAGTTTTGTATCCATCGAGAGGATTTTCTTCTCATTTTGGATACCGTCCCTCAGGGAAACATCCACTATTTCGACGTTATTTCCCAATATTTCGCCCTCCCGAAGAAAAATTGTTGCCATGCAACTTCAAAAATGTATGCATTAATTTTGAGGAGAGTCGAGTCCGCTCTGGTGGGCCGACGTGAGGAAGAGGATGAAATACCATATGGCCACGAAGGCAGAAACCGCGCGCAGCGGGCCGCTTAATGATGTTCGCGTGCTCGAGATGGGACAATTGCTGGCAGGCCCCTTCTGCGGTCAGTTGCTTGCCGATTTCGGCGCCGAGGTCATCAAATGCGAGCAGCCCGGCTCCGGCGATCCGCTGCGGGTTTGGGGGCAGGAAAAGCCCTATGGGAAATCGCTCTGGTGGCCGGTCGTCGGGCGCAACAAGAAATCGCTGACGCTCAACCTGCGCACCGAAGAGGGGCAGGAGATCGTGCGCGACCTGATCCGCTCGACCGACATTCTGGTCGAGAATTTCCGCCCCGGCACGATGGAGCGGTGGAACCTCGGCTATGAGGATCTTAGAAAGATCAATCCGCGCCTGATCATGGTGCGCGTCACCGGCTTCGGCCAGAGCGGACCTTATTCCAAGCGCGCGGGCTATGGCGCGATCGGCGAAGCGATGGGCGGTCTGCGTTATGTCGTGGGCGATCCGTCGACGCCGCCGAGCCGCATGGGTATTTCGATCGGCGACGAACTCGCCGCGGTCTATGCCTGCATGGGCGCGCTGATGGCGCTGCATGCGCGCGAACGCACCGGGCAGGGCCAGATCGTCGACAGCGCGATCTACGAGGCGGTGCTGGCGATGATGGAAAGCACGGTCAGCGAATATGATGTCGCGGGTTACGTGCGTCAGCGCACGGGCGCGACCCTACCGAATGTCTCGCCCTCGAACGTGTTCGAGACCCGCGACGACAAGCTACTGCTGATCGCCGCCAATCAGGACACGGTGTTTCGCAGGCTTGCCGCGGCGATGGGGCAGCCCGAACTGGCCGAGGACGAGCGTTATGCGACCCATTCGGCGCGCGGCAAGAACATGCGCGCGCTCGACGGCAAGATCAACGAATGGACCAGGACGCTCGATCTGAAGTCGCTGGAGGAGGTGCTGCACGAGCATGGCGTGCCCTGCGGTCTGATCTACAGCGCGGCCGAAATGATCGACGATCCGCATTTCCAGGCGCGCGAGGCAATCGTGGAGCTGCCGCATCGCGATTTCGGCTCGATCAAGATGCAGAACGTCGCGCCGCGCCTGTCCGACACGCCGGGCGAGATCCGCCATGTCGGTCCCGAACTGGGAGAACACACGGAGGAAATTCTGGGAGGTGAGCTCGGCATGAGCTCCGACCGTATCGCGGAGCTGCGCGAGGCGGGGATCGTCTGAGCTTTTCGTTCGGCGCGTGCTTTGGAGGAGCGGCGCGCGTCGGGCAGTGATGGCATTTCGCCAGACAAAAGGCCGGCAAGGAGGTCGGCACTCATTGGGAGGACTATCATGAAATCTTATGCAATTGCCGCGATGCTCGTGGGCAGCGCACTGATCGGCACCACCGGACAGGCGATGGCCGAAAAGACTCTGCGCGCGACCGTTCAGGTGTCGGTCGATCACCCGATCGGCGCGAACCTCGTGACCTTCAAGGACGAGGTCGAGAAGCTCTCGGGCGGCGATATCAAGGTCGAGATCTATGACAGCGCGCAGCTCTTCAAGGGCAGCGAAGTTCCGAAGGCCGTGGCGAGCGGCGCGATCGATATGGGCGTCGTGCTGGCGGACGAATATTCCGGCACCGTGCCGGCCGCGGGTCTTTTCAGCGAGCCCTTCCTGTTCCCGAGCTACGACGTGCTCGCGAAGGCCGCCGAACCCGACAGCCCCGTGCGCAAGACCTTCGACGACCTGATCGGCAAGACCGGGACGAAAGTTCTCTGGTGGCAGGATTACGGCCCCGTGCAAATCCTCTCGAAGGACCAGCCGATCCGCACCCCCGCGGACATGAAGGGCAAGCTGGTGCGCGCGCTCGGCAAGCCCTCGGGCGACTTCATCGAGGCCGTCGGCGGCACCCCGGTCGTGATGGGCGGCTCCGAGCAATTCATGGCCTATCAGCGCGGCACCGTCGATATCGGCATGAGCGGCACGACCGCCACCAAATCGCGCAAGCTTTATGAGGTGATGAACAACGTTACGATGACGAACCACGCTCTGGCAGAGTTCATCGTGGTCATCAATCCCGATGTCTACGCCTCGCTGAGCGACGAGGAGAAGGGCTGGGTCGATCAGGCCGCGCATGATGCCGAGATGTCGATGCGGGCCAATACCCGGAAGCAGAATGAGGAAGCCGCGAAATGGCTGCAGGAAAGCGGCAATGCCACGGTTACAGACCTGTCCGACGATGAGATGGAGCAGTGGCGCAAAGCCTCGGCCCCGGCGATCGACATCTACATCAAAGATGCGGGCGATGTCGGCCAGAAGCTGGTCGACGAAGTTCGCGCGCTCTACTGATCGCGGCCCCGCGCCATGATGGATGAGCACATTCCTCAGCGGCCGGAGACCCCTTCGGGGGGCTCCGGTTCGCAGGACGGTCCGCGCGCGTTGCGGGCCGTCGACGCTGTTTCCTCCATCGCGGCATGGGGGGCTGATATCGCCATCGTCGCGATCTGCTGCATGGTCAGCTACGAGGCGCTCGCACGCTACATTCTGCACGCGCCGACGCGCTGGACGGCGGATGTCGCAACGACCCTGATGCTGTGGTTGACCTTCATCGCGATGGCGCAAAGCCTGCGCCATCGGCGGATGATCCGGATCACCGCGCTGATTGGACATCGCAGCCCCAACGTCGCGCGACTGGTGGAACTGTTCTCGCTGCTCGTTATTGGCGGCTTCTCGGTGCTCGCGGTCTGGCTCTGCTGGGGCGAGCTGATGGAAAGCGTCGAGATGGGGCGGCGCACGGCGAGCATGCTGCAGATGCCGCAATGGATCGTCGAGGCGCCGGTCGTGATCGGCTACGCGTTGCTCGCGCTGCAGGCTTTCGCGGATGCGGCTCGGCTCTGGATGCGTCCGCCGCCCGAATTCAGTCATTCTGAAGATCCAGAATTTCACGAAGACGAAGGGCAGGGCGCATGATCCCGGTTTTGATTATCCTCGGGCTGATCGCCTTGCTGCTGACCGGCTTGCCCGTCGCCTTCGGTCTCGCGACCTTCGGCACGCTGCTGATCGTGCTCAAAGGGTTGCCGCTTGCGCTGATCCCCTCGAACCTCTTCGGCGGGGTCAATGACTTCGTTCTGCTCGCGGTGCCGCTGTTCCTGCTGATGTCCAACATCCTGCTGCGCGGCGGGGTCGGGCGCGATCTGTTCGTGGCGCTGCAAAGCTGGGTCGGGCATCTGCCCGGCGGCCTTGGCATCGCGGCGCTCCTGTCCTGCGGTGTCTTCGCTGCGATTTCGGGCAGTTCTGTTACCACCGCCGCGACCGTCGGCACCGTGGCGATCCCCGAGATGACGAAACGCGGCTATGGCAAATCCTTCACCCTCGGCCTTCTGGCCGCCGGGGGCACGCTGGGCATTCTGATCCCGCCCTCGATCCCGTTGATCGTCTATGGCGTGATCGCCGAGGAGAGCATCGGCAAGCTGTTCCTCGCCGGGATCGGTCCGGGCCTCGCCTTGATCGTCGTCTTCGGCATCTACGCGGTGTTCGCCTCCACCATCGGCTCGCGCGCCAGCGCCACGCCGAAAGCCACCTGGCCCGAGCGGCTGCGGGCGAGCCGTCGCGCCATGCCGACCGCGATCCTCGCGGTGATCATGCTGGGCGGCATCTATTCCGGCGCTTTCACGCCCACCGAAGCCTCGGGCATCGGGGCCTCGGTCGCGCTGCTGATCACGGTGCTGCAACGCTCGCTCAGCTGGAAGGGCTTCCTTGCGGCGGTCCGCGACTCCGTGATGACGACCTCGGTGATTTTCCTGATCGTCATCGGCGCGAAAATCTTCGGCCGCGCGATCACGCTCTACCAGATCCCCGCGCAGGTCGCGCATATGTTCGAGCTGGCGGGCGACAACCGCTGGGTCTTCCTACTGATCGTGTCGATCATCCTGCTCTTCGTCGGGCTGTTCCTCGAGAGCATGTCGATGCTGCTGATCATGGTGCCGGTGTTCCTGCCGACCGTGATCGGGCTGGGGATCGATCCGATCTGGTTCGGCGTCTATTTCGTCCTGTTGATCGAGATCGCGCTGATCACACCACCGGTCGGGCTCAATCTTTTCGTCATACAGGCGATCGCGAAGACCGGGATCGGCACTGTGATCAAGGGGGTGACGCCCTTCGTGCTGCTGATGCTGCTCATAGCGGTGACGATGTGCCTGCTGCCCGGCCTCGCGCTGTTCATTCCGTTCAGTTTGTGACCAGGTTGGGCGGTGCGGCATATGGCGGGGCTGTGCCCGAAGCGCGCCCCGTGCGCCCCGGACGCCCCGCGCGCGCTGGGCCAGGCGCGCGGCGCGAGATCTGTCTAGGCCGGGGAGGGCCGTGACGGAGTAGCGACTCAGGCGGTCAGGGAGAGACCAGAGGGAGGAGAATATGCGTCTTGGATTTTCACGGTATAGGCCCACCGGATGATTGAACCTGTCATCGTGGTGATTGCCTTGATCGGCCTGATCGGCATCGGCGCGCCGATCTTTCTCGCGCTGGGCGCAAGCGGTCTGCTCGGTCTTTGGATGGCGCGCGGATCGCTCGCGTTTTTCTTCGCGCCGACGTCGTTTTTCGGCCAGCTCAACTCGTTCGAATTGATCGCGTTGCCGCTGTTCATCCTGATGGGCAATCTGCTGGGCGCGACACCGGTGGGCAAGAACCTGTTCCGCGCGGCGGCCCTATGGCTGCAATGGCTGCGCGGCGGGCTGGCGATTGCGACCGTGGGCGCCTCCGCGATCTTTGGTGCGGTGTCCGGCGTCTCGGTCGCGGGCGTCGCGGCGGTCGGCTCCATCGCGGTGCCGCAGATGCTGGAACGCGGATATTCGCGGGGGTTGGCGGCAGGCTCGGTCGCCTCGTCGGGTGCACTTGCCATGCTGATCCCGCCCTCTGTGCCCTTCATCATCTACGGCGCAGTGTCGGGCGTCTCGGTCGGCTCGCTCTTCATCGGGGGGATCCTGCCAGGGATCGCGCTGGCGGCGGCGCTGTCGCTCTACATCTATATCCGCGTGCGGCTGAAGCCCGAGCAAGCCCCCAGCGAGGAAGGCCCCGCGCCGTCGATGGGCGAGAAGATGCGCTCGCTCGCCGGTATCTGGCACGCGCTGCTGCTCGTCGTGATCGTGCTCGGCTCGATCTATTCCGGCATCGCGACCCCATCAGAGGCCGCGGCCTTCGGGGCGTTGGGCGCGTTTCTCATCGCAGTTTTGGTGTTCCGCGCGCTGACATGGCGCAGCCTCGCACTGATCCTGGCCTCGTCGGTGAAGGTCTCCAGCACGATCCTTCTGATCATCGGCTGCGCGAAAATCTTCGGCGATTACCTCAACCTCGTGCGGGTGCCCGAGATCGTGGCCGAAAGCCTGACCTCGACCAATCTGCCGAACTGGGGGATCCTCGTGATCCTGATGCTGGCGCTGATCCTGCTGGGGATGCTGGTCGATGCCGTGTCGCTGATCGTCGTGACGACGCCGATCCTGCTGCCGCTGATCCAGACGCTCGGCTACGACCCGCTCTGGTTCGGCATCATTCTCGTGATGAATCTCGAGATCGCGGTGGTGACGCCGCCGGTGGGGCTCAACCTCTACGCGCTGCGTGGGGTGTGCCCGATGCTCAGCGTCGAAGAAATCGTCCGCTCCATCGTGCCCTTCGTCGCGGTGCAATTCGTGATGCTGATGATCTTCGTGCTGTTCCCCGGGATCAGCCTCTGGCTTCCGAGCCTGCTGTGACCGGATCGTTTCTGCAAGTTCAAAGGGAGGAGAACTAAAATGACGCAGACAAGACGCAATTTCCTGGCAACCGGAGCCGCACTCATGGGAGGGAGCGCGGTTCTGGGAATGGCCGGCAGTCCGGCCTTCGCGAACACCACGCTGACCGGGGTGAGCTACCTGCCGCCGAGCTACAAGGCGCTGTCCTACGGGTCGGCGGGCTTCGTCGAGCGGCTGAATCAAAGCGATGCTGTGACGGTCGATTATTACGACAGCGCGAAGCTGCTGAAGGCCGACGAGCAACTGCCCGCCCTGCGCGCAGGCACGATTGACTTCATGTTCCATACGACGAGCTACATCACCCGCTCGGTGCCGATTCTCGGCGTAACTGGTCTGCCCGGCGTCGTCGAAGAGCTTTACGAGAATCCTGACCGCCTGAAGAAAGGCAGCCCGCTGTTCGACCTCATCAACGAGCAACTGGCGAAGGAAGACCTCTACATGGTGTCGATGATGGGCAACATCCTGCAGCCGGAATACATCTGGTCGAGCGCGGATGCCCCGGTCCGTTCGATTGCCGACGTGAAGGGCAAGAAGGTCCGCGTCGTCAGCTTCGAAGGCACCAAGGTCATCGAGAATTTCGGCGGCGCGGCGGTGCGTCTTCCGTCCTCGGAACTTTACCTCGGGCTGCAGCGCGGCACGGTCGATGCGGCGGTGGCCAATATCTCGACGATCATCGGGCGCTCGCTGCAAGAGCAGCTGCACCATGTCTACAAGCTGCCGATCACCGGCTTCGGTATCGGTCTGTTCGTCACGCCGAAGCGTTGGGAGGCGATGGACGCCGACACCAAGGCTGCGTTCGAGACCGCCGCCGACTGGTTCGACGCCGAGGGCGCGAAATACTCCAATGACGTCATTTACAAGGACGAATATTGGCCCATGGTGGAGGAGGCCGGGATCGAGGTGATCGAGCCTTCGGAGGAAGATCTGCAAGCGTTGACCAAGTCGGCTGAAGAAGTCCGCGCGGCCTGGATCGACGAAGTCGGCAAGGACCTCGGCGAGCGCGCCATCGCGCTTGCGACCGGTCAGGCGAGCTAAAAGGGAGGGCGCCGTGAGGACGATTTTCAACCGTATCGTGCGGGGCACGCGGTTCCTTGGTCAGCTGGTGCTGGTCTTCATGGTTCTGACGATCTGTTACGATGCGATGATGCGATACATCTTCGCGGCGCCGACCTCCTGGTCGCTCGAGATCAACACGTTCCTGATCGTCTATGTCGCCGTCATGGTGGCGGCTGACGTGCAGCGAACGGACAGCCATATCCGGATCACCTTCTTCGTCGAGAACGCGCGGCCCCTCGTCAAACGGGGCACGCAGGCGATCATCGCGCTGGCGGGGATGGCGTTTGCGGGGATCATGACGTGGCGTGGCTTCCTGATGGCCTATCAGGCGTGGGACTACGGCGAGCGGGTATCGTCGAGCTTCGGCACGCCGATGGTGATCCCCTACGCGTTGCTGCCGCTCGGCTTCGGCACGCTCGCGCTGCAATTCCTGTTCGACTTCCTCGACGCCACGATCTGGCCGGATCGCGGCGGGGACAAGAAGCATCAGGAGCTTCAGGAAGTCTGAGCCGCATCAGCAGCTTGCTCCGAGCATGTGCAGGTGCGTCCGATCAGGCGACGAGGTCAAGCGCGATCGGCGCGATCGGTTGAGGGATCATTTTCCAGCCATCCACCTTTCGCACTTGGATCTGGCTCGATGCCATCGACGCCCACGGGAGCATCGGCACGGCTCCGGCGAAGGAGAGCACGGTCTGGCTCTTGATGCGGCGGCGGAATTCCTCGTTCAGCCGCAAAGCCGGCATTGGGATCGAGCGCAGCGAACGGCCGCTCCCCGCCCTTCCTGCTTCGGCGCAGTGAACGGCCCAAACCCGACATTCGAGCATCGCGTAGAGTGGGTCAGCAGGCGGTCCGTAGCAGACACTAAGCTGAGGTTGCTTTCTCCATAAGATCTCATGTGAAGTCTGGGCGAGTCATCATGGCATTTCGAAAGGCCTCGCACGCAGTGCGCTCACATAGTCAGATCGACCCGTAGCGGCATCGGCCTTTGTAAATCAGGATGTCGACCGAATGGTTCGACCGTCTTCGCGCCATTCAGGCAGCCCGCCGTCGAGACGACGGGCATTGAAACCATTCTTGCGCAAGAACGCCACGGCTTGGTGGGCGTAGACGCAGTATGGACCACGACAATAGGCCACAATTTCGGTGTTCCGGTCGAAGTCCGTCAGGAACTTGTCCAGCTCCGTCACGGCCATGTTGAGCGCGCCCGGGATATGGGCATGGGCAAATTCGTCGGCGGGGCGCACGTCGAGAACGGTCACCGACCCTTCACTCAGTCGAGCGGCAAGCTCGTCGCGGTTGATCGGTTCCGGCGCGTCTTCGCCGTTCGATAGCCCGCGCAGAATCTCCCCAACCTGTGCGAGGTTCCTTTCGGCAACATCGCCCAAAATTCCCAACAACGTCAGTGTCCTCGCGTCGGTCAGCCTGTAGATTATCGCCTTGCCGTCGCGCCGACTGGTGACAAGGCCAGCGCGCCGCAATTGCTGCAAATGCTGCGAACAGTTCGCGACAGTGAGCCCGGTTTTTTCCGCAAGCGCCTCTACCCTGCGCTCGTTCTGGGCGAGCTGTTCAAGAAGCATAAGGCGTGCGGGGGCCGACAAGGCCCGCGCGACAAGGGCGTATTCTTCGAGAAGGGCCATCTTCGGGCTAATTGACATGGGCTGCCTCGGAATATTACATCATTCAATCGAATAATCGAATAATCGAATAATCGAATAATCGAATAATCGAATAATCGAATAATCGAATAATCGAATAATTGAATAATAGCGAATCCAGCCTGCGCCACAAGAGCAAAGCCGAACGCATGACCGAAACGATCCTCTCTGCCGAGCCGACGATCCGACTTGCCGCTTTCTTGGGCGTGTTGGCGGCGATGGCGTTGTGGGAGGTCGCGGCCCCCCGGCGGCGCAGAGAGATACCGCGCTTGATCCGTTGGACGAACAATATTGCCATGGACTTTATAGATACGGTGATCCTGCGCCTGGCATTCCCGATCCTCGCAGTCGGATTGGCCGTCATGGCCGAGGACCGTGGCTGGGGGCTGTTCAACAATCTGGAGTGGCCGACTTGGGCGGCCATCCTTGTTTCGATGCTGGTGCTCGATTTGGCGATCTACCTTCAGCATGTCATGTTCCACGCGGTTCCCGGACTTTGGCGTCTGCATAGGATGCACCATGCCGATCTCGACTTCGACGCAACAACGGGCCTGCGGTTCCATCCGCTGGAAATCCTGATCTCGATGGGGATCAAACTGGCGGTGGTCGCGGCGCTCGGGCCGCCTGCGGTCGCGGTGCTGCTGTTCGAGGTGATCCTGAATGCGACCGCGCTTTTCAACCACGCCAATATCGATCTGCCGCGTCCGGTTGATAGAGTGCTGCGCCTGATCGTGGTCACGCCCGACATGCATCGCGTCCACCATTCCGTCGACCCGCGTGAGACCAATTCGAACTACGGCTTCAACCTGCCCTGGTGGGATCGGCTATTAGGCACCTATGTCGCGCAACCGGCAAAGGGGCATCAGGACATGGAGATCGGGATCGAACAGTTCCGCACGCGTCGTGATCTTTGGATCGACAGGATGCTGCTCCAGCCCCTGCGTGGCCCGGCTTCGGGCCATGCTCTCGACCCACGCATCGCGGTGGAGGAAGAGGAATGACTTATACCCTCGGCATCCGCGAGAACCTGCGCCCCTTTCCTGAACAGTTCTTGCAGGTTCTCTTTTTCGGCTGTCCGGAGGCCCGTTTATCCCTGGAAACGCACCCGCGCTTGAATCCCGCCCCCGATCAGGAAGAGACAGATGCTTGAATTCATAACGCGACGCCTTGGCTATGTGGCGATCTTTCTGGGCCTTGTGTCCCTTGCGCTTCTTGCTTTGTCCGTCTGGGGGTATCGTGCGAGCGGATGGCCTTGGCCCCAAGCCTATGACTTCGCCGGTTGGGGTGTTTGGACGGCATTAGCGGGGGTCGTCGCAGCACTCGCGACTTTGGTGGCGGCTATCCGCAAGAGGCACGGTGCCAGCATCGCGCTGATTGGCCTTATCCTGTCATTGCCCGTTGCAGGCCTCGGGGTGGCTTTCGAAATCGCCGCTCGGACGACACCGCCGATAAACGACATCTCGACCGATACCGAAGACCCGCCGGTCTACTGGTTCACCGTGACCCCAACGGACTACCCGGCGCAGAATGCCGCGCCACAACGCTCCGCCTATCCGAACGTGCGCCCGCTGGTCCTTCCGATCCCGGTCGAAGATGCATTCGCAGAGGCGTTGGCCCTTGTTGAAACGCGTGGCTGGGAGGTTCTTTCGGCCGACCCTGCGGAAAACCAGATCGAAGCCATCGCCCGAAGCCGCGTCTTCGGCTTCGAGGACGAGGTGGCAGTTCGGGTCACCGACGTCGAGGCAGGCAGCCGCATCGACATGCGGTCACGCTCGCGCATTGGGCAGATCGACCGCGGGGCCAATGCCCGACGCATCGAGGCGTTCCTTGCGGAGCTGCAAGCACAAGTCACCGAATAAGATCGATCGGCAACGCAATGTGCTCGACGGACTGCTTCAGGGCCGGACACACAAGGAAATCGCGAGGATGCTCGGGATTTCCCAGCTCACAGCGAGGGTATATCAGGAGCGCTTGATGGAGAAATTCGGCGTCGCCAGCCGGGTAGAATTGATCGTCTGCGCGTCTAACGGGCACCTCCCCAAAGATGAAAGATCAAGTCAGCAAAACTGACGCAAGCGCATATGAGCGTTTTCACGGCTATTGCCGGAACCCTCCCGCGCTGCAAGGACGTTAGGAACCAGGTGCCATATTCGCCGGAGGAGACCAATGCCCACTGACGCTCCGCGCAAGACAGCGCAGCTTTACCGAATGGCCATGCCCGGTCATCTCTGCCCTTTCGGGCTCAAGTCAAAGGACCTGCTGGAGAGACAGGGGTTCGATGTCGAGGATCACCTCCTTGAGACGCACGACGAAACTGAGCAATTCAAGCAGCGCCACAGCGTGGAAACCACGCCGCAGACATGGATCGACAACGAGCGCATCGGTGGCTACGACGCCCTGCGCAAATATTTTGGCAAGCCGCTGCGCGAGGACGGGGAGACCACCTACACACCGGTGATCGCGATTTTTGGCGTTGCCTTCCTGATGGCGCTGGCTGTCGGCTGGGCGGCTCTCGGAACCATGCTTAGCGTCCGCGTCCTCGAGTGGTTCATCGCGATCTCGATGACTTTGCTTGGCATCCAGAAACTTCAGGACGTTGAAGGGTTTTCCACGATGTTCCTGAACTATGATTTGCTTGCCCGCCGCTGGGTCAGATACGGGTATCTCTACCCCTTCGCCGAAACTCTCGCTGGGCTGTTGATGATCGCCGGGGCGCTAACGTGGCTTTCTGCACCGCTGGCTCTGTTCATCGGCACCGTCGGGGCGGTCTCGGTATTCAAGGCAGTTTACATCGACAAACGAGAACTGAAGTGCGCCTGCGTCGGCGGAGGTAGCAACGTGCCCTTGGGGTTTGTATCGCTCACCGAAAACCTCATGATGATCGTCATGGGGCTCTGGATGGGTTTGCGGTTCCTTCTTTCTGTCTGACCAGCTTTCTCGCTCCTAATGTCTGTCCGCGACAAGAAAGCAAGACGGACACGTCCTCGTCAGCACCGGTCGATCACGACATGGGATTCACTAACGACGCCTCGGAGGCATATGCGCGCTCGCACAAGATGCGGAGCCAAGGATGTCGCGGGTGGTTGCGAGCGGCGAAGCCAGCATCGCCGTTACGAACCGCCTCCGGAGCAGACAGCATTGTGGGCTGAAACACAGGGCGACTTGGACCCAGCATCCAGCCCGATGCACCTGCGCCTGAGAATCGAATTTTCTCAGGCGCATGCTCGTGATCCGGCCAGCAAATGGCGCCTGTCTAAAGGCCTCTTCGCTTAGGCTTTACGTGTCCAAGAGTAGAGCTCTTACTCTTCCAGTGCTTTGCGCCGGGCTTGGTATTCCTCGGGGTCGATCTCGCCCTTTGCGAGGCGTTCCTTGAGAACGTCGAGCGCGGTGCTCTGGCTCCGGCTCGGGCCACGTTCCATCAGCCAGCGCACGGCGAGGATCGCAAGGACGATCAGGACGCCCCAGAAAATCACCATCATGCCGATGCCGAAGAAGCCGTAGCCGTCGCCCCACATCATCGGGTGTCCGTAGTAGCCGTCACCATAAGTGCCGGGCGCGTCAGCTAAAGCCGCATTGGCGGCCAGTGTCGAAAGAAGAGTGGTGTATACAGAAAGTTTGGTCATGTCGGCCTCCGCAGTTTCGCTTCGGGTTCGATACGCCGTTCACATGTCCAGCACTTTGAGCGAGGTCAAAAATGCGCGGTGAAACCGAGCGTTCACCAAACTGTGTTTTCCTTTGACGCACACTCGCCGAGTCACAGCGAAATCCAAAAAATCTATTTCCGGCCCTTGAGCCTCCAGTAACTGGAGCCCCTACATACCCGATAGATCCGAGTCGAAAAATCAATTTCGACTATGCTGCGATAGGAGAAATCGTCATGGATACCGCTGTTCATCACGCGCAAGAGCCCCTTGCGCTTCCGGCCCTTTCTGTCGATGTCGAGGGTATGACCTGCGCGTCCTGCAGCGCGCGTGTCGAGCGCGGCTTGAGTAAGCTTCCCGGCGTTTCCGACGCGGGCGTGAACCTTGCCACCGAGCGGGCAGAACTGCATTTCGACCCGAAGCAGATTTCGGCCGAGCAGATCGTCGAGGCGATCCGCGACACCGGTTATACCCCGGTGAGCACGGAGGCTGAACTGTCTATCGAGGGTATGACGTGTGCGTCCTGCGTGGGCCGTGTCGAGCGCGCGTTGAACAAGGCCCCGGGGGTTCTGGAGGCCAGCGTGAACCTTGCCACCGAGCGGGCCAAGGTGCGCTTCTTGCCCGCGATGACTGACGCGGACACGCTCGCTGCAACGGTGGCTGATGCAGGCTATGAGGCACATCCGGTCGGCGACGCCGCTGAGGCTGCTGAGAGCGACGGGGAGAAGCGCCGTGCGTCATTGCGCGCGATGGGGCGCGACGTGGCGCTGGCGGCAATCCTGGGCGCGGTGATCGTTGTGGTGGGCATGGGGGGGGCATTCGTGCCCGCCTTCGACCGCGCGCTCGCCGCCGCCAGCCCGTTCGCGGGCTTCTGGGACTGGGTCCAATTCGCTCTCGCCAGTGTGGTGCTGTTTGTGCCGGGGCGGCGCTTTTTCAGGCCCGGTTTGATCGCGTATCGCCACTTGGCGCCCGATATGAACTCGCTGGTCGCTACCGGCACGGGTGCAGCCTGGGCCTACAGCACATTGGTTCTGCTCGCACCTGCCTTGTTCCCGCCCGAAGCGCGACACGTCTATTTCGACAGCGCCGCAGTGGTGATCGCCGCAGTTCTGGGCGGCAAGTATCTGGAAGAGATTGCCAAGGGTCGAACCTCCGCCGCGATCCGCAAGCTCGTGGGACTGCAGGCCAAAACCGCGCACCGGCTCGATAGTGAGGGCGTCGAGCAGGACGTGCCAGTCGCGCAACTACGTGTCGGCGACCGTCTCGTCGTGCGCCCGGGAGAGCGCATGCCGGTCGATGGCCGGGTGGTTGAGGGCCGCGCTCATGTCGACGAGGCTATGCTGACAGGCGAACCACTTCCGGTCGCCAAGACCGACGGCGACGAGGTCGTCGGCGGCACGGTCGATCAGGACGGACGGTTGGTGATCGAAGCGACTTCGGTCGGCGGTGACACGGTTCTGGCGCAGATCATCAAGCTGGTGGAAAGCGCTCAGACGGGCAAGCTGCCGATCCAAGGCCTCGCCGACCGGGTGGTGCGGGTCTTCACGCCCATCGTGCTGTTGATCGCGACGCTCAGTTTCATCGCTTGGATTCTGATCGGCGGCAACATCAGCGTGGCGCTGGTTGCGGCGGTGGCGGTGCTGGTTGTGGCCTGCCCCTGCGCGATGGGGTTGGCAACGCCAGCGGCGATCATGGTCGGCACCGGGCGGGCGGCGGAACTGGGTGTCCTCTTCCGCAAAGGTGAGGCGCTTGAAGCCCTTTCGCATGTCGACACTGTGCTGTTCGACAAAACCGGCACACTGACCGAGGGGCGACCGGTTCTGGTCGACATGGTTGCAGCCGAGCAGGACCAAGCGTTGCGTCTCGCTGCTGCGCTGGAGACCGCGTCCGAGCATCCGCTGGGTCGTGCCATCGTCACCGCCGCGAAGGAAAAGGGACTCGATTTACCCGAGGTGACGGACTTCCGCGCGGTCGCGGGGCACGGCATCGAAGGCCGCATCGACGGCCGGCTGGTGCGGGTCGGCGCGCACCGCTTCATGGCAGGTGAGGGGATCGAGCTGGGTGACCTCGGTTCGCGCGCGGCCGAGATGGAGGGCTCGGGACGAACGGTCGTCTATGTCGCGGTCGACGACGCAGCGCTCGGCCTACTGGCCATCGCCGATCGCGCTAAGCCCGAAGCGAAAGCGGTGGTCGACGCGTTGCGTTCGCAGGGCGTTTCCGTGGCGATGGTTACCGGCGACGCTACGGCGACAGCGCGGGCGGTGGCCGACCAGCTCGGCATCGACGACGTCCATGCGGAAGTGCTGCCGCAGGATAAGGCCAAAGTGGTCACGTCGCTGCAGAGTGAAGGTCACAGCGTTGCCTTCGTCGGCGATGGCATCAACGATGCACCAGCGTTGGCGCAGGCAGATGTCGGCATCGCTCTGGCGACCGGCACCGACATCGCCATCGAAGCCGCCGATGTCACCCTGACCCGAGGCCAGTTGGGCGAGGTGGTTACCGCGCTGAGCGCGGCACGGCACACGCTCGGTAACATCCGCGGCAACCTTTTTTGGGCGTTCTTCTACAACGTCATCCTGATCCCGATCGCGGCCGGGCTGGCTGCGCCTTGGGGTATCCACCTCAACCCAATGGTTGCCGGTGTCGCGATGGGGCTGTCGTCGGTCTTCGTGCTTGGCAACAGCCTGCGCCTGCGCCGCCTGAAAGCGTTCAAGACCGGGGCCGAAGCCTGATCAACCCACTTGAAGAGAGAGGAAAAGACCATGAGCCAATTCACATTCGCTGTCACCAGCCCCGAGGGTTTCGACGCGACGGTCGCACGCGTGACCGAGGCGCTGAAGGACGAGGGCTTCGGCGTGCTGACCACCATCGATGTGGCCGCTACGCTCAAGGCCAAGCTGGGGCTTGAGCGTAGCCCCTATATCATTCTCGGTGCCTGCAATCCGCAGTTCGCCCATCAGGCGCTCGAAGCCGAGCCGGATATTGGTGCCCTGCTGCCCTGCAACGTCGTCGTTCGCGAAGAGGCAGAAGGCAAGGTCGGCGTGCTGTTCATGGACCCGGCGGCAGTGCTTGGCCTGGTCGCAAACGCTGACGTCGATCGCCTTGGCAAAGAGGTCGCCATCAAGCTGCGTCGTGTGGCCGAAACGCTTTCCGCCTGACCTATCAAAAACCAGAAAGGAGACAAAATATGAGCGACATCAATCTCAAGATTACCGGGATGACCTGCGGCCACTGCGTCAAGGCTGCGACCAAGGCGCTGGAAGGTGTAGCGGGCGTCGAAAGCGCCGAGGTTACGCTGGAACCCGGCGGAGCCGTCGTGAAAGGCGCGGCCGAGCCAACGGCGCTCATCGCCGCGGTGAATGAAGAAGGTTACGAAGCCGAGGTCCAGTAGGATGACCGAGGTGCTCGTCTATACCAGCCCTGGCTGCCCTGACTGCGCGGCAGTGAAGCGCTACCTGACCGAGCGTGGTATCGCATTCGACGAACGCGACGTCTCGCGCCCCGGCGTAGCCGAGGAGGCGAAAGCACGCTACGGCGTGCGCGTCGCTCCGATCACCGTCATTGACGGCGTAGCAACCTACGGAACCTTCGCCGACCAGAAGCCGCGTCTTGAAGCGACGTTCAATCGGTCGACTTGAAGTAACGGGCAATCCGTCAAGCGGCGGCGGGCGCAAATCTGCTCCGCCGCCGCATTTTCATTGAACTCAAATCGCCTCAATCGCCTTTGCCAGCATGTCGCGCACTTCGCCCGCGACCGACTTGAGCTGCGGATTGTCGATCGCCATCATCGAGGCCGCCGGGTCGATCGCGCAGACGAGGATATCCGCGCCGTCCTGCCGCAAAATGACGTTGCAGGGCAGCATCGCGCCGACGTTCGGCTCCAGCTGGATCGCCTGATGCGCCATCTTCGGGTTGCAGGCGCCGAGGATCATGTAGCCGGCCATGTCCTCATCCAGCTTCTTCTTCATCGTGGCCTGCACGTCGATCTCGGTGAGCACGCCGAAGCCCTGCTCCTTGAGGGCCTCGCGCGTTCGGGTGTCGGCCTCTTTCAGGGTGGTATTGGTGAGGCGTTTGTCGATGGTGTAGCTCATTGTCTTGGATCCTCTGATGGTGAGCGGTTCAGGATTCGACCGGGTAGTCCTGCGCGGACCATGCGCCGAAGCTGCCCGGCACCGCGGAGACGTTCTTGAACCCGGCGCGGTGCAGCAGGCTCGCAGCGACGCTGGCGCGGTAGCCGCCCTGACAATACACCGCATAGTCGGTGGAACGGTCGAGTTCGTCCATCTCGTCTTCGAGCGTGCCGAGGAAATGGTGGATCGCGCCGGGGATATGGCCGCCGTCCCACTCCTCGTCCTTACGCACGTCGAGCGGGGTCAGATCGCTGCCCTTCAGTTCCTGCACGGTGACCTGCGGGATCTGCGCAAGCGGTCGCCCGGAGGTGCGCCATGCCGAAATGCCGCCGTTGAGGTAGCCCGCGAATTTCGTGAAGCCGACGCGCCAGAGCCGCAGCACGGCCTCGTCGATCTCGGCACTCGTTTCGCTAACAAGCGCAATGGGTTTGTCGGGATCGAGTATCCAGCCCGCCCAGACCGACAGGATCGGCTGCAGCCCGATATTGAGCGACCCTTCGATAAAGCCGCCGCCGAAGGCGAGCATGTCGCGGAGATCGACTAGCTGCACGTCATCCTTGGCGATCAGCGCCTCGAACTCCTCCGGCGTCTTGCCGATGCAGCGCGGCAATCCCTTCATCACCTCGGGGCCCGCAGCGTTCACCTTCTTGAGGCGCGGGTAATGGGTTGGCACCGGCGGCGCGTCCTTCGTCATCTCGTCCTTGAAGGCCTGCAGATCGGTGATCTGGACATATTTGTTATGGGCTTTCTCATAGGCGATGCTCGTAGACATCCGGTCGCCGATATTCGGACCGCAGGCCGAGCCCGCGCCGTGACAGGGATAGACGAGCACGCCCTCGGGCAGCTGCATGTAGAATTCCTGCGTGGTGCGGAACAGCGCCTCGGTCAGTTCCTCGGTCTTGTCGTCACCCAAGAGGTCGGGCCGGCCGACCGAATCCACGAAGAAAGAATCGCCGCTCAGCACGCCCCACGGGTCGTCATTGTCCTTCTCATAGAGCAGGAAGGAGACGTGTTCGGGCGTGTGCCCCGGCGTGTGCCGCGTCTCGAGCGTGAGCTGGCCGAAGGTGAACTTGTCGCCGTCGCGGATGCCCTCATGCGCGAAGTCATATTCGGCGCCGCCTTCGACGCTGACGCAAAGCTTGGGCGTGCCATCCAGCCGGTCCACCAATTCGCGCGCGCCCGACAGGAAGTCGGCATGGATATGGGTCTCGAACACATGGGTGATCGTCAGGCCGAGCGCCTTGGCGCGCTCGATATAGATATCGCAATCCGGGCGGGGATCGACGACGGCGGCGGTGCCGCTGCCGGTGTCGCCCAAGAGGTAGGAGCACTGGGCGATCCCTTCCGCAAGGATCTGTTCAAAACGCATGGTCATGTCATTTGCCTCCGAATTTCCGTCAGCTCGGGATTGCCGGAGAAATGCGTGGGGAGCGATTCACGTTCCGAATTCTGAATGTGTTCCATTTGTAGGATGGGCATGGCGGCACTTAGACGCCGACAGTGTCGGCAGGAAGCGGCCAACCAACTTCGAATGCTGCGGCGGCCTGGAGCTCAGAGCGGGTGAATTGACGAAGCCAGCGAAGCGGGCGCAGTGACAGCCAGCCGGAACCTCACGTGAACTCGACCGTTTCGATGCGAAGTCACCCTAAGCATTTTAGGAGTTCGTCCATGATACCCGACTGGCTGCACATCCTATCGTTAATCTCTCTCACTGTTGGCGCGATTTCCGCAATTGTCATCGCGTGGGACGAGTCGAAAGACCCCCAGCACATGTGGATCATGAATGTGGTCTGGCCTGTCGTGGCGCTCTTTGCCTCGGTGATCGTTCTCTGGGCCTACTTCACCTACGGCAAGCTCGGGGCGCACAGCAAAATGCATGCAGCGATGGAGAAGGACGAGACCCCGCCAAACAAGAAATACACGCCATTTCCCATGATGGTGGCCAAGGGCGCATCTCACTGTGGCAGTGGTTGCACGCTTGGAGACATCATCTCGGAGTGGTTGCTGTTTTTCGTGCCGGTCATCGCGACTTGGTTCGGCTGGAAAGAACTCTTTGCCGAGAAGATCTTCGCCGCTTGGATTGTAGACTATATCTTCGCGCTCGTGATCGGGGTGGCCTTCCAGTATTTCACGATCAAACCGATGCGGAATCTCTCCGTGAAAGAGGGTATCATTCAAGCGATAAAAGCCGACGTCCTCTCCCTGTCAGCTTGGCAGATCGGGATGTATGGTTTCATGGCCGTTGCGCATTTCTGGATCTTTGCAAGCATTCTTGGCGTGAAGCTTGAGGTGAACAGCGTTGAATTCTGGTTCATGATGCAGATCGCGATGATATTCGGCTTCATCACCTCTTACCCGGTGAACTGGTGGCTGATCCGGAAAGGGATCAAGGAAAAGATGTAACTCCACGCTGGTCTGGCCCTGAGAGATGCCACCAATGTCAAGAAAAGTGCATTTGAGCGGAGGAAAGATCGATCGATGTCGATCCCGTGTTTCGACCCGTTGACGCGACTTTTCTTGACATGGCGACAACCATCTCGCCTCCGGGATGCCACGATCGGACGTGCCGACGAAACTCCATCGCAAAATTTGCCATCGCGCCTACCAGTCTGGGCGCGATAGATAGCTTGGCGTTTCAGGCGCGGGCGAATTACTCGATGTGACGACCTGCGAGTAGATTGCGCATTCAAGGGACTGCGGCGGCGGCTTGTTGCGTTGACTTGTGTCAAGGTGACAATCTGGAACCCCGGTAAGATGCTCGAATGAAGCATCTCAAAGGAATTCGGCGTGGCCAGGGGCAGCCCATGTGGGGCGCACTGTGGAGAATCTTCCTGGTGATCGCGCTCATCGCAGTCACTTTGCAGGTGCCAGCTGTTATCGAGGAACTGGGCAACCATACCTCTCTCACCGTATCGGCGCACAATGCCTTGCCCCCCATTGAAAGCGGCGTTTCCTTAGTGGGCTGCCATCGTGCGCATCACCATGCGCATTCACTATGTGCCCCAGCGGTTATCCTAACGGAAGAGGCTGGTATCGAACCAAAAATCTACGATAGCCATACCCTCCCAATAAATGTGCTTTCGATGGAAGGGCATATCGATAGCCCGCGCGCTCCCCCTCCCAAATCTCTCGTCTGACAGAAGTAACGGCTTCAAAGCTTTTGGCGCTGCTGCGGAACATCCTTCCGAGCGCCAACTAGCCACACACAGACGAAGGAAAAGAAAGATGAAACATTTTTATTTTGTGTCGACGATAGCGGTTGTCGCATCATCCTTGCTTGCCTTTTCGGCAAGCGCTGAGCAATCCGGTGTTATGCACGACGGTGCCATGATGGGCGGGCTTGTCGTTCCGGAAATGGATTCGGTTGAAGGGCGGCGCCTGTTCGCGTCGAAGGGCTGTGTCGTATGTCACTCAATCAATGGGGTAGGGGGGACAGACGCTCCGAACCTCGATGCGAGCACGATGGCAATGCCCATGGATCCGTTCAGCTTCGCTGCCAAAATGTGGCGAGGGGCTCCGGCAATGATCGCAATGCAGGAAACGGAACTGGGAGCCCAGATCCAATTTACCGGGCAGGAACTGGCGGACATCATTGCCTTCGTGCATGATCCGACCGAACAGAAATCGTTCTCGGAAGCCGACATTCCAGAAAATATTAAAGAGCACATGGAAGGTGACTGAGCTAGGCTCAAGCTGGCGGCCCGTCTTTCGGGCCGCCGGATTTGCTATGGCTTGCCGAATTGAACACCTTTGTTAGCTCGGGCTTTTTCAACGTGACCTGCCATGGGTCTTTCATCCAGCCACGACCGGAGCCCGGTTGGTGTTTACGCCGATCGGCGCAGGTTGAGCAA
>NZ_MPZR01000008.1:0-177492 GCF_002020075.1 Thioclava sp. F36-7 | reverse complement strand
GATATGCTCCGGTCCGCATCGATCATCGACCAAACCGCCCGCATATCTCTTCAGATATCTATCAATGTCAAAGAGCGTGAGGCCAAAAAGAACCGGAAGCGCTTACTTTGTAGCGCAGCCCGCCCTCAAACCTCAGTAGTGTTCGTTGCCGTCCGTGTCAGCGTTGCTGGCCCTTCCGGCGCCCCGTTGCGGTGTGTGCCGCTTCGGTGAGAGGCGTTCTACGCATAGCGACCGTGGTCCGCAACAGGTTTTTTCATCTGATCGTCACTTTTTTCTCGAAGCCCTTATTTTCTTGGTCAAAAAAGCGGCGAAAAGCAAAGGGGATGGGCTTGGGGCCGATGGGCAGATACGGAATCGCCCGTTACTGCCCCAGGGTCACCCGATTCCGTTTCGCGCAAATCACCCGAAATCGCCCTGATGACAGGGTGAATCGCCCCCTTCTTTTCGGTGAATCGCCTCCCCTGCCCTCACACCTCCCTGGAATCGCAAACGCCGCCCCCGGGAGGAGCGGCGTTCGGCAGTGTTGAAGAGGGCGCGAGGTCAGGCGCGCAGAATTCTCCCGCGCGCTTTCCAGATCGCAGGGATCAGCATCACCGCGTAGATCACCGCCAGGATTACCATCAGCAGCCAGATCCGCGTGAAGACCATCCCCACCGCGATGACCGTGCCGATCAGCAGCACGCCCACCGCGCGACGCGGAATGCGCATCGCTTTGGGCGAGAAGGTCTTGATCCGCGAAATCATCAGCAGACCGACAAAGCCCAGCCAGACCGCCACGACCACCGGCACCGCGCGCGCATCACCCAGTTCAGCGAAACTGACGAACATCGGCAATAGGGCGAGCCCCGCCCCTGCGGGTGCGGGCACCCCCGTGAAGTGGCGCATCGACTCGGGCTCGGCGCGCATCACGTTGAACCGCGCAAGGCGCAGACAGGCAGCACCGGTATAGACCAGCACGAAGACCCAGCCGAAGGCGTGCGTCTCCCCCAGGGCGAAGCGGTAGAGCAGAAGACCGGGCGCCACGCCGAAGCAGAGGAAGTCTGACAGGCTGTCGAGTTCTGCCCCGAAATCCGAGGACGCGTTGAGCCGCCGCGCGAGCAACCCGTCCATCCCGTCGATCAGCGCCGCGAGTAGGATCAGCACCACCGCGCTCTCGAACCGGTCATCCATCGCGAAACGGATCGAGGTCAGCCCCAGCCCCATCCCGGCAATCGTGACGAGGTTCGGCACCAGCTGCAGAAACGGCAACCGGTCCTTTTCGTGCGGGTCGAGTTCGTGGTCTTTCATCGCGCCCTCCTCGAGCCTCTCTTACCGAATGCCGCCCGAGCGCGCTTGTTCCGTGCTTTCGAGATTGGCGATCACGGTTTCGCCGGCGACCATGTTCTGGCCGATGCAGACGAGCGGGTTCACCCCTTCGGGCAGGTAGATGTCGAGACGCGAGCCGAACCGGATCAGACCGAAGCGCTCGCCGGTCATCAGACTCTGACCTTCCTTCGACCAGCACAGGATGCGCCGGGCGACGAGGCCTGCGATCTGCACCACCCCGTATTGGCGCCCGTCGGGCAGCGTCACGGCAAGCCCGTTGCGCTCATTGTCCGAGCTCGCCTTGTCGAGCGAGGCATTGAGGAATTTCCCCGGGCGATAGGCGACCTTCGAAATCCGGCCCGCGCAGGGCAGCCGGTTCACGTGGCAGTTGAAGACCGACATGAAGACCGAGACGCGGGTCATCGGCTTGTCGCCAAGGCCCAGCTCCGCCGGCGGCACCGCCGGCTCCAGCAGCGAGACCACGCCATCGGCGGGCGAGACCATCAGCCCCTCGCGGGTGGGCGTCACCCGCGGCGGATCGCGGAAGAAGTAATAGCACCAGACGGTCAGCCCGACCCCGATCCAGCCCAGAGGCTCCCAGATCAGAAACAGGATGAAAGTGATGCCCGCGAAGATGGCGACGAATTTGCGCCCTTCGGGATGCATCGGTTTGACGAAGGTGGAGAGCATGGAGACGGACATACGGGCCTCTTGAACTGTTTGCCCGTGCTTACCGCAGTTGCGCGGCGATGGAAACGGGGCGGGGAATTGGCACCGAAGGCAACTTTATGCCCGACTCTTTCTGTCGGATTGACATTTCCGACAAAACTACTCACCTATGGGCGGACAGGAATCCCCCTCCCCCGGAAACAGGGCGCACGACCATGATCATCTGCCATTGTCAGGCTATCAGCGATCGCGACATCCATGCCGCGATCGACTGGATGCGAAAATCGGACCCGAGCACGATCATCACCCCGGGCAAGATCTATCACGCACTCGGGAAGCGGGCCGATTGCGGCGGATGCATGCCGCTCTTTCTTTCCACGATGCGCAAGAATACCAATTTGAAAGTGCCGGTCGAACTGACCGGGCTGAGACAGGCACCAATGGAAGGAAGACGACATGAAGGGCGACGCTAAGGTCATCGACTATCTCAACGCAGCTCTGCGCAGCGAATTGACGGCCGTTTCGCAATACTGGCTGCACTTCCGGATGCAGGAGGATTGGGGCCTTGCCGCGATGGCGAAGAAATCGCGCGAGGAATCCATCGAGGAGATGCATCACGCCGACAAGCTGATCGCGCGCATCCTGTTCCTCGAAGGCCATCCGAACCTGCAAAAACTCGACCCGCTGCGCATCGGCGAAGGCCCGCGCGAGACGCTCGAATGCGACCTCGCAGGAGAGCATGACGCGCTGACCCTCTATCGCGAGGCGCGCGACCATTGCGAAAGCGTGCGCGATTACGTCTCGAAGGATCTGTTCGAAGAGCTGATCGCGGATGAGGAAGGCCATGTCGATTTCCTCGAGACGCAGCTCGACCTCTACGACCGCGTGGGCGCGCAGAATTACGCCCTGCTAAACGCCGCCAAGATGGACGAGGCGGAGTAAACCCTGCCCCTCGCAGGTCGAAGATGCTCGAAGGCGCTCCGAACGGGGCGCCTTCTTCTTTTTGCGGGCAAAAGATCGGGGGCGCCGCCCCCGCTTCGGCTTCGCCGAATTCGCCCCCGGGATATTTGACGCAGTTGGAAGTCAGACCCCGCGCGGCCCTTCCAACTGCCCGAAATATCCCGGGTGAGGCGCGGCACGCGCCGGGGGCGGAGCCCCAAACGAAAAGCGGCCCCCGAATGGGAGCCGCTTTCCAAATCGTATTCGCGAAGTTTAGCGCTTCGAGAACTGGAAGCTACGACGGGCTTTCGCACGGCCGTATTTCTTACGTTCCACAACGCGCGAGTCGCGGGTCAGGAAGCCTGCGGCTTTCAGAGCCGGACGCAGCGAGGGATCGTAGAGCTGCAGCGCCTTCGAGATGCCGTGCTTGACTGCACCGGCCTGGCCCGAGAGGCCGCCGCCTGCGACGGTCGCGTAGACGTCGAACTGGCCGTCCACATTCGCCACGCCGAAGGGCTGGTTCACGATCAGCTGAAGCACGGGACGCGCGAAGTACTTGTCCATCGCCTTGCCGTTCACTTCGACCTTGCCGGTGCCCGGCTTGACCCAGACGCGGGCGACCGCGTCTTTACGCTTGCCGGTGGCATAGGAGCGGCCTTGCGCGTCACGCACGGGCTCACGGGGCGTGGAGGTTTCGGTTTCGGTGGCGCCAGCGTTGTCCGAGCCGGTCACGACCGATTTCAGATCGTCGAGGGTCTTGATATCGTCGGCCATGATCAGCTCCGGGTGTTCTTCTTGTTCATCGACTTGACGTCGAGAACTTCAGGCTGTTGCGCTTCGTGCGGATGCTCGGCACCAGCGTAGACACGCAGGTTCGCCATCTGCGCACGACCCAGACGGTTGCGCGAGATCATGCGCTCGACCGCCTTCATAACCACGCGCTCGGGATGCGCGCCCTCGAGGATCTGACGCGCGGTGCGCGACTTGATCCCACCGGGGTGGTTGGTGTGCCAGTAGTAGGTCTTGTCGTCACGCTTCTTGCCGGTCATCTGCACCTTGTCGGCGTTGATGACGATGACGTTGTCGCCCATGTCCATGTGCGGCGTGAAGGTGGCCTTGTGCTTGCCACGCAGACGCGTTGCGATGATCGACGCGAGACGGCCCAGCACGACGCCTTCAGCGTCGATGATGACCCATTTCTTCTCGATCTCCGCGGGTTTTGCGGTGTAGGTTTTCATCTGTGATCTGCCCTTGTGGGGTATTTCGAATTCTGATGCGGGCTTTTGCGCGATTCCGGACGCGTTTTCAAGTGCATCGTTTCGGAATTTTATCAGCAAAAACAACGCGGTAAAAATTAGGTATCAAAATACCCCACACCTCGACGCGATGTTGGGCCGGGTTGGGGGCTCTGCCCCCGGCGCATCCGCGCCTCCCCCGGGATATTTGCGCCAAGGCGAAGAGGCAGAGTGCGCAGCGCCCTACCCCATCGCCTGCGGCGGGATCGAATAAGTCATGCTCGCGCGCGCAACGGGCCGGTCGTCGCCCTCGGAATAGATCAGCGCATCGCCCACGGCGAGGACGCGACCCAGCTTGAGCACCCGGATCTTCGCGATCAGGTCGGCCCCTGCGGCAGGCTTACGCATGAAATCCATGCTCGCATTCGTCGTCACCGCCAGCGCCACGCGTCCGATCCGCGCGAGGATCGCGATATAGATCCCGACATCGGCCAGCGCGAACATGTTCGGCCCCGAAACCGTGCCGCCGGGCCGCAAATGGCGCTCTTCCACCTTCAGGCGCACCACGAGCTCGTCCTCATCGAGCGCCTCGATCGCGAAGTCGCCTTTCACCTGCGGAAACGCCTCGTCGAGAAATTCCGCGAGCTCGTCGCGATCCATTGCCAGCGCCATGCGCCCTCTCCTTTTCTTGTCCCTCGCTCGCCCCTAGAGTTTCGCCAAAGAGGAGGAGTTTCAATGACCGATCTGGTGATCCGCGAGGATAAGGGCGCGGTGGCGCATCTGACGATGAACAGCCCCGGCAGCCTCAACGCGCTGTCCGATGCGATGCTGGCCGCGCTCAAGGCGCGGTTTTCCGAGCTGGCCGAGGATACAAGCATCAAGGTCGTGGTGCTGCGCGGCGCGGGCAAGGCGTTTTGCGCGGGCCATGACCTAAAGGAGATGCAGCGCGGGCGCGAAGCCGAGGATCAGGGCCGCGCCTATTTCGCCGATCTCTTCTTCCGCTGCGCCGAGGTTATGCAGATGATCCCCGCCCTGCCGCAGCCGGTGATCGCCGAGGCGCATGGCATCGCGACCGCCGCCGGCTGCCAGCTGGTCGCGTCCTGCGATCTGGCCGTGGCGGCCGAAGGCACGCGGTTTGGCGTGAACGGGGTGAATATCGGGCTTTTCTGCTCGACCCCGATGGTGGCGCTCTCGCGCAATGTGCCGCGCAAGGTGGCCTTCGAGATGCTGACCACCGGCGAGTTCATCGATGCCGCCCGCGCCCGCGAGGTCGGGTTGGTCAATCGCATCGCGCCGCATGAGGAGCTTGGCGCCGAGACCGAGAAGCTCGCGCAGACCATCGCAGGCAAGCTGGGCGCCGCCGTGAAGATCGGCAAGCGCGCCTTCTATGATCAGGCCAATATGGACCTCGCGCAGGCCTATGAGCACACGGCCGCGGTGATGGTCGAGAACATGCTCTGGCGTGATACGAAGGAAGGCGTGCAGGCCTTCATCGAGAAGCGCAAGCCGGACTGGGCCGAATGAAGGGGCGGAGCAAACCCGCTCAGCCCACCACCATATCGTCGCGATGGATCAGCGCCGCGCGGCCGGGATAGCCGAGAATCTCCTCGATCTCGCCCGAGCGGTGCCCCGCGATCAGCCGCGCCTCGTCGCCGGTGTAGCGCACGAGGCCTTTGCCCAGCACCGCACGGTCCGGCCCCGCAATCGTGACAGGATCGCCGCGCCCGAAGCGCCCGACGACCTTGGTGATCCCTGCGGGCAGAAGTGACTTTCCAGAGCGGAGCGCATTGGCGGCCCCCTCATCGACGAACAACTCGCCCCGCGGCTTCATCGCCGCGATCCAGCGTTTGCGCGCCGCCTGCGGGTCGCCCTCGGGCAGGAACCAGCTGCAGCGCCCGCCCTGCTCCAGTGCGGCAACCGGATGCTCGGCGAAGCCCTCCGCGATCGCCATCGCACAGCCGCCCGCCACCGCGACCTTCGCGGCCAGCAATTTCGTCTTCATCCCACCCTTCGAGAGGCCGGAGACGGGATCGCCCGCCATCGCCTCGATCTCGGGGGTGATGTGTTCGATCACCGGCAGATGCTCGGCGCTCGGGTCGGTCTTGGGGTTCGCGGTATAGAGCCCGTCGACATCGGACAGCAGCAGCAGCTGATCCGCCCCGATCGTCACAGCGATCTGGGCGGCGAGCCGGTCGTTGTCGCCGAAGCGGATCTCGTCGGTCGCGACCGTGTCGTTCTCGTTCACGATGGGCACGACGCCGAGGCTCAGCAGCGTTTCCAGCGTCGCGCGCGAATTGAGGTAGCGGCGACGATCTGCAGTATCTTCCAGCGTCACCAGAACCTGCGCGGTGCTCACGTCATGCGGCCCCAGAACTTCCTCATAGGCCCGCGCGAGGCGGATCTGACCCACAGCCGCCGCGGCCTGGCTCTGCTCCAGCGGCAGCGTTTCGCCCGCGAGACCGAGCACCCGTCGCCCCAAGGCGATCGAGCCGGAGGAGACGATCACGACGCCCGTGCCGCGGGCGCGCAAAGCCGCCACATCGGCGGCCAGCGAGCGCAGCCAATCCGCACGCAATCCGCTCTGATCGACAAGCAGCGCCGATCCGATCTTGATCACCAGACGCTTCGCCTGCGCCAGAGCGGGCGCGCTCACGGTTGCCATGCTCCGCCCTCGTCCTCCGGCTTCGGCTTGTCCTTGGCGATCTCCGCCCAAAGCGCGCGCAGCACATCCGGCACGCCCTTCTTCGACACGCCCGACATCAGCATCACGCGCCCGCCCGACGCCTCTTCCAACTCCGCCTTGCGCTCGGCCAACGTCTCTTCGTCGATCGCGTCGATCTTGTTGAGCACGGTGACGCGCGGCTTCTCGGCGAGGATTGCCGAATAGGCCTCCAACTCGCCGATGATCGTGCGCCAATCCTCGACCGGATCTTCCGCCGTGCCATCCACCAGATGCAGCAGCACCGAGCAGCGCTCGACATGACCGAGGAACTGATCGCCCAGACCCCGCCCCTCAGAGGCGCCCTCGATCAGCCCCGGAATATCGGCCACGACGAATTCGCGCCCGTCGATACCGACAACGCCCAGATTGGGCACCAGCGTCGTGAAGGGATAATCCGCAATCTTCGGCCGCGCGTTCGAGGTCGCAGCCAGGAAAGTCGACTTGCCCGCGTTGGGCAGACCCAGAAGCCCCGCATCCGCGATCAGCTTCAGCCGCAGCCAGATCGTGCGCTCGACACCTTCCTGACCGGGATTCGCGCGTTGCGGCGCACGGTTGGTCGAGGATTTGAAATGCAGGTTGCCCCAGCCGCCATTGCCGCCCTTGGCGAGAAGCACGCGCTGACCCACCTCGGTCATGTCGGCGATCAGCGTCTCCTGATCCTCGTCGAGGATTTCGGTGCCGACGGGCACTTTCAGCACGACGTCATCGCCGTCCTTGCCGGTGCATTGGCTGCCCATGCCGTGCTGGCCGGTTTTTGCGAAGAAATGCTGCTGGTAGCGGAAATCGATGAGCGTGTTGAGCCCTTCGACCGCCTCGATCCAGACCGAGCCGCCCTTGCCGCCGTCGCCGCCATCGGGGCCGCCGAATTCGATATATTTCTCGCGCCGGAACGAGACGCAGCCCGCGCCGCCGCCGCCCGAGCGGATATAGACCTTGGCGAGATCGAGGAATTTCATGGTCAGGCCCCTTTCATCAAGGCGCCGGGATAGCTGCCCGCGCGCGCAGGATCAAGCGCCGCGTGGGGGCGCGGCCCCCACACCCCCGGGATATTTTCACCAAGAGGAAGGGGAATGCGCGTCGCGAGGCGGGGTCTCGCAGATCATGTCGAAATGCCGGAGCTTGCGTCCCAGCGCCCGGTTCTCCTGAAGCGACTCGCCTGTGGTGCGAAATCCAAGCTTCTCGAGAACCCTGCGCGAGCGGTGATTGCCCTCGAAATAGCCCGCCGCGAGCGGCCGCGCGTCCGGGGCGTCGAAATGCCCAGCAATGACGGCACGGCCTGCCTCAGTGGTATAGCCATTGCCCCAATGATCCCGGGCCAACCAATAGCCGAATGCGCCGACCTTTCCGATCACTCCACAAAAATCGCCTTGTCGCGTGATTCCCCAGACTCGCCCGAAATTCTCGCGATTGGCGGCGACGAATGCCTCGGCATCGGTTCTGGTGTAGGGATACGGCATCCTCGCGAGCCAGCGCGCGACCTCGAAATCATCCGCGGCACGCGTGATCGCATCGACATCTTCCGAAGTCAGGGGACGCAAGACAAGGCGCGGCGTGTCGATCCGGTGCATCTTCCTCTTGGCCCAAATATCCCGGAAGGGTTCGGGAGGGCAGCGCCCTCCCGTCCACGCTCTCGGCCTGCGTTACATCTTGCGCAGATAGGTCCAAGTCGGAACATGGCGACCGCGCGCGAGCGACCAGCTTTCTGCATCGCCCAGATACTCGAAGCCGCAATTGGTCAGGACACGGGCCGAGCCCGGATTGTCCTGAAACACCTCGGCGAAGAGAGTGCGGGACTTGTGCGGGTTCGCCTCGATGATGGCGGCGACCGCTTCGGAGGCGAGGCCCGTATTCCAGAACCCCGGTCCAACCCAATAGCCGATCTCGGACTGGTCGTCGTCGAGACGGGTCAGCGAGACGACACCCAGAAGCTCGCCCATGCCATGACGCGAGCCATCGATCGCCCAGACGTCTTCGACGCGGTCTTCGGCCTGTGCGCGCGTTATGAAATTCTCGGCCGTGCCCGGTGGCAGCGGATGCGGGATCGCGCGAGTGCCTTCGGCGACACGTTTATCGCCGGAATACATCTCGATCAGACCGGCATCCGAACGCCGCAGCGGGCGCAGCACGAAGCGCTCCGTTTCGATCACGGGTTGGGTGGAAATCGTCTCCTGGTACATGGGCGCTCCTCCTCGAAACGCGGACGAACCGGCGGCTCCTCCTGCCGTGCGGTCCTAGTAAATAAATAGGACAGTAGGATGACGATACATCCCCCGACCCGGTAAATTTTCTCGCCGCGATTGCAAACATTTGCGTGCTGCACCGCAACGAGAAAGGGGACCGGCCTTTCAGCCGATCCCCCGATTTTGTGACACGTTCGTCGGTCGGGTTACTCGGCGGCCTCCGCAGCCGGGAGGACCGATACGAAGGTGCGGCCCTTGAGGCCTTTATGGAAGGTGACGCGGCCTTCAGCCGTTGCAAAGATGGTGTGATCCTTGCCGAGGCCGACGCCTTCACCCGGCCACCACTTGGTGCCGCGCTGACGCACGATGATGTTGCCCGGGATCGCAGCCTGACCGCCGAACAGTTTCACGCCAAGACGACGACCCGCAGAGTCGCGGCCGTTACGGGATGAACCGCCTGCTTTCTTGTGTGCCATGGGTGTCTCTCCTTATTTCGCGAGCTCTTTGGCCTGCTCGACCCAGTCGGGCTTGACCTTGGTAGCTTCAAAGGTTTCGGGATCGACCGAAGCGAGCTGAGCGTAGGTGGTGATGCCAGCTTCGTTCAGCTTCTTCTCGGCCGCCGGGCCGAGACCGGTGATGACCTTCAGATCGTCCGCTTCCGCGACGGCGGCATCAGCCTTCGGCGCGGCTTTCGGAGCAGCAGCGGCCTTGGCGGGCTTGGCCGGAGCGGCTTCGCCTTTGCCACCATGCGCTGCACGACGTGCGATCGCGGTGCCCACGGCTTCCTTCACGCCCGACTTGTCGCCGCCGGTGGCGAGGACGTCGGTGACGCGCAGCAGGGTCAGCTGCTGACGGTGACCACGGGTGCGCTGCGACGAGTGCTTACGACGACGCTTGTGGTAGGTGATGACCTTGTCGGCCTTGATGTTGTCGATGACTTCCGCCTGCACGGCCGCACCTTCGACGAGCGGGGTGCCGAACTGGGGCTTGTCGCCGCCGACCATCAGAATCTCGTTGAACTGGACTTTATCGCCAGCTTCGGCTGCGAGCAGTTCCACGCGGAGCAGATCGCCCGCCTGAACCTTGTATTGCTTGCCGCCGGTCTTGAGGACCGCAAACATGGGTCTTTCCTTTTCTTCATCCGCGCCCTGTGGCCCCTGATCGGAGTTCGTTGGACCTGTCGGCCCGCCGTCGGACTGCGCGCTCCTCATGGGAGCGAAGTTGCAAAAACGAGGCCCGGCGGAAAGAAGACTCTCCGCCGGGTCGGGCCGATATCGGGGATCAGCCCCCATCTGTCAAGGAAAAACGAGGTTTTATCCGCAATCGCTCCAGCGGGCGAGCGCCTCCGCCGCAGAGATCCGCCGCCCCTGCGCGCCCGCCTGCCCCCGCCTGCCCGAGAGCCGCGGCGCGGGCGCGGGCTGGGCGATGCCGTCGAGGCCGACATAAGCGCCGCGTTCGGCGTTCTGCGGATGCGCGATGGCCTCAGCGATCGACAGCACCGGCGTCGCGCAGGCATCGCTGTCCGCAAAGATACCGGCCCAGTCATCCCGGCTACGAGTCGCGAAGCGCTCGGCGAAAGCATCCCGCAACACCGGCCAATTCGCACGGGCTTCACGCTCAGGCAAGTCCTGGGGCGCGAATCCCAACCCCGCGATCAGTGCCGCGTAGAATTGTGGCTCGAGTGCCCCCACCGCCATATGCCCACCGCAGGCGCATTCGTAGACCGTGTAGAACGGCGCGGCCCCGTCGAGCAGATTCGCCTGCCGCCGATCCGCCCACGCCCCCTGCCCGGCCATCCCGGTGATCATTGCCATCAGATGCGCCACCCCGTCGGTGATCGCGCAATCGACGACCTGCCCCCGCCCGGTCTCTCGCGCGCGCCACAGCGCCGCCAGCATCCCGAAGGCCAGATAAATTCCGCCACCGCCGAAATCGCCCAGAAGGTTGAGCGGGATCGCAGGTGCCTCTCCGCCCATCGCGTGCAGCGCCCCGGTCAGAGACAGGTAATTGATGTCATGCCCGGCTGTTTGCGCAAGCGGCCCCTCCTGCCCCCAACCGGTCATCCTTCCATAGACCAGCGCCGGATGATCGGGGAAATCGTCAGGCCCCAGCCCAAGCCGCTCCATCACGCCCGGGCGCATGCCTTCGATCACCCCATCGGCGCGCGCGATCAGCGTGCGCACCGCCTCGCGCCCGGCGTCGGATTTGAGATCCAGCTCCACCACGTCGCGGCCCCGGTCGAGCACGTCGACCTCCAGCCCCAGCACATGATTCTCGGCCCCGCCCGAGCCGGGCCGCGCGATGCGGATCACCTCGGCCCCGAAATCGGCCAGACACATCGCCGCAAACGGCGTCGGCCCCAGCCCGGAAATCTCGACAATGCGCAGCCCGCTGAGCGGTCCCGTCCCCTTGGCCCCCGTTCGCTTGGTCATGCGCCCCTCCTTATCACCCCGTCAGAGGGGCTCTGCCCCGCTGGCTCCGCCAGCCCCCGGGGTATTTCTGCCAATCCGAAAGAGAATGCCCTCCCCTTCGGCTTGGATCAAATATCCCCGCCGGAGGCATCCGACCGCGCCGCGTGCGAAGGGTCTAGGCCTCTTGCGCCTTCTCTTCGAGCTCGAGCCATTCGACCTCGGCCGCGTCGAGCGCCGACTGGCGGTCGCTCAGCATCTCGGTCGCCTTGGCGAATTTCACAGGCTCGCGGGTGAAGAGATCGGGATCGGCGAGCAATTCGTTGATCTTCGAGATCTCATGTTCGAGCTTCTCGATCACGCTTGGCAGCTCCTCCAGCCGATGTTTCTCGGTAAAGCTGAGGCCGGATTTTTTCGGCGCAGCTTTTTGGGGCGCGGCGGGTTTCGCCTCTGCCTTGGGGGCGTCCTTCTTCGGTGCGGGTTTGGTCTCCGGTGCGGCCTCGGCCTTCTGCGCCTGATAATCCGACCAGCCGCCCGCATAGACGATGGCCCGCCCGTCGCCTTCCATCGCGATGGTCGTGCTGACGACCCGGTCGATGAAATCGCGGTCGTGACTGACCAGCAGCACCGTGCCGTCATATTCGCCCAGCAGGTCCTGCAGCAGATCGAGCGTCTCCACGTCGAGATCGTTGGTCGGTTCGTCGAGAATCAGCAGGTTCGACGGCTTCGCCATGATCCGCGCCAGCAAAAGCCGCGCGCGCTCGCCACCCGAAAGCGACCGGATCGGGCCGCGCGCCTGCTGCTCGTCGAAGAGGAAATCCTTCAGGTAGCCCACGACATGTTTCGGGGTGCCGCGCACCATCACTTGATCGGAGCGCCCCTTCACCGCCATGTCCGGGTCGTTGACCAGCCCGTCCCACAGCGTCTGCTCTGGATTGAGCGTCGCGCGCGCCTGATCGAACACGGCGATCTCGAGATTCGTACCCAGCTTCACAGCGCCCTCATCGGGTGCGACCTCGCCGGTCAGCATTTTCAGAAGCGTCGTCTTGCCGACACCGTTGGGACCGACGAAGGCCACGCGGTCCCCGCGCAGCACGCGCAGGTCGAAATCCTTCACGATCTGCTTGTCGCCATAGCGCTTCGACAGCCCCGTGGCCTCGATCACGCGCTTACCCGACTGCTGCCCCGAGTCGAGCTCCATCGCAGCGACGCCCTGCCGCTTGATCTGACCCGCGCGCTCGGCGCGCAGCGCCTGCAGAGCGCGCACCCGGCCCTGATTGCGCTTGCGCCGGGCCGAGATACCCTCGACCGCCCAACGCGCCTCGGCCTTGATCTTGCGATTGAGCTTGTGACGGGCGTCGTCTTCCTCCGCCCAAGCCTTTTCGCGCCATTCCTCGAAGGTCTCGAAGCCCTCTTCATTGCGCCGCACCTCGCCCCGGTCGATCCAGAGCGTGGCCCGGGTCAGCGCGCGCAGGAAGGCGCGGTCGTGCGAGATCAGCACGAAAGCCTTGCGGGTCTCCTTCAGCTGGTTTTCCAGCCAGGCAATCGCCTCGATATCGAGATGGTTCGTCGGCTCGTCGAGCAGCATCAGCTCCGGCCCCTCGGCCAGAAGCTTCGCCAGCGCCGCGCGGCGTCGTTCGCCGCCCGAGGCGGTCTCGACCGGGGTCTCGGGTTTGAACTTCAGCCCCTCTGCGACCATCTCGACCTTATAGGCCTCGGCCGGGTCCAGTTCGGAGGCGGCAAAATCGCCCAAAGTCGCGAAGCCCGACAGATCGGGCTCCTGCTCCATATAGCCCACGGAAATGCCCGGCGGCACGACTCGCGTCCCCGAATCCGGCTCTATCAGCCCGGCCATCACCTTCATCAAGGTGGATTTTCCCGAGCCGTTTCGGCCCACCAGCGCGACTCGGTCGCCTTGCTGGACGGTGAGGGATAGACCTTCGAAAACGGGATTTCCGCCGAAGGTGAGCGATATGTCGGAAAGCTGTAAAAGCGGTGCACGTGCCATGCTCGCGAGCTAAGCGGGCCTTGGCGAAAGGTCAATGGGCCATGCACGACGCAGCCCTCATGGGCGCCCGCGCCCCCTTCCCCTTGGAACAAATATCCCCGCCGGAGGCATCCGCACTCTCAGCGCACCGCGCCGCCGGTCTTAACGTGCCAGCGCCCGCAAGCTGCGCCGCCGCGCCTCGGGGATCGCGGCGATCTCCAGCGCGGTGAAGACGTGACAGGTGTCGAGGTCGCGATCGATCACCGCATGATCCGACACCCAACCGCCCATGCCGAGATAGGAGCGCAGCAGCGGCGGCAGTGCACTGATATCGCCAGCCTCTCCCGCCAGCGCAGCGGAATAATCCACGCGTTCGGGGGCTCTGGGACGGGGGCGCAAGGTAGCGGGCCCCAAAGCGCGGGATGCGAGATGGGCGAGCCCTGCGCGATGCGCCCGCCAGTCGCTGCCCGTGAAAGAGGAGCAGCCGATCAGCAACCCGGCCCCGCTTTCCTCGGCAATCCGCGTGATCGCAGCCCAGCCCAGACGCAGCACGTCCGGGTCGCGCAGCGCCGGACGGGTGCAGAAGCGGCCCAGTTCGAGGATCGGCCCGGCCCATTGGGCCAGCGGCGCGAGATCGTAGAACTGTGCGCAATAGCCCTCAGACAGCGCGGCCCCACCCTCCAGCAGCAAAAGCCGCGCGGCAGCGGCGGGTCCGTGATCGTCGCAAATCAGGATGTGACGGCAAAGCGGGTCGAAGCGGTCTGCATCGGAAGCCCCTGCCCGGAACGCATCGGCGCGCAGGCGCAGCGCCGCCTCGCGGTCATCCGGACTTTGTGCCTCGCGGACCTGATAGGCACCTTTTGCGAAACTCAGGGACATGCGACCTCGCGGGTCATGGCGGCAGCCGGCTATCGGCCGCCCCGCCGCGATCAGTTGTCGCCGAGAACCTGACCTGCATTGATACGACCGATCGAGCCCATCAGCTGACGCAGGAAGCCGATGCCCTTGACCTTGCTCTCGGTCACGCGGCGCGACAGCGTCACGACCTGACCTTTTTCAAGCCCGAAGCGTTCGACATTGGTGACGACGCCATTGTCGTTGAACGACACGGCGACGACTTCCCGGCTGATTTCCTCAGGGGCGTGCCAGGTCACGGTTTTCCAGCGCGAACCGACGTAATACCAGCCCGAGCCTTCCAGAAGCCCGGTCGAACTGGGACGCCCGATCGCGGCGGCGACATCATCACGCGTGCTCTTGCCGACCTCGATCTGAGCGAGGTCTTGGTCAATCGGCACATAGCCGTGGTTACGGTAAATCGGAGAGCAGGCGCCCGCGAAAAGCACCACGCCGAACGCGATAAACAGCATGGCCTTGCGCATCATAGAACCGATCCCCACCTGCAACCCCCTATTGCCTCTGACACTTCGGGCTTTTAGTGACGCTTACATCATGACTGCGCCGCCCTCAAGCGCTAGAGCGCGCCGATTGGGCACTCGGGCGCATGCAAAGGGTCGCAGGACAACACCGAGCGACCCAAAACAAGGAGCCGGACATGACACAGACCCCCGTCGATCCCGACCTGCCCGCCGCCCCCGAGACGATCTGGAGCGAGCCCATGCGGCTGGCCGATTTGCCCAGCCGCAAACCCACGCGCTTCGACATCGAAGCCAAGGGAGAGCGGCTCAAGGCGATCGCAGACTGGGCAGATATTCGCGGCGTCGAGGCGCTGCGCCTCAAGGGCGAGCTTGCGCCGAAGGGCCGCTCGGACTGGGAATTGCGTGCGACCCTCGAGGCCCGCGTGGTTCAGGATTGTGTGATCACTCTCGCCCCGGTCACGACCGATATTCGCGAAGAGGTGGTGCGGCGTTATCTCGCCGATATGGAAATGCCGACCTCCGAAGAGGTCGAGATGCCCGAGGATGACACCGCCGAACCGCTGCCCACGACGGTAAATCTCGGCGTGGTCGCGCTCGAGGCGATGGAGCTGGCCCTGCCTCTTTACCCGCGTGCAGCAGACGCGGAGCTGGAAGGCGCGCAGGTGACCGAGCCGGGCGCCGAACCGCTCAGCGACGAGCAGATGAAGCCTTTTGCCAATCTGCGCGACTTGCTTGCCAAGGGCGAAAACGGTAAGGGCGACGCATAGTGGCAGACGCGGTTTCGCACCGCCCGAAACCGCTTGAAAAAAGGCCGGAAAAAAGGCTTGCACGGAAAAAGAATCCGAGTATGTTCCCGGCCTCATTCGACGTTTGGCTTCGCACCCCGAGAGACGCTTTCGGCCAAGTGACGAAACCACAAGGAAAATCAGGGCTGTAACGCCGCAAACACGGGCTACTGGCCCCCGAAACCCCGAGGTTGAGACATGGCTGTCCCTCAGAATAAAGTCACGCGTTCGCGCCGTAACATGCGCCGCGCCCACGACTCGCTTACCGCTGGCAACCCGGCGGAATGCCCCAGCTGCGGCGAACTCAAGCGCCCGCACCACGTCTGCCCGTCCTGCGGTCACTACGCCGACCGTGAGGTCGTCGCTCTGACCGAAGAGGTCGATCTGGACGACGACGCGGCGTAAGCCCGTCGACCCGCGCCGCACGTCATGCAAGATACGCAGGACCAGCCGCAGACGGGATCGCAGATGAAGGCCGCAGAAATGCGAGCCGCCCAGAAGGGCAAAGCGCCGGCGAATGCCGGCGCTGTCGTTCTGTCCGTCGACGCGATGGGTGGTGATCTTGGCCCCGAGGCCACGATTGCCGGCGTCGCGAAGGCGCATCGCGCTCACCCCGATCTGCATTTCATCATCCACGGCCCGCGCGCGCAGCTCGAACCGCTGATCGCCAAGCACGATCTTGGCGACTGTGTCGATCTGCGCCACGCCGAACGAACCGTCACGATGGAGGACAAGCCCGCGCAGGTGCTGCGCAACGGGCAGGACACCTCAATGTGGTCGGCCATCGAATCGGTGCGCGACAAGGAGGCCGATGTCGCGGTCTCCTGCGGGAATACCGGGGCGCTGATGCTGATCTCGATGATGCGGCTGCGCAAAATGCCGGGCGTGAACCGTCCGGCCATCGCCTCCTTCTGGCCCTCCCGGGGGCCTGCGGGCTGGAACGTCATGCTCGACATGGGCGCCGACGTGAAAGCCGATGCGGAGGATCTTCTGACCTACGCCCTGATGGGCACCTCCTACGCGCGCAACGCGCTGGGGCTGGAGCGTCCGCGCATCGGTCTGCTGAATATCGGCACCGAAGAGCACAAAGGCCGCCCCGAACTCAAAGAAGCCTATGAGTTGATCAGCAACGCCCAAGAGGCGGGGCAGTTCGACTTCGCGGGATTCGTCGAGGGTAACGAGCTGGCCGGCGCACGCGCCGACGTAATCGTGACCGACGGCTTCACCGGCAATGTCGCGCTGAAGACCGGCGAGGGCACCGCGAAATTCGTGGCCGAACTCCTGCGCGAGGCGCTGACCTCTTCGGTGATGTCGAAGCTGGGCGCCCTCTTCGCGATGGGCGCGCTCAAGCGCCTGCGGCACAAGACCGATCCGCGCCGCGCCAATGGCGGCGTCTTCCTCGGCCTCAACGGCACGGTCGTGAAATCGCACGGCTCGGCGGATGCCACCAGCTTCGCCGCCGCGATCGAACTGGCCGCCCGTCTGGCACGCTCGGGCTTCGGCGCGAAGCTGGCCGCACGGGTTGCCACCACCCTTCCCGCGGGGCAGGATGAGACCAAATCCGGCGAGCCATCTGCCGCCGAGAAAAGCGAGAGCAGCCAATGACGATCAGATCCGTGGTGCGCGGCGTAGGCCATTACCTGCCCGAGCGCGTTGTCGAGAACGCCGAGTTCGAGAAAACGCTCGATACCACGGATGAATGGATTCGCGGCCGTACCGGGATCGAGCGTCGCCACATCGCCGCCGAAGGGGAATACACCTCCGATCTCGCGATCAAGGCCGCGAAAGCCGCGCTCGAAGACGCGAATATGAGCGTCGACCAGATCGATGCGATCGTCGTCGCGACCTCCACGCCCGACAGCACCTTCCCCTCCGTCGCCACGATGGTTCAGGCGGGCTTGGGCTCGACCACGGGCTTTGCCTATGACGTGCAGGCCGTCTGCGCAGGTTTCATCTTCGCGCTGACAAATGCGAACGGGCTAATCCTTTCCGGGCAGGCCGAGCGCGTGCTGGTCATCGGCGCCGAGACCTTCTCGCGGATCATGGACTGGACCGACCGGGGCACCTGCGTGCTCTTCGGCGACGGCGCAGGCGCGCTGGTCCTCGAGGCCGCCGAGGGCACCGGCACTGCCAACGATCGCGGCATCCTGTCGTCCGATCTGCATTCCGACGGGCGCTACAAGGATCTGCTCTATGTCGACGGTGGCGTTTCCACCACCGGCACGGCGGGCCATCTACGCATGCAGGGCAACGCGGTCTTCAAACATGCCGTCACCAAACTGGCCGAGACCGCGCACAAGGCGCTCGATAAGGCCGGGCTGACCGGCGAGAACGTCGACTGGATCGTGCCGCATCAGGCCAACCTGCGCATCATCTCGGCCACGGCCGAGCGGATGCAGCTGCCGATGGACCGCGTGATCGTCACGGTTCAGGACCACGGCAACACCTCCGCGGCCTCGATCCCGCTGGCCCTCTCGGTCGGCAAGCAACGCGGCCAGATCAAGGAAGGCCAGGTGCTGGTCACCGAGGCGATCGGCGGCGGTCTGGCATGGGGCTCGGTGGTCCTGCGCTGGTAAGCGCGGCCTCTCTGCATTCGTTTTACGCGTTTCTTGCGCAAACGCGCGTGAGCCCGCGCATCAATCCCGTCCGCCAAGTGCTTGATATTGACTCGGGAATTACGGTCGGTCACTGTTAGCGAAATTCTTTATCCGGGGGGATAGGATGTCGAAGACCCTGACGCGCATGGATCTGAGCGAAGCGGTGTTCCGCGAAGTCGGATTGTCGCGCAATGAATCGGCGCAGCTCGTCGAAAGCGTGCTGCAGCATATGTCCGACGCCCTCGTGGAGGGCGAGACGGTCAAGATCAGCTCGTTCGGCACCTTCTCGGTGCGCGAGAAAGCCAAGCGCATGGGCCGCAATCCCAAGACCGGCGAAGAGGTTCCGATCTCGCCGCGTCGCGTGCTGTCCTTCCGTCCCTCGCATCTGATGAAGGACCGCGTGGCGGCGGGCAACTCGAAGTAACCCGATAACAAATGACAGGTCCTACCGATGGGTAAATCCGCCGACGCGTTTCGGACGATCTCTGAGGTTTCAGACCTTCTCGACACGCCGACCCATGTTCTTCGGTTCTGGGAGAGCAAGTTCACGCAGGTGAAACCAGTCAAGCGTGCCGGCGGGCGGCGGTATTACCGGCCTGCCGATGTGGCGCTTCTGGGCGGTATCAAGCATCTGCTGCATGAAGAAGGCATGACCATCCGCGGCGTGCAGAAACTGCTGCGCGAGGAAGGCATCCGCGAAGTCGCCGCCCGTGGCGAGGTCAGCGTCGAGGATGAGCGCGAGGCCGAAGAGACCACGCAGAGCGCCCCTGAGCCGATCGCCCCGGTTGCCGCGCCTCAGCACAGCCCGACCCCGCAAGAGGCGCCTCAGGCGCAGGACGCGCCTCCGAGCGAGCCCGAGTCGACCGAGGCAGCGCCTGACGAAATCGCTCCGCGAGAGGCGGCCTCTCTCGAGGACAGCGCGCAAGATACAGCTGAACACGAGTCCCAGACCGAGTCGCTCCCTGAGCGCCCCGAGGAACTGCTCGACCTCAGCCCCGCCGAGGACGCCCCCGTCGAGGCCCATCAGGGTGGCTCGGTGACACCCTTCCCTGCCCCGTCGCAGCCTTCCTTCTTCGAAGAGCCGGAGACCGCCTCCAGCGAATCCCCGGAAGAAGACGAGTCGGAGGACGACGTAGAGGCCCCGATGGCGCTCGATGTCGAACCCGAACCCGAGCCTATGGCTCCTGTCGTCGCGATGACGATCGATCGCGGGCCGCAGGAACGCGCCGCGAAAATTGCCGCGCGTCCGGACCTCGCACGGCTCTTGCATGGGCTGCGTACGCTCGATCCGGCGCGGCTGAGCCCCGCCGATCGGGGCGATCTGCGCATGTTGCGCCTGCGTGCGCAGGCCCTTCAGGTGCGGCTCGCACAGCATGGCTCCGCGCAGGCGGAATGAGTGATCTTAACCCCGGACGAATTGGCGTGAATTTTCTCTCACTAACTGCTTGCACCCGCCGCCCGGTTCGCACTATATCCCCCTCGTCGGGCTGTGGCGCAGCCTGGTTAGCGCGTCCGTCTGGGGGACGGAAGGTCGTGAGTTCGAATCTCGCCAGCCCGACCAATTCGACAAACGCCCACCTCTTCATCGGGGTGGGCGTTCGTGTATCCGGAGGAGGGATCGGATGACCATCGGCGTGCTGCCTGACACGATGCTGCAAGACATGATCACGCGCGGTGAGATCGCCGCCGAGCCAGCCATCATCCCCGAACAGATCCAACCTGCGAGCCTCGATCTGCGGCTTGGCACCGTGGCCTACCGGCTGCGCGCCTCGTTCCTCGCGGGCAAGGGCCAAAAGGTTTCGCACCGCCTGCATGACTTCGAGATGCACCGCATGGCGCTGACCGATGACGGCGTGGTGCTGGAGAAGGGCTGCGTCTATCTCGTGCCGCTGATGGAGACCCTCGCGCTGCCCGAGGGCGTCACGGCGGTCGCCAATGCCAAAAGCTCCACCGGGCGACTCGATCTGCTCACGCGCCTGATCACCGATGACGGCACCGAATTCGACCGAATCCCCGAAGGCTATAACGGTCCGCTTTATGCCGAGATCTGCCCGCGCAGCTTCTCGGTGCTGGTGCGACCCGGAATGCGGCTCAACCAGATCCGCTTCCGCGCCGGTCAGGCGGTGCTCAGCGATGCCGAGCTGAAGATCCTGCACCAGCAGGAGCCGCTTGTGGACGGCCCCGCGGTGATCGACGAGGGTCTGGGCTTCTCGGTCGATCTGAAGCCCGCCGAGGGCGATCTGGTGGGCTACCGCGCCAAACCCCATACCGGCGTGATCGACATCGACAAGATCGGCCATTACCCGGCCCGCGATTTCTGGGAAGAGGTGCGCGCCTCCGATGGCCGCATCATCCTCGATCCCGGCGCGTTCTATATTCTCGTGAGCCGAGAGGCGGTGACGATCCCGCCCGACCACGCCGCCGAAATGGCGCCCTATTTGGCGATGGTCGGCGAATTCCGCGTCCACTACGCAGGCTTCTTCGATCCCGGTTTCGGGCACGGCGCTGCCGGCGGCACCGGTTCGCGCGGGGTGCTGGAGGTGCGCTGCCACGAGGCCCCCTTCGCGCTGGAGCATGGCCAGGTCGTCGGCCGCCTCGTCTACGAGCGCATGGCCGAGGAGCCGCGCCAGCTTTACGGCAAGGACATCGCCTCGAACTATCAGGGACAAGGCCTGAAGCTCGCCAAACATTTCCGGATGGGGTGAGCCGGGAATAGCGGCCTTCCAGTGGAAGGACGCCCCGGCGAGGGCCCGGAGCGCAAGCAAAGGGACGGGGAAAGCTCTGAACTGGCGAGACGTGAGGTCTTTGTTACCGCCCGAGACGACCAGCCCCGGGCAGCGCCCGACCTCCCCCCGGGAGGGCGCTATTGCACCGCCACTGCGCGCGCAGATGTCTCAAGGATACGTCTAGACAAATCACAGACCACATAAGCTGCACGCGCCCACCCGAGGTCGGGCGCAGCCCTATGCGCCCTCAGGCACGCACGATCGCCCTACCCCGCCTGCTGCGTCACATCATACCCGTAGATCCAGTCGAACCGCCCCACGAGCCGCTCCGGCGTGAAACGCGAGGCAGCACGCAGCGCGAGATGACCAAAGGTGCGCGGCGCTCCTGACAGGTGATAGTTCCGCGCGTTCTTGTTCGCAGCAGTCACGATCTGATCGCAGCGATCCCAGCGCGCGTTCTGATAGGCGGCGAAGGCCACGTCGTCGGTCTCGAAATTGGCGAGCGCCTCGGCGAGAACCCAGGCATCCTCCATCGCCATAACCGCCCCCTGCGCGAGGAAGGGCAGCGTCGGATGCGCGGCGTCGCCCAGAATCGCGACGCCGGGCGCGAACCAGCGCTCGGCCACGGGGTGACGGAACAGCCCCCAGAGGTTCACCTTCTCGACCTGATCGAGCCAGCCACGCACGGTCGGGCAGAAATCCTCGAAGGCGGTGCGCAGATTGATCGGATCATCCTCGAGCGCCCAGCTTTCCTCGACCCAGCGATGCCGCTCCTCGACGGCCACGACATTGCGCAGCCCCCGGCCCAGCGGATAGCTCACAAGATGCTTGCCCGCGCCCATGAAGACCTGCGCGATCTTCGGCTCGGCATCGTCGCATGGCACCAGCGCGCGCCACGCCACCTGATGGGTAAAGAACGGCGCCACCCGCCCGTTGAGCGCCTCGCGCGTCTTGGAATTGAGCCCGTCCGCGCCAATCAGAAGGTCGGTCTCGATCTCGGCGCCCTGTTTGGTGTGCAGCACCGGATGCGGCCCGGACAGGTCCACCCGCTCAATCTGCTGCAAAAGCCGGATTTTCACCCCTGCCTCGCGCGCCCCATCGGCCAGCAACTCGATCAGCCGGGCGCGATGGACGAAATGGTAATCCGCATCGGGGCGCAGCCGCGCCATGTCGAGCTTGGCGACCTGGCTCCCGGTCTCGCCATCGACGAGCCGCACCGCCTCGGCGCGCGGCCCCGCCGCCTCCAGCGCCTTACCCAGCCCCAGAGCGCGCAGCACCGCCGCCCCGTTGGGCGAGACCTGCAGCCCGGCGCCCACTTCGCGGATCGCCTCGGCCTGTTCGAGCACCTCGACATCCGCGCCGCGCATAGCCAGAGCCCGCGCCACGGTCAGCCCCGCGATCCCTGCACCCAGAACCGTAACCTTGCGCCCGATCAGCATGGGACCTCCTTCAAAAGCGAACACCGGCACCTTGGCGGTGCCGGTGTCGAATTGTTTTGCGCGCCTTCCCGCCCGAAGGCAACGCGCGTTTTGTGCATCCCCACACGCAGTCCGCGCAGGCGATCAGTCGTCGCGATGCACCCGTTCGCGGCGCTCGTGTTTTTCCTGCGCTTCCAGCGTCATCGTCGCGATCGGACGCGCATCGAGACGCTTGAGCGAGATCGGCTCCCCGGTTCTCTCGCAATAGCCGTATTCGCCATTGTCGATGCGGCGCAGCGCCGAGTCGATCTTGCTGACCAGCTTGCGCTGACGGTCGCGGGTGCGCAGTTCCAGCGCACGATCGGTTTCCTCGGAGGCGCGGTCGGCAATATCGGGAACGTTGCGCGCGGATTCCGCGAGACCTTCCAGCGTTTCAGCGGATTGTTCGAGAAGTTCGGCCTTCCACGCCAGAAGCTTTCTGCGGAAATATTCCAGCTGCCGGTCATTCATGAAGGGTTCATTCTCGGCCGGACGATAATCATCCGGAAGGAATACTTCAGCTCTCATACCTGCCCTCTCATACGTGCCGGGGGCGTCACCATGATCGTCATTCGCCATCGGCCAACTCTCCTCGGGCGAGGCAATACCCCAAGAACACAGTGTTGTCACGTCCGCATTCGCCCGGACTGCGTGTTTCCTCATCAATTCTTACGCCCGGGTTGCGGCAGCATTTTGGCGCAGATAGGTTGCAAACGATTTGCGCAAGATCATTGCGCAGCGATCTCGAAACCGGAGCGTGTTCCCCGTGCAATTTCAATCGACCGACAGCTATGTCGCCCCGCCCGATCTGACCGTCGCGGTCAATGCCGCCGTGGCGCTGGAGCGCCCCCTTCTGGTGAAGGGCGAGCCGGGCACCGGCAAGACGGAACTGGCGCGGCAGGTGGCGCAGAGCCTCGGGATGGAGATGGTCGAGTGGAACATCAAATCCACCACCAAGGCGCAGCAAGGGCTCTACGAATATGACGCTGTAAGCCGGCTGCGCGACAGCCAGCTGGGCGACGAACGCGTCAACGACGTGAAGAACTACATCCGCAAGGGCAAGCTCTGGCAGGCCTTCGAGGCGGGCGAGAAGGTCGTGCTGCTGATCGACGAGGTCGACAAGGCCGATATCGAGTTCCCGAACGACCTGCTGCAGGAGCTCGACAAGATGGAGTTCCACGTCTACGAGACCGGCGAGACGATCCGGGCCAAACACCGCCCCGTCGTCATCATCACCTCGAATAACGAGAAGGAACTGCCCGACGCCTTCCTGCGCCGCTGCTTCTTCCACTACATCCGCTTTCCAGAGCCGGAAGTGATGCGCGAAATCGTCGCCGTCCACTTCCCCGACATCAAGGACCGCCTGCTGACCGAGGCGCTGAGCCAGTTCTACGAGATCCGCGAGACCCCGGGTCTGAAGAAGAAACCCTCGACAAGCGAAGTGCTCGATTGGCTGAAGCTGCTGCTGGCCGAGGATCTGAACCCCGAAGACCTCAAACGCGAAGGCGCGAGCCTGCTGCCGAAGCTGCACGGCGCGCTTCTGAAGAACGAGCAGGACGTGCATCTGTTCGAGCGGCTGGCCTTCATGGCGCGACGTCAGGGGCGGTAGTCCCAAGGAACCCAACTACCCCGCTCACGTTGCCTCCTTCTGCAAAACAGAAAGGTGACCCATGTCCGACAGATACAAACTCCCCCACCCGATCGGCATGGGCGGCGTCGCGCTTGGCAATGAGTTCCGCGTCACGACCGACCGGCAGGCGGCGGACACGCTCGACGCCGCGTGGGAGGCCGGCATCCGCTATTTCGACGTGGCGCCGCATTACGGGCTGGGCTTAGCAGAACGCCGCTACGGGCAGTTCCTGCATCACAAGCCGCGCGAGAGCTTCGTGCTCAGTTCGAAGGTCGGGCGGCTGCTGAAGGCGGGGCCGCAGCATCGCAATCAGCAGCTCATGCCCTACTCCCCCTCGCCCAATATCGAGGTCTACGACTACAGCCGCGATGGCACGCTGCGCTCGATCGAGGACACGTTGCAGCGCACCGGACTCGACAGTCTCGACGAGGTCTTCGTGCACGACCTCTCGCCCGATAACGGCGCACTGCCGCAGGACTGGCTGGAGCTGTGGCCCGAGGCCGTCGAGGGCTGTTTTGCGACGCTCAGCGAGCTGCGTGACCAAGGGGTGATCAAAGCCTGGGGCATGGGCGTGAACCGGCCCGAGCCGATCCTGAAATCGATGGAAGACAGCGATCCGGACCTGCATCTGATGGCAAGCCAGTATTCGCTGGTGGAACACGACCACGCGGTCGAGACGGTCTTCCCGGCGGCGCGCAAGCACGGCAACAGCTTCGTCATCGGCTCGGCGCTGAATGCGGGCTTCCTCGCGGGGCTGCACCGCTACCACTACGGCGACAAGAACAGCGTCATCGCGAAAGAGCGTATGGAGAAGCGCGACCGGTTGAGAGAAGTCGCCTTCGATCACGGCGTGAACCTGCTCGCAGCCGCCCTGCAATTCGCGAAAGCGCCGGATGTCGCGCAGGCGGTGGTCGTGGGGCTTGGCCGTCCCGACGAGGCGATCGACGACGCGGCCGCGATGGACATGCCGATTCCGGCGGAGTTCTGGCAAGACCTGCGCGCGGCGGGGCTGATCCACAAGGATGCGCCGACGCCCGATTGAGGGTGAGAAACCTAAAGACGCGAAAGGGTGCCTCGGCCCGTCCGGCGGCGCCCTTTTCTATGCGTTCACATGCGTCGCGTTATCCGCGCCGCCTTCCTTGCCCGCTTCACCGCGTCGCGCGCGGTCTGGGCCTGCTTGCGCTCCTGCGCCGTCATCGGGCCGGCGCTCTTGCCCTTGCCGCCCCGCTTCGAGGCCATACCGACGCCCTTGTTGATCCCCCAGTTGATCCCGCGGCGCAGGAACATCCGGATGACCATGTTGATAATCTGGTTGAAGTTCATCGGATATCCCCCTGTCAATCCTCGAACAATTCGGACTGGCCGGTCTGGGCCTCGTCCTCCTCGTCGTCCTCCGAACCTGCACCCGGAAGGGGGCGCGAGTCCAGCAGACCGGCGGCGCGCAGTTCCTTGAGGCCCGGCAGGTCGCGGGCGCTCTCAAGGCTGAACTGGTCGAGGAATTCCTGCGTCACGACGAAGGTAACCGGGCGACCCGGCGTCATCCGGCGGCGGCCGAAGCGGATCCATTCCATCTCCAGCAACTGGTCGATCGTGCCGCGCGAGACGGCGACGCCGCGGATCTCTTCGATCTCGGCGCGGGTGACCGGCTGGTGATAGGCGATGATCGCGAGCGTCTCGACGGCGGCGCGGGACAGCTTGCGCTCCTCCACCGTCTCCTTCTGCATCAGGAAGGCGAGATCGGGCGCGGTGCGCACGGCCCAGGCGTCACCGACCTTCACCACCCGCACGCCACGCCCCTCGTAGCGCTTGCGCAGATGCACGAGCGCCTCGGCGGGGTCGCAGCCATGCGGCATCCGCTCTTCCATCTCGCGCAGTCGGACGGGTTCGGCAGAGGCGAATAGGATCGCTTCGACCATCCGCTCCTGCTCGGCGATGGGCGGCGCTGCAAAGAGGGTTTCTTCTTTTTCTTCAGACTGTTCCGGCTCGTCGTTCATGTCTTTTTCCGGATCGAAATGGGTTGGAACGTATCGCTCTGGCGCAGCTCGATCTGGCCTTGCTTGGCCATCTCCAGCGAGGCCGCGAAAGTCGCGGCGGTGGCCGAGCGTCGGCGTTTGGGATCGGCCGTCCAGCCGTCGGGCAGGAAGGTGCTCAGCTCCGACCAGCCGCCGGCGAAACCGATCAGCCCGCGCATCCGGTCCAACGCCTCCTCCATCGTGAAGACATTGGTCCGATCGAACGCATAGGGGCGGAATTCGTCGCGCGTGCGGATGCGCGCATAGGCCTGCATCAGGTCCATCAGCGAGGCCGAATAGGTGACCTTGCGGACGCGCTCGACCTCTTCCGAGATACCGCGCGCGAAGGTGTCGCGCCCCAGCCGGTCGCGCGCCATCAACTGCGCCGCCGCCTCGCGCATCGCCTGCAGGCGTTCCAGCTGGAAAGCCAGATGTTCGGCCAGATCTTCCGCTGAGGGGCCTTCGGCCTCCGGATCGGGCGGCAGCAGCAGGCGCGATTTCAGGAAGGCGAGCCACGCCGCCATCACGAGGTAATCGGCGGCCAGTTCGATGCGCAGCGCCTTGGCGCGGTCGACGAAGGCGAGATATTGCTCGGCCAGTTGCAGCACGGAGATCTTGCGCAGATCGACTTTCTGGCTGCGCGAAAGCGTCAGCAGAAGGTCGAGCGGGCCTTCGAACCCGTCGACATCGACGATCAGCGCCTCGGCCTGAAGCCGATCCGCTACCGTTTGGGAGTCGAACAGATTTTCGGTGTCACTCATCCATGCCGCCGCTCAAGAGTGCCTCAAGTTCGGCATCGAGCGCGGCCATGTCAACTGTCTCGGGCGGCAGGCGCCGGTCCAGCGCGGCCTCGGCGCGGGCCTTTGCCGCCTCGCTCATCGCCGGGGCGGCCATCGCCACTTCTTCCATCGCGGGCATGTCGCCCTTGCAATGGAGCACCAGATCACAGCCAGCGGCCAGCGCGGCAGCCGTGCGTGTCCCGAAGCCGCCCGCCAGCGCCTCCATCCCGATATCGTCGCTCATCAGCAGCCCGCCGAAGCCGATCTCCTCGCGGATCATCTTGATGATCTTCGCGCTTTGGGTCGCGGGGGCGTCATCTAGCGCAGTGAAGCGGATATGCGCGGTCATCCCCAGCGGGAGATCAGCGAGCGCCTTGAAGGGCGCGAAATCAGTCGCGATCAGATCGGCCTTGGAGGCCTCGACCACCGGCAGGTCCTTGTGGCTGTCGGAGATCGCACGGCCGTGGCCGGGGATATGCTTGATGACCGGCAGCACGCCGCCCGCTAGAAGCCCGTCGGCGGTGGCGCGAGCATTGGCGATCACGGTGGCCGCATCCTTGCCCAGACAGCGGTTTTGCAGGAACGGATGGGTCAGAAGCCCCGCGATATCGCAGGTGGGCGCGCAGTTCACGTCGATGCCGACCGCACGCAGTTCCTCGGCCATGATCCGCGAGCGCAGCCAGAACGAGCGCGGAGCCGCATCCCCTGCCCGCTTCGCCTGCTCCAGCGGCGGCAGCCATTCGCGCCATTGCGGACCGCGCATCCGCTGCACCCGCCCGCCTTCCTGATCGATCAACACCGGCGCATCGCGCCCCACGGCCCCGCGCAGCGCATCGGTCAGCCGGGCGACCTGCTCGGGCGTGTCGATATTGCGCGAGAACAGGATGAAGCCCCACGGGTCGGCCTCGCGGAAGAAATCGCGTTCACGCGCGGAGAGCTCGGTCCCCTCGCAACCGAAGATCGCCGCGACGCCCATCAGCGCGCCTGCGTCGGGATGCAGTTCTGCCGCTCGGCCACGAGGGCGGCACAGAACTGGCGCGCTTCGGTCACGTCGTCAAAGCCCGCGACGCGCAGGCGATAGAAATCGCGCCCACCGGAGCTGGCCTTCTGCACCACGCGCTTCTTGCCGGACATCAGCGCGTCGAAGCGCTTGGCGATGCGGTCCCATTCGCCCTTGGCGGCGGACTCAGTGTCGAAGGCGCCAAGCTGCACGAGGCGCGTGCCAGCGGACAGTTCCGCAGGATCGATGTCAACGACGCCTTTTTCGGCCTGTCCCGCCGACATCTGCTTCGTCACCGCCTGCTCCAGCGCCGCCGCCAGAAGCTGATCGCGCATCGGCTTGGTCTGCGGCCGCGGCGAGCGCGAGACGCCCGGAACCGTAGCCGGGATCACGCCACTGACCGCTTCGCTCTCGGGCGTTGCCTCCTGCTCGACCGCATCGGGGCGTGTCTCGGGCATGGCCGGGCTCATCAGCGCAGGCTTCACGGGAATGTCGGGCGCGTCTTTCACCTGAGAGGGATCGGCATTGAGCGCAGCAGGCTCGAGCGCCGCGATCGCGGCCTCGACTGCCGGATTGGACGCAGCGTCAGCCTCATCGCTCGCCACCTTGGCCTCAGCTGCCAGCTCGCCCATCGGCTTGTCGTCGTCGGTGAAGCCTTCCGGGCTGGGCGCGAGCGTCACTTTCTCGGGCGCAGGCGCCGCCTGCCCCGTGCCAGCGACGTCGTTCACGGCAAGACCGGTATGGCGCGCAAGTTCGCCGCCCGGGTCTTCGGGCGCGATCCGGGCGGGCCCGTCCATCGCGCGGATCACCGGCACGCCGTTGAGGTCGCGCATCGCCAGCTTGTAGCCCCAGACCACCAGACCCGCGATCATAGCCACGGATGTCAGCGCGCCGGCCACATTGACCCATCGCGATACGACGCGTGGCGCACGTTCAGGAGTGGGATCTTCGGGATGCGCGTAATGGGGCTGCGGGTGTTCATGCCCGTAACCCCCACTCTCGCGGTAGTCGTAGGTCGTCATGCTCGTCGCCTCGCCGCCGGTTGCCCGGCCTTGCCCGGTTAACCCGGAATTTGCCTGTTCCCGGCGGCGTGCGTTTATCGCATCTCTTCAGCCGGGGTCACGCCAAGAATACCAAGACCGGCGGAAATGACAACGGCGCTGGCACGGGCGAGGGCGATTTTCGCCGCCGATGCGGCCTCATTGCCATCCTGCAGGAAGCGCAGGGCCGGCTCGTCATTGCCACGGTTCCACAGGCTGTGCAGGTCCGAGGCGAGATCGTAGAGGTAGAAAGCCACCCGGTGCGGCTCGTTCGCGCGCGCCGCGATCTCCAGAAGACGCGGCCATTCGGCGATCTTCTTGACCAGTTCCAGCTCGGACGGATGCCAGTCGCCGGACAGATCGACCTCGGCCAGACGCGCATCGGACATATCCCAGCCAGCCTCCGCCGCCTTGCGCAACACCGAGCAGACCCGGGCATGGGCATATTGCACGTAGAAGACCGGGTTGTCCTTGGACTGCTCCAGCACCTTGTCGAAATCGAAATCCAGCGGCGCGTCGTTCTTGCGGGTGAGCATGTGGAAGCGGGTCACATCCGCGCCCGCCTGCTCCACCACGTCGCGCAGCGTGACAAACGTGCCCGCGCGCTTCGACATCTTGAAGGGCTCGCCATTCTTGAACAGCTTCACCAGCTGGATCAGCTTGATATCAAGCGTCACCTTGCGATTGGAGAGCGCAGCCACGGCCGCCTTCATCCGCTTCACATAGCCGCCATGGTCGGCGCCGAAGACGTCGATCAGCAGATCGTAACCGCGGTCGATCTTGGTCCAGTGATAGGCGATATCGGGCGCGAAATAGGTCCACGAGCCGTCCGACTTCTTCACCGGGCGGTCCACGTCATCGCCATATTCAGTCGAGCGGAACAGGGTCTGCTCGCGCTCCTCCCAATCCTCGGGCAGCTTGCCCTTCGGCGGGTCGAGCACGCCTTCGTAGATCAGCCCCAGATCCTCGAGCCGCTTCAGCGCCGCTTCGATCTGGCCGGTGCCGTAGAGCGATTTCTCGGAGGAGAACACATCCATCTTCACGCCGAGACAGGCGAGATCCCCGCGGATCATCTCCATCATCTGCTCGGTCGCGAATTCGCGGATATCTTCGAGCCAGTCTTCCTCGGGCTTGTCGAGCAGGCTCTCGCCATACTTGGCCTTGATCGCCTCGCCAACCGGGATCAGGTAATCGCCCGGGTAAAGCCCCTCGCGGATTTCCGGCTCGAGGCCACAGGCTTCGCGATAGCGCTCATAGGCGGAGCGGGCGAGCACATCGACCTGCGCGCCACCATCGTTGATGTAATATTCCCGCGTGACGTCGTAGCCCGCGAAGTCCAGCAGGCTCGCCAGCGCATCGCCGAAGACCGCGCCGCGCGTATGGCCCACATGCATCGGGCCGGTGGGGTTCGCGGAGACATATTCCACGTTGACCTTCACACCCTTGCCCAGATCGGAACGCCCGTAATCCGCGCCCTCTTTCAGCACGGCGTGGGTCACATCGACCCAGACCTTCGGATCGAGGCGCAGGTTGATGAAGCCGGGACCGGCCACATCGGCGCTGACGATCCGATCATCTGCGGCCAGCTTGCCCGCCAGCGTCTCGGCGATGTCGCGCGGCTTCGATTTGGCGGGCTTGGCCAGCACCATCGCGGCGTTGGTCGCCATGTCGCCATGCAGCGGATCGCGCGGCGGCTCCACCGCGACGTTTGCGTAGTCCAGCCCCTCGGGCAGCGCGCCCTCGGAAACCATCTGATCGAGTGCCGCAATCACCGCGGCGCGGATGTCGGAAAACAGGTGCATTCTCATTGTCCTTATTTGCGCTCTCCCCTGCCAGAGCGAGCCGGGCGCGTCAATGGCCCGAGCGGGGGCCAAGCGGGAGCAGAGACGACGCGGGCGGCCCGGCATCGCCTGCCGGACCGCCCGAAATCGAACCTTGCGAGAGGCTCAGTCCTCGGCAGTAAAGCCCGCAGCCTCGATCCCAGCCACGGCCACTTTCGCATCATTGTCCGAGGTATCGCCGGTGACGCCCATCGCGCCGATCACAGCGCCGCTCTCGTCGCGGATCAGCACGCCGCCGGGCACCGGACAGGTCTTGCCGTCATAGATGCCATTCACCGCGGCCATGAAATAGGCCTGCGCCTCGGCCCGCGCCATCTGCGCCTTGCCGCCCATGCCCAGCATCACCGCGCCGTAAGCCTTGGCGCGCGCGATCTCGAAGCGGCCCGGCGCCGCGCCATCGGCGCGCGCGAAAGCCAGCGGGTGGCCGCCCGCATCCAGCACGATCGCCGAGAGCGGTTTCAGTTCGTCTTCCACACCTTGCGCGAGCGCGGTGTCGATCATCTTCTGCGCTTGTTCGAGCGAGATCATGCGCGTTCCTCCTTCACTTGCAGGCGGCGCTGATGCAGCACCGGTTCCGTATAACCCGAGGGTTGGACCGTTCCGAGGAAGCACAGATCGCAGGCCGCCTGGAAGGCGAAGCCGTCATAGCCGGGCGCCATCGGGCGGTAGTTCGGGTCGCCCTCGTTCTGGCGGTCGACGACCTTGGCCATCTTGCGCAGCGCCTCCATCACCTGACCCTCGCTGACCAGCCCATGTTCGAGCCAGTTCGCGATCGCCTGGCTGGAAATCCGGCAGGTCGCGCGGTCTTCCATCAGGCCCACGTCGTGGATGTCGGGCACCTTCGAGCAGCCGACACCCTGATCGACCCAGCGCACGACATAGCCGAGGATGCCCTGCGCGTTGTTCTCGATCTCGGTGCGGATTTCCTCTTCCGAGTAGTTCTTCCCGCGTGCGAGCGGGATCGTCAGCAGATCGTCGAGCCGCGCCGGGCGGTTCATCGCGGCGATCTCCTGCTGGCGACGCTTCACATCGACCTTGTGGTAATGCGTGGCATGCAGCGTGGCCGCCGTCGGCGACGGCACCCAGGCGCAGTTCGCACCCGCGAGCGGATGATTGACCTTGGCCTCGAGCATATCGGCCATCCGGTCGGGCATCGCCCACATGCCTTTGCCGATCTGCGCCTTGCCCGCCAGCCCGCAGGCCAGCCCGATATCGACGTTGCGATCCTCATAGGCTTCGATCCACGGCTGGCCCTTCATCTCGCCCTTGGCGAGCATCGGACCGGCCTGCATCGAGGTGTAAATCTCGTCGCCCGTGCGATCGAGGAAGCCCGTGTTGATGAAGGCCACGCGGTTCTTCGCGGCGCGGATGCATTCCTTGAGATTGACCGAGGTGCGGCGCTCCTCGTCCATGATGCCCAGCTTCACCGTGTAACGCGGCAGGCCCAGAACCTCTTCGACTTTGTCGAAGATCTCGGTCGCGAAGGCGACCTCTTCGGGGCCGTGCATCTTCGGCTTCACCACATAGACCGAGCCGGTGACCGAGTTGCGCGGACCTTCGGTCTTCTTGAGGTCATGCATCGCACAAAGCGTGGTGACCATCGCGTCCATTAGGCCCTCGAAGGCCTCTTCACCGTCGCGGGTCAGGATCGCGGGCGTAGTCATCAGGTGGCCGACATTGCGCACCAGCATCAGCGAACGCCCTTTTAGGGTGATCACCTCACCGCCGCCGCCGGTGAACTGGTAATCGCCTTCGAGCCGACGGATCGTCTTCTCGCCGTTCTTCACGACGTTTTCGCGCAGATCGCCTTTCATCAGGCCCAGCCAGTTGCCATAGGCCTGAACCTTGTCCTCGGCATCGACGCAGGCGACCGAGTCCTCGCAATCCATGATCGTGCTGATCGCGGCCTCGAGGATGACATCGGCGATATCGGCGGGATCGGCCTGCCCCACCTCGGTGGTCGGGTCGATCTCGATCACGAGATGCAGCCCGTTATTTTCCAGCAGAACCTCGGACAGCGCGCCCTCGTCGGAAATGTTGAACCCGAGGAACTGCGCCGGATCGGCCAGCCCGGTTTCGCCCACCGCGTTCTCCACGAAGAAGACGCCGTTCTCGACGCGCAGCGCGGTCACGCCGGTCCAGCTGCCGCCTGCAAGCGGCACCGCCTCGTCGAGAAATGCCTTCGCGCGCTCGATCACGCGGGCGCCACGCTCGGGGTCATAGCCCTTGCCCAGCGGCAGATCGCCAAGCGCGTCGGTCCCGTAAAGCGCGTCGTAAAGGCTGCCCCAGCGCGCATTCGCGGCGTTGAGCGCATAGCGCGCATTGGTGATCGGCACGACGAGCTGCGGACCGCAGACGGTGGCGAATTCGGGATCGGTTTCCGGCGTCTCGATCTTGAAGTCGTCGCCTTCGGGCAGGAGGTAGCCGATCTCTTTCAGGAAGGATTTATAATCTTCGAAATCAAAGCCTTCGGCGCGGTGATGCGCGTGCCAGTCGTCGAGCTTGGACTGGATCGACTCGCGCGTCTCCAGAAGTGCGCGGTTCTTCTGCCCCTGCGTATGCAGCAGGTCCGACAGCCCTTCCCAGAAGCGCTCCGGCGCGACGCCGGTCCCCGGCAAAGCCTGATCCTCGATGAAGGCGGCCAGTTCGACCGCCACCTGCAGTTCGTTACGTGCGACCCGCTGTGCCATTGTGCCCTCCCGGTTTTCTTAGACGCGTACTAGATGAAACCGCTGAGCGTGAATGTCCAGCGGATTGCCTGTCGCGGGCGGGAAGACGCTAAGACGGTGAAAGGGCGTAAAAAGGCCAGCGGCTCACGGAAACGGGAGCGATGCAGCCGTGCGCGACCCGTCCGAGCTCACTGCTGGACCGGGTCGGCCTCCGTCGCGTCGCCATTGCTTTCAACATTGCCGACACCGGTCGTCTCGGGCGCTTGCGTGGTGGACAGACCAATCCCGTCCAGCGGCTTCGCCGGCGGCTCCGAACGCACGACACCCTCGGTCTCCGGCGCGGGTTGCGTCGTGACCTCGGCCTGACTTGCATCGCTTGCCGCGGGCTCCGAGGTATCTGTGGCCATCGCGATCCAGACCAGGATCACCGCCACGCCCAGCACCGCGACGATCGCGATCCCGATCAGGGCGGGGGCGTGTCTCTTCTTCTGGGTCTTCATATTGGTATCGGGTGCGGACATCGGATGTCCTCCTTCCATCTTTCCAAATTCCATGTCGGGGCGGTCGCGACCTCGCGCCAAGCCGCCCCCTTCACCTCAGGTAACGCAACCCACCCGCTTCAGGTTCGCCCGGCCTGCCACGCGTCTCTCAGAGCAGTCCGCGAAACCGCTTTGAAAACCCCGAGCGGGGCAGATACTGTTCCGCCAGCTGCGGGACAGCGACGCCAAGACCGGGTCGCGCCCGCCGAACATCAGAGGTGCTGCTCACGCAAAGGCGAACTTGCTTTCGCTCGGGCGCGCGCCACCTGAAATAACCCGAAGTTAATTAGGAATATCGTTAGAATGTCCGCTGAACTGACGGCTGCCGACGCCCCTGCCAAGCGCCTGAGCGACTACCGCCCCTACCCCTTCACCCTCGAGACCGTGCGGCTTGATTTCACGCTCGACCCGGACGCGACCGAGGTGCGCGCGCGTCTCGCCTTCTCGCCCCGGCAGGAGGCGGCCGCGCTGGAACTCGATGGCGAAGATCTGGAGCTTGTCTCGGTCGCAGTGGACGGGCGCGCGCTGACGCCGGACGACTACGAACTTAGCAAGACGGGCCTGACGATCCCGGCGCATGTTCTGCCGTCTCAGGCCTTCACGCTGGAAACCGTCACGCGGATCGCACCGTCGAAGAATACCGCACTCGAAGGGCTTTATATGTCCAACGGCATGTATTGCACGCAATGCGAGGCCGAGGGCTTCCGCAAGATCACCTACTACCCGGACCGCCCCGATGTGATGGCGCGCTTCCACGTCACGATCACCGGCGACCAGCCGGTGCTGCTGGCGAATGGCGATCTCGTCGAGAGCCGCGAGGGCTATGCCGAATGGGTCGATCCGTGGCCCAAGCCCGCCTATCTCTTCGCGCTGGTCGCGGGCGATCTGCGCGCACATTCGGGTACATTCACCACGATGTCGGGCCGCGAGGTCGCGACGAATATCTGGGTCCGTCCGGGCGACGAGGACCGCTGCGACTTCGCCCTGCAGGCGCTCCACCGTTCGATGCGCTGGGACGAAGAGGCCTATGGGCGCGAATACGACTTGGACATTTTCAACATCGTCGCCGTCGATGACTTCAATATGGGCGCGATGGAGAACAAGGGGTTGAACATTTTCAACTCCAAATGGGTTCTCGCCTCGCCCGAGACCGCGACAGACGCCGATTACGAGCGTATCGAGGGTATCATCGCCCATGAGTATTTCCACAACTGGACCGGCAACCGGATCACCTGTCGCGACTGGTTCCAGCTGTGCCTGAAAGAGGGGCTGACAGTCTATCGCGACCAGCAGTTCACCGGCGACATGCGCGGCCATGCGACGAAGCGGATCGACGATGTCCTCTCGCTGCGCGGACGACAGTTCCGCGAGGATCGCGGCCCGCTCTCGCACCCACCGCGCCCCGATCATTACCGCGAGATCAACAACTTCTACACCGCGACCGTCTATGAGAAGGGCGCCGAGATCGTGGGCATGCTGCACCGCTTGCTGGGCGCAGAGGGCTACCGCGCCGCGCTGGATCTCTATTTCGAGCGCCATGACGGGCAGGCCTGCACGATCGAAGACTGGCTGAAGGTCTTCGAGGACAGCTCGGGCCGCGATCTGAGCCAGTTCAAGCGCTGGTATACCGATGCGGGCACGCCGACCCTGCGGGTGCGCGACAGCTTCAAGGACGGCACGTACACGCTTGAATTCGAACAGGAAACGCGCCCCACTCCCGGCCAGTCGGAGAAGCTTCCGCGCCACATCCCGATCGAAGTCGGCCTTCTGTCCGAGAATGGCGACGAGGTCCTGCCCTCCACCGTGCTGGAGATGACCGAGGCGAAACAGAGCTTCACATTCGACGGGCTCGCGACGCGCCCCGTGCCCTCGATCCTGCGCGACTTTTCCGCCCCCGTGCGGCTGGAGCGCGACGTCGACACGTCCGAGCTGGCCTTCCTGCTGACCCACGACCGCGACCCGTTCAACCGCTGGGAAGCCGGCCGCGCGCTGGCCCAGAAAGTGCTGATCGGCCGGGTGCTGGGACAGGAAACCGACGCGTCCTTCTCCGATGCGATCGGGGCGCTCCTGCGCGACGAGACCGCCGATCCGGCCTTCCGTGCACTGTGCCTGAACCTGCCCTCCGAGGACAGCATCGCGCAGGCGCTCTACGATCAGGGCGAGACGCCCGATCCCGCGGCGATCTACGCGGCGCGCGAAGGGCTCGCCCGCGATCTGGCTACTGCGCATAAGACGCTTCTGGCCGAAATCTTCACCAGCACCGAAGCGACGGGCCCCTATAGCTCCGATCCCGAGCAGGCCGGTCCGCGTGCGCTGCGCCTTGCGGTCCTGCGGCTTCTGAACCGTATCGACGGTGGGGCTCGGGCGGGGGCGCTTTTCGCCTCGGCCGAGAACATGACCGAAAGCCTCGGCGCGCTCGCAGCACTGGTGCAGACCGGGCAGGACGCCGCGGCCATGGCCGAATTCCGCGACCGCTGGCAGGGCGACCGGCTGGTGATGGACAAGTGGTTCCTCGTCCAGCTGGCCAATTGCCCGCCCGAAATGGCGCTGGAGCGCGCCGAGGCGCTGACCGACGATCCGCTCTTCACGTGGAAGACACCGAACCGCTTCCGCGCGCTGATGGCTGGGCTGTCGGGCAATCACGCGGGCTTCCACCGCGCGGACGGGGCGAGCTATCGCTTCTATGCCGACTGGCTCCTGAAGCTCGATCCGGTCAATCCGCAGGTCGCCGCCCGCATGTCCACCGCTTTCGAGACGTGGACGCGCTATGACGAAGGTCGGCGCGAGGAGATGCGCGGCGAGCTGGAACGGATCGCCGCCCAGCCGGGCCTCAGCCGCGACCTGTCGGAGATGACGCAGCGTCTGTTGAGCTAATTTCCGCTCAGCGCCCTTGGGCCCACCCATCTCACCACGGATTGGCCGTATTTTCGGCCCATCCGTGCCGGGTTCGCGAGCTACGAAACGCGGACGCCCGCGCCTTGCGGGCGTTACGCAATTTCGCGGATGGGCTCGACCATGGACGACAATGAATTTGAATACCGACACCAGGCCCGACGGGCGGGAGGCTATCTCGCCCTCGCCTTCGGGATGGCGCTGCTTTACGGCGCAATGAAACTGACTGCGACGACCTGGATTCATGTCGCCGCGTGGATCTATCTCGCCCTCACTTTGTACAAGCTGATGCGCAACCGCTCGGGGCTGCTGCGGATCACGCCTGCGCGAATGGAGGTCTATCGCAACGGGCGGCAATTGGGCACGTTCCCGCTTGCGCAGATCGACTCGGCGCGGCTGCGGCGGCGCAAGCTTGCGGGCGACGAATGCATGGTCACGCTGCGCGACGGGCGTCGCGCCTACCTGCCACGAGAGGCCACGCCGCCGCTCGACCGGCTCAGCGCGATTTTCGAATCCTATGGGGTGCCGGTGGTCTGATCCCCAATCCGGGGCGGTCGCCCTCTTGCTCCCGCCCCTGCCCTGTCCTAGAAGCTTGCCCAAGCCTTTACTGACAGGATGTGGACATGCTCGACCATCTCGAATTCCAAGCCCCCGAACCCAAGGTCATTGCCGGTGCCAAATCGGATTGGGAGCTGGTGATCGGGCTTGAAGTCCACGCGCAGGTGGCCTCGAAAGCCAAGCTGTTCTCGGGCGCCTCGACCAAGTTCGGCGCAGAGCCGAACTCGAACGTGGCCTTCGTGGACGCGGCGATGCCGGGGATGCTGCCGGTGATCAACGAGTTCTGCGTGGCGCAAGCCGTGCGCACCGGGCTGGGCCTCAAAGCCGATATCAACCTGCGCTCGGCCTTCGACCGGAAGAACTATTTCTACCCGGACCTGCCGCAGGGCTACCAGATCAGCCAGCTCTACCACCCCATCGTGGGCGAGGGCGAAATCATCGTCGACATGGGCCCGGGCGTCGCCCGCAAGGTCCGGATCGAGCGCATCCACCTCGAGCAGGATGCGGGCAAGTCGATCCACGACATGGACCCGCATATGTCCTTCGTGGACCTCAACCGCACCGGCGTCGCGCTGATGGAAATCGTCTCGCGCCCCGACATCCGCGGCCCCGAGGAAGCGGCCGCCTATGTCGGCAAGCTGCGCCAGATCCTGCGTTATCTGGGCACCTGCGACGGCAACATGCAAAACGGCAACCTGCGCGCCGACGTCAACGTCTCGATCTGCAAACCGGGCGCTTACGAGAAATATCAGGAAACGCAGGATTTCAGCCATCTCGGCACGCGCTGCGAGATCAAGAACATGAACTCGATGCGCTTCATTCAGCAGGCGATCGAATACGAGGCGCGTCGCCAGATCGCCATCGTCGAAGACGGCGGCGAAGTGGTGCAGGAAACCCGCCTCTACGATCCCGACAAGGGCGAGACGCGCTCGATGCGTTCGAAGGAAGAAGCGCATGATTACCGCTACTTCCCCTGCCCCGACCTGCTGCCGCTGGAAATCGAGCAGGCTTGGGTCGACGATATCGGCGCGTCCATGCCGGAGCTGCCGGACGAGAAGAAGGCGCGCTTCGTCAAGGAGCTGGGCCTGTCGGAATATGACGCCTCGGTGCTGACCGCAGAGGTCGAGAACGCGGATTACTTCGAGGCCGTGGTGGCCGAGGCCGGTGACGGCAAGCTCGCCGCGAACTGGGTCATCAACGAGCTGTTCGGTCGCCTGAAGAAGGAAGACCACGACATCTCGTCGAGCCCGGTCGATGCCGCGCAGCTTGGTGCGATCATCCGGCTGATCAAATCCGACAAGATCTCGGGCAAGATCGCGAAGGACCTCTTCGAGATCGTCTATACTGAGGGCGGCGACCCCGAGAAGATCGTGGAAGAGCGCGGCATGATTCAGGTCACCGATACCGGCGCCATCGAGGCCGCCGTGGACGAGGTGATTGCCGCCAATCCCGATCAGGTCGAGAAGGCCAAGGCCAACCCCAAGCTGGCTGGCTGGTTCGTCGGTCAGGTCATCAAGGCCTCGGGCGGCAAGGCCAACCCAAAGGCGGTCAACCAGATCGTCGCGCAGAAGCTGGGGCTGTAAGCCTTTCAAACCATTCCGATCAAGGCGCCTTCGGGCGCCTTTTTCATGTCGGGACGGAAAGAATTCGGGAACAAGTCTTCGCACTTGTGGCTTGGGGAGACGCGCCCTAGGCTCACGCGGGCGTGATTGGGAAAGGGTTTGCGATGAGTGGCTTGCTGGCATTGCTGGATGACGTGGCGGGGATCGCCAAGGTGGCGGCGACCTCGATCGACGACGCGGCAGGTCAGGCGGCCAAGGCGGGCTCCAAGGCAGCCGGCGCGCTGATCGACGATGCCGCCGTGACGCCGAAATATGTCCACGGCTTCAAGCCCGCCCGCGAATTGCCGATCGTCGGGAAAATCGCGCTCGGCTCGATCAAGAACAAGCTGATCTTCCTGCTGCCAGCGGCCCTGCTGCTGTCTGCCTTCGCGCCGTGGCTGATCACACCCTTGCTGATGCTGGGCGGATCCTACCTATGTTTCGAAGGCGCGGAGAAGGTCTATCACCTGTTCAAACCGCATGAGCCCGATGCCGAGGGCCATGTCGCCGCAGAAACCGCTGACCATCTCGAGGAAAAGCGCGTCAAATCCGCGGTGAAGACCGATTTCATCCTCTCCGCCGAGATCATGACGATCGGCCTCGCCGCCCTGCCCTCGGGCCAGCCGATCTGGATGGAGGCGATCGCGCTTGCAATCATCGGCATCGGCGTGACGGTGGTGGTCTATGGCTCGGTCGCTCTGATCGTGAAAGCCGATGATGCGGGGCTCTGGCTGGCCGAGAATGGCAAGCTCGGACCTACGCGCGCACTCGGGCGTGGCATCGTGCATGTGATGCCCAGATTGATGCAATTGCTGATGATCGTCGGCACCGCCGCGATGATCTGGGTCGGCGGCAATATCGTGCTGCACGGTCTGGCAGAGCTCGGCTGGCACGCGCCCTACGACTGGATCCACCATCAGGCCGAGGCCGCAGCCCATGCGGCGGGCACCGCCGAAGGCTTCGTCAGCTGGGCCGTCACCGCGTTCTTCGACGGCATCTTCGGTCTGATCTACGGGCTCGTCCTGATCCCGGTCGTCACCCGGATCATCCAGCCGATCTACCGCGCCGTCACCGGCAAGGAAAAGCCCGCGCACTGAGCGCAAGCGGACAGGTTGAGGCCACCCGCGCCGCCCGATAGGCTGGGCGCGAACAGATCGCAGGGAGCGCAGATGACCGAGTATTTCGAGACCCAAGAAGGCCGCCGCATCGCCTATAACCTGACGCCAGGCAAAGGGCCGGGCGTGGTGTTCCTCGGCGGGTTCAAATCCGACATGGAAGGCACGAAAGCGCTGGCGCTCGAGGATTGGGCGAAGCGCGAAGGCCGCGCCTTCCTGCGCTTCGACTATTCCGGCCACGGTGTCTCGGACGGCGCGTTCGAGGACGGCGCCATCGGCGACTGGTTCGAGGATGCGCGCGACGTGATCATGGCCAAGACCGAAGGCCCGCAGATCCTCGTGGGCTCCTCGATGGGCGGCTGGATCTCGCTCCTGATGGCGCGCGAACATCCCGAGAAAGTCGCAGGCCTCGTCACCATCGCCGCCGCCCCCGATTTCACCGAAGACGGCTATTGGGCGAGCTTCGACAAGGAAACCCGGCACAAGCTGGAAAGCGAAGGCTCCATCGCCATTCCCTCGGATTACGGCGAGCCCTATGTCATCACGCGCCGCCTGATCAACGAGGGCCGCGAGCGGCTGGTGCTGCGCAGCCCGCTGGCGCTGCCCTTCCCCACGCGCTTCTTGCAAGGCACCGCCGACGAGGCCGTCAGCACCGAGACCGCGATCCGGCTGCTGGAGCATGCCGAGGGCGAGGACATGCGCCTGACCCTGGTCAAAGGCGCCGATCACCGTTTCTCGGACCCGGACTGCCTCGCGCTGATCGAGACCGCGCTGTCGGAGGTGCTGGCCCGGCTGTGATCCGCTGCTTGCGGCATTTCGATTTGCTTGACCTCGGCCCTTGCGGCACACTCGACGCGAGAAGCGCGAAAACGCGCCGCGATTGAGGTTTCGAGCGATGCCAAGCGACCCGCTGGTCTTTCTACCCGGATTCATGTGCGACGCACGGCTGTTCTGGCACCCGCTGCAAGAGCTGTCTTCCGAGCGCTCGGTAATGGTGGCGCGGCTGCGTGGCGCGACCATCGAAGACATGGCGCAGAGGGTGCTGGACGAGGCCCCGCCGCAATTCGCGCTGGTCGGGCATTGGCTGGGCGCGGTGGTCGCAATCGAGATCCTGCGCCGCGCTCCCGACCGCGTGAGCCAGGTCGCGCTGCTCGACGTCTCCCCCCTGCCCGAGATGCCGCAGATCGCCGCCGCGCGCGAGACCCGGATCGTGAAGGCGCTCACCGGGCGGCTCGACGAGATGATGCTGGAAGAGATCCCCGCCGAAAGCCTCGCCCCCGATCCCGGTCGTGCGGAAATTCAGGCGATGATGCTGGAGATGGCGGCAGGCTTGGGCGCCGACACGTTCGAAGCGCAATCGCGCGCCCTGATGCGCCGCCCCGACTTGCAACGCACGCTGCGCGCCACGAAAACCCGCGCGCTGCTGATGTGCGGCGAATACGACAAGATCTGCCCGCCGCGCCGCCACGAATTCCTCGCCGAGCTGATGCCCCACGCCGAATTCCGCCTGATCCTCGGCGCAGGCCACCTGAGCCCGCTGGAGCAGCCCGAGAAGATCACCCAAGGCCTGCGCGACTGGCTGGAGGCGCCGTTATTGCTGGCGTGAGGCTAATAGCGGGAAAGAAGTATTCGATTATCGCGCACCTGCTGTCGCAATTTAAGCAAAGTTGCCAGACTCCTTAACCTAACGTAACATCTCGACCGTGGGCGGTTTGCATTGGCGAGCTTTCATGCGTTGAAGGGTTGGGTATGGGTGAATTTATCTTAGCGGCGATTTTTTTCGCGCTATTTCTTTTTGTCGTTTGGGCAAGAAATAAGGAGGAGAGCGGCAAACGCCACCCCGCGTCAAGAGAGACCCCAAAGCGCTCCTCAGTTACACAGATAGCTGCGAAACGGCCCAGTCACTTCGACGTATCGACATCCAAGCATCTCGCTGAGCCCATCGTGATCACGGGCGGCGCCTACATCACCGACGGCGATACGATTAAAATCAATCGGACCCAAATCCGTCTCTTCGGCATCGACGCGCCTGAGCTTAATCACCCTTATGGAAAGAAAGCGAAATGGGCTCTCCATACATTGTGCAAGGGGCACACCATTCGCGCCGAGGTGACGGAAACCGATCGTCATGGTAGAACGGTTGCGCGCTGCTACTTGCCCGATGGGCGCGATCTCTCCGCCGAAATGGTAAAATTGGGATTAGCTATTGATTGGCCAAAATTTTCCAAGGGCAAATACCGAAACCTCGAACACAGCGATGCGCGTCGAAAAATGTTTCTGGCCGATGCTCGACAAAAAGGCCGCATGCATGTCTGGGACAAGTTCGAGGCAAATCGAAGGAAGACTTAACCGTCTCCATTCATTCTCTAAGGAAAAACGCCGCCCCCTCGGAGCGGCGTTTTCAATTTCGCGAAGGTCGAAGCCTCACCCCGCCTCGGCCGTCTTCACCTTCTTCTTGCGGATCGGCGTGACCGTCGCAGGTTTCCCCTTCCCGGGCGCCGGGTTGTCGGCGTTCTCGTCGATAAAATCGAGGACCAGCGGGCGGATGTTGTTGCGCCAATGCGACCCTGCGAAGATGCCGTAATGGCCTGCCCCGGGCTCGAGGTGTTGCTGTTTCATCGAATCCGGCACGCCCGAGCACAGATCGAGGGCGGCGACGCATTGACCGGGGGCGGAGATATCGTCCTTCTCGCCCTCCACGGTTTTCACCGCGACCTTGGTGATCTTCGAGATATCGACCATCTTGCCGCCGACCTCGAAGCGGTTCTGGGCGATCTCGAGGCCCTTGAAGATGCGCTCCACCGTCGAGAGGTAGAACTCCGCCGTCATATCCATCACCGCGAGATACTCGTCGTAGAAGCGGTAATGCTTGTCATGCTCGGAGCCTTCGCCCTGCGCCTCGCTCCAGATCTTTTCCTGGAAGGCCTGCGCGTGCTTGTCCATGTTCATCGAGATGAACGAGGCGAGCTGCATCAGGCCCGGATAGACCAGACGGCCCGCGCCCTTGTATTTGAAGCCGACGCGCTGGATCACCATCTGCTCGAGCTGGCCCATCGTGACGCGGCGCCCGAAATCGGTAACCTCGGTCGCCTTCGCGTCGGGATCGATCGGCCCGCCGATCAGGGTCAGCGTGCGCGGCTGCGCAGCCGGGTCTTCAGCGGCCAGATAGGCAGTGGCGGCCAGCGCGAGCGGTGCCGGCTGACACACGGCGATCACGTTGCAGTCAGGGCCCATCTTCTTCATGAAATCGACAAGGTAGAGGGTGTAGTCCTCGATATCGAACTTGCCCTCAGAGACGGGGATGTCGCGCGCATTATGCCAATCGGTCACCCATACGTCCGCATCGGGCAGCAGCGAGGCCACGGTCGAACGCAGCAGCGTCGCGTAATGGCCCGACATCGGCGCCACCAGCAGGATGCGGCGCTCCATCGGCTCGCGGCCGTGGACGTTGAAATGCACGAGGCTGCCGAAGGGCTTGTCGAGCACGGTCTCGACCTCGACGAGGTGATCGCGCCCGTCCTCGGCCGCGATCGAATGGATGCCCCAATCGGGCTTGATCACCATCCGTGCGAACGAACGCTCCGTCACCCGGCCCCAGGCCGACATGATCTTGAACATCGGATGCGGGGCGAGCCCCCAGACCGGGTAGGACGCCATGGCGCGCGCCGAGGCGCCCATCCACTCGTTCGTGTTCCTGAAGGTCTCCATCAGGTCGTAGGACATGATCGTTTTCATATACAACTCCTCGGGGCGGGCCACGCACTCACTCGGCAATGGAAACGCCGCTTTACCCCAAGACTGCGGCGATATTATGCTGGTGCAGAGGATAGGGAGGAATATCATTTATGACAACCGAGGAGACGGACAAAATCGCTGCGTCGCAGAAAATGCAGGACAATCTGGCCCGCATCGAAGAACTGACCGAGCGCATGGTCGATGCGATCGCGCATAAGCGACCGATGAACCCGGCCCTCGAAGGCCCCGGCGCCGATCTCTACATGACGTCCTCCGCAGCCATGATGAACGAGTGGCTCGAAAAGCCGTCGAAAATCCTCGAAGCCCAGGTGAATTACTGGGGTCAGGCGATGAAGCATTACCTCGAAGCGCAGGAGGCGCTCGCCAAGGGCGCGTTCCGCCCACCGGAAGATCCCGGCCCGTCCGACCCGCGCTTCGCCAATCCGCTCTGGGACAGCCACCCCTATTTCAACTACATCAAACAGCAGTATCTGATCGCGGCCAAAGGCGTGAAAGAGGCGGTCGACAAGCTCGACGATCTCGACCCGGTGGACCGTCAGCGACTGAACTACTTCTCGCGCCAGATCATCGACCTGATGGCGCCCACGAATTTCCTCGCCACCAACCCCGACGCGCTGGAGAAGGCGATCGAGACCGAGGGCGAGAGCCTCGTGAAAGGGCTCGAGAACCTCGTGCGCGACATCGAAGCGAACCGCGGCGACCTGCTGGTGACGCTGGCCGACAAGGACGCCTTCACCGTGGGCGAGAATATCGGCACCGCCGAGGGCGCGGTGGTCTATCGCAACCGCCTGTTCGAGCTGATCCAGTACACGCCGACCACCGAAAAGGTTCACAAGACCCCGCTGGTGATCTTCCCGCCCTGGATCAACCGCTTCTACATCATGGACCTGAAGCCGCAGAACTCGCTGATCCGCTGGATCGTCGATCAGGGCTTCACCCTCTTCGTGGTCAGCTGGAAGAACCCCGATCAGAGCTATGCCGATGTCGGCATGGATGACTACGTGCAGGAGGGCTATCTGACCGCGATCGACGAGGTGAAGAAGATCACCGGCGAGAAGAAGGTCAACGCGGTCGGCTATTGCATCGCGGGCACCACGCTCTCGCTGACGCTGGGCCTGCTGAACAAGCGCAAGGACAAGTCGATCAACTCGGCCACCTTCTTCACCACGCTCACCGACTTCTCGGACCAGGGCGAATTCGCGGTCTTCCTGCAGGACGATTTCGTCGACGGGATCGAGCGGCAATGCAAGGCCGACGGCGTGCTCGACAGCTACTTCATGTCGCGCACCTTCTCCTACCTGCGCTCGAACGATCTGATCTACCGACCCGCGATCCGCAGCTACATGATGGGGGAATCCCCGCCCGCCTTCGATCTGCTGTTCTGGAACGGCGACTCGACGAACCTGCCGGGCAAGATGGCGGTCGAGTATCTGCGCGGGCTCTGCCAGAAGGATCGCTTCGCACGCGACGGGTTCGAGGTGCTGGGAGAGACGGTCAAGGTCTCGGACGTGAACGTGCCGCTGATGGCGATCGCCTGCGAGACCGATCACATCGCGCCCTGGGTCGCCTCGTTCAACGGGGTCGCGAAGATGGGATCGAAGGACAAGACCTTCATCCTGTCGCAATCGGGCCATATCGCCGGGATCGTGAACCCGCCCAGCAAGAAGAAATATGGCCACTACACCTCTGAGGCGCCGGTCGCGAATCCCAACGAGTGGAAAGCGCAGGCGGAGTTCCACGAGGGAAGCTGGTGGCCGCGTTGGGGCGAATGGCTGGCCAAGAAGTCCGGCGCGATGGTGCCCGCACGCCAGCCCGGTGACGCGGAGCACCCGGTTTTGGCCGATGCGCCCGGCACTTATGTCAAAGAGATGGTTAAGATATAACTTTCCCGCTCGGGTTGAAAATTTCTGCGGCGCAGCAATTCTTCTCTTGAAATGCTGCGCCGCAGCATGTATATACGTTGCGTAACCCAAAGGGCCCCGCCAACGTTCCAGACCACGGGCCCCAACCCAACGGAGCACTCACATGGCTAAGACCCAAGACTACACCAAGATCATGCAGGACATGATGGCGTCCTTCCCCGTCGACACCTCGAAATTCCAAGACGCTTTCAAATCGCAAGCGGCTCTGGGCGAGAAGATGTCGCAGGTGGCGCTTGAAGCTGCCGGCAAGTCGACCGAAATCTCGACCAAATGGACCAAGGGCACCATCGACAAGATGGGCGACCTGACCAAAACCAAGGAAGAGCCCGCCGATTACGCCAAGGCGATGAGCGACTTCGCGTCGGCTTCGGCCGAGATGGCTGCCGAAAACATGGCCGCTTTCGCTGAAATCGCGAAAAAGGTTCAGATGGACACCGTCGAACTGATGATGGCTGCCGGCAAGGACATGTCGGAAGAAGCCTCCGCAAACGTCAAGAAGGCGACCGCCGACATGACCGCTGCGACGAAGAAAGCCACGGCGGCTGCGAAGTAAGAATTCACCGCGGGCACCGGCTTCCTCCTCCCAGTCGGCCTCGCGTATCTCGGGCGCGCCCTCGTGGCGCGCCCTTTTTCTTTTATTGCTTTTGGCAGCGCGGCGTCACACAATCGCTGCACAAGCACAATCCGGGGAGGATCGCATCACATGGCCGAAGACGAAAAGCCCTTGCTGATCAAGCGTTACGCCAGCCGCCGTCTCTACAACACCGAGACCAGCGATTACGTGACGCTCGAAGACATCGCGAAATTCATCCGCGACGGGCGCGAGGTGCAGATTGTCGATCTGAAATCGGGCGACGACCTGACGCGGCAATATCTGCTGCAGATCGTGGCCGAGCACGAAAGCCGCGGCGAGAATGTCCTGCCGGTCGATGTGCTGACCGATCTGGTGCGCTCCTATACGGGGGCTGCGCAATCGGTGGTGCCGCAATTCCTCGCAGCCAGCTTCGAGATGCTGCGCGAGGGGCACTCGCATATGCTCGAGAATATGAACAAGATGCCGAATCCCATGGCCTCGATGCCGGGCTTCGAGGCGCTGCAGGCGCAGCAACAGGCCTTCTTGCAGAACATGATGGCCGGCTGGGGCACGGCAGGCTCGTCCGGCCCCGCGCCCGATGACGGCGATGATCGCGGCGAGTTGGACTCGATCAAGAAACAGCTCGCCGATCTGCAGAGCAAGCTCAACAAGATGTAAGCGAGAGGCGCCCGAGCGGCGCCTTTTTCGTGGCCCATAGCCAAGGGGGCGCTGCCCCCTCGGTGCTGCGCACCTCACCCCCGGGATATTTTTGCCAACACGAACGCGCACAACGCTTTCAGCTTCGGCTTGGCCGAAATTTCCCGGGGGAGCGCGTCAGCGCGGGGGCAGAGCCCCCTGCGACACCTCCCCCAGCCCCAAGCCATTGACAGCCGCGCGCGAGCCGCGCAAAAGGCTCGGGAAGCATATATCCCGCAACCGGGCGTTCCGTGGGCGCCAAACCGACGAGGAGGACGACATGTCCCAGATCTCCCTCACCTTTCCCGATGGCAATTCGCGCGACTACGACGCGGGCGTGACGCCGGCCGAAGTGGCCGCCTCGATCGCACCGTCGCTGGCGAAGAAAGCGATCTCCGCGCAGGTCAATGGCGCGCATTGGGATCTGCAATGGCCGATCCAGGAAGACGCGCAGGTCGCCATCAACACGATGCAGGATGACGGCCCCGCGCTGGAGCTGATCCGCCACGACCTCGCCCATATCATGGCCCGCGCCGTGCAGGAGCTCTATCCCGGCGTGAAGGTCACGATCGGCCCGGTCCGCGACAATGGCTGGTTCTACGACTTCGACCGCGAAGAGCCCTTCACGCCCGAAGACCTCGGCGCGATCGAGAAGAAGATGCGCGAAATCATCAACGCGCGCGACGCCATCAAGACCGAGGTCTGGAGCCGCAAACACGCGATCGACCACTATCTGGCGACGGAAGAGCCCTACAAGGTCGAGCTGATCAACCGGATCCCGCAAGGCGAGGACATCCGGATGTATTGGCACGGCAACTGGCAGGATCTCTGCCGCGGCCCGCACCTGCAGCATACCGGTCAGGTTCCGGCGGATGCGTTCAAGCTGACCCATGTCGCGGGCGCCTATTGGCTGGGCGATTCCAGCCGTCCGATGCTGCAGCGCATCTATGGCGTGGCCTTCAAGACCAAGAAGGACCTCAACGCCTGGGTCACGATGATGGAGGAGGCCGCCAAGCGCGACCACCGCAAGCTCGGCCGCGAGATGGACCTGTTCCACATGCAGGAAGAGGCGCCGGGCCAGATCTTCTGGCACCCGAACGGCTGGACCATCTACACCGCGCTGCAGGACTACATGCGCCGCAAGCAGCGCGATGACGGTTATGTCGAAGTGAACACGCCGCAGGTGGTGAACCGCAAGCTCTGGGAAGCCTCGGGCCACTGGGAGAACTATCAGGAGAACATGTTCATCGTCGAAGTCGACGAGGATCATGCGCGCGAGAAGACGGTCAACGCGCTCAAGCCGATGAACTGCCCCTGCCACGTGCAGATCTTCAATCAGGGCGTCAAATCCTATCGCGACCTGCCGCTCCGCATGGCCGAGTTCGGCTCCTGCGCGCGCTACGAACCCTCGGGCGCGCTGCACGGGATCATGCGCGTGCGCGGCTTCACGCAGGACGACGCGCATATCTTCTGCACCGAGGATCAGATCGAGGTGGAAACCGAGAAGTTCATCAAGTTCCTTTCGGGGATCTATGACGATCTCGGCTTCACCGACTGGCGCATCAAGCTCTCGACGCGCCCCGAGAAGCGCATCGGTAGCGATGAGAGCTGGGATTACACGGAAGCCGCGCTCGGCAATGCCTGCAAGGCCGCCGGTTACGATTACGAGATCTTCGAAGGCGAAGGCGCGTTCTACGGGCCGAAGCTGGAATTCGTGCTCACCGACGCGATCGGGCGCGACTGGCAATGCGGCACGCTGCAGGTCGACACCAACCTGCCCGAGCGGCTGGATGCGGAATTCGTGGGCTCCGATGGCGAGCGCCACCGTCCCGTGATGCTGCACCGCGCGGTGCTCGGCTCGTTCGAACGCTTCATCGGCATGCTGATCGAGAACTTCGCCGGCAAGATGCCGCTCTGGCTCGCGCCGCGTCAGGTGGTCGTGGCGTCGATCGTCTCGGACGCCGACGACTACGTGCTGGAAGTGACGTCGAAGCTGCGCGCCGCCGGTATCCGCGCCGAGGCCGACACCCGCAACGAGAAGATCAACTACAAGGTCCGCGAGCACTCGCTCGGCAAGGTCCCCTATATCTTCGCGATCGGGATGAAAGAGGTCGAGGAGCGCACGGTTTCGGTCCGCAAACTCGGCGATACCCGCACCTCCACGGTGGCGATCGACGAGATCGTCGAGCAGTTGATCACCGAATCGACGCCGCCCGATTTGCGCGGATAATTGCCGCAAATTCAGGCTGATCCGGAATTTTCACAGACCTGTGAGGAGCTTACGCCCCTCATGGAATGTCATTGCATTTTCGCAATTCTCGGAGAGACTTGAATATGCGTGTGTTACAGACTTTCCTACCGCCTCGCTTCTGAAAAAGGCAGCCGGAAGACCCGAAAGAGACTGGCTGCACGGCCCGGACGCAATATCGCGCCGGGAGACTACGAAGGAGAAGACGGTAATGGCCACTGGCACCGTGAAATGGTTCAATTCCACCAAGGGTTACGGCTTCATCGCGCCCGACGAAGGCGGCAAGGACGTGTTCGTGCACATCTCTGCTGTCGAGCGTGCGGGTCTCAAGGGGCTCGATGACAATCAGAAGATCCAATATGAGCTGCAGTCGGGTCGCGACGGCCGCTCCTCGGCATCGGATCTGGTCCTGCTCTGATCGGGTGATCGGACGGTAAGGATTTGAAACGGCGCGCATCGCGGGATGCGCGCCGTTTTTCTGTCTCAGTCTTCGATGAGGGGCTCCCCTCTCAGAGCCACTCGGCCTGCGTGGCCTTCGCCCAGCCCAGCGTCAGCTTGTCGCCCTCGCGGATCACCGGGCGCTTCATCAGCGCGGGGTGTTCGCTCAGCAGATCGGCGACGGGCTTTTCGCGCTCACCCTCCGGCAGATTGCGCCACGTCGTGGAGGCGCGGTTGACGATCTTGTCGCCGAAGGCCGCCTCGAATTCCGCGACCTCGGCGGCGCTCAAAGGCTCAGCCCGCACGTCGCGGAACGCCACATCGCGCCCGGCCGCCTCCAGCGCCTTGCGCGCCTTACGCACCGTGTCGCAGGTCGAAATCCCGTAAACGATCATATCCCCTCCTCCAGCGCGCCGTTATCCAGATGCAACACGCGGTCCATCTTGGCGGCGAGCTCCATGTTATGCGTCGCGATCAGCGCCGACAGACCCGTCTCGCGCACCAGCCCCATCAGAACGTCGAACACCGTATCCGAGGTGGCCGGATCGAGATTGCCGGTGGGCTCGTCGGCCAGCAACAGGCTCGGCCCGTTCGCGAGCGCCCGGCAGAACGCCACACGCTGCTGCTCGCCACCCGACAGCGCCGAGGGGCGGTGATCCATCCGGCCCGCCATACCAACGCGGCTCAAGAGGTCCTTGGCCCGCTCTTCCGCCGCCTTGCGGCTGACGCCATTGGCCAGCTGCGGCAGTACGATATTCTCGACCGCCGAGAACTCCGGCAGCAGGTGGTGGAACTGGTAGACGAAGCCCAGCTTCTCGCGCCGGGCCGCCGTGCGTTTGCCATCGCGCGCGCCGCTCAGGTTTTCGCCATCGATCAGAACCCGGCCGGAATCGGGGGTGTCGAGCAGCCCCGCGATATGCAGAAGCGTCGATTTCCCCGCCCCCGAAGGCGCGACCAGCGCCACGACCTGCCCTTTCGGAATCGTCAGATCGAGACCTTTGAGCACCGTGATCTCGTTCGGCTTGCCCCGATTGTAGCACTTTTCCAACTGTTCGCAGATCAGCACGTCATTCATAGCGCAGCGCCTCCACCGGGTTCATGCGCGCAGCACGGCGCGCCGGGAAGATGGTCACGATGAAGCTCAGCGTCAGCGACAGCGCCACCGCCTTGGTCACGTCCCAGGGCTGCAATTTCGCTGGCAGATGATAGATGCCGCGGATCGACGGGTCCCAGGCATCGCCACCATTGAGCCAGTTCACGAAGCCCATGACGTGGTCGATATTCACCGAGAACAGCACCCCGATTCCCAGACCGGCCAGCGTCCCGATCACCCCGGTGAAGGCCCCGCACAGGAAGAAGACCCGCAGGATCGAGCCCTCGCTAAGCCCCATCGTCCGCAGGATACCGATATCGCGCCCCTTGTTCTTCACCAACATGATCAGCCCCGAGGTGATGTTCATCGAGGCGATCAGCACGAGGATCGAGAGGATGATGAACATCACGTTATCCTCGACCGAGAGCGCGCGCAGGAAGCTCGAAGAGGCGTCCTTCCACGTCCACAAAAGCGTGCCCTTGCCGCTCGCATCCATGATCGCGGGCTCCCATTCGGCGATGCCTTCCGGATCGGCGACATCCACGTCGATCTCGTCCACCCCGCCCTCGCGGTTGAAGAAGCCCTGCGCCTCCTTGAACGGCATATAAAGCCGCGTCTGGTCGATGTCGTAGCGCCCGGCCGAGAAGACATACGAGACCTTGTAGGCATTCACCCGCGGGCTCGTGCCCGACGGCGTCTTGGCCCCGTTGGGCGAGATCACCTTGACCGTGTCGCCCACCGTCACGCCCAGATCGCGCGCCATCCCGATGCCGATCGCGATACCTTCACCGTAATTGTCGATATCGCCCTGCGCGTCGTCGGAATGCGCGATATTGGGGATGTTCTTCAGATCCGACAGCGCCAGCCCGTAAACATCCGCCACGTTCGAGCGGTCGCCGAAGCTGACCATCGCCTGACCGCGCACCGCCGGGGCTGCGCTCACCACGCCGGGGATCGCCTTGATCCGGTCGGTGCGCGCGGCATAGTCGCGGATCAGCTTGGAATAGACGCCCGAGCCCTCGGCCACTTCCATCGGTGCAGAATAGACCGTGATCTGCGGGTTCGATCCCACGATGGTCGAGACGAACTCGGCGCGGAAGCCCGCGCGCACGGCAAGCGTCGCGATCAGGGCGGCGACGCCAAGCGCGATGCCGATCAGGGAAATCCATGTCATGACCGAGACGCCACCTTCGGCGCGGCGCGCGCGCAGATAGCGCCATGCGATCATGAACTCGAAACGGGAAAACGGGGCAGTGCGTGCGGCCATCGGCTCCATCCACGAAAATTCGGCGCAAGCTGGCGCGGCGGGGTCGAAAGGTCAAGCCTGCGCCCGGTCATAGCGGCGAGAGCGCGCCTGTTTCGGCTTGGTCGAAATATCCCGGGGGAGCCCGGAACGGGCGGGGGCAGAGCCCCTATTTGCAGCCCAACGTGCCGGGCACATCCGCCAGAAGCGGTGCCATGCCCTCGGCCAGATCGGCTGGGTAATCGGTCTGCACGGAGGCGAGCACCGCCCCACCCGCGCAATCGAGCCGCTCGGTCTTGCGCAGCGTCACCTTGCCGAACGAGTCCTTGGAGCGGATTGCAAACCCGTCCTCGGTCACATCGTCCGACAGCACCGTATCGCCATCGAGCAGGATCGTGTGCAGGAGCTGATCATGCGCAGCGGTCAGATCAGACCCCTGATCGGCATGGGCGCGCAGCGCGACATGGGCGGTCTTGTGCGGGTCGATATCGGGGGCGGAGAACAGGATCCCGCCCCCCGGCATCTCATCCGACGTCCAGCCCTGCGGCACTTTCGCCGAGATGCCGAGCGCCTCGCTCGACCACGCGACGAGGCCCTGCCGGGCACTCTGCCCCGTGCCTTCGGCCATAGCGGGCCCGGCGAGCAGGCCCGCCGCGACCGCAGCAATGATCAGATCAAAGCCCCGCATAGATGCTCACGATCTTCTCGACCGCCTCTTCCGCCGGCATCTCCTCGCTCTCGCCGGTGCGGCGGCAGGTCAGTTCCACCTTGTTGGCCGCGATCCCGCGCGGACCGACGGTGATGCGCCACGGCAGACCGATCAGGTCCATGGTGGCGAATTTCGCGCCTGCGCGCTCTTCGCGGTCGTCATAGAGCGGGTCGAGCCCGTGATCGAGGAACGCGCGGTAGAGCGCTTCGCAGGCGCTGTCGCAGCTGACATCGCCCTGCTTGAGGTTGACGATACCGACATGGAACGGCGTCACGCCCTCGGGCCAGATGATGCCCTTGTCGTCGTGGTTCGCCTCGATGAGCGCGCCGACGAGACGGCTCACGCCGATCCCGTGCGAGCCCATATGGACCGGGACTTTCGAACCGTCCGGGGTCTGGACACTCGCGCCCAGCGCCTCGGAATATTGCGTGCCGAAATAGAAGATCTGACCGACCTCGATGCCGCGCGCGACGCGGCGACGCTCTTCCGGGACCTCGTTGAAGGCCGCCTCGTCATGGGTCTCGTCGGTGCGGGCGTAGCGCGAGGTGAACTCTTCCAGCACGCTCTGGCACTGCGCCACGTCGTCGTAATCGATCTCACGGTCGCCGAAGGTCAGATCGGTGATCTCGCTATCGTAGAAGACCTCCGACTCGCCCGTTTCCGCCAGCACGAGGAATTCATGGGTGTAATCGCCACCGATCGGGCCGCTATCGGCACGCATCGGGATCGCCTGCAGCCCCATGCGCTCATAGGTGCGCAGGTAGCTGACGAGGTGGCGGTTATAGGCGTGCAGCGCGTCTTCCTTCGACAGATCGAAGTTGTAGCCGTCCTTCATCAGGAATTCGCGGCCGCGCATCACGCCGAAGCGCGGACGGATCTCGTCGCGGAATTTCCACTGGATCTGATAGAGCGTCAGCGGCAGCTGCTTGTAGCTCGACACATGCGCGCGGAAGATATCGGTGACCATCTCCTCGGCGGTGGGCGAGTAGAGCATATCGCGCCCCTGACGGTCGGTGATCCGCAGCATCTCTTCGCCATAGCCGTCATAGCGGCCCGACTCGCGCCACAGATCGGCCGATTGCAGCGTCGGCATCTGGATCGCGAGGTGGCCGGCACGCGCCTGCTCTTCATGCACGATCTGCTCGATCCGGCGCAGCACCTTGAAGCCCATCGGCAGCCAGGAATAAATCCCGGCCTGCTGCTGCTTGATCATGCCCGCACGCAGCATCAGCCGATGCGAGGCGATCTGGGCCTCGGCGGGGGTTTCCTTGAGAACGGGAAGAAAATAGCGGGACAGGCGCATGAGCGGTCCTTCGAGGGTTGATGTCAGACGTTGCGTTTGGCCTAGAGGAAACGGGGGCGTTGGGCAAGATGGTGGCGCAGGTTGCGGGTGTCGCCTATGAGGGGGCTCCGCCCCCGGCGCATCCGCGCCTCCCCCGGGATATTTCCGCCAAGAGGAAGGGGCGCGTGCGCCCGCACTTGATTTCCCACCGCATTTCGCCACGTTAGAGCGAACGCATCACTGACAAAGGACCGCGCATGGCTCTGCCTGCCCGCCAGCAAGTCACCTATTGGTCCGTCGCCGCCTTGGTGCTGATCCTGTCGCTGTGGTGGCTGGGCAATGTCATCCTGCCCTTCATCATGGGTGGCGCGATAGCCTATTTCCTCGACCCGCTCGCAGACCGGCTGGAGAAGCTGGGGCTGAGCCGCGCGGCTTCGACCGCGATCATCGGGCTGGCGACGGTGCTGATTTTCGTGATCCTTGCGCTGGCCGTGGTGCCGATGCTGGCACGGCAGTTGGGACAGCTCGTCGCCCTCGCCCCCGATCTTCTGGCCTCGTTGCAGGCCTTCCTGAACGAGCGTTTCCCCAATCTCCTGCAAAACTCGGTCGTGAACGACACGCTCAATACGCTCGGCACCGCGATCAAGGCGCGGGGCGGTGAATTGGCCGCGACCCTGCTGAGTTCGGCGATGACGCTGGTGAACGTCATCGTCTTCATCGTCGTGGTGCCGGTCGTGGCCTTCTACATGCTGCTCGACTGGGATCGGATGGTGGCGAAGGTCGACGGCTGGCTGCCGCGCGATCACGTCCACACGATCCGCACGATCGCCCGCGATATCGACCGGGTGCTCTCGGGCTTCGTGCGCGGTCAAGTCACGGTCTGCCTCGTGCTCGGCGGCTTCTACGCGATCGCGCTGATGGCAGCGGGGCTCGATTTCGGGCTGCTGGTGGGCTCGGTCGCAGGCGCGCTGACCTTCATCCCCTATATCGGGGCGATCATCGGCGGCGCGCTCGCCATCGGCCTCGCGCTGTTCCAGTTCTGGGGCGAGTGGTTCAATATCGGCATCGTCGCGGGCATCTTCGTGCTCGGTCAATTTCTCGAAGGCAATTTCGTCACCCCGAAACTGGTGGGCGATTCGGTCGGGCTGCATCCGCTCTGGCTGATCTTCGCGCTGTCCGCTTTCGGCACTTTGTTCGGTTTTGTTGGTATGTTGGTCGCCGTTCCCGTCGCTGCGGTGATCGGAGTGGTTGCGCGCTTCTTCATCGACCAATATCTGCAAGGGGCGCTTTACCGAGGGCAAACGGAGCGCGAGCCGACAGCCCATTCGCCGATCTCTCTCATCAACGAGGAGACCGGGGAAGTGACGGGCGCGACCGAGACGACCGAACACGAGAGCTGAGAATGGCCGAGCAGTTGACCTTCCCGCTGCACCTGCGTTCCGCGCAGGGGCGTGAAGACTTCTTCATCTCGCCAGCCAATGCGCTGGCGGTGACGACCCTCGATGCGCCCGAAACATGGCCGCTGGGCCGGATGATCCTGATCGGGCCGGAAGGGGCGGGCAAGACGCATCTCGCGACGATCTGGGCCGATGAACAGGGCGCCGACATCCTGCCCGCGCGCGATCTGACCGAAGAGATGGCCCCTGCCCTCGTCGCGAAAGGGGCCGCCGTGATCGAAAGGGCCGAGAGGATCGGCGCGGATGAGGCTGGCCAGCGCGCGCTGTTTCACCTGCACAACCTGATGCAGGCCGAGGGCGGGCGGCTTTTGCTGACCGCGCGCACGCCGCCGCGCGACTGGGGGATGACCCTGCCCGATCTGATCAGCCGGATGGAGGCGACCGCGACGGTGCGGATCACGCCCCCCGATGACGCGCTGCTGGCGGCCGTTCTGGTGAAGCTGTTTTCGGACCGGCAATTGACCGTGCCGCCGAACCTGATCGGCTGGCTGGTCACGCGGATGGACCGCTCTCTAGCGACCGCGCGCAAACTGGTCGCGGCGCTCGATCGGCAGGCGCTCGCACAACGCCGTGCGATCACTCAAAGACTGGCGGCGGAGGTTCTGGACAGTCTCGACTGAGCCGCGCAAACTGTCACGGAGCCATTACAAAATCCAACGATAAGCGCGCCATGACCCAAGCAGATTTCCTCAAGACCCCCTTCCCCACGCCGATCACACTGCCCGAGTCGGAGATCAGCGGACCGGGCCGGTTCTTCAACCGGGAACTGAGCTGGCTGGCCTTCAACTGGCGGGTTCTGGAAGAGTCGCGCAATCCGCGTGTGCCGCTCTTGGAACGCGTGCGCTTCCTGTCGATCTCGGCCACCAACCTCGACGAATTCTACACCGTGCGCGTGGCGGGCCTGATGGAGCTCGTGCGCGAGAGCAACGTGAACGCCTCCGATGACGGGCTCACCCCGGCCGAGCAGCTGGAGAAGATCAACGCCAACGCCCGGCGGCTGATGGATACCCAGCAGGCGACGTGGTCGGCGCTCAAGCGCGAGATGGAGCGCGAAGGCATCCATGTCGTAAGCCGCTCGCGGCTGACCAAGCGCGATCTCGATTTCCTCTCGGATCACTTCCTCAACAACGTCTTCCCGGTGCTCTCGCCGCTGGCGATCGACCCCGCGCACCCCTTCCCCTTCATCCCGAATACCGGCTTCTGCCTCGCGCTGGAGCTGGAGCGGGAAAGCGATCAGCGCCGGTTGCAGGCGCTCTTGCCGATCCCGGCGCAGATCGACCGTTTCGTGCGCCTTCCGGGCGAGGCGCGGTTCCTGCCGCTCGAACAGCTTCTGATGCTGCATCTGAGCTCGCTCTTCCCGGGCTACAAGGATGTGGGCTCGTGCTCGTTCCGGGTGCTGCGCGACAGCGATCTGGAGGTTGAGGACGAGGCCGAAGACCTCGTGCGCGAATTCGAGACCGCGCTGAAACGCCGCCGCCGCGGGCAGGTCATCCGCATGTCGGTCTCTCCCGGCGCCCCCGAAGATTTGCAGGCGCTGGTGATGCGCGAGCTGCATGTCGATCCCGACGAGGTGGTCGAGGAAAAGGGTCTGGTCGGCATTGCCGATGTGAAGGAACTCATCCTGAACGAGCGGCCCGATCTGCTCTGGCCGACCTTCACCCCGCGTGTGCCCGAACGCGTGCAGGACCACGAGGGCGACATGTTCGCCGCGATCAAGCAGAAGGACATCCTTCTGCACCATCCCTATGAGACCTTCGATCTGGTGGTGCGCTTCATCGATCAGGCGGCGAACGATCCCAACGTGCTGGCGATCAAGCAGACGCTCTATCGGACGTCGAAGGACAGCCCCGTCGTGTCCTCGCTGTGTGAGGCGGCGGAGAACGGCAAATCGGTGACCGCTCTGGTCGAGCTGAAAGCCCGGTTCGACGAGGCCGCCAATATCCGCCAGTCGCGCCGTCTGGAGCGCGCGGGCGCCCATGTCGTCTATGGGTTCATCAACTACAAGACCCACGCCAAGATCTCGACGGTGGTGCGCCGCGAGGGCGATCATCTCGTGACCTATACCCATTACGGCACGGGCAATTACCACCCGATCACGGCGAAGATTTATACCGATCTGAGCTTCTTCACCTGCGACGCGGCGCTGGGGCGCGATGCCACCAAGGTCTTCAACTACCTCTCGGGCTACGTGCAGCCCGAGGGTCTGGAGAACCTCGCCATCTCGCCGATAACGCTGAAGCCGCGCCTGCTCGACCTGATCGACCGGGAGATCGAGCACGCCAAGGCGGGCAAACCCGCGGCGATCTGGGCGAAGATGAACTCGCTGATCGAATCCGACGTGATCGACGCGCTCTACCGGGCGTCGCAGGCGGGGGTGAAAATCTCGCTTGTGATCCGCGGCATCTGCGGCATCCGCCCCGGCATCAAGGGCCTGTCCGAGAATATCCGCGTCAAATCCATCGTCGGGCGATTCCTGGAGCATTCGCGCATCGTGTGCTTCGGCAATGGCCACGCCCTGCCGTCGAACGACGCGCGGGTGTTCTTCTCCTCCGCCGACTGGATGGGGCGCAACCTCAATCGCCGGGTGGAGACGCTGGTGGAGGCCAAGAACCCCACGGTGAAGGCGCAGATCGTCAGCCAGATCATGGCGGCGAACATGGCCGACGAGGCGCAGAGCTGGATTTTGCAGCCCGACGGCAAGTTCATCCGCCACCTGCCCGACGACCGCGAGGACCTGTTCTCCTGCCACCGGTTTTTCATGGAATACCCCTCGCTCTCGGGCCGGGGTTCCGCTGGGGCAAGCGACGTTCCCGAACTTGCCCATAGCTTCGACTAGCCCTAGCTTTGGGTGCGAACGACTCGAACGGACGGGCAGATGAGCAAAGACAAAGCGGCGCCGGCAGTTGATGACAGCGACGATTGGGATCCGTTCGGCCAGCCTCTCTTCGATGACCCGTCCGTGCGCGCGCTCTCGCGCGTCGGCGTCGTCGATATCGGCTCCAACTCGATCCGGATGGTGGTCTTTGACGGCGCGGCGCGCAGCCCCGCCTATTTCTTCAACGAGAAGGTCATGGCGGGTCTCGGCCAAGGTCTGGCAGAAACCGGCAGGCTCAATCCCGAGGGACGCGAACGCGGGCTGACCGCGCTCAAACGCTTTGCCGCGCTCGCCGAGGGGATGGACATCGGCCCGCTCACCTGCGTCGCCACCGCCGCGATGCGCGATGCCGAGGACGGCCCCGAGTTTCACCGCAAGATCGAGAAAGAGACCGGCCTCAAGGTCCATATCGTCGACGGGCTGGAAGAGGCCCGGCTGTCCGCGCAAGGGGTGCTTCTGGGCTGGCCCGAGGCAGAGGGCCTCGTCTGCGATATCGGCGGCAACTCCATGGAATTGGCCGAGATTCGCGGCGGCAAGGTCTGGCGTCGCGCCACCTCACAGCTTGGCCCCTTCCGCCTGCAGCAGATCCCGGGCGGCAAGAAAGCGATCACCGCCCATATTCAGGCGACGATGCAGGAGCTGGCCGAGAAGGTCGGCACCGAACACGAACGCATCTACCTCGTCGGCGGCTCGTGGCGCGCCATCGCACGTCTCGACATGGAGCGACGCGACTACCCGCTCCTCGTGCAGCACGAATACCGGATGAAGCCCGACGAGCTGGGCGAGACGATCGAGTGGATCGGGAAATCCGACATGGAGAAGCTGCGCGCGAAAACCGGCACCTCCTCGGCGCGGATGGAACTCGTCCCGCTGGCAAGCCAGGTGCTGCGCGAGTTGATCGCCACCTTCGAGCCCAAGGAGATCGACGTCTCTGCCTATGGGATCCGCGAAGGGCTGCTTTACGAACAGATGCCCGAACGGCTGCGCCGCCGCGATCCGCTGGTGGAAGCCGCGCGCCATACCGAGCGCGTGATGAGCCGGATGCCCGGATTCGGCAAGAAGCTCCACGCCTTCATCGAACCGATTTTCGGGCCCCTTCCGCCCGAGAAATTTCGCCTCGTCCGTGCGGCCTGCCTGCTGCATGACACGACGTGGCGCACCCATCCCGATTACCGCGCCGAGGCCTGTTTCGAGAACGTCACCCGCGCGAACTATTCCGCCATGTCCCACCCCGAGCGGATCTGGCTCGGCGTGGCGCTGCTGCACCGCTACAAGAACTCGCGCGGCGGATCGCGGCTGGAACCCTTCCTGCCGCTGCTGACGGAAGAGCAGATTCAGGAGGCCGAGGTTCTGGGTAAGGCGATGCGCTTCGGCTCGATGTTCGCGACCCACAGCCCCGCCGATGCGGGCGAGCTGAAATATTCGGCCAAGAAGGGCGAGCTGGAACTGAAGCTGACCAAGCGCGGCAAGGCGCTGATGGGCGAGGTTGCCGAGTCGCGCTTCCGCTCGCTCGCGAATGCGCTGAAGGCCGAGCCGATCATCACCGATTAAAGCTCGATCCCGCCCTCCGGGATCTCGATCGGCCCGCCTTGGTTCGGGCCGTCTTTCTGCGGCGCATCCTCGGGCGGCTCGGTCATTAGGGGCGGCGGCGGCGGCGCGTCCGCGTTGCGCCGCATGATGATATCGCCATTGGGCAGCCGCTCGGGCGCGCCGTAATTCGACATGTCGTCGACCAGCGCGAGGAATTGGCGCAGCTTCGGCCCCAACTGGGCCGCGGCCTCCCCCAAGCCTTTCTGCATCTCGTCGAGTTGCGGCTTCATCTCGCCCATGAGCCCCCGAAACAGCGACTGCGCGCCCTCCTGCAGCAAGGAGAATCCGCGATCGACATCGCCGCCAGCGTCGCCGCCCTCCTCCTGCGCGGAGACGGGCGTTGCCAGAAGGGCGAGCGACAAAGCGAGGACAAGCGGCTGTTTCATAGCTCCGATCCTACGCTGAAGCGGCGCGAAAATCACGCCCCCGATCAGTCGATATCGACGGAGACGGGAAAATGATCGGAGGCCTGCAAAAGCGCCTCGCGCAATTCGGGCACGCGGTAGATATGCGGATCGTCGAACGGGTGCCAGATACGCCATTTCTTCGCCCGGGCCGCCAGATCGGGCGAGAGCATCACGTAATCCAGCATGGCCGAGAAATACTGCTTCTGATCGACGAGATAGAACCGCGCGGAACTGGGGGCTGCGGCCGTATGATGCGCTTTCGACAGCCGCGCATGAGGATCGTGCAGCCGCTCCGCGTCCGGGCCTCCCTCGCCCGCGACGATCTCCACGCCCGAGCGTCCGAACAGCTTCTCGTATTCGTCGAGCCCCGGACCGTCGTTGAAATCCCCCAGCACGATCAGGCTGTCGCCCGCCGCGAGATGTTCCTCCACGCGGCCGCGGATCCAGATCGACTGCGCCAATTGCTTGCGCCGGTTCTCGATCGCCATGCGGGTGGCTGTCTCGAGGCTCGTCGCGCCATGCGGGGCTTTCGACTTCACATGCACGCCGATCAGCCGAAGTACTTCCCCGCTCTGCGTTCCCAGCGCGACTTCGAGGGGCGGCTTGGAAAAGGTGACCGTATCCATCCGCGCATCGATATCGAGGTCGATCCGCAGGCTGCCATCGAAGCGCGGCCACGCCTCCGAGCTTTGCGGGTCATGCCGCGCCGTCACGATATCGGGGTCATAGAGCAGCGCCAGTTCCTGCTGCGTGTCGTTCGAAAAGCCCAAAAGCGCGCGACGCTGGCGCAACCCGAACCGCTCCGCGAAGCCTTCGAGCATATCCACCGTCTTGTGGCGATGATTGTCGTCGGGCGCCTCGACCACCAGAAGCACATCGGCCTCCAGCGCGCTCATCACGATCGCGATCGCGCCGGTCTGCTGGCTGCGCGTCACATTGTAGCGCGCCGACCATTCACTATCGTCGAGAAGCGTCCCGTTGCGCGCGAAAAGGCTGTTGAACCACTCGATATTCCAAGTGGCGATCCGCATCACGCCTCCGCATGGCTGGCGCGGATTTCCTCCCAGGCCTTGTTGAGCGCAATAACCCGCGCCTGAGACAGCTGCACGGCTTCCTCAGGCAGACCACGGGCAATCGCCCGGTCGGGATGCGCCTCGCGCACCTTGTTGCGCCAGACCTTGCGCACCTCGGGAAGCGGTGTGCCGGGCTCGACCTCCAGCACGGTCCACGGATCGGGATCGGCATCCTCCACGAAGGCCGAACGCATCGCGCGGAAACAGCATTCCTCGAGCCCGAAGATCCGCGCGACCTCCAGCAGGAAGGCATCCTCGCCCTCGTGGTAATCGCCATCGGCCAGCGCAATGAAGAACAGGCCCTCCAGCACGTCCTTCAGCACATCAGCGCCGGGGCCGAACATATTGGCGATCTTGCGGGCATAGGCGTCGAAGCCCGCCACATCGGTGCGCGCCATGTTGAAGACGCGCGCGGCATTGGCTTCCTCTTCCGGCGGAATCTGGAAAATGCGCCGGAACGCCGCCACCTCGTCGCGCGTGACCTGCCCGTCGGCCTTCGCCATCTTCGCCCCGAGCGCAATCACCGCGATGGTGAAAGCGACCGAGCGTTCCGGCGGCTGGCGGAGATTGTCGAAGACCGTCGACAGCGCCTCCCCCCGCCCGAGAGCGGAGAGCGCCTGCGCGATACGCGACCAAAGGGAGATGGGCTTGTCCATGGTTCAAGTCTAGCCGCGCTGCGGCGGAAATGCACCCGCGCAAATCCGCCCTGTGATTAAATCGTTGCAATGTTTTGAAATGACTGGCGGCGCGCAGAGTTCCCCCGCGCGCCGCCCAAATTCAAAGCAAAGCCCGAACTTCGCCTTGGTCAAAATATCCCGGGGGGCGCGTCAGCGCGGGGGCAGAGCCCCCTCGCCCGTGCCCCCTCTCCCGTGAGCCCCTCAGGCCCGCGCCTGACGCACGATGTCGAGGATCTCGCGCGCGGCCAGCGGGATGTTGGTCCCCGGCCCGAAGATCGCCTTCACACCGGCCTTCTTGAGGTAGTCGTAATCCTGCTGCGGGATCACGCCGCCGCAGATCACGATGATATCCTCGGCGCCCTTCTCCTTGAGCGCCTCGATCAGCTTCGGTGCCAGCGTCTTGTGACCCGCCGCCTGCGACGAAATCCCGACCACATGGACGTCGTTGTCGATCGCGTCCTGGGCGGCTTCCTCCGGCGTCTGAAACAGCGGGCCCACATCGACGTCGAAGCCGATATCGGCGAAGGCGGTCGCGATCACCTTGGCACCGCGGTCATGGCCGTCCTGACCCATCTTCACCACCAGCATCCGCGGACGGCGGCCCTCTTCCTCGGCGAAGGTCTCGACGTCCTTCTGGATCTGGGCGAAGCCCTCGTCGCCGTCATAGGCCGCACCGTAGACGCCAGCCAAAGTCTTCACCTCGGCGCGGTGACGTCCGAACACCTTTTCCATCGCCATCGAAATTTCTCCCACAGAAGCCCGGGCGCGTGCAGCTTCCACCGCCGCTTCGAGCAGGTTGCCACCCTCGGAGGCGCGGCGCGTCAGTTCCGTCAGCGCCGCCTCGCAGGCCGCCTCGTCGCGGCTGGCCCGCATCTTCTCAAGTCGCGCGATCTGGTTGTCGCGCACCTTCGCATTGTCGATGTCGAGGATATCCAGCTCGTCCTCGGTCTCGCGGCGATACTTGTTCACCCCGACCACGACATCCTCGCCCCGGTCGATCAGCGCCTGACGCCGGGCGGCCGTCTCCTCGATGCGCAGCTTGGGCATGCCCGAGGCCACGGCCTTCGTCATGCCGCCCATCTCCTCGACTTCCTCGATCAGCTCCCAGGCCTTCTCGGCCAGTTCCGCCGTGAGGCTTTCGACGTAGTAGGAGCCCGCGAGCGGATCGACCACGTTGGTGATCCCGGTCTCTTCCTGCAAGATCAGCTGCGTGTTGCGCGCGATCCGGGCCGAGAACTCGGTGGGCAGCGCGATCGCCTCGTCGAGCGCGTTGGTGTGCAGCGACTGGGTGCCGCCAAGCGCTGCCGACATCGCCTCGTACGCCGTGCGGATCACGTTGTTATAGGGATCCTGCTCGGCCAGCGAGACGCCCGAGGTCTGGCAGTGGGTGCGCAGCATCGAGCTTTGCGGCTTCTTCGGCTCGAACTCTTCCATGATCCGGCTCCACAGCAGGCGCGCCGCGCGCAGCTTGGCCGCCTCCATGAAGAAGTTCATCCCGATCGCGAAGAAGAAGCTCAGACGGCCTGCGAACTTGTCGACATCCATCCCCGCCTTGATCGCGGTGCGCACGTATTCGCGCCCGTCCGCCAGCGTGTAGGCCAGCTCCTGCACGAGGTTCGCGCCGGCCTCCTGCATGTGGTAGCCGGAAATCGAGATCGAGTTGAAGCGCGGCATCTCGTTCGAAGTGTATTCGATGATATCCGCAATGATCCGCATCGAGGGCTCGGGCGGATAGATATAGGTGTTGCGGACCATGAACTCCTTGAGGATGTCGTTCTGGATCGTGCCCGACAGAACGCTGCGGTCATGGCCCTGCTCTTCGCCGGTGACGATGAAGTTGGCGAGGATCGGGATCACCGCGCCGTTCATCGTCATCGAGACCGAAATCTGATCGAGCGGGATACCGTCGAACAGGATCTTCATGTCCTCGACGCTGTCGATCGCCACGCCCGCCTTGCCGACATCGCCCTCGACGCGCGGGTGATCGCTGTCATAGCCGCGGTGGGTGGCGAGGTCGAAGGCCACCGACACGCCCTGCTGACCGGCGGCGAGCGCCTTGCGGTAGAAGGCGTTCGACTCCTCGGCGGTCGAGAAACCCGCATATTGCCGGATCGTCCACGGACGGCCCGCATACATCGTAGCCCGCGGGCCGCGCGTGAAGGGCGACAGGCCCGGCATGGTGCCCAGATGGTCGAGCCCCTCCACGTCCTCTTCGGTGTAAAGCGGCTTCACCGCGATCCCTTCGAGCGTGTTCCAGGTCAGGCCCTCGAACGGCCTGCCACGCAGTTCCTTCTCGGCGAGCTTACGCCAGTCCTCTTTCTTGTCCGTCATGGCCAAATCCTTCTTCCACTGTCGCCGCGGCGGGTGTCTTCCCCGCGTCTTCGGCCGTCATTTCCACGAAATTCAGTCCCGGCGGCGCGTGGCGCAACCAGGTCAGATCCTCCAGATAGCGGGCGGTCATCTGCGCGCGCTGCGCCTGATCGAAAGGCATCCAGCGCCCCGGCCCTGCCGCGACGCGGTGTCCGGCGCGAACCAGCCCCTCGCGCAGCGCCGCGCGCCCCGGGGCCGCGTTGCGCTGCCTGCGGGCATCGAACAGCCCGGCAGGCAGGCCTTCGCCCGGCACAAGCGCCTGAAGCTGGGCCTGCGGCTCCGCCCCCAGCGCCTCATGGCTCCACACCGTGACAGGCGCCCCAAGGGCTGTCTGCGCCTGCGCGATCACCGCCGGCCAACCGCGCGGATGATCGGCAAGCCGCGCAAGCCCACGCGCATCGGGCAGGCCAGCGCCCCGCCCCGCCATCACCGACAGAACCGAGGACCACCACATATCATAGCGCCGCATCGACAGCGCCACGCCGCCCAGATGCCCGTCCAGCACCTGCCGCGCACGCTCCAGCCGCCCCGCCGCATCCGGGTAGAGCGTCAGCATATCCATGCAATGCGGCATCGCGCCCAGCAGGTTCTCCTCCGAGATCACCAGATGGCGCATCCCCTGATCGGCGAGCCGGTCCAGCTCGAACTCCAGCGCGGTTCGCAGCCGCGACAGCGCCGCCCCATCCTCCGGCGTCACCAGATCGGGGCGCTTCACCAGCCCCGAGAACAGCCCCGCCCGCGTCCGGTCCGGCCCCCAATAGGCGATCCCGCCCGCGGCCAGCGCATCGGCGTTTTGCAGCATCCACGCCTGAAACGTCGTCGTCGCGGTGCGATGCGCCCCGATATGCAAAATGACATCCATGCCCGGCCCCCACGGCTCCGGGTCCAAGCGGCACCCCGCCGCAGCCCCGAAAACCCGGCGCCAGTCTGCACCGCGAGTCCTTGCGGGGCGCTTAAAGGCCGCATTTGGCGAAAATTCGCACGGTCCGGCATGGTGCGAGGGGGCTCGCGCGCATATATCAGGAACGAGAGAGGAGCCCATGACCCGTCTATTATCCCTTGGACTCGCTGCATTTCTTGCGCTGACGCCCTTTGCGGCCGCAGCCCAGGACAGCACCGTCGATCTCGCTGTGGCAGAGCCCGAGGTCACGCCCCCCTTCGCACCGGTCGATGGGGCGGATGCGGATCTGGACGCGTTCGTCTGGCAGAAACGGCCCATCGTCGTCTTCGCCGACAGCCCGCTCGACCCGGCCTTCAAGGAGCAGATCCGGTATCTGAAGGACCATTGGGCGGAACTGGCCCGGCGCGACGTCGTCGTCATCACCGACACCACGCCCGATCCGGCGAGCGACGTGCGCCGCACGCTGCGCCCGCGCGGGTTCTCCCTCGTCATCATCGCCAAGGACGGCACGGTGAACCTGCGCAAGCCCGCCCCGTGGGACGCGCGCGAGATCGTCCGCTCGATCGACAAGATGCCGATCCGGCGCGACGAGATCCGCGAACAGCGCGGCTTCTGACCACATCCCTGCACGAAACCGCGCGCCAATAGATCGCGCCCCGCCGCGGCGGGGTGAGCCGGTCGCCCGGCCTCCCTATGCCACGGCGCGGGCGTCACTTATTCGAACTCCATGATGATGTCGTCGACGGCAAGGCTCGCGCCCGCCTCGGCGTTGATCTTCTTCACGGTGCCCTTCTTCTCGGCGCGCAGGATGTTTTCCATCTTCATCGCCTCGACGGTGGCCAGCGGCTGACCTTCCTGCACTTCCGCGCCCTCCTCGACCGAGATCTTCACGACGAGACCCGGCATCGGGCAGAGCAGGAATTTCGAGGTATCGGGCGGCAGTTTCACCGGCATCAGCTGCGCGAGCTCGAACTGGCGCGGCGTGCGGACATGGACCTTCAGATCGGCACCACGCACCCGGATGCGGAAGCCCATCGGGATCTTGCCGACTTTCAGCACCAGCGGCGCTCCGTTCACGCTCAATTCGGCCAGCGGGTCGCCCGGCGTCCAGTCGCTCTCGACGCGCATCTCTTCGCCATCCTCGAAGATGATGGTCGAACCATGGCGATCCGCGTTCACCTTGAGCTTGAAATCCTCATCCTGAAGCGAGACAGCCCAATCCACGCCGACCTTGCGCTCGTGGTTGCCGAGCGTGCCGGAGATCTTGGTACGCCGGATCTCAGCCACGCGCTCCATCGCCGCCGTGGCCGCCGCGACCTTGCGCAGCATCCCCTCGTCCAGCGTCACGCCGTTGAACCCTTCAGGATATTCCTCTTCGATGAAGGCGGTGGTGATGTTGCCGGTCACGAAACGCTCGTGATCCATCACAGCCGCACAGAACGGCAGGTTGTGCCCGATGCCCTCGACCTCGAACATATCGAGCGCGAGACGCATCTCTTCGATAGCCTCGCCACGGCTCGGCGCCCAAGTGCAGAGCTTGGCGATCATCGGATCGTAGAACATCGAAATCTCGCCGCCCTCGAAGACGCCGGTATCGTTGCGCACGATGCCACCCGAAGCGGTCTTGCCTTCCACCGGCGGACGGTAGCGGGTCAGACGCCCGATCGAGGGCAGGAAGTTGCGATAGGGGTCCTCGGCATAGAGGCGGCTTTCGATCGCCCAGCCGTTGATGCCGATATCTTCCTGTTTCATCGGAAGCTTCTCGCCATCGGCCACGCGGATCATCTGCTCGACGAGGTCGATGCCGGTGATCAGCTCGGTGACCGGGTGCTCCACCTGAAGGCGGGTGTTCATCTCGAGGAAGTAGAAGTTCTTGTCGCCGTCGACGATGAATTCCACCGTGCCCGCGCTGCAGTAATCCACCGCTTTCGACAGGGCCACGGCCTGCTCGCCCATCGCCTTGCGCGTCTCGGGGTCGAGGAAGGGCGACGGTGCCTCTTCGATGACCTTCTGGTTGCGGCGCTGGATCGAGCATTCGCGCTCGTTCAGATAGACGCAGTTGCCGTGCTTGTCGGCGAGAACCTGAATTTCGATGTGGCGCGGTTGCGTCACGAATTTCTCGATGAAGATACGGTCGTCGCCGAAGCTGTTCGCGGCCTCGTTCTTAGATGACTGGAAGCCCTCGCGCGCCTCTTCGGCATTCCACGCGATGCGCATCCCCTTACCGCCGCCACCGGCGGAGGCCTTGATCATCACCGGGTAGCCGATCTCGTCGGAGATCTTCACCGCCTCATCGGCATCCGCGATCAGACCCATATAGCCGGGCACGGTCGACACGCCCGCCTCTTTCGCGAGCTTCTTCGAGGTGATCTTGTCGCCCATCGCCTCGATCGCGCCCGAGGGCGGACCGATGAAGGCGACGCCCTCTTTTTCCAGCGCCTCGGCGAACTTCTTGTTTTCCGACAGGAAGCCGTAGCCCGGGTGAACCGCCTCGGCGCCCGACTGACGGATCGCATCCATGATCTTGTCGATCACGATATAGGACTGGTTCGCGGGCGGCGGGCCGATATGGATCGCCTCGTCGGCCATCTGGACATGCAGCGCCTGCGCATCGGCATCGGAATAGACGGCGACCGTCTTGATCCCCATCTTCTGCGCCGACTTGATGACGCGGCAAGCGATCTCGCCACGGTTGGCGATCAGGATTTTCTTGAACATGTCAGGCCCTTCCCTTCCGGTGCGGGAGGGGCATCCCCCCGCCCCGCGTGTCGTGTTCATGATGTGAGACAAAAGAAAAACCGCCACCGGAGCGCGCAGCCCCGATGGCGGTCGAATAGCGATCGGACGCGGTCAGAGCCGCGCAGATGTGCTTAGTACGAGCGCTGGCAGACGCCTGCGTCGTCGCAATAGGTGCCCGCGAGCGCGCCGAGAGCCGCGCCGGTGAGCGCGTTGTTGTCGGTCGCATCCGCGATGATCGCGCCGCCGGCCGCACCGGCGAGGGCGCGCTGGCCGTCGGTTTGCATGCAGCCTGCGAGAGCGAGGCCGGCAAGGACAAGAAGGATCGGGGTTTTACGCATGGGAAACTGCCTCCAATAGCGGTTATGATTGGACGCGAGTTTATCGCGGCGCCGTGAAAAGCCAACGGCGAAAACGCGAGCTGAAGCCCCATCGGCGAGCTATCGCCGCTCCCCTTCACATCTTGGCGGTGCCCCCCTTGACCCCCGAAAGAAAAAAGCTGCGGCCCGACCATAAGATCAGGCCGCAGGAATAGGGAAGGGGTAGGGATATTAAACAAGCCGCGGGTGTTGGGGACAGTACGGCTTGCCCGCTCAATGTGACCGCGCGCACCGGCGATTGCAAAGGCGAAATCCTTGCAACCATGAGGTTCGGCGGCATGCCGCCATTTCGCGCAGGACATCAGCGAAATCATGCCCAATCCTCATCCTCGTCATCATCGAAGGCGAAGGCGTCGGGATCGGCGAAGACCTCCGGGAAGGAGGCTTCCGCGCGTTTCACGTCGATTTTGAGAAGCGCCTCGTAGCTTTCGGGATCGAACGGATCCTCGGCGGCCACCACCTCGCGCCCGAAGAGCCAGCTCAACCGGCCCGCATCGAGATTACCGCGCTCGAACGGTTCTTCGCCGAACTGCGCCCAGAGCGCGGCCATGAAGCCCGCATCGGCCTTGCGATCGCCATGACCGCGATCGGCATAGCGTTCACGCCGGATGAGTTTCGTCGCGCCCTTCTTGTTGGCACGGCGAATGGTGAATTGATAATCCGTCGAGGGTAACCGCGACGGGAAACCGCGATGCTTCAGCATGACGCGCCCTCCCCTTTGAAGTTGCTGGGACGGCGCGTGCTGAGCTTATGCGTTACGCCTTCATTGTTGACCCGTTTGATTTCGGTTCTGGTTCCCACCGGTCGGGTCGGTCGACGAAGTTGGCGTGCCAGGTGTCGGCTGACGTTGGGTCGATCCGCCGCGCGGCTCGGGCACACATTGTGCCGGCCGCTGCGTTGTTGCGGCAGTCGCGGTTTCGAGCGGTCCGCATTCGAGCGGACAGTCGGGCACGGAAGCCGGGTATTGCGAGTCGACGAGCCGTCCAGTCGGTCGGCAGGAGCCGCCACTGGCGACGGGGCCGCCATATTTGCCGGTATAGACCGGCTCAACGGTGACAGGTGCAGGCTCCGGTTTGGGCGCACAGCCCACAAGCAGAGCCGCGCAGGCAAGCGCGCCCAGAGAAATTCGGACCATCTCACTCTCCCCCATTCTTTGTTGGAATGGCTAAGAGCATACTCTGGAAGGATAATTGCCGCTAGGTAACCGTATGGCGTATCACACAACGCCACGGCTCCCGCAGGGATCGCGGGGGCAAGGCGACGGCTGCCGCCCCGCCCCGCACGCAGATTATTTGTACTTGCCGGTGTAGGTCGGCTCGGTGGTGACGGCCACCGGCGCGGGCTCAGGCTTGGGTGCGCAGGCTGCGACGAAGGCCACGAGGCCAAGCGCGATGAGAGCTTTCGACATGTCGTTCTCCTGTCCAAGGGGGCGCCCGCCCCGATCTCGGCGAGGTTCGGCACGACCCGTTTCAATACGGGGACCGAAATTGCTTTCCCCAAGGGCAGGTTAGCCTGCAAATCCTGCTCACGAAAGCGCGATTTCGCCGTGAGCGGCTGCGCGTATGCGCGCCCCGGCATCATGCCCTCCAAGCTGTGATCTGCGGTTCCGGCCAAAGCCATCAGAAAAACTCCCAAACGCAGTTTCCGTCCTCGACGGAAAAACTGTCGAAATATTGCACCACCTCGGGGGCGGCATCGCCGAACGGCACGATCTGGTCCGACAGGCTCACCATCACCTGCGCGGGCTCCGGACCGGGCTGCGGCAGGCGCGGCACCACCCACCCGTTGCACAGCGCCTCGATATCCTTCAGCGCGATATCGGAGGACAGCGGACTGCGCCCTCCGATCTGCGGCGCGAGGAAGCGAAAGCGATAGGTCAGCCCGTCCGGCCCGGCCTCGTTATGGATCACGTCGATCCACCAGACCTTCTGTCCCGACGGGACCGGGATCGCATCGCCCTTGGTCCCCTCCGGCCCATCGCCCGGCCCCAGATCCTCACCCAGATTGCCCGGATGCATGACCGTGCCGTAATCGGGCACCGGCGGCACCTCCCGCAGCTCCTGAGCCGATGCGGGCAATGCCAGCACCAGCCCGGCGAGAGCGCCGGGCAAGAGCGTCGTGATCCTCGGCCTGCCCGTCATGCGCCTCCTCAGAGCGGGATGTTGTCGTGCTTCTTCCACGGGTTGGACAGCTTCTTCGAGCGCAGCGCCGCAAAGGCACGGGCCACCCGGCGACGCGTCGAGCGCGGCTGGATCACCTCGTCGATGAAGCCCTTCTCGGCCGCCACGAACGGGTTCGCAAAACGGTCCTCATAATCGGCGGTGCGCTTGGCGATCTTCTCGGGTTCGCCCAGCTCCGAGCGGTAGAGAATTTCGACCGCGCCCTTGGCGCCCATCACCGCGATTTCCGCGGTCGGCCAGGCGTAGTTGAAATCGCCACGCAGGTGCTTGGAGGACATAACGTCATAGGCCCCGCCATAGGCTTTGCGGGTGATGACTGTGACCTTCGGCACGGTCGCCTCGCCATAGGCAAACAGCAGCTTCGCGCCGTGCTTGATGACGCCGTTATATTCCTGGCTGGTGCCCGGCAGGAAGCCCGGCACGTCGACAAGCGTCAGGATCGGGATTTCGAACGCGTCGCAGAAGCGCACGAAGCGCGCGGCCTTGCGGCTGGAATCGATGTCCAGACAGCCCGCCAGCACCATCGGCTGGTTCGCGACCACGCCGACCGTCTGCCCTTCGAGACGGATGAACCCGGTGATGATGTTGCCTGCGAAATCCTTCTGGATCTCGAAGAAATCCCCCTCATCCGCGATCTTCAGGATCAATTCCTTCATATCGTAGGGGGTATTCGCGTTCGACGGCACCAGCGTGTCGAGCGACGCCTCGATCCGGTCCACCTCGTCGAAGAAGGGCCGCACGGGGGCCTTCTCGCGGTTCGACAGCGGCAGGAAGTCGATCAGGCGGCGGGTCTCGAACAGCGCCTCGACGTCGTTCTCATAGGCGCCATCGGCGACCGAGCTCTTCTTGGTGTGGGTGGACGCGCCGCCCAGCTCCTCGGCCGTCACATGCTCGTTGGTGACCGTCTTCACCACGTCGGGGCCGGTGACGAACATGTACGACGTGTCCTTCACCATGAAGATGAAGTCCGTCATCGCGGGCGAATAGACCGCACCGCCCGCGCACGGGCCCATGATGAGGCTGATCTGCGGCACCACGCCCGAGGCCATGATGTTACGCTGGAACACGTCCGCATAGCCCGCAAGCGAGGCCACGCCTTCCTGAATCCGCGCACCGCCCGAATCGTTGATCCCGATCACCGGCGCGCCGTTCTGCACCGCCATATCCATGATCTTGCAGATCTTCTCGGCATGGGTTTCCGACAGCGAGCCGCCGAAGACCGTGAAGTCCTGGCTGAACACATAGACCATGCGCCCGTTCACGGTGCCCCAGCCGGTGACGACGCCGTCGCCATAGGGCTTGCTCCCTTCCATCCCGAAATCGGTGCAGCGATGGGTTTTGAACATGTCGAACTCTTCGAAAGAGCCCTCGTCGAGCAGCAATTCGATCCGCTCGCGCGCGGTCAGCTTGCCCTTCTTGTGCTGCACCTCGATGCGTTTCTCGCCGCCACCAAGGCGGGCTTCGTCGCGCCGATGCTCCAGCTCCTTCAGGATGTCTCTCATGAGGGTCCTCCGCATAATTTCCCGGCACACTATTCCGAACGCAACAATCTTACAAAGGGGATTCGAGAAAATTTGCAAATAATTGGCAAGTAACGGATAGCGAATTGCATAACTGCGAAGTCCGCCGCTGATCGAAGCCTATCCACGGTTGCTCCCGCGAAGCCGCCTCTGACCCGGGAAAATTTGACGCAGAATTTTTGCAAAGCTACAAATTCCTTTGCAAAGGGAGGGGCAGATGGCGACTCAGAAACTCTATGCCGGTGTGAAACTGCGCGAAACCCGCACGCGGCTTGGCCTGACCCAGAAAGCCTTCGCTGAGCGGCTCGGCGTGTCGCTGCCCTATCTCAACCAGATGGAGAACAACCACCGCCCGGTCTCGGCGCAGGTCGTGCTGGCGCTGGCGAGCGAATTCGGGCTCGACGTGACCGAGCTCTCGGCAGGCGATGCGGAGCGGCTGGTCTCGGACATGCGCGAGGCGCTGGCCGACCCGATCTTCTCCGATGGCGCGCCGCCCCTGGCCGATCTGCGGCTCGCGGCGTCCAATGCACCCGCCCTCGCCCGGTCCTTCCTCGAGTTGCACCGCGCCTATCGCCAAACCCATGAACGCCTCGCCTCGCTCGACGAAGCCCTGGGCCGCGAGGGCGCGCAAACGGTGGTCTCCCCTTGGGAGGAGGTCCGCGACTTCTTCCACTATTGCGACAATTACATCGATGCCGTCGACCGCGCGGCCGAGCGCTATTCCTGCCGCGATGGCAATAGGTTGGAGCCCATTCCTCATGCGATCGACACCCTCGCGAAGCGGGGCATCGACGTGCAGTTTTCCGACATTTCGCAGCTGCGCGAGCGCGATGGCAATCGCCTTCTGATCAACGCCCATGCGGGCCGCCCGACGCAGGCGTTTCAGCTGCTCCACCAAGTGGCGCTACTGACTCAGAACGACCTGCTGGAGGCCACGCTCGACCTCGCGCGCTTCCAGTCCGACACCGCCCGCGCCATCGCCAAGATCGGCCTCGCCAACTACTTCGCGGGCGCGGCGCTTCTGCCCTACCGACCCTTTCTGGAGGCGGCGCAGGACACGCGCCACGATCTGGAGCGGCTCTGCGATATTTTCACCGCCTCGACCGAGCAGGTCGCCCACCGCCTCTCGACCCTGCAGCGCCCCGGCGCGAAGGGCATCCCCTTCTTCTTCGTCCGCGTCGATCAGGCCGGCACGATCACCAAGCGCCACTCCGCGACCCGGCTGCAATTCGCCCGGTTCGGCGGCGCCTGCCCGCTCTGGAACGTCCACCAAGCCTTTGAGACACCAACGAAATTCCTGCGGCAACTTGCCGAGACCCCCGATGGCGTGCGCTATCTCTGCCTCGCGCGCGACGTCTCGAAATCGGGCGGCAGCTTCACCGCGCCCGTGCGGCGCTACGCGATCTGTCTGGGCTGCGAGGTGAGCCACGCCAAGGGGCTCGTCTATGCGGACGATATGGAGCTCGGCAATCCGAAGGCCTACCAGCCGATCGGGATCTCCTGCCGTATCTGCGAGCGCAAGGATTGCCACCAGCGCTCGGTTCCGCCGCTGGAACGCCGGCTGCATGTCGATCCCGACCATCGCGGCCTTCTGCCCTACGACATCGCATAGAAAAACGCCCCGGGGCCGAAGTCCCGAGGCGTCTCACCAAAATCACTCGTTACCCTACAACTCAGGCGTCGGCGGTGCCCAGCATCCGCGCGATCTCGTCCTTCACTGCGGCGCGTTGCTTGCGCAGGTCGGTCTCGGCCAAGCTGTCCATCGGCTCCACATTCGTCTCGGCCCGATGCACGCGATCATTGAGCGCGTCGTAATCGTCCAACAATTTTGCAAAATGCGCGTTGGAGATTTTCAACTCGTGAATCCGATCGAGTTTCGTCGGGAATTCTTCTTGCAGCGTGTGCGGCGTATTGGCCATGTCGCTCCCTTTCCTTGCTGTCGGGTCGACATTAGGCCAGCGCGACTCGGCCCACCTTGATGCGCATCAAATCAGCCGCCCGCGCGACGCCATCCTGCGCTTTTTGCGGCGGCCTCCGAACAGAACCACCGCTCGCCCTTGGCCTCATTGATCCGCGTGGCGGCATAAGAGCGCGTGCCCGGCAGATGATAGAGCCGTCCGCGCCCGGAAATATTCCCCTTGATCGCGCAATTTCCCGGCGGATTCTGCACCTTGGCCGCTGCACGCACCTTTGCGGGACGCTGCGCCGCGCCCTGCCAGACACCGAGCCCCGCGCGCCGCGCCCGGTCCTCCTGCGACACATAATCGCGCGAATATTTCCGATAGGCGAAGGCCGCCCCGCGCGCGACCATCTCGGCATTCAGGTCGCGCCCGCCTGCCCGGCAGACCGCGATCAGCCGCCCGTAGCGATCTTCCTCATCGCCCGAGCAGCGCACCCCCTGCCCCGCAAGCCGCCGCAACTCCGCCGTGGCCGCCCGTCCGCAGGCCCAGCGCACGCCTTGCGCCGTCTTGCAGCTCTGCTTCGCCTCCGGCGCATCGATCCCGAAAAGCCGCACCCGCGTGTTTGCGACCACCAGCGTATCACCATCGACGACGCGCGGCAGGCCGCTCACGGTCGCCGCCGAGAGCTGCGACGCGGCGGGCACCGCCAGAAGAACAAGAAGTGAACAAATCCTTAACATACCCCAGATATCGGCGGAACTGATCTCGCACGCAACAGATTTCGTAGCTGAATGGTAAACTCGAAACTTGGGAGGCCCGCATGTCCGACGCGCTCAACCTGATCGGCCGCATCCTGATCGCTCTGCTGTTCTTCGGCGGCGCGGTGCAGAAAGTCACCGATCCGCAAATGGTCGAGGAGATGATCGGCTGGCTTGGCCTGCCCGGCTGGCTGGTCTGGCCTGTAGCGCTGTTCAACCTGATCGCGGCGCTCGGCCTGATCTTCGGCCCGAAGGTGCGGGGCTGGGCGCTGATCCTTGCGGGCTATTGCATCTTCACCAGCTGGTTTCACTGGCAGCTGCGCGCCGACCCGTGGCAGGTGACGATCTTCGTGAAAAACTGGGCGATCGCGGGCGGACTTTTGATCCTCGCGGCGCAAGGGCCGGGGCGCTATGCCCTCAACCTCCCGCGCCGCAAGAACGGTTAACTCAGCGCTGCGCCACCTGCCAGTTCGGCGCCACCCATGGCTCGAGGTTCTCGCGCGCGAGCGGCGCGCGGCCCAGCAGGTGATCGGCCATCTTCTCGCCCACCATGATCGAGGGCGCGTTCAGATTGCCATTGGTGATGCGCGGGAAGACCGAGCTGTCGGCGACCCGCAGCCCCTCCACCCCGATCACGCGGCCTTCAGGATCGACGACGGCGCTCGGATCGTCCGCCGCCCCCATCTTCGCGGTGCCGCAGGGGTGATAGGCGCTCTCGGCATGCTCGCGGATGAACGCGTCGATCTGCTCATCCGTCTCGACCGCAGCGCCGGGCTGGATCTCGTGCTTCACATGCGCGGCCATCGGCGCTTGGCCAAAGATCTCCCGCGTCAGCCGCACGCATTTGCGGAACTCGGCCCAGTCGTCGGGATGGCTCATATAGTTGAACTTGATCTCGGGCTTGGCCTCAGGATCGCCCGAGCTGAGCCGCACATGCCCACGCGATTTCGAACGCATCGGCCCGACATGCGCCTGGAAGCCATGCCCCTCGGCGGCGGCCTTGCCGTCATAGCGCACCGCGATCGGCAGGAAGTGATACTGGATGTCCGGATAGTCGATCCCGGCATCCGAGCGGATGAAAGCGCAGCTCTCGAACTGGTTCGACGCGCCGAGCCCGCCCTTGGTGAACAGCCACTGCGCGCCCACCCGGGCCTTGCCGTAGAGGTTCCAGTATTTGAACAGCGTCACCGGCTGTTTCGCGGCGAATTGCATATAGATCTCAAGGTGATCCTGCAGGTTCGCACCCACACCCGGGCGATCCGCCAGCACCTCGACTCCATGCTCGCGCAGATGCTCTGCCGGGCCGACACCCGACAGCATCAGCAGCTTCGGCGTGTTGATCGAGCTGGCTGCCAGCACGACCTCGGAGCTCGCGCGGACCACCTCGATCTGGCCCTTGCGCTTGATCTCGACGCCGACGACCTTCTTGCCTTCGAAGACCACGCGCCGCGCCAGACCGCGCACGATCCGCAGCTTGCCGGTCTTGAGCGCCGGGCGCAGATAGGCATTGGCCGCCGACCAGCGACGCCCCTTGTAGATCGTGGCCTCCATCGGCCCGAAGCCTTCCTGCTGCTGGCCGTTGTAATCCTCGGTCACCGGATAGCCCGCCGCCTTGCCCGCCGCGACGAACGCGTCGAACAGCGGGTTGGCGCGCGGCCCGCGGGTCACATGCAGCGGCCCCGAACGGCCGCGCCACTCGGTCTCTTCGCCGCCATGCCAATGCTCCATCCGCTTGTAATAGGGCAGCACGTCGGCATAGCCCCAGCCGGTCGCGCCGCTTTCCTCCCAATGGTCGAAATCGCGCGCGTGGCCCCGGACATAGACCATGCCGTTGATGCTCGACGAGCCGCCCAGCACCTTGCCGCGCGGGGTCGCAAGACGCCGCCCGCCCAGATGCTCCTCGGGTTCCGACTGAAAGCCCCAGTCATAGATCCCCATATTCATCGGATAGCTCAGCGCGCCGGGCATCTGGATGAACGGCCCCGCATCCGAGCCGCCATGCTCGATCACCACCACGTCGCGCCCAGCTTCCACGAGCCGATACGCCAGCGCTGAGCCACCAGAGCCCGCGCCTACGATCACAAATTCTGCCGAAACACTCATATCTTCCCCTTGGCGGAAATATCCCGGGGGTCGCCGATTGGTGCGCCATCGGCCCAAAGACCAAACGGCGACGGGCAGCGCCCCCAGCCTCCCCAAATTCGAACTCAGTACGGGCTCTCGACCGGCCCCATGCCGACATAGACGGATTTGAGCTGCGTATAATGCTCCACCGCCGCGCGCGAATTCTCGCGCCCGAAGCCCGATTGCTTCACCGCGCCGAAGGGCATCTCCACCGGCGTCAGGTTATAGGCGTTGATCCAGGTGGTGCCCGCCTGCAGCTGGCCGACCACACGGTGGCCGCGCGCCAGATCGCCGGTGAACACACCCGCGGCGAGGCCAAACTGCGTGTCGTTGGCCCGCGCGATCGCCTCTTCCTCGGTCTCGAAATCCAGCACCGACATGACGGGGCCGAAGATTTCTTCCCGCGCGATGGTCATGTCGTCGGTGACATCGGCGAAGACCGTGGGCTGTACGAAAAGCGGCCCCTCGTTGCCCGCAGAGCCGCCGCAGACCAGTCGCGCGCCTTCGGATTTCGCGCTATCGACATAGGACATCACCTTGTCGAACTGCGCCTTCGAGATCAGCGGACCGAATTGCGTCGCCTCATCGAGCGGATCGCCGGCGACGATGGTCTCGGCGCGCTCTTTCAGACGGGCGAGGAATTTCTCCTTGATGCCCTTCTGCACGAAGACCCGCGTCCCGTTGGAACAGATCTGCCCCGAGGAATAGAAATTCCCCAGCATCGCCGCCCCGATCGCGCTTTCGATATCGGCGTCGTCGAACACGATCATCGGGGATTTGCCCCCCAATTCCATCGTGACGTGCTTCATGCCCGCCGAAGCCGCCTGATAGACCTTCGCGCCCGTCGGCACCGAACCCGTCAGCGAGACTTTCGCGATGCGCGGATCGGTGGACAGCGCCGCCCCCACCGGGCCGAAGCCCTGCACCACGTTGAAGATACCCGCGGGCATCCCGGCCTCGATGAAGATCTCGGCGAGCTTCAGCGCGCCCAGCGGCGTCATCTCGGAGGGTTTGAACACCATCGCATTGCCGGTCGACAGCGCAGGCGCGGATTTCCAGCAGGCGATCTGGCTGGGATAGTTCCACGCGCCGATCCCCGCGCAAACGCCCAGCGGCTCGCGGATCGTATAGGCGAAATCGCCGCCCAGCGGCATGGTCTCGCCGGTCAGCGTCGGCGCCAGACCTGCGAAATATTCCAGCGCCTCGGCGCCCGAGGGCCAGTCTGCCTCGCGGGTTTCCTGAATCGGCTTGCCGGTGTCGAGGGTTTCCAGCAGCGCCAGCTCCTCACCACGCTCACGGATGATCGCGACGGCGCGGGTCAGGATGCGGCCGCGCTCGACCGGGCGCAGTGCGGCCCAGTCCTTCTGCGCCTCAACCGCGCCGGAAATCGCAGCGTCGATCACCGCAGGGGTCGCCGCGTGCAGCTTGGCGATCACCTCGCCGGTGCCGGGATAGGTGACGATCAGCTCGTCGCCGTCCGTGTCTTCCATCCAGTCGCCATTGACGAAATGGCTCGCTTTCGGCTGTGCCCTCATTGGTGGACCTCCAATTCCTTTTCCAGATGCGCCAGCACCAGTTCACAGGCGGCCTCGCGGTCGGGTTCGCCCGCGACAAGCGCCGCGCGGATGTAGACGCCATCGATCATCGCGCCCAAACCCTCGGCCACGGAGCCCGCACGGTCGCCGACCAGCGGACGCAGCCCGTGCATGAGGTTCGAGCGCAGACGGCGCTGATAAATATGCAGCAGGCGCCGCGCATCGGCGCTCGACTGCGCGAGAACGTAGAAGTTCAGCCACGCGGCAATCGCCTCGTGACGGAACGAGCCCGCCGCGAAAGAACCCATCACAACTGCGCGAACACGCTCATGCGGGGTCTGTGCCATCGCCATCGCACCGCGCACTTCCGCGCCGTAGATCGACAGGATCGAGCGCATCGCGGCGAGGAAAATCCGGTCTTTCGACCCGAAATAATGGTGCGCCAGCGCCGAGGACATGCCCGCGCGCCGGGCGATCTGCGCGACCGTCACGTCGAGCGATCCCGCCTCACCCACTGTCTCAATAGTCGCTTTGACCAAGGCAGCGCGCCGTATAGGCTCTGCTCCAAGCTTCGGCATGTTCGGCCTCCTTCCGGGTGGCTTGCTTGCATGTCGAGCTAGAACATGTTTATTGACTCGTCAATCAACAACCGCATCCCGCGGTTTTTCTTAACGCTGCACAGGGAGAAAAAAAGCATGAAACTTCGTTCCACGCTCCTCGCAATGGGGGCTGCGCTCTCGCTCGGACTGGCAGGCACCGCGCCCGCACAGGCCGCCGATTGCTCGAAAGTGACCTTCTCCGATGTCGGCTGGACCGACATCACCTCGACCACCGCGGTCGCGACCACGATCCTCGAAGCGCTCGGCTACGAGACCGACACCAAGGTCCTCTCGGTTCCGGTGACCTACGAGGCGCTGTCGAAAGGCGATGTCGACGTATTCCTCGGCAACTGGATGCCCTCGATGGCCGCCAACGTGGATCCCTACACCAAGGACGGCACGGTCGAGACGCTCGGCACCAACCTGACCGGCGCGAAATACACGCTCGCCACCAACGCCGCCGGCGCCAAAGCCGGCATCAAGGACTTCTCCGACATCGCCAAGCATGCCGACGAGCTGGACAACCAGATCTACGGCATCGAGCCGGGCAATGACGGCAACGCGCTGATCCTCGACATGATCGACAAGGACGCGTTCGGCCTGAAAGACTTCGACCTGAAGGAAAGCTCCGAGCAGGGCATGCTCGCGCAGGTCGCGCGCGCCGACAAGGCCGACAAGCCGATCATCTTCCTCGCGTGGGAGCCCCACCCGATGAACTCCAACTTCGACATCACCTACCTGTCGGGCGGCGATGACTTCTTCGGCCCCGATTACGGCGGTGCAACGGTCATGACCAATGTCCGCGCGGGCTATGTCGACGAATGCCCGAACCCGGGCAAGTTCGTCTCCAACCTGAAGTTCACCCTCGGGATGGAAAACGAGATCATGGGCAAGATCCTCGACGACGGCGATGATCCCAAGGACGCTGCGAAGGCTTGGCTCAAAGCCAATCCCGATGCTTGGAAAGCCTGGCTCGACGGTGTGACCACGAAGGATGGCGGCGACGCGCAGGCAGCGGTCGAGAAAGCGCTGAACTCGTGAGCCTTCGGGCGAAATATTCGCGCGGGCGACAGGGCATGCCCCTCCGCCCCCGCTTCCCCTCGGTCCGCGCCCTCACCGGCGCGGCCCTTCTCTTCGCGGGGATGATCGCAGCGCCCCTCACCCCGGCGCGCGCCGCGGATTGCCCGGACGCCGAAGCCCTGCACGCGGCGGGCGTCACGCTCACACGCAACAGCCCCAAAATGGCGCAGGCCTATCGCTACGAGAACGGCACGCTGACCTCCTACCGGGTCGACGATCCCGAACTCGGCCGGCCGCCCAAGCGCGAGCGCTACGACCATCCGCTGGCGGTGAGCCTGCAGGAAATGGACGGGCGCAGCTTCGCGCTCATCTATGACGACGACCCCGCGCGCCTCGGCCAACTGCCGCAACTGGGCAACTGGCGCACCCCGGTGAGCCTGAAAGTCGACGGCGAGACCAAGGATCGCGGCACCATCTCATATGCCTATCGCGGCACCGGCTCGGTGCAGATCGGCGCGTGCCGCTACGATGTCTGGCAGGTCGTCGAACGGATCGCGATGGGCAAGCTGCGCACCGCCTTCCTCAAGGAATTTTCCCCCAAGGCCGGGCTGGTCCTGCGCGTGACCAAGCTCGACCCCGAAACCGGCAAGGCGCAATCGCAAGTCGCCTTCGACCGCATCGAGACGCGCCAGAAATAACAAACCGCAAGGACAGCTATGAACTGGTTGACCGATACCAAAATCCCCGTGGGCAAGACGGCCAAGATCGTGATCGACTGGCTGCAGGACCACGCCGCACCGCTCTTCGACGCGCTCTCCGTCGCGTTGAAAGCGCTGATCGACGCAACGCTCTGGGTGCTGCAAGGCCCCCCGCCCCTTCTCGTGATCCTCGCCTTCGCGGTGATCGCCTACCTGCTGCAACGTAGCTGGAAGATTTCGCTCCTGGTGATCGTGGGCTTCCTGTTCATCCTCAATCAGGACTACTGGGAGGAAACCACCGAGAGCCTCACCCTCGTGATCGCCGCCTGCGTGGTCTGCATGGGCATCGGCGTACCGATCGGCATCGCCGCCGCCCACCGTCCGCGCCTGTATTCGGTGCTGCAGCCGGTCTTGGACCTGATGCAGACGCTGCCGGCCTTCGTCTACCTGATCCCGGCCATCGTCTTCTTCGGCATCGGCATGGTGCCCGGCCTGATCGCGACCGTGATCTTCGTGCTGCCCGCGCCGATCCGCCTGACCCATCTGGGCGTCTCCTCGACGCCCGATACGCTGACCGAGGCCGCCCAATCCTTCGGCGCGACCAAGAGCCAGCTTCTGTGGAAGGTCGAACTGCCCTATGCCACCCCGCAGATCATGGCCGGTCTGAACCAGACGATCATGCTCTCGCTCTCGATGGTCGTGGTGGCCGCGCTTGTCGGCGCTGACGGCCTCGGCGTGCCAGTCGTGCGCGCGCTCAACACCGTCAACACGGCGCTCGGCTTCGAGTCCGGCTTCGTGATCGTCGTCGTCGCCATCATCCTTGACCGCATGCTGCGCCGCGGAGGTTCGAAATGACCCAGACCAAAGCCAAAACCGCCGTCAAATTCGACAATGTCTCCATCGTCTTCGGCGACCGCCCGCAAGAGGCGCTGCCCCTGATGGATGAAGGGCTCTCGCGCCCCGAGATTCAGGAGCGTACCGATCAGGTGCTGGGCGTGCATGACTGCTCGGTCGAGGTGCCCGAAGGCGAGATTCTCGTGCTGATGGGCCTCTCGGGCTCGGGCAAATCGACGCTGCTGCGCGCGGTGAACGGGCTGAACCCGGTCGTGCGCGGTCAGGTCGAGGTGCATGACGGCGAGCGTCTCGTCGACGTCACCCACGCCGATCCCGCGACCTTGCGCAAAATGCGCCTGAACAAGATCGCGATGGTGTTCCAGCAATTCGGCCTGCTGCCCTGGCGGACCGTGCGCGAGAATGTGGGCCTCGGCCTCGAACTCGCCGGCATGAGCAAGGCGGAACGCCGCAAGAAGGTCGACACCCAGCTGGAACTGGTGGGCCTGTCGGACTGGGCCGACCGTCAGGTGGCAGAGCTGTCGGGCGGCATGCAGCAGCGCGTGGGCCTCGCCCGCGCCTTCGCCACCGACGCGCCGATCCTGCTGATGGACGAGCCGTTCTCCGCGCTCGACCCGCTGATCCGCACCAAACTGCAGGACGAGTTGCTGGAGCTGCAGACCAAACTCAAACGCACGATCATCTTCGTCAGCCACGACCTCGACGAGGCGTTCAAGATTGGCAACCGGATCGCGCTGATGGAAGGCGGCCGGATCGTGCAATGCGGCACCGCGCGCGACATCATCGCCAAGCCCGCCAACGGCTATGTGGCCGATTTCGTGGCCCATATGAACCCGCTCGGCGTGCTGACCGCCGAGGATATCGCCGATCCCGTCGGCACGCCCACCGGCGACGCCACCGGCGCGCCGATGCCCGCCGACGCGCCCGTGCGCGACGTGATGGAGCGGCTGCGCTACGAGCCTGCGGTGCCGCTCACCGATGGCCGTGTCGTGACCCGCGAGGGCGTCATCACGCGGCTCATCGACCCCCAGCGCAGCGCCGAGGCGAGCTGAGGGACGCTTCGCGGAGGATATTTTGACCAAGCCGAAACCAAGGCGCGCGCGCCCCTTCGGCTTGGCTCAAATATCCCCGCCGGAGGCATCCGACATTTGCAGAAAAGCGCCGCGCTGTCAGATCTTGGTGGCAGGCGGAGGCGGCGTCACCCGGCGTTTGAGCTGCGCCTCGCGGAAGGTCATGTAGCTGACCGAGGCGATGATGATAGCACCGCCCAGGATCACGTAAGGGTCCGGGCGCTCGCCGAAAATCGACCAGCCCGCAATCGCCGCCCAGACCAGTTGCAGGAAGATCACCGGCTGCGTCACCGTCACGGGCGCCGCGGCGAAGGCCCGCGTCATGCAGTAATGCCCGCCGGTTGCGAACACTGCCACCGCGCCCAGCCAGAGCGTCTCGGACAACGTGATCGGCTCCCATTTCCAGATCGCCACCGGGGCGAGCGCGACGGTCACCACCAGCGTCATCATCGCGACCACCGTGCCTGCGGGGACGTAATCGGTCAGCCGCTTCGCGGCGAGATAGGCGCCGCCGAAGAACAGCGCCGCGCCAAGCTGGGCGAGATGGCCCGGCTCGATCGCGCGCATCCCCGGGCGCAGGATGATCAGCGCGCCGATCAGCGCGACGACCACCGCCGTCACGCGCCGCCATGCCAGCCCCTCGCCCAGCAGGAGCGCACCGCCCACCGTCACCACGATCGGGTTGAGGTAGTTGATCGCGGTAACATCGGCGATCGGGATATTGCTCATCGCGAAGAACCACAGCCCCACCGCCACCGCGTGCAGGAGACCGCGCACCCCGAACAGCGCCCAGACCTGAGGCGGAAACTTCTGGCGCAGGATGCGGGCCAACGCGGGCGCGAAGAAGATCAGCCCCCACATGAAGCGCACGAAGGCCGATTGCGCGGCGGGCACCTGATCGCCCAGCCAGTGAACGATGATGTTCACCATCACGAAACAGGCGGTGGTGGCGAGCATCCACAGGATGCCGATCAGCGGTTTGTTGGGTTTGTCTTGCGCGGTCATGACACCTCTTGGACGCTGGTTCGGCACCGCGCGCAAGGGGCGGCTTTGTGTCGGTTATAATGCGCCCGCCGCGAGCTTCCAGGCGATCGAGCCCATCAGCACCGCGATCAGCGCATCGAGCACCCGCCACGCGCTCTCCTTGGCGAAAAGCGGTGCCAGAAGTCGCGCGCCATAGGCCAATGCGAAGAAGAACACGAACGAAGCCACGATCGCGCCCGAGGCGAAGCTGATCCGCGCGCCCGCGAACTGCGCCGAGACCGCGCCGAGCAGCACCACCGTATCGAGCCAGACATGCGGGTTCGCCCAAGTGAAAGCGGCCACCGTCACCAGCACGGCGCGCAGGGACGGTGCGCTGCCTGCGCTCGGGTCGAGATGTTCGCCGCCGCGGATCGCCGCCAAAGCGGAGCGGATCGCATACCAGCTGAGAAAAGCGACACCGCCCCAGCGCAGCGTCTCCGGCAGCCATGGCAGCGCCGTGGAGGCCGCCGCGAAGCCCGACACGCCAAGCGCGATCAGCACCGCATCGGAGAGCGCGCAGAACAGCGCCACCGCGAAGACATGCTCGCGCCGCAGCCCCTGACGCAGCACGAAAGCGTTTTGCGCGCCGATCGCCACGATCAGCCCGAGCCCCAGTTTCAGCCCCGCCCAGAATGCCACCAATTCCATCCGCCTCACCTCCGGTCTGCTCAGAGACGCTTCTCAGTGCCGGGGCGAGCGTATAAGTTCAACTTAATTAAACTAACTCTGTATAAGTAAAACTTATGTTCGACTATGCCGCGCTGGATGCGCTCGCCACCGTGATCGAGACCGGAAGCTTCGAGGCCGCCAGCGCGCGGCTCGGGGTGTCGCAATCGGCCGTCTCGCAACGCGTCCGCCAGTTGGAAGAACGGATGGGCGCGGTTCTGGTGATCCGCGCCACGCCCTGCCGCGCGACCGAGGATGGCGCGCGGCTGATCGCCCATCTGCGCGAAGTGGCGCTTCTGGAGACCGAGCTTGCGCCCTCCGAGACCCCGCCGGTTCTGCGCATCGCGGTGAATGCGGACAGTCTCGCGACTTGGGTGCTGCCCGCGCTGGCCGAGGTCGAGGGCGTGTGCTTCGATCTGGTGATCGACGATCAGGACCATTCGGCGGGGCTGCTGCGCCGGGGCGAAGTCGCGGGCGCGATCACCGCCGACGAGGGGCCGATTGCGGGCTGCGACAGCGTGAGCCTCGGGCGGCTGCGCTATATCGCGACGGCGAGCCCGGACTTCGTCGCGCGTTATTTCCCGAACCGGATCGACCGGCACTCCTTGCGCGCGGCCCCTGCCCTGCAGTTCAACGCCAAGGATCGGCTGCAGGACCGCTGGGCCTCGATGATCGCGGGCATGCCGATGGGGCTGCGCGCGCATCGTATCGGCTCGACCGAAGGCTTCGTGGAGGCCTGTCTGCGCGGCATGGGCTGGGGGCTGAACCCCGAGGCGCTGGTGCGTGCGCATCTGGAAAGCGGCGCGCTGGAACGGCTGGGCCCCGCGCCGATCGACGTGCCGCTCTACTGGCAGAGCGCGCGGCGGCTGAAAGCCCCGCTCGCGCCGCTGACCAAAGCGCTGCGGCAGGCGGCGAAAACGGTGTTGTTGTAAGGGTTCAGGAAGGGGTTGATCCGGCAGAGCGTCCCAACGGCCTGAGCGCGCGCATTGCCCGCGGCCTGCGCGGCGCGCATAGTGACGCATGTCCCGCAGGCCCGTCAGGAGGAGAGACGCCCATGGAGCTACCCGATTTCATTCAGGCCTTCCCCGCCCTCGATCTGCCGTTTCCCGAAGATCAGGTGCGCAGCCACGCGATCCGCTCGGAGGCAGGGCTGGTGGTGTTCCTGCACTTCCTCACCGATTTCGACCTGCCGCCCCATGCGCATAAGGCTCAGTGGGGCACGGTGATCGAGGGCGAGGCGGAACTGACCATCGCAGGCGAGACCCGGGTCTATCGCCCCGGCGAGAGCTACGACATCCCCGCCGGCGCGGAACATTCGGCACGGCTCAAGGCGGGGACGAAAGTGATCGACGCCTTCGAGGAGGCCGATCGCTATCCGCTGAAAGCCTGAGGAAAGGCGCTCAGACCCGGATCACCGAAACGCTCTGGTTGATCAGCATCGCGGGGGCCTGCGATTCCATGAAGGCCACGTCATAGGCATCGCGCCCCACCGCGACCAGCGCCATGTTCTCGGCCCCGCACATACCGGTCGCGTCGACCATATGCCATGCACCATCGAGCCAGACCTCGGCCACGGCGTGGAAATCCTGCGGCCACACATCCGGCCCGTAGGAGGACGCCATGCGCGCCGGGATCTGCGCCGCGCGCACCATCGCGCAGAACAGATGCGCGTAGTCGCGGCACACCCCTGCCCGGCCCGCGAAGGTCTCGAGCACGTTGGTGTCGCTATCCGACGCGCCGGGGACGTAAGACAGGTTCTTCTCGATCCAGTCGCGGATCGCGGCCACTTTCGCCCCGCCCTGCAGATCGCCGAAGCGCTTGCTCACGAAGGAGACGAACTTGTCCGACTGCACATAGCGCGAGGGCCGGATATAGGGCGCGGCCTCGGCGGGCAGTTCGTGCAGCTGCGCGGCCTGCATCTGCGTCAGGTCGATCGCCGGACGCGTGATGTCGATCAGCGCCTGATAATGCAGCGTCATCTGAGTGCCGACCTGCGCCCAGATCCGCTCGCCCACGCCGCAATCGCCCGCGATCCGGCCCACGCTCGCATCCCCTAGATTCATCGACGCGTTGACGATCTCCTGTCCCGGAGCCTGCGCCGCTTCGAGCACCAGCGCGACCGTATTCGGCTGCGGGAACTGGTATTGCATCTGCACGTCGACGGAAATGCGCATGGCGGCTCCTTCTCTCGGGATTCAGGTGGTGTCACTGGGATGGAGCGCGCCGCCTAACAGAGACACGTCGGTGGGGAAAGGGGGGCGCCGAGGGTTTGGTTCCCAAGTAACGTAGCGCCGCGAACGAATAGCCGTGAGCGGGGTCGTCGCGACGGTTTCGCAATGCGCCCGAAGCCTCTTTGAAACGAGAACGGCGGCTGCGCCTCGAAAGCACAGCCGCCGTTGAAACACGCCAGATGCGTGCAGACTTACGCGTCGATCTTGACGAGTTCCACGTCGAAGGTCAGCGCCTTGCCGGCGAGCGGGTGGTTCGCGTCGAGGACGAGTTCTTTCTCGTTCGCCTCGGCGACGGTCACGTTCACGGTCTGACCGTCCTGGGTCTGAACCTGAAGCTGGGTGCCCGGCTCGGTCGGGATGTCGTCGGGGATGTTCGCGCGGTCGACCGACTGCATGCGCTCGGGGTGATGCTCGCCATAGGCCTCTGCGGGCTCGACGCGCACGGTGCGCTTTTCGCCCTCTTCCATGCCGGTCACGCCCTTGTCGAGGCCGGGGATGATCTGGCCCGAACCGAGCGTGAAGGACAGCGGGTCGCGGCCTTCCGAGCTATCGAAGACGGAGCCGTCGTCCAGCTTGCCGGTGTAATGAAGATGCAGGGTGTCGCCAGCCTTTGCCTGGGTCATGGTGATATCCTTTCGCGGGGAGATGAATTTGCCGAGGCCACGGGGTTACGCGGGTGCTCGGAGCGTCACGCGACAAACTGGGGGTTCTGGGCCGGAATGTAAACCGGGGGGCCGGAATTCGGGCGGTTTGAGGCCGTTCGAGACGCAAAAAGCGCCCCGGAGGGCGCTTTTGACGATTTTCAGGGCATTGGGCCTTACAGCTGCGCTGCGACCTCTTCGGGCACGTCGAAATTGGCAGTGACGGATTGCACGTCGTCATCGTCTTCGAGCGTGTCGATCAGCTTCATCAGCTTCTGGGCGGTCTCCAGGTCGACCTCGGTGCGGTTCTGGGGCTTCCAGATCAGCTTGGCTTCCTCGGCCTCGCCCAGTTCCTTCTCCAGCGCGTCGGAGACATCCGAGAGGTCTTCCATCGTGCAGTAGATCCAGTGGCCTTCGTCGTCGCTCTCGACGTCTTCGGCGCCCGCTTCGATGGCGGCCATCAGCACGGTCTCGGCATCGCCCACGGAGGCGGGATAGATGATCTCGCCCATCCGGTCGAACATGAAGGACACCGAACCGGTGGTGCCCAGATTACCGCCGTTCTTGGTGAAGGTGGAGCGCACGTTCGACGCGGTGCGGTTGAGGTTGTCGGTCATCGCCTCGACGATCACCGCGATGCCCTCGGGGCCGTAGCCCTCGTAGCGGATCTCGGTATAGTCATCGCCGTCGCCCGCCTGCGATTTCTTGATCGCGCGGTCGATCACGTCTTTCGGCATCGACTGGGACTTGGCCGCTTTCACGGCGAGACGCAGGCGCGGGTTCTTCTCGGGATCGGGATCGCCCATCTTGGCGGCGACCGTGATCTCTTTCGAGAGCTTGGAAAACATCTTCGAGCGCGCCGCATCCTGCTTGCCCTTGCGGTGCTGGATGTTGGCCCATTTTGAGTGGCCTGCCATGGGTATCTCCGTTCGGAATAGTCGCGAAATCGACCCCGTATAGTGCGCAACGGGGGGATGATTCAAGATAGATGGGTTGCGGGCAGGCTTTGCGCCCGCCGGGGCGGGGTTGCTGGAGGCGTTACTGCGGCAGTTGAACCTGACCCTCGCCTTTCGCATGCGGCGGAACATCCTTGGGCGTCTTGAAGTGCCAGCGGCGACCGGCGGCATCTTTCAGCGTCACTTCGGCATAGGGCTGGAACAGATCGCCTACCCCGCTGCCCGCGAGATAGCTCGGCTCGAAGCGGGTCACTTGGTAGCGCATCCGATAGGGGCAATCCGCAAGATCGCCGGTATACTGGCCCGAGATATTGGCGTGGCAGGTGGTGCCGTCATTGAACGACACCTGCATCACCGTGCCCCGGAAGCTGACATCGTCGGGCCAGGAGGGTGCGCGGGTGCCCTGCCCCGGCACACAGGCGGCGAGCGCGAGCGGTGCGAGAAGCGACAGGGCGGCGAGACGGGCGGCAAAGCGCATGTGGGAACCTCCTCAGAAGGGCCAGATCAGCGGGATCAGCAGGCAGGCGGTCAACCCGGTCACGATATCCATCGGGATGCCGACGCGCAGGAAATCGGTGAACTTATAGCCGCCAGGGCCATAGATCATCATGTGAGTCTGATACCCGATCGGCGTCGCGAAGGCCACCGAGGCCGAGAACATCACCGCCACTGCGAAGGGCCGCGGATCGAGCCCGAGGGCGGCGGCGAGCGAGATCGCGATCGGGGTGTAGATCACCGCCACGGCGTTATTCGACAGCAACTCGGTCATGACGAGACCGAGGAAATAGACCACGATCAGCGCGAGTTGCGGCGGCAGCATCTTCAGCAAGGGCGCCACGCCCGAGACGATCAGCTGGACCGCGCCGGAATGCTCCAGCCCCGCGCCCACGACGAGCATCGCAAAGATCAGCGCAAGCAGGCGGCCCTCGATGAAGGTGAAGGCCTCGTCGGTGTCGATGCAGCGGGTCACGAGGATGCCCGCCACCGCCACCATCGCCAGCGCGAGGATCGGGGCCACGCCAAGGGCTGCGAAGATCACCACCGCGCCGAGCGCGCCCATGGCAAGCGGCAGATGCGAGCGACGATAGGCGCGCGCCTGCGGTTTGGACACGTCCACGAGGTCCATGTCAGAGGCCAGACGCGCGATATCCTCGGGCGCGCCTTCGAGCAGAAGCGTGTCGCCCACCACCACGATCAGATCGTCGAGCTGGCGGCCGATATTCTGGTTCCGGCGATGCGCGGCCAGCGTATAGACGCCGTAGCGGCGGCGCAGGCGCATATCGCCCAGACGCTGCCCGATCATCCGACAGCCGGGCGAGATCAGCACCTCCACCGTCTCGGTCTGCACCGAGGACAGTTTGTCGACCATGCGCAGGTCGCGGTTCTTCTGCATCCCGAGAAGCTCTTCCATCTCGGAGCGCAGCACGACGCGGTCGCCCGCCATCAGCTCGACCGAGGCGAGGTCCCGGCGCAGCGACGCATCGCCGCGCAGCACGTCGATCACCCGCACACCCTCGCGCTTGAACGTATCGGTCTCAAGCACCGACTCGCCGATCAGGCCGCTTTCCTCGGGGATCGCGACCTCGGTGAAATATTTCATCTTCGGACGGTCGCCGAGCATGAAGGAGAGCGATTGCCGCTCGGGGATCAGTTTCGGCGCGAAGATCGCGAGGAACGTCCCGCCGACCAGACAGATCGCGAAGCCCAGAGGCGCGATCTCGAAGATGGTGAAGGGCTCCATCCCCCGCCCTCGCACGACGCCATCGACGAGAATGTTGGTCGAGGTGCCGATCAGGGTGATCATGCCGCCCATCACCGTGACATAGCTCAGCGGCATCAAGAGCCGCGACGGCGAGAGGTTCAGCTTGCGCGCGACCTGAATGAAGACCGGGATCATCACCGCGACGACCGGCGTGTTGTTCATCACGGCGCTTGCGAACATCGTGACCCCGAACATCAGGAGCACGGTCAGCTTCGGGTTCTGGTCGATCCGCGATTCCGCATAGCGCGTCATCGCGTCGAGCGCGCCGGTGCGCACCAGGGCGCCGACGATCAGGAACATGAAGGCGATGGTCCAGGGCGCGGGGTTCGACAGAATCGCGGCGGCGTTCTCGTAGGGCACGAATCCGAAGATCAGCATCAGGGCCGCGCCCGCCATGGCGGTGACCTCCGGCGGCCATGTCTCGCGGACGAACATGACGAACATCCACCCCACGACGAGAAGGGCCGCGATGGCGGTCTCGGTGCCGGTGAAGGGCAGTTGGATCATGTCAGGCTCTCGCGTAAGCGCATCGGCCCGATACTATCGACACGTGTTGCACGAGCAAGCGCGCTCTGCCCGCGGCAGAGGAAATTTCCACGTAACGGCATGAGGTTCGGGCAACTCGGGACGCGAACGACGCTCAGATTGGCACCGATTGTGCGAGCCTGCCGCCGGTGCGCACCGCTTCGCAGCGAGTGGCGCGCCCGGTCTTGTCGTCGGTCTCGACATAAAAGCCGCAGAGCGTCACCGGACCGCGGGCGGGCGAGAAGCGTTCTTTCGCCATGCCGGTCACGAAACGCCGCATCGGCTCGGCTTTCGCCATGCCGATGACGGAATCGTAATCGCCGCACATGCCCGCATCGCTGAGGTAAGCCGTGCCCTTCTCGAGAATCTGCGCATCTCCCGTTGGCACGTGGGTATGGGTACCCACGACGACGCTTGCGCGCCCGTCGCACCAATGGCCCATCGCCATTTTCTCCGACGTCGCCTCGCAATGGACATCCACCAGGGCTGCCTGCACCGCCCCGCCCAGCGGGTAGCGTTTCAGTTCCGCCTCGATGGCCGAGAAGGGATCGTCGAAGGCGCGCTTCATGAACACGTTGCCCAGCACCTGCGCCACCAGCACCTTGCGCCCGCGCCGGTCCTCGAACACCCGCGCGCCCTTGCCCGGCGCTTCCTTGGCGTAGTTCACGGGACGGATGATGCGCGGCTCGCTCTCGATGAAGCGCAGCATGTCCTTCTGATCGAAGGCGTGATCGCCCAGCGTCACCACATCCGCGCCCGCATCCAGCAGAAGCTTCGCGTGATCGCCGGTCAGCCCCATGCCGCCCGAGGCGTTCTCGCCGTTGACCACGACGAAATCGAGGCGCCACTCCTCGCGAAGTTTCGGCAGGGTTTCGGTGATCGCGGCGCGGCCCGCGCGGCCCATCACATCGCCTAGAAAGAGTATCTTCATGGCCCGATTAGATAGAACGCGGCGCTGGGGAGAGCAATGGGCGGCGCGCACCGCTTGCATGATGATGATGACGATTTCTCATCCACGCGCGTCGGTTGCGGGCTTTGCTCTGGCCCGCTTGGGCCCTAGAACGGGGGCAAGGAAAACGGGAGCGCGATATGGCCGACGACGTGCAGGTGATCTTTACCCCCTCTGGCAAGCGGGGGCGCGTGGCGCGTGGCACGAGGGTGCTCGCAGCGGCACGCAAGCTGGGGGTCGATCTCGATTCCGTCTGCGGCGGGCGCGGCGTGTGCTCGAAATGCCAATGCACGCCCTCCTTCGGGGATTTCCCGAAACTCGGCCTGCATGTGGGCCCGGACGCGGTCAGCCCGATCAATGCGGTCGAGGAGCGCTACGACCGGATTCGCGGGCTGAAACCGGGGCGGCGTCTGGGCTGTCAGACCGAGATCCTCGACGACGTGGTGATCGACGTGCCGCCCGAAAGTCAGGTCCACAAACAGGTCGTGCGCAAGGCGGCCTCCGAGCGCGTGATGGAGATGGATCCGGCGACGCGGCCTGTCTATGTCGAAGTCGCGGAACCGGATATGCACCGCCCCGAGGGCGACCTGCAGCGGCTCTCGCAGGCGCTGGAAAAGCAATGGCAGATCAAGGACGTGCGTGCCGATCTTGATGTGCTTCGGATGCTGCAGCCCGCGCTTCGCAAGGCCGAGTGGAAGGTCACCGTCGCGATCCACGATGCGGGCGACGGGCCGCGCGTGACGGGCGTCTTCCCAGGCGTGCGCGAGGTGCCGCTTTACGGGCTGGCGATCGACCTCGGCTCGACCACGATCGCGGGGCATCTGGTCGCGCTCGATGACGGGCGAGTGCTGGCGAGCGCGGGCGTGATGAACCCGCAGATCCGCTTCGGCGAAGACCTGATGAGCCGGGTCTCCTACGTGATGATGAACCCCGGCGGCGATCAGGAAATGACCAACGCCGTGCACGACGCGATGGGCGATCTGGCGCGCCAACTGGCGGAAGAGGCAAAGGTCGAGACGGGCGAGATCGTCGAGGCGGTCGTCGTCTGTAACCCGGTGATGCACCACCTGCTGCTGGGTATCGATCCGGTGGAGTTGGGTCAGGCGCCCTTCGCGCTGGCGACCTCGGAAAGCCTTGAATTCGCGGCGCGCGAGATCGGCATCGAGGCCAGCCCCGGCGCGCGGGCCTACATCCTGCCGCTGATCGCGGGCCATGTCGGCGCGGATGCGGCGGCGGTGGCGCTGTCGGAGGCTCCGCAGAAGCGCGACGACCTGTCTCTGATCGTCGATGTCGGCACCAACGCCGAGATACTTCTTGGGAATAAACAACGCGTTCTGGCCTGTTCTTCACCCACCGGACCCGCCTTCGAGGGCGCGCAGATTTCCAGCGGTCAGCGCGCCGCTCCGGGCGCCATCGAGCGCATCGAGATCGACCCCGAGACCAAGGAGCCGCGCTTCAAGATCATCGGCAACGACCACTGGTCGACCGATCCCGAATTCGGCACGCCGCGGATCACCGGCATCTGCGGCTCGGGCATTATCGAAGCCGTGGCCGAGATGCGGATGGCGGGGATCGTGGACACGTCAGGGCTGATCGGCTCTGCCGAGCAGGTCGGCACGCCGCGCTGCGAGCCGAACGGGCGCACCCATGAATACGTGATCTATGACGGCGGCGAGGAAGGCCCGCGCATCACCGTCACCCAAGGCGACATCCGCGCGATCCAGCTGGCGAAATCCGCGCTCTATGCGGGCGCGCGCCTCTTGATGGACGAGATGGGCGTGGACACGGTCGACCGCGTGGTGCTGGCCGGCGCGTTCGGCGCGCATATCTCGCCCAAGCACGCGATGGTGCTGGGGATGATCCCGGATGCGCCGCTGGGTCACGTCACCTCGGCGGGCAACGCGGCGGGCACGGGCGCGCATATGGCGCTGTGCTCGGTGAAGGCGCGACGCGAGATCGAGGCGCAGGTGCATCAGATCACCAAGGTCGAGACCGCGATCGAGCCGCGCTTCCAGGAGCATTTCGTGGCCGCGAATGCGCTGCCGCACGCCACCGCCCCCTTCCCCGAGCTGCGCAAGATCGCGCCGCTTCCGGAGGTCAGCTTCAACACCGGCGGGTCGGGCGAAGATGGTGGGCGCAGGCGTCGCCGGCGCGGCTGAGGCAGGCCTTTAGGCCTCGCCTCGGGGCGCTACGGGGCGTCCGATTTCAGGCCGGATCAGACCGCACACGGTTTCGTGATGAGACATAAGTGATCGGCGCGACCCCAGCGCGCCGTAACCCTTGTGCTTTGGCGGGGACAACCGTCGTTTAACAGGGAGGAAAATCCTTATGTCTATGAAATTCCGTGCATTCGCCGCTTCGCTCACCGCAGCTGCAACGCTGGGCCTCGCCCTGCCCGCGCTGGCAAACCCGATGGTCGGTGGCGCGAAAATGTATGAGAGCAAGCCCATCGCGGCGAACGCTTCGGCCGCTCCCAACCTCACCACGCTGGTCGCCGCGGTGAAAGCGGCGGGCCTCGTCGACACGCTGGCAGGCCCCGGCCCGTTCACCGTCTTCGCGCCGACCAACGCGGCCTTCGACAAGCTGCCCGCGGGCACCGTGGACACGCTGGTGAAGCCGGAAAACAAGGAAATGCTGACGCATATCCTGACCTGCCACGTCGCCAAGGGCGTGATCACCGCCGAGAACATCATGGCGACCGTTCAAAAGGGCAACGGCATGGCCACGATCAAGACGCTCGGCGGCTGTGATCTGACCGCGATGGTCAAGGACGGCATGGTGATGCTGAAGGACCCGAAAGGCGATGTCGCGACGGTTCAGACCGCCGATGTGAAGCAGAAGAACGGCATGGTCCACGTGATCGACACCGTGCTTCAGCCGAAGATGTAAATCGACCCCGCGCCTCGTCTCCCTTTTTTCGCGCGGCGCCTGGCGTCCGGTGAGGTCCTCCTCGCCGGGCGCTTTTTCATTGGAGGGCACGAGGACGCGCGCGATCCCTCTTGACCGTGGCTTTCGGCTGGAATACCTCTGCGCTCGCACCATGCGGGTATGATGTAATGGTAGCCTGTCAGCTTCCCAAGCTGAACGCGCGGGTTCGATTCCCGCTACCCGCTCCAGCTTCCTCGAAATCGCAAGAGACTGATTTCTGGTGAAAATCACACCAGAGACTGAGCATGCCGCCATTTCACTGCGAAACGGGAAAACGGACGGTACGCGGGAGAATGGAGGATCAGCGGCAAGCCAAGTTCGGCATCTCCCTGCTTCCGTCACCAAGACACTTGGGGACATTTCACCGAGTCGCCGTCACTCAGAGGTCGGGCATGCCCTTCACGCGGCCAAACCGCTTCTGCGCGGCGATCCGGAACGGGGCGTTGGCCGCACCGAACCCCTCGTAGCCGCCCCGCCTTTCGAGGATTTCGAAGAACATGCCCCCTGCGAAGGGCCGCGAGTAGAGCTGAAGAAAGGCGCCGTGCGCATCCTCGTCATAGAGGATATTCGCCGAACGCAGCCGCTCCAGAAATTCCGGCGACAGGTCGAAGCGCGCTTCGAGATCGGCATAGTAGTTGGCCGGCATCGGCAGCGGGTCGAAGCCCAGATCGGCCAGCGCGGCGGCGGTCTTGAGGATGTCTTCGGTTCTCAGAGCCACATGCTGCACGGACGCGCCGAAGCCATGAGTCAGGAAATCGCCTGCGAGGGTGCGATGCGTCTCGGCGCCGTTGAGCGTAACCTTCAGACCCTTTCCATCCGGGCGCGCGCGCGATGCGATGGCTTGGCTGCGAACGAGCCCGTCCGGGTCGATCACGTCGACCATCGGAGCTTTCTGCATGTCGAACAGCGTCGTGTAGAAAAGCGCCCAGCTGAGCATCTCGTCATATTCCATCGTCTGCGCCACATGGTCGATGGAGGCCAGGCCGGCGTCTCGGTTCGACATGTCTTCTGCAGGCTCAAACTCGACGTCCCAGACTTCGCTGAGACCGCTCGAGGCATCCACGAAATGCAGCACCGAGCCTCCAAGCCCACGGATCGCCGGGATGTCCAGTTCCCCCGGCCCGACCGGCTGCGAGAAGGTATCGGCGCCGAGCGCTCGCGCACGCGTGACCGTCGAGGCCGCATCCGCGACCTTGAGGCCGATGTCGCAGACATTGGTGCCGCGCGCTGTCCATGTGGAGGCCGCAAAGCCCGTGGTCTCGGAATTGATGAGAATGCGGATATCGCCCTGACGCCAGACTTCCAGCATCTTGTTGCGATGCCGCCCCGACATGCGGAAGCCGAGGGTCGTGAGCAACGTCTTCAGCGCCTCCGCCTCCGTGCCCTGCGCCGCGAACTCGATGAACTCGACCCCGTCCACGACGACGCGCGCGGGAATTTCGTCGATCTTGTCTTCCAGCCCGGGCTCGCTGCGGCGAACGTCATCCATCAACGCCACGAGCGAGCGATAGCCGTCGCGTGCAATGGTCCGTGTCGGGCCGCCGCGGAACTGGTCGTTGAAAATCTCGAGGCTTGCCGGTCCGTCATAGCCGGTGGCCATCACGGCGCGCATGAAGCCGGTGACGTCCAGATCGCCCTCGCCCGGCATGTTGCGGAAGTGGCGCGACCAGTAGAGCAGGTCCATGTCGATCGCCGGGGCATCGGCAAGCTGGACGTAGAAAATCTTGTCTCCCGGGATCCGCCGTATCGTTTCCGGGTCGATCTTGCGGGCGAGCGTATGGAAGCTGTCGAGGATCAGGCCGACATTGGGATGATCGGCCCGGCGCACCACTTCCCACGCGTCGCGGTGGTCCCAGACATGGCGCCCCCAAGCGAGCGCCTCGAAGCCGACACGAATGTCGTAGCTTGCGGCAAGCTCGCCCAAGGCGGCGAAATCGCCAGCCATGCGATCTATCCCACCAAGCGCCTCGGGATGGACCGAGGAGCAGACCAGCATGTCGCGGGTGCCGAGCTCGCGCATGAGCTCGAATTTGTGCTCCGCGCGTTTCAGGGCTCGATGGCGCAATGGAGCCGGGAGCCCTTCGAAATCTCGGAAGGGCTGGAAGAGGAAGATTTCCAGCCCGTGATCGCGGACCATCTGGCCGACTTCGCGCGGCCCGCCGTCATGGGCGATGAAATCCTGTTCGAAAATCTCGATCCCGTCGAAGCCCGCAGCGGAGATCGCCTCCAGCTTTTCCTGCAACGTTCCCGAGATCGAGACGGTGGCGATGGCGGTTTTCATGGGAGGCCTCCTTTCAGGATGTGGCCGGGTCGGTTTTCGCGAGATCGCTGCGCAAACGGGCGACGTCGAGCGGTAGACCCGTGAAGAGCTTCCAGGCATCGACGCCCTGCCAGATGAACAGCTCGTAACCCGAGATGACCTGCAGGCCCGCCGCCTGTGCCACAGCGAGGAATTCAGTCTCGACCGGCGTGTAGACGGCGTCGAAGGCCCATGCGCCGGTGATTGCGGATGCCTCAAGTGGCGAGCCCGGATGGCCGGTCATGCCGACCGGGGTCGCGTTGATGACCCCCTCGGCGCCTTCGGAAATCTCGGCGGCGTCCCGCCCCACGGTGACGCGAAGTCCCGGTTTCGCCGCTTCGAGTTCCGACGCGAGAACCTCGGCCTTCTCGATGTCGTGGTCGGCAAGGCGGATCTCTGAGGCGTCGAGTGCAACCAGCGCGAAGGCGATGGCCCGCCCGACGCCACCGGTGCCGATAAGCAGGGTGGCTCCGGGCGGAGTGCTCCCCCGCGCGGCGCGATAGGCGGAGATGAAGCCGGAGTGATCGGTGTTGTGGCCCTCAGGTCCGTTGGGTTCGAAGAGGACGGTATTCACCGCGCCCAGCCGCCGCACCATCGGGTCGGAGATGCGGACCAGCGCCGCCACCTTCTCCTTGTAGGGATAGGTGATGTTGAGCCCCCGATAGCCGCGTGCGGCGCAGTCGGCGAGGATCGTCGCGTGATCCTGACCAAGCTCGCGCGGGACAAGCCGGTCATAGGTCACTTCGCGCCCGTTCTGCAGCCCGGCCAGCCGATGCAGCCGCGGGGCCTGCGAGACGGCGATATTGTCGCCGATCAGACCCAGCCGGATGACCGCGTCGTCCGACGCGGCCTCGGAAGGGCTCTCGGGGGCAGGCATTACTTGGCGCCTTTCACGAGCTGGGCAATCCGGGTGATCGCGAAGCCGTAGCCTGCAATGCCGAAACCTTCGATTTTCGCCGTTGCCGCTTTCGAGACATAGGACGGGTGCCGGAATTCGTCGCGCCGGAACAGAGCCGAGACATGAACCTCGAAGATGGGGCCGTCGAAGATCAGCAGGGAATCGAGGATCGCGATGGAGGTCGAGGTGAAGCCCGCCGGATTGATCAGGATGGCGCAGGCGTTGGTGCGGGCCCATTGGATCCAGTCGACGATTTCGCCTTCGTGGTTGGATTGGCGGAAGTCGATTTCCACCCCCGCCGCAGCAGCCGCATCACGGCTCAACCGCTCCGCATCTTCGAGCGTGTCGTGCCCGTAGATCTCGGGCTGGCGCGTGCCGAGCAGGTTCAGGTTGGGGCCATTGATGACCAGGATCGGAAGGTCTTTCTGGGCCATGTGAGGTCTCCTGATTTGCGGCCTGTCAGCCGCCGTAACCGTAAAGCCGGGGCAGCCACAGCACGGTGCCCGGCACGAAAGTGATGATCGCGAGTCCGACGATCATGATGATGAGGAAGGGAACGAGATGCCGGATCGTCTGGCCGATCGGGGATTTGGTGATCCCGCTGACGACGAAGAGCAGCAGCCCGTAGGGCGGCGTTGCGAGCCCGATCATCGTGTTGACCACGACGACCACTCCGAAATGCACCGGGTCCACGCCGAGCGAGACCGCGGTCGGCAGCAGGATCGGCACGATCACGAGGAGGATCGCATTTGCTTCCAGCAGGCATCCGAGAACAAGCAGGAGCACGTTGACCAGCAGCAGGAAGGTGACCCGGTCGAGCTGCATGTCGCCCAAGGCGCTGCGGATCTCGTTCGGGATCTGCTCGACCGTGACCACGTAGTTGAAGGCCAGCGCCCCGGCGATCAGGATGCCCACGCTCGCGGTGGAGCGGGCCGATTGGCACACCGTCTCATAGGCCGCGCGCAGGCTGACGGAGCGGTAGAGGAAGGTCGAGATCAGGAAGGCGTAGAGCGCGGCGAGTGCGGCCGCCTCGGTGGGCGTGGTGATGCCGCCATAGATGCCGACAAGAAGGATCACCGGCATCAGCAATGCGGGCACGGCGCGCAGCGTGATGCGGGGCATCTCGCGTACAGGCACGGGCACTTCCACCGGGAAATCGTGGCGTCTCGCCTGAATGGCGTTCATTACCATCAGCAGGAGTGCGAGGATCAGACCGGGCCCCACGCCGCCAAGAAAGAGGTAGCCGATCGAGGTGTCGGAGACGAGCGCGTAGAGCACCATCGGGATCGAAGGCGGAATGATCGGGCCGATGATCGCGGCGGCTGCGGTGATCGCGCCGGCATAGGCGGGCGGATATTTCCCGTCCTTGGTCATCAGCTGGATGATGATCTTGCCGATCCCGACCGCGTCGGCGATGGCGGATCCAGACATGCCCGAAAAGATCAGCGACGACACGACGTTGACATGGCCAAGCCCGCCCCGGAAGCGCCCCACCAGCGCGCGGCAGAAATCCAGCAGCCGGTCGGAGAGCGAGCCGATATTCATCAGGTCAGCCGCAAAGATGAACAGCGGGATCGCCAGCAGGACGTAGGAGCCGTAGAGCCCGCGCAGGACCTGCTCGGCGGCGATGCTCATGTCCTGCTGTTCGAGCAGAAGATAGAGGATCGAGGCCCCCAGCATGGCATGCCCGATTGGCAGGCCGACGATGGCGGTGGCGACGATGGCCACCACGGCGAGGGTGAATTCCCAGCTCATTCGGAGAAATCCTTGCGCGCGACTTGCGTCAGGTCGGGATTGTCATCTTCGGGCCCCTGACCGCGCAGCTCTTTGATCAGAATCCAGCCATAGCGCAGGATCGTGACCGCCGTGAAAATTGCAAAAACGGAAAAGACGTAGCTGAAGGGGATCTTCATATAGGCCGTCTTTTCGATCTTCATGAAGGAGATGTAGCTCAGGACATCCGGCAGCGAGGCCGCATAGATCCCGACGATGAAGAGCGAGAACAGGATGCGGAACACGCGGCGCACCTTGGGCCGGACCGCGCCGTAGATGATGTCGAAGCGGATTTCGTCTTCTTCGCGCGCCGAGACGGATTGCCCCCACAGCACGACCCAGAGCCACGCAATGACGCACAGCTCGACCGTCCAGCCGACGGGATGGTTCAGGACATAGCGCATGAAGACCTGAACGATGAAGGCCAGGAACATGGCGGCCAGAAGCAGCGCCGGAACGGCGTCGGCCAGACGGCGCGCTACGTTCCGCCAGCGGCGGCTCGTGTTTTGCATCGGTTTGCCTTTCGAGGGGCGAGGGGCCGGCATGGCCCCCCGCCCTCAGTGTGTCCGAGGGTCAGGCCTGGATCGCGTTGATCTGTTCGAGCATCCCCTCGGGCCAGCTCTTGGCGAAGTCGCTGGCGAGATACTTCTTCTGGGCGTAATCCCGGAAGGCGGCGCGGTCGGGTTCGTAGACCTCGAGGCCCTGTTCCTTGAAGAAGTCCACCAGTTCCTGCTCGCGCTTGAGGTGCTCCTCGGTGCTGGCGGCGATTTCCTTGTCCACGGAGTCCTTGAGCAGCTTTTGCTGATCGGCGCTCATGTCGTCCCAGACCTTCTTGGAGATCCCCAGCACGTCGAAACCGACGAGGTGGCTGGTCAGGGCGATCTGGCTCGTGACCTCGTAGAACTTCATGTTGTAGTCGTTCGGCAGCGGGTTGTCCTGACCGTCGATCGCCCCGGTCTGGAGCCCGGTGTAGACCTCCGAATAGGCCAGCGGTGTCGGGCTGGCGCCTATCGCCTCGCCAAGGAACTGCCACGCGTCGCCGCCCGGCATGCGCAGGGTCATCCCCTTCAGATCCTCGGGCGTGTTGATCTTCTTCTCGGGCTTCAGGTTGACCTGACGCGCGCCGAAATAGACCGGCGCGAGGACATGGAGCCCAGCCTGCGCCGCAATATCGTTCAGCTGCTTGCCAACGTCGCTGTCGAAGACGGCTTTCATATGGGCCGCATCGCGCAGCACGTAAGCGGCGGTCAGGATGGACCATTCCGGCACCTGATCGGCCAGCTTCTGCGGCGCGACGAGGCCCATTTCCAGCGTCCCGCGCTGGATCGAGGTCAGTTCACCCCCCTGCGGCACGAGCGTCGACTGGTTGTAGACCTGCAGGTCGAAATCCTTGGCGACATCCTCGGAAATGCGGGCGAAGGCCTTGGCGCGAATGTCGTTATTCGACACCACCGAAGACAGGCGGAGCCGTTTGCGATCTTGAGCGAATGCGGTGCCTGCCATCAGGGTCGCGGCTGCACCAGCGGCCCCTGTCGCCAGCACGCTGCGGCGAGTCAATTTGGTCATAGTTCCTCCCTTTCGCCGCATCGAAAGCGGCTCATTCAATTCGGCATCTCAAATTTCATATGTCAACTTTAAAAATATCATACATTTTTATTTTTGACGTACAAAATCACGAGCGGGTGTTCTTCTCCACCCGCTTGCCGACTGTCAGACACCGTCTTTCAAAGAGTTCAGGGAACGCGACCGGTCGCCAGAATGTGGTCGACGCCGCTTTCGACATGGGAGATCAGCAGCTCTACGGCCGCATCCGCATCGCGGGCCAAGGTCAGGTCACGCAGGCGAATGTGGTCTTCCTTCGCCTTCTCGCCGCGGAATTCCAGAATAATCATGTGATAGCGCATGAAGCGATCGAAGACCGAGGAATGCGTGCGCATCAGGTTCGGCCTGTCGCATGCCGCGATCATCGCGAAGTGGAAGTCCCAGTCGTGACGCACCCAAGGTTGCACCGGGCCGTCGCCGCCCGCGATCAGCTCGCGTTCGATCGTCTCCAGTTTGTAATGCGACGAGACGACCCCCGCTTCCCACTCTATGTCGCCATTCGCGATGGACTGGCGCAGAGCGTGGGTCTCGAGCAGCAGTCGCAGGTCGGCCAGATCGCGCAGGTCGGCCTTGCTGATCGGCGCCACCTCGAAGCCGCGTTGTCCTTCAGCGGTGACGAGCCCTTCGTTCGTCAGGCTGCTGAGCAGTTCGCGCAGCGTCGTCACGCTGATATCGTATTTCTTGCGCAGCAGATCGAGCTTCAGCTTCTGCCCCGGTTTGAACCGCCCATGCACGATGTCGCCGCGCAGGCGCCGATGGGTGATGTCACCGACGGTCTCCCCGGGATGTCCACTGATATCGAACTTATGTATCTTCACGTCGCGCGTCGATCTATTGCCATTTCCCTCCGCTTATCGCCTTGCGCGAGGCATCATCCAAGCAATTTATCCGAATTCAGGCGTAATACGCTGAGCCTGCGACAACCTTTGCTACTGAACAACCACCGGCGACGGCGCAGCACCGTGCAAGCTGCCGAAGGGTTTACGAGCTGAGCAGGCACGTCCCTACTGCGCCAGCCCTCGGAAATGCGCCACCAGTTCGCCCGCGTTCGCGGGGCTGAGAACCCGTTTTCCCGCTTCAATCTCCTTGGCCATCTCGACGACCTTGCGGTTCATCGGCGCGGCTTTCCCCTTGGCTTCGAGAATATCGACCACCAGCCCGTTCACCTCGTCGACCTCGGCCCGCCTGCCCTTGCGCCAGTCCTGCAGCGAGGTCGTCAGCGTATCTTCGCGCGAGAAGGTGCGCAGCACCTCGTCGAAGATCTCGTCGACATAGCGCTCGGGGTGGTTGCTCATGACCGGCGGCATCCCGATGATCGGCATGACCGTGGCGCCGTCGGCCAGCGCCGCGTCCATCGCCTCGTAGCCTGCCTTGCGCATTACCTCGAGAAACTCGGGCTGGCGTGCGGCATCGTTGAGTGCCGTGTCGATGATCGCCGAGGGGATCAGCTCCGCCGCATTCACCACGAGCTTCATCCATTTGGCGGAGTGGATATCCTCCACGACTTCGACGGTGCCGGAATGGCGCAGGATATTGGCGACCTCCTCCACGCGCGGCTGCTGCTCGGGGTCGAGCGCGCCCAGCGCGAACCAGCTTTCATCGGTGTCGTTCTGGCGCGTGGTGATGCCGGGTTCCCACATGTTCGAGGCGATCTCGATCACCGCGCCGATCGTGCGATGCTTGCCGACGATCTCTGCGATCGCCTCTTGGGTCATACCGTTCTGCAGCCCCACGACGAAGCCGTGCTCCGCCAGAACCGGCTTGATCATCTCCGCCGCCCAGCGCGTGTCGTAGGCCTTCACCACCATGAAGACGAGATCGAAAGGTTCCTTAATTTCGGCGATCTCGCACAGGTGCAGCGCCTTGACCGGCGTGTGCAGCTGGCGGGTCGGCATGTTGACCGTCAGCCCCTTCTCGCGCATCGCTTCGACATGCGCGGGCCATTGGTCGATGAAGGTGACGTCCAGACCTGCGAGCGTGAAATCCGCCGCGATGGAGGCACCCTGCGCACCGGTTCCGATGAAGGCGATGCGGGGAAATGGGGTTTGCTTGGTCATGGATTGCGTCTCCTCGGTTGCGGTCATTGCATGATCATCCCGCCGTCGATCTGCAGGCATTGGCCGGTCATGTAATCGGAGTCCGGCGAGAGCAGGAACGCGACCGTTCCGGCCACGTCTGCCGGCGTCGATGTGCGGCCGAGCGGGATCCCGGCGGCGAAGTTGCGCAGCGCCTCGCCCGGCTCGGAGGAGACGCCCATTTCCATCAAATCCTTGTCGAGCACCATCCAGAGATCGGTCTCCACCACGCCGGGAGCGAAGGCGTTCGCGGTGATTCCGTGCGGGGCAAGGGTGCGCGCGGCGGCCTGCGTCAGGCTGATGACGGCGGCCTTGCTCGCGCAATATGGGGCGAAATCACCGAAGCCGGCGCGACCGGCCATCGAGGCGGTATTGATGATCTTGCCTTTCCGCTTGGCCGCGATCATCGCCTTCGCCGCCTCCTGAATGCCGATCAGCACGCCCATGCCGTTGACCGTGATGATCTGGTTCCAGTTCTCCTCGGTCGTCTCGAGAAACGGCTGCGGGCGGTTGAAACCAGCGTTGTTGACGATGGCATGGAGAAAGCCGAACTCCGCCTCGCAGGCGGCGATCGCGGCCTGGGTCGCCGCCCGGTCGGTGACGTCGGTCTTGCAGAAAATCGCTCGACCGCCCTCTGCGGTGAGGGCCTTAGCCGCCCCCTCGCCTGCCGCGGCATCGAGATCCGCGATCACCACGCCATATCCAGTCGCCACCGCGCGCCGGCCGATTTCGAAGCCGATGCCCCGCGCGGCCCCCGTGACGACGACGCCGCCCATCTCGTCTCTGTTCGACATGATAGCCTCCCCGCTCACTCAGTCCGGTGCAGCACGAAGTCGTAATTGGACTCCCACAGCGTCTCGCCATTCTCGACCGGGGTGAACTCGGCGATCAGGGATTCCTTGACGCCGAACACCGCATCCGAGGTCAGGTATTTGTCGCCCGCCACGAAAGTATGGGTCGTCACCGGATCGAAGCCCTCGGCGCTGACGATGAAATGCATATGCGCCGGGCGATACGGGTGACGCCCGAGCTTGCCCAGCATCTTGCCCACCGGACCGTCATCGGGGATCGGGTAGGAAACCGGCTTGATGCCCTCGAACCAGTAGCGCCCGTCCGGCCCCGTGGTGAACACGCCGCGATTGTTGTTGCGCGGCTGAATGTCGGGCTGCTGGACGTCGTAGTAACCGTCTTCGCTGTCCGACCAGACATCGATCCGCGCGCCTTCGACCGGCTTGCCGTCGAGATCGGTGACGGTGCCATAGAAGCGGCAAGTCTCGCGCCCGCCCGCTTGTGTGATGTTCGCGCCCATCTCGTATTCCGGCACGCCATCGACGTGGAACGGCCCGAGCACGGTGTTCTCGGTCGCCCCGGTCGGGCGGCGATTGTTGATCGCATCGACCAGCATCGAGACCCCAAGCACGTCGGAGAGCAGAATGAACTCCTGCCGGTTCTCGTCGCAGATCTGGCCGGTCTTGGTGAGGAAATCGATCGCGACATCCCACTCGGCTTGGGTCAGCTCGACGTCCTTGACGAAGGCATGCAGGTGACGGACGAGGCTCGCCATCACGGTCTGGAGGCGCGCATCGGTGCTCTCCGAAACCCGGGCGTTGACGGTTTCGACCGAGGCGTCCTCGGTGAAATAGGCGATCTTCGGCTCTTGGGTCATGTCATTCATTCCTATCAGGTCGTGACGGGGCGTTGCCCGGCATGGGCGCGGGTCAGCAGGTCGAGAATGCCGTCGCGCGTGACGTCGCGCGGGTTCTTGTAAGGGTTCTGCACGGCCATATCGGCGGCGCGCGCCAGATCGCTTTCCCTGAGGTCAAAGTCGGCCAGCGCGAGCGGGGCGCCGACGGAGCGCGCGAAGTCGTAGAGTCCGCCGCCCAGATCGCCGCCGAACAGCTCGGTCGCTCGGGCGAGCTGCGCCGACGCGGCCTCGGCGTTATAGGCGGCGGTATGCGGCAGCAGGATCGCGTGGGTCTCCGCGTGGGGCATGTCGAACCCGCCGCCGAGCGTGTGGCAAAGCTTGTGATGCAGCGACATGGCGACCGCGCCCAGCACGGTGCCGCAGAGCCACGACCCGTAGAGCGCATCGGCCCGGGCATCGCGATCCTCCGGCGTCTCGACGATCCGCGGCAGCGCCGTTTTCAGCGCACGCAGACCTTCGACCGCCATCAGCGAGGTGACGGGGTTCGCATCGGGCGCATAGAGCGCCTCGACCGCGTGAGCCATCGCGTTCAACCCGCTCGCGACGCTCATCGCGACCGGCAGGCCGAGCGTCAGATCGGGGTCGTAGATCACGGTTTCCGGGCGGATCTTTGGATCGCGGACGGTCGTCTTCTGCCCGTTCTCAGTCTGGCCGAGAATGTCGGTGACCTCGGAACCGGCATAGGTCGTCGCGATCACCACTTGCGGCGCATCGTTGCGCCAGGCGATAGCCTTGCCCAGACCGATGGTCGAGCCACCGCCGAGCGCCACGACGCAATCGGCCTTGGTCTGGGTATAGACTTCGAGCGCGGCCTCGGTCACGGCGACCGGCGTGTGCATCGCCGCTTCGGTAAAGGTTCCGGCCGCCATCTCCCCGAGGTCTTTCGCAAGCGCCTCGGCATCGGATTTCTGGAACGGCGTCGACAGGATCAGCGCGCGGGCGCAGCCCAGTCTCTCCACCTCCTCGGCGACTTTCGCCAAGGTCTCGGAGCCAAAGACGATGCGCCCCGGAGTGGATGTGTAGATGAACGCTTCAGGCATGGTTCCTCCCTGCGCCTCGCACAGACGAGGCGTTGAATTGAGCCAGCGTGGGCCGCGAGGTTACTCCTCGCGGCGCCGACGCGCGGTCGTGTAGATGAGTGCCGCCACGAGGATCAGCACCCCCTGGAAGCCGTATTGATAGGCCTGCGACAGCCCGAGGAAGGACACGGCGTTGAGCACTTCGGTCAGAAGCACCGCGCCCAGCAGCGAGCCGATGAAGGTGCCGCGCCCGCCGAGAAGGCTGGTGCCGCCCAGCACGACCGCGGTGATGCTGCCCAGCGTGTAATTCACGCCCTGCGCCGGATCGCCGACGCCGATCTGCGCCATCAGCATGATCGCCCCAAGCGCGGTCAGCAGCGACACGGCGATATAGCCGAGCACGAAGGTCCGATCCGTGCGCACGCCGATCCGACGTGCGGATTCCTCATGCGAGCCGACTGCGCGAAGCTGCCACCCTGCCCGCTTGCGGCGCAGGCCCAGCTCCATCGCGATTGCGATCGCAATCATCACGACGAAGGCGACCGGCACGGGGCCGAAGCTGCGGGTGAGCGTGTCGATCACGTCGAAGGAGATGTAGCCGCCCGGACCTTCGCGCAGCACGAAGCTCATGCCCTGCAAACCGATGAACATCGCCAAAGTGGCTGCGATAGGCGTGAAATTGGCGAAGCGGATCAGCACGCCGTTGATCAAGCCGACGACGATCGCCGCGCCGAACATCAGGGCGAAACCGAGCGCCATCGTCGTGGCCGGGCTGCCATCGTTGATGAAGAAAGACCCGATCACCACAAGGAAACCAGCGAGCGGCCCGACCGACAGGTCGATCCCGCCCATCAGCAGGGCGATGGTCTGCCCCAAAGCGATGAAGCCAAGCGCGGTGGCGAGGATCAGGATGTTCGAGACGTTGAAGGACGACAGGTAATTCTCGTTCTGCGCGCTTACGAACAGCGCGAGCAGCACCGTCACCAGCGCAAGCGGCACGATCGTCGCGTTATCGGTTTGCACGAAATGGCGCAGCTTCGCGCCGAAGCCCTCTTTCGCCCGATGCTCTTCATCGACGTGATGCGCATGCGTGTCGGCCTCGACCGCAGCCCCGACGATGCGGGCCTCAGTGATGTCGTCACCGCGCAGGGTCTCGACGATGCGGCCCCGCGACATGACCAGAACGATGTCGCACAGCCCTTCCAGTTCCGCCGCATCCGAGGAGTTGACGATCACCGGGGTGCCCGCATCGGAGACTTCGCGCAGGATCCGGTAGATCTCGAAGCGCGCGCCGACATCGACGCCCTGCGTGGGCTCGTCGGCCACAATGAAACCGGGCTCCGAGAGAAGCGCGCGGGACATCACGATCTTCTGCTGGTTGCCGCCCGAAAGCTGGGAGACCTTCGCCTCGACGCCTGCGGCCTTCACCGCCAGCGAAGAGAAGACCTCCTGCACCTTCTGCATTTCCTTGCCGCGATCCAGCACGCCACCGGAGGCATATTTGTCGAGCGAGGCGAAGGTCGCGTTTTCCCGGATTGTCAAATCCGCAGCGAGGCCTTCCGTATGGCGATCCGACGGCATGAAGGCCGCCGCGTGTTTCAGCTCTTTCGGCGAAAGCGTACGATCGTTGAGCTTGATCGCGCCGCGATAGGGCTGAAGGCCGACCAAGGCGCGCATCAGATCGGACTGGCCGTTGCCCTCGACACCGGCAACGCCGATGATCTGGCCACGCCCGAAGGCGAAGGCCACGTCCGAGAATTTACGCCCGCTGAGGCCTTCGACCTCGAAGTTGATCGGTGGATTGGCGTCGGCGCATTTCGGCGGGAAGGCAGAGGCCAGACGGCGCCCGACGATCAGGTCCAGAAGTTGCGAATTGCTGATCTCGCTCGCAGGCGCGCTGCCCCGGTGGCGGCCATCGCGCAGCACGGTCACGCGATCCGCGATCTGACGCAACTCGGCCAGACGGTGGGTGATATAGATGACGGCGGTGCCGGAGGCTTTCAGCGCCCGCACCTTCGCGAACAGCATATCCGTCGCGTCCTGATCGAGCGCGGCCGTCGGTTCGTCCAAAATAAGCACACGGGGCTGGACGGCGAGCGCCTTAGCCAATTCCAGCAGGTGTTTCTGCGCGATGGTCAGCGTATCGACACGCGCGTTCAGCGGCACCTCAAGGCCGACCTCTTCCAGCAGACGCTGGCCGACGCGGTCCTTGCGGTCGCCCTGGAACACAGAGGCAGGCAGCGAGACCTGCAGGTTCTCGAGCACCGTCATGTCGGGCAGGATCGCCGGGTGCTGATAGGAGATCGCGACGCCAAGCGCCGACGAGCTTTCCGGCGAGAGCGGCATCACATCACGTCCGTCGAATTCGATCCGGCCGGTGCTGGGCTGCAGAACGCCGGTGATCAGGTTCATCAGGGTCGATTTCCCGGCCCCGTTCTCGCCCAGGATCGCGTGCACTTCGCCCGCGTGAATATCGACGCTCACCTCGCTCAGGGCGCGGACCGCCCCGAAGGATTTCGACACGCCGCGCAAGCGGATCACGGGGGTGCCCGTTGACGTTTCGCGGAGCCCGTCCGCCTTCTCCATCGGTTCGATTTCAGCCAATGCTATCATCCGTTTAGTTCCGCCGATCTGAGGGGTTGGCGCGGGTATCTCCGGGCGGATCGCGCCGCCCGGAGACAGGGGAGGTTACTGGCCGACGGCCTTCGCCTGCTCGTCACCCGAAAGCTGAGCAGAGAGATAGATCGCGCCGGGCAGATCCGAGCGACACTGGACGGGGTTCGGATCCCCATCGGTCGAGTCCTCGAAGTTCGGAGCCTTGAAGACTTCCTCCGACGGCGGGGTGCCACCGGTCGCTTCCGCGATCGCCCATTGCACGGCGAGACGAACGTTGTCGTTGCCGGTCGCGACCGTGAAGAGCTTGAAATCCGGGTTGTCGGCGTGGACCTTCTCCCAGAAGCAGCCGAGCGAGTTGCCGTCGGATGTCGCGAGCGCCGGGATCGAGCGGTCGAAGTTCGCAAACACCGGCAGCGCACCCACGAGCGACGGGCCGAAGTCGGACACGATCACGTCGATATTGTCATGCTGCGCGATGGCGGCCGACAGCACCTGCTGCGTCAGGGACGGATCCCAGTTGGTGACCGCGAAGGGGTCCGGGTTCAGGAACTTGTAGCTGTCGTCGAGGATGTTCTTCATCCCCTTGAGCTCGTCCAGACCCTGGCTGTTGCCCGCCGGGCCCGACAGGAACAGGATGTTCGCGCCATCCGGGAAGTTCTCCTTGATCCACTTGCCCCAGCTTTCGCCGTCATAGACGAAGTCGGCACCGACGAAGCGGGTGTAGTTCTTGCCGGCTTCCCCGCCAACATTCACGCGGTAGGGCACGACGACCGCCCCGGAGCGGTAGGCTTTGGTCAGCGCGGGCAGGATCGCAGGACCGGCGTCGCCGAAGACGACCATCGCGTCGACACCGCGCGCCGCCATCGAGTTGATGTCGGAGATCGCCTTCTGCGTGTCGCCCTGACCGTCGGCATAGTAGTAGTCGGTGATGCTCGGGCATTTCGCGGCTTCCTCCTTGCCCGAAGCGGTCGTCACCAGACGCCAGCTATTGCCCCCGAAACCGTCGAGCAGCGCCAGCGAGGCTTTGTTCGGGCCGCACCAGGAGGGTGCGTCCTCTGCGCTGGCCGCCGAGGCCGAAAGGGCAATTCCAAGCCCCAGCGCCATATAGGCAGCGCATCCTTTCAGGTTAGACAGTTTCATGGTTCTCCTCCTCTGTAGAACTTGTCTGTTCTTTCTTGAAACGGTTCGTCCATTCGATCGAGTAGACCCCGATGCCGAATACAAGAGCGAGCGCCTGCACGATGGTCTGCGCCGAGTACGGCACACCGATCGACAGAGCGAACTGGCTGAGCTGGTTGAGAAAGAAGGCGGCGATGACGACCGAGATCGGAAAACCGCGTCCTCCCAGAAGCGATGTCCCTGCCAGCACCACGACGGCGACCGAGGGCAGAAGCAGGCTGTTGCCCTGAAATGCCGTGGGTTCGCGGGTGATGCCTGCGATCAGGATGCCCGCGGTGCAGTAAAGGATCTGCGCCGCCACATAGGCCATCGCCTGATAGGGTTTGACGCTCAGACCCGCCGCGCGGGCCGCCTTCGGGTTGGCCCCGATCGCCTCGAAGCGACGGCAAGCCACCGTCTTTTTCAGGCCGAAGGACACGAGGGCCAGAATGGCGAGGGCGAACAGCACCGAATGGGGAATACCCAGGGTCTGACCGCCCGCGATATGGGCCAGCAGGTTCGTCGTGATCCGCGGCACGCCGCCCGAGATCGCGAAGACCGCCGAGAACAGAAGCGCGTTCATCCCGATGGTCGCGACGATCGCGTTCAGGCGGAAATAGGCGACCATGATACCGTTGAGCACCCCCGCGGCGAGCGCGAAGCCGACCGCGATGATCAGGGCGGGCAGAAGCCCTGCGTCCTGCCCATTGGGCATGTGGGTCGCGATCACAACCGCGAGCGATACCGAGCCCGGCACCGACAGATCGAAGCCGCCCTGCTGCACCACCAGCATCTGGCCGAGCCCGACGATGCCAAGCACCGCCGCGAAAGGTAGGCTGCCCATCAGCGACCCGGCGGTGACCGTCGAGGGTGCGAAGATGATGCAAAGGAGGATGAGCGCCAGCGTCGAGGCGACGATGGTGACGAAGCCCTTCGACAGGGACATCGAAGAAAGTCCCATCGAACCTCCGAAGCTATGCGGCGTCGTCTCAGCCATGTTTTCTCCTCCTCCCTCGCGTCGCGTCTCAGCTGATTTCCAAGGTGACCTTGACCGCCTTGTCGGGCGACTTGCCCAGCTCCAGCGCGGTCATCGCGTCATCGATGTTGTAGCTGTGGGTCTGGATCGGAGAGAGATCGAGCCCGGTGCGCTCCAGAAACCGGATCGCCGCCGGCCAGACGCCGGGAGAGCCGATGCAGCCGCGCACGTTGAGGTTCTTGATCTGGATCTTGCCCAGCTCGACCGGGAATTTCTGGCCGATATTGATGCCGACCATCGAGACATCCCCGTCGTCGCGGGCATAGTCGAAGACATTGGCCAGCGAGGCCGGATGGCCCGCGCATTCGACCACCAGATCGGCGCCGCCCTTGGTCATCTCCTGCACCGCTTCGATGGGATCGCCGTCGGTCGGATCGATCGTGCCGTCCGCGCCGAGCTTCATCGCGATCTCGCGGCGCAGCGGCACCGGGTCGACCACGATCACGCGGGCGCCCATGCCGATCGCGGCGGCTGCCGAGACAAGGCCGATCGTGCCGCCGCCCGAGACGACCACCGTATCCGCCGCGCAGACGCCGCCATGGCGCAGCACCGCGTAATAGCCGCAGGTGAAGGGTTCGATCAGCGCGCCTTTTGCGTCATCGACCGCGTCGGGCAGCTTGTGCAGCCATTCGGGGCGCGCGGCGAAGAATTCGCGATCCGCACCGTCCATCGAGAAGCCGAAGTGGTGGATGCGCTCGGGCGTGTTGATCACGCATTCGCCGACCACACGATCCCCGGGCTTGAGCCCGTCGACATTCTTCCCGACCTCGACGACTTCGCCGACCCATTCGTGGCCCGGAACGACCGGATAGGAAATCGGGATGATGTATTGACCGGCCAGCAGCTCGTAATCTGAGTGGCAAATCCCAACGCGGCGCGACTGGATTAGCACCTCGTTGTCCGTGATGCCGGGCGTCTGCACCTGCGTCACGATGGGCTTGTTCGGTTCGTCGAAGATCAGGGCTTTCATGTCAGGCTCCAACTTTCGCTGCGGCGGGTTGCGCCACGCGTTCGATTTGACCGCTGCGGGAGGAGGCGAAGACCGCCTCGAGCAGCGCGATATTGTCGACCAGATGATCGGCGGTGATCGGGTAGGTTTCCTGTCCGCGCACGGCGCGGGCGAAACTCACCAGGTTGTCCTTCACGGGCTCGGCCTTGCCGATCTCGACGGTCTCGATCGGCCCGCCAGCCATGGCCGAGGTCACGATCCAGCCGTCGGGCGCCTCGACATGCGCCTTGTCGCGGATGTCGATCCAGCCTTTCGAGCCGTAGACCGTGAAGCGGGACATGAACGGGTTCGACAGCGAAGCCGACACGTAGGAGGTCCCGCCCCCGGCGAATTTCACATAGGCCGCGACCGTGTCGCCCTGCGGCAGTTCCGAAGACAGCTGCTCACAGATGCACAGCACGCTTTCCGCGCGGCCCAGAAGGCGGACCGACAGATCGAGCAGGTGGATGCCCGTCGCGGTCATGCCGCCTGCGGGTGCTTCGCTCGCCTGAACGCGCCAGTTGCTCGGGTCCATGCCGACGAATTTGTCGTGGCTGAAATTGGCCTCGATTTGCTGGATACGGCCTAACTCACCCGCATCGGCCTTCGCCAGCATCTCGGCGATCGGCGGCTCCCAGCGGCGCTCATGGCCCATGCCGAGAACCAACCCAGCCTCGGCGCAAAGCGCGACCGAACGGGCGGCTTCTTCAGCGGTGAGCGCGAGCGGCTTTTCGCAGAAGACATGCTTGCCTGCCGCGACGGCCTTGGCGATCTGATCCGTGTGCAGCGAGTGCGGCGTCGCCAAGACGACGGCCTCGACCTCGGGATCGTTCAGCGCATCGGCGTAATCCGCGCTGAGCGTCACGCCCTTCTCGGCGCAGAGATCGCGCACCGCGTCCAGGTTCGGCTCCACCGCGCGGACGACCGTGATGTCGTCGGGGGCGCTCGACAGAACGGCGAGCATCTTCTGCCCCCACCAACCCATGCCCACGAGGGCGATTTTGACCGGCCCCGACATCAGCGGTTGTCCACGCGCTTGGAGAACGGACGGATCGAGACGGATTTCCAAAGGCCGACCTTCGCGAAAGGGTCGTTGCGGTTGAAGTCTTCGACCTCTGCGAGGCTGTCGGCCTCCAGCACGAAGCAGCTGCCGATCATGGTCTCTTCGTCATCCGCCAGAAGCGGGCCCGAGATCACCGTCTTCACCGGCGCCTGAGCCAGATAGGCCTTGTGGTCCTCGTAATTGGCCAGCCGCTTGTCGACGGCACCGTCATGGTCGAGGCAATGGATTACGTAATGCATCTCTGTCTCCTCACTTCGCCGGGATGATCTTGCGTTCGCGCAGCTCTTCGAAGACGTCGAAGAAGCTGTCGGGCGTGCTCTGATAGGCGTCGAAACCCAGCTTCCGGCTGTTGGTCATGTCGGTGAAGCATTCCAGCTCGCGGCCGAGATCGGCGTCGCTGTGCCACCACGAGGCGAGCTTGGTCACAGGGATATCCTGCAGCCCATATTGAGCCACCATCTCCGACCAGATTGCGGGCGCATCCGCCATCTGCTCTTCGAGCGGCGTCGTGTGACCGGGGTATTCCGCGACCTCGAGGCCGAAATACTCGGCGATCCGCGCCCAGAGCCACGTCCAGCGGAAGACATCGCCATTTGCAGTGTTGAAGGGTGTGTTCGCAGCTTCCGGCGTCGTCGCGGCCCAGTAGAACTGTTTGGCGAGGATGCGCGCATCGGTCACATCGGTGACCGCGTTATATTGCTCGGGCGAACCGGGATAGAGGAACGGCTTGCCGGTGTGCTTGCAGATCGAGGCATAGACCGCGAGCGTGACCGCCATGTTCATGTAATTTCCGACCGTGAAGCCGATCATCGTGTGCGGGCGGTGGACCGACCAGGTGAAGCCGTATTTCTCGGCCATCTCCAGCAGCACATCTTCCTGCGCGTAGTAGAAGTTCGGCCCCGGCAGACGCGGGCTCGATTCGAGGAAGGGCGTGTAGGGCGTAACCTTGGCGTAATCGTCGAACGAACCGAGGTAATGCTTGAGGCCCGTCACCAGCGCGCCGTGCTTGATCGGCGCGCCTGCGATCCCCTCGAAGAGGTTGCGCACCATCATCCCGTTCACGCGGACGTTCTCTTCCTCGTTGGCCTGACGCGACCAGGTGCAATAGAACACATGCGTCACGTCCTTGGCCGCAGCCAGCGCGGCCTTACTGGCTTCCGCATCGGTCAGGTCTGCGGCAATGTGCCGGTCGGACCACTCGAGATCGACATCGCTGCGCGACACCGTCACGACCGTCCAGCCGTGAGATTTCAACTCGCGCGCGGTGTAGCTGCCCGAGAGGCCGGTCGCCCCGACAATCAACGCAATATTCTGTTCAGCCATGGGTCTTCGCCCCTTTCTTGCAGTTCCGTTTCGTCAGGTGGTGACGAGAATTTTCAGATGTTCCCCGGCAGGATCGAGAAGCGCCTCGAAGCCCTTGTCGACGACATCTTCCGCCGCGATCCGCGAGGTGATGACTTTCTCGATCGGGAAATTGCCCGAGGCGACCATGCGGCCGATCCGGGGCCAGATTTGCGTCGGGTAGCACCAGGTCGCTTCGACCGAGATGTCCTTGAGCGCCCAGAGCATCGCATCGATGCTGGCGGGTTTCATGTGCAGGCCCACCTGCACGACCTTGCCCTGGCGGCGCACCGCTTCGGCGCAGGCGTTGAGCGAGGCTTCGAGCCCGACACATTCGAGCGCGACATCGACGCCGACACCCTCTTCGGTCAGATCGCCGACGACGGTCGGCAGCTCGCCGCTGCGGGGGTCGACGACATGCGCATAGGGCGCGATTTCCGAGATGATCCGGCGACGGTTCGGGTTCGGCTCCGACACGATGATCGTGCTCGCACCCGCCGCACGGGCCGACAGCACCGTCAGCGCACCGATCGGACCGGCGCCCGAGACAAGAACGGTCGAACCTGCCTCGACGCCGCCGCGATCCACGCCGTAAAGCGCGACCGCAGCCGGCTCGATCATCGCAGCCTGATCATCCGTCAGCCCCTCGGGCACGGATTGCGCGTTGTAATCCTTGATGACGGCTTTCTCGCCCATGCCGCCCCAGGCCCAGCTCAGGCCGATGCAGCCCAGTTGCGGCGAGAGGTGATACAGACCGCGCTTCCCGTAGTAGTCATTGCGCGGCGCCACGAGCGGCTGGACCGAAATGCGCTCGCCCACCGTGACATTGCTGACCTCGTCGCCCACTGCGAGAACCTTGGCGGAGAATTCATGGCCAAGAATCTGCGGGTTGGACGCGCCGGTATAGATATGCGGCTCGGACGGGGTAACGATCGGCCCCGCGATATATTCGTGAAGATCGGTGCCGCAGATGCCGGTCACGATCGGCGCGACCAGAACGTCATCCGGCGCCAGTTTGCTCGACGGTTCTTCGACATCCTCGACGCGGATGTCCTTCGCTCCGTGAAAACGAACAGCTTTCAAAGCTTTTCCTCCCTTTCCAAGTGTCGCGATCCTCTGGGTCTGCCGGGATCACCCCGACATCGAGATCGCCATTTGGCTGCGACGATTCGTAACAAACCAATCCGGCCATCACTGCAGAAAAATTTCCGCTTCGGATAAATTACATCCATCACCACCGTTTTGGCGACGTAATGTCGGCCCAACACATAAGTGGGAGATATAAGCATGAGCCAGACCCAGGTGGCAGACACTGATCAGATCGATACGCAGCAGACGCTTGGCTGGATCGGCGTGGGCAAAATGGGCGGCCCCATGGCGCGCAACCTCGTAGAGAGTGGCGCGAAACTTCTTGTCTCCGATCCGGCGAAGGACAGTCGCGATCGGCTGACCGCATTGGGCGCATCCGAGGCCGCGTCGATCTCGGACTTTGCTAATGCGGGTATCGTCTTCTCGACGCTGCCGAACGATCAGGCTTTGCTGGATGTCATCGGCAATGGCGAAGACGCAGGCCTCGCAACCACCCTGCCCGCGGGCGCGACGCTGGTCGAGATGAGCACAGTCTCCCCCGAATGCTCCGAAAGCGTTGCGAAGGTTCTCGCAGCGAAGAAAATCAACTATGTCAGAGCGCCGCTTTCCGGCAGCACAGACATGGCGGCGAGTGCCGCGCTCACCGTGCTCGCCTCGGGAGACCGCGCGGGCTGGGACGAAGCGCTCCCCTACATCCGCAAACTCTCTGCACGGCAATTTTTCCTCGGAAACGGAGAAGAAGCGCGCTACATGAAGCTCGTTTTGAACACTCTGGTCGGCGCCTCTTCCGCGGTGCTCTCCGAAGCCTTGGCGATCGGCGCCAGCGGCGGCCTAACCCGAGCCGATATGATGGATGTAATTTGCGAAAGCGCAGTGGCCTCGCCGCTGTTCAAATATAAGCAGAAGCCGGTCGTCGAAGATGACTTCACGCCCGCTTTCACAGTGTCTCAGATGATCAAGGATTTCACGCTCATCAGCGAAGCCGCCCGACGCAACAGCGTGCCGCTGATGACAACCGGCCTGATCCTCGAGCTTTATAGAAGCGCCTCGAACGCGGGTATGCAGGACGAAGATTTCTTCGCATTGGTGAAATGGCAGGAAAAGTTGTCGACAAGATGAAATTGGCGGAGCAGCATTCGGAGGCCATGCAACCTCAGGATGCTGAACTCACGAGTCACGAGCTGTCCCGGATCGTCGATTTTCTCCGGCAGCTTCGTGCGCCCTTCGACGCGAACATGCCCGGCGGCAAGCCGGACGTGTATTTCAACATCACGCTCGAACTGGTCGACGCGCATCTGCGTGTGAACCCGATCGACAAGTCGGGCCTGATCAGCCTCGCCGATGTGCCCTACAGCACCGGCAACCGCATGATCCTGAAGATGATTGAGGACGGCCTGATCCGGCAGGTGCCGCGCGGCAACGGCCTGAAGACGCATTTCCTCGAACCCTCCGACACCCTGCTCAACACCTTCATGGACTACGCGAGCTACGTGAAGGGCCACCTGGCGAAGACCTTCGGCTTGCGGCGCGGGATGGAGACCAGCGAATACTATTTCGGCGGCAGCTATTTCGCCTCGCAGATCATCTCCCCCGTGCGCGGGGAGGACATCTCCTCGATCAACCTTGGCGATATCAAGTTCCTGCTGAACGACGACAACTACTTCATCGCCATGCGCAACATGTGGTCCGACTTCCGCAACGATTTCGGCAAGCGCAGCAGCTTCGATCTTCAGCGCCTGCCAGACCTTTATGCCAACACGCGGCGCACCCTTTCGGAGATGTCGCCGCGCTATGACGTGGTCGCGATGAACATGCCGTGGCTCGGGGAATTCGCGGAGCGTGGGGAGCTCGCCCCGCTGGACGATCTCATCTCGGACGCCGCCATCAACGCGCTGGATTTCCATCCCTCGGTCTGGGGGACCGGGAACTGGAAAGGGACGCAATACGGCATCCCGCTCTATTGCACGATCGAGATTCTCGCGGCCCGCAAGGACCTGTTCGAGAGCCGCGGCCTCGCCTATCCGAAGACCTTCGACGAGACGATCGCCGCCGCGCGGGAATTCCATAACCCGCAGGACGACTTCTACGGCATCGCGTGGAACGGTCAGCGCGGCATGCCGATCGCGAACTCCTTCATGTTCTTCCTCGCAGCCTGCCGGACGACCGTCATCGACATGCCGCTGCGCAATCAGGAGAGCTGGAGCTTCGACACGTTCGAGAAGCTGAAGCTTCAGATCGACACCGAAGACGCGCTCGAAGTGATCGAATACATGAAGCAGCTCGTCGAGGTTTCGCCGCCCGACATCGCGACGATGGATTGGGAGCGGCGGATCCACTACTTCATGTCGGGTCAGACCGCGCTTGCCTATTGCTGGACGATGCGCGCGGCGCGCTTCGAGCATGAGCTGAGCTCCCGCGTTGCCCGCCGCGTCGCCTACCTGCCGCCCCCCTCGCGCCGGATGCGTCGCGTGTCGGCCCCGATCGGCGGCTTCCTTCTGACGATCCCCGCCTATGTCGAACCCGCGCGGCAGAAGCAGATCATCGATGCGATCGCATGGATGGTCTCGCCCGAGGCGATGAAAGAGCACGTGAAGAACGGCTTCCCCGTGGCGCCGCGCTTCTCGGTCTGCGCCGACCCGGAGGCGCTGGCTTCCTCCCCCATCGTCAGCATGGTCGACCGCATGGCGCGCAAGAACGAACTGGTGACATGGGCGCGCCCGCCGGTGCCGGAATTCAACCTGATCGAACGCACGCTCGGGGAAGAAATCCACGACATCGTCTTCAACGGAAAATCGCCCCAACGCGGCCTGAGAGACGCGGAGAACCGAATTCTCGACGCCGTCCGATCCGCGGGCTGAGACTGCTTCCCGCTGGCTGACCCCTCGCGCTCGGGGGTAACGCTTGGCTGAGCAGCCCCGGGTCATTCAACCGGCCGAGACTGGCGCCCGGGCAGCGTTCACGCCGAGCGGTGCAGGTTGAAGCAATCGCCCAACATGCGGCATCAAGACGCCGATCCTGATGCTCTTCCCGGAATTTCTGAAGGTGCTCCTCTCCCCTCGTGGAGCGCGAGCGTGTGCTTCGTCACGTCGATTGTTGGGATTCCACCTATTCGACCTGGCTGACTGCAGCGGAGAAAGCGCGGGACCACATGCTCGATCTGCAGATGGCTATTCTCGACGAACGTTGTGGATCTAATTTTTGGATGGCAGGTCGACACGTCATCCACTTCGGGATGCCCCAAGGCCCCTAGACGGACCCTCCGTGGGAAAGTGACGGGGCACGGTGGGATGCGCGCGACCCATGCCGCATGAGCGGACGGATCGGCCGGTTTCCGGATATCGTCAGGCGAGCTCGGCAACAGGCGGCGGCGCGGCCTCGGGGGCGGAGACGGCCTCATGGCCCAGATTGCTCTGAACCTCGCGCTCATATTCCCCGACGCGTTGGACGTTGTGCATGATCCGCGTGAACCAGCGCATCGCGTCGGTCGCCTGAAACGTCTCCTGCATCGTATAAAGCCCGACATGCTCGCCAAGCAGAAGCCCGCGCCGGTGCCGCGCGAAGCGATGGGCGACCGGCGCAGCCATCAGCGCCATCCGCGCCCCGATCTGCGGCAGATCGAGCGGGCGTTCGGGCGACAGGCAGGCGGCGAACCATTGCGCGGGCCGCGGCGTGATCTTGCCGCGCAGAAGGATCGCGATATAGCCGCGATGTTCGGCCTGCTCCACCAGCCGCATCAGATGGTCGGCCTGATGCATCAGCGCTGCGAAGGCGGCGGCCTCGGGGGGCTTGTCGCGCGGGACCGAAATCTGCGCCATGTAATCCTTCAGCTCATCGAGCGCGATCCCGACCCGCGGACCCAGTGCCGACATCCGCCGCAGATCGCGCGCGGGGCCGATGGCCAGCGAATAGGCCGAGAAGACTTCGCGCGCGGCCCAGATCACCATCGCATGGGCCGATTGCATCGCCGCGCCCTCGTCGCTCAGTAGGTGGCGGTCGAGTTCCGGCGGTGCGCGCCCACCCAGATCGGGGCGCAGTTTGGCGACGAGCGTGGCGAATTGGCGCGTGACGGGCAGAAAAGCGAGCGTCCCCAGCAGGTTGAAGCCGGTGTGAAACAGCACCAGCGCGGTATCCACCCCGGTGCGCGCGGCCAGCGCCTCCAGCGGGCCCGCGATCAGCTGCAGCAGGGGGAAGGCGATCACCATCGTCCCGCAATTGAACAGCAGGTTCGCGATTGCGGTCTGCTGCATCGCCCGCGATCCCCCGAAAGCGGCGATCAGGGCGGTGAAGGTCGTGCCGAGGTTCATCCCGATCACCGCCGCCGCCGCCTGAATGAGCGGCAGCGCGCCGTTGCTGACCAGCACCAGCACCACCGCGATGGCCGCCGAGGAAGATTGCATCACCACCGTGACCGCCAGCCCCAGCGCCGCCATCGCGAGCAGGCCGCCCACCCCGGTTCCGGGCGTGCGCTCCACCGTGATCCAGTCCGCAGCCCCCGACATGCCCTGTTGCATCATGTCGAGCCCGATGAAGAGCAGGCAGAAGCCCGCAAGCACGCGCCCGATGCGCGCGGCGCGGCCATGCGAGAGAAACAGCGTCAGGCTCGCGAAGAACAACAGCCCCATGGCCACCGCGCCGAGCTTCAGCTTGAAGCCCACCAGCGACACGATCCAGCCGGTGACGGTGGTGCCGATATTGGCGCCGTAGATCACGCCGAGCGCCTGCGTGAAGCTCAGAAGCCCCGCGCCGACGAAGCCGACCGTCATCACCGTAGTAGCCGAAGAAGACTGGATCACTGCCGTCGTGACCAAGCCACTCGCCACCCCCTTGAGCGGCGTGGTGGTGAACCGTGCCAGCAGGCGGCGCAGGTTCGCGCCTGCCGCTTCGCGCAGCGCCTCGGTCATTATCTTCATGCCGAGCAGGAACAACCCGATTCCGCCCAGTGCCGACAGTGTCTCCGACATGGCTTTCCACCCTTCGCCGTCGAGAATGCGACCGCGCGATACGGAATTCAAGCGCTGGCAAGAGCGCCGTGCAAAGCTCTGTTTTACCAGATGAATCCGGTTCTGCCTGAGCGAGTTTCCCTCCAGGTCGTTTGAGGGCCGCGGCCTAACCGCGGGCGATGAATTCGAAGGAGAACTTCATTCCCGGCTTCGGCGGGGGCGGGAACGGCGCGGCCCGGCGGACATGGTCAAGCGCCGCCGCATCGAGCCCCGAGGAGCCGGAGCCGCGCAGGATACGCACCGTGCTCAGCCGCCCGTTCGCGGAGATCACGAAGCCGACCACGGCGCGCCCCCGGCCCTGCCCGCGTCGCTTCGGCGTGGAGCGGATCTTGCGGATCACTGAGGCCGCGTATTGCCGGGGCGATTGACCGGACCGGGCCGTGCTGGGGGCCTTGGCGGGCTGGCCTTTATCGGCGGTGTTGCGCGCCTTGGCCACGCCTTGCGAGGTGCCGCGCCGGGCATCGCGGGCGGCATTTCCCGCGTTGCTTGGGGAGGCTGGTTTCGCTTCGCTTTGCGCCTGTTTTCCGGGCTTGGCCCTTTGCTGCGGCGCGGGGCGTTTGGGGCGCGCTTCGGGGCGCTGGCTTTGCTGCGGGGCGAGCGTGCTCTGGGCGCGCAGAGTCTCGGGCGTGGGGGTGACGGCGGCGAGGCGGTCCGGCGCTGCGGGCGCGGACGGGCTTGTGGCCTTGGGCATTGCGGGCGCCTCCGGCTGCACCGGACGGGTGACCTCTCGGGCAATCGGCTCGGCGCGCTCCGGCACGACCGGCGTGGCGCGTCCTGCCGCGAGATCGGCGAAATCATTGCCCAGAAGCGGGGCCTCCTGCGCGGCCTGCCCGCCCGCTGGAGGCAGCTCCGGCGCGGCGCTTGCGGTTTCCGCCAGTCCCAGCGCATGCAGCCCGGCGGAAACCGCAAGCGCCGCGCAGGCGATGAGCGCGCCCCGGGTCATGGCGTCTCTCCCCGCTCGGCCACGAGGCGGATGCCCTGCGCCCCCGCCGCGCTGAGATCGCGGGCGAGCGCCACGAGCGCGGATGCAGGCGCCGCGCGATCGGGCAGGATACGGGCCACGCCGCCTGCCTCGGGCGGAAGCTGCGCGATGAAGGCGGACGCATCCGCGACGCCCTCGGGCCAGAGAATATCGCCCTGCGCAGTCAGCGCCACCCGGCCCGGCTCTGGTGCGCGAGCGCCTTCCGGCAATGCGACCAGTTGCAGATCGGCGGGCGGGCGCGCGGCCAGCGTGCCGACGACGAGGAAGAAGGCCAGCAGCAGGAAGACGACGTTGATCAGGGTCAGGATCGGCTCGCTCCGCCGGCGGGTGAAACGCGCGCTCATCCCAGCACCTCCGCCTGCAGCCCCGGCACCGCGCGCAGCCGCACCAACAGATCGGCCAGCCGCTGGCTCGACGTGTCAGGCTCGAGGCTGACCAGCAGGCGCGGCGGGGGCTGTCCGAAATCGTCCCGCAAGGCCGCCTCCAGCGCGTCCAACTCCACCGCTTCGCCGTTCAGGCTGAGCCGCTCTAGTCCGAGCTGCAGGAAGGCCAGCTTGCTCTCGGGCGCAGCCGCGCCCCCTGCCCCGCGCGCCGCGATCGGCAATTCGGTCATGCGCGAAAAGCTCGAGGCCAGCATGAAGAACATCAGCAGCAGGAAGATCACGTCGATCAGCGAGGTCATCGACAGGCTGCGGCGGCGAAGCGGCTTGCGCATGTCATTCCCCGGCGGTTTGCACAGCGCGATTGAGCTCGGCACGGGCAGGCTTGCTCTCTGGCAGCGCCGGACCGCAAAGCGCCTCGATCATCAGCGCCGCGCTTTGGCTTTCGCGGGCGATGCGGCTCTCGACGAAGGAGAGAAACAGCGAGACCGGCATCGCGATCCCGAGGCCGAGCGCGGTGGTCAGAAGCGCCACCCAGATGCCGCCCGCAAGCTGCGCCGGATCGACCGAAGCGCCTGCGCTCTGCAGCGTCTGGAAGGCCTCGATCATGCCCAGAACCGTTCCGAACAGGCCCAGAAGCGGCGCGGTCTGCGCGATGGCATCCAGCAGTCGCATCCCCGCCTCGCTACGCGCGGCGTGGATTTCGGTCTCGGTTTGCAGACGCAAGCGCAGCGCCTGAGGCTCGGAGGCCGCCATCGCGCGGCGGGTCAGCTCGGCCAGAGGGCCACGGGCTTGCGCGAGGCTCTGGCGCGCCGCCCCGCGCTGGCCCGACTGCCACAGATCGAGCGCGGCCTCCAACCGTGCGTGAGCCCCGATCCGCAGGTTTGCGAGATGCCAGAGCTTCCACAGCACCGCCGCCCCCGCGACCACCGAAACACACAGCAGCAGCGCCACGACCCAGCCGCCCAGCGCGACGAAATCGCTCAAACCCTGTTGGATTGCCGCAAGAGAGATCATCCCGTCACCTCCGTTCCGTCGACGCGCGAGCCGGTTTCCAGAGCGTCCGCGCAGGCACCCTCGCCCGCGCCCTCACAGCTCTCGATGCCATTGATCAGGATCTGGCCAAGCGCCTCGCAGCGCAGCCCGGCCAGATCGAATTGCCGCACGCGGGGCTTGCCCGCGGGCAGGTCGCGGAAATCAAGGAGCAACAGCCGCTCGACCGCGCCCGCGCGAGTGAAGATCACAGCCTCCACCACCAGCGCGTCGAGATCGCTCCCCAGCCCGTTCTCGGCCAGAAAACTCAACCGGCAGGCGTCCTCGGCCTCGGTTGCCCCGGCCAGCATCAAGCTGAGCCGGGGCGCGCCCTGCGCGGAAATGCCATGAGGGAGGCACGCGCAAAGCAGTGTCAGAAGCGCCGCCCTCACCATGTGAAGGCTTTCGCGACGGCGAGTTTCACGTTCCGGCCCGGCGCGTTGTCGAGCGAGAGGTTGTTGCGATACTCGCGGTCGAAGACGTTCTCGACCGTCAGGTTCACCTCGATCCCGGCGAGCCGTTCGGGTTTCCAGCTGACGAAGAGATCATGCGTGGCGTAGCCCGGCGCGGAGGTCGAGGCGGACGCCGTCTCGATCCCGCTGAAGCCCTGCACGCGCCAGCCCGCGCGCACGCCCTGATCAGGGAATTTCGCCCCCAACGTCAGCGCGATATTCTCGGCGGGCGTGTCGGTGAGGGTCTGGCCCGTCGCCTCGTCTTTCGACTTCACTTTGGAGTAGGCGAGCTGCCCGAACCAACGATCGGCCTCGTAAGACGCCTCGATCTCGCCGCCCCAGATTTTCGCCGAGTCGACATTGCGGAAATAGGGCACGCCGACCGAGCCGGAGGGGTTGGCCGCGATCAGATCGGTCAGATCGTTGTGGAACAGCGTGGCTTTCGCGGAAAGGCTGTCGCCCTCCGACAGAAGGCCCGAGGTCTGATAGGTCACGCCCAGCTCGACCGTGGTGGCTTTCTCCTTGTCGAGATTGAGGCTGGCGGTGCGGCCCGCCGCCCCGATCCCGTCAGTCTGATAGAGCTCGTCCAGCGTCGGCATCCGCTCGGTCCGCGCGAGCGAGCCGAAGACGCCCCAGGTGTCGTTGAACTGGTAGAGCGCCGCGATCTTGGGCGAGACCGCCGTGCCGTCCTGATCGGTGCCGCCTTGGGCCGCCGCCGCCGCATCGGGCGAAAGCCACGCCCGGTCCACGCGCAGGCCCGGCGTGATCGTCAGCTTGTCGTTCCAGACGAATTCGCCCTGCACATAAAGGCCCAGCTTGTCCTCGGTGCCGCCGGGGTGGAAGGCGGGCTCGCCCACCGAGGAATTCGCGTAGCGGTTCTGATGCGAGAGCTGCGTGCCGAAGGTGAGGTAATTCTCCCACGCGCCGCGCGACATTTCCACGGTGTTCTCGAGCTTGAGCGCGGTGGTCTCGTAGCTCGCCGTATTCGGGCAGAGCACCGAGAAACGACCCGCCGAACACATCATCCCGAGCGAGAAATTGTCCCGCTCCGTCGAGGTTTTCGAGTAGCTCAGCTGCGCTTCGAGATCGAGCCACGGGTTGCCCACGCCCTCATTGGCGTAGGTCAGGCTGAGCGTGTCGTCGATCGCATGCAGATCCGAGGTGCCGAAAGCCGAGGCCAGCGACCCGCCGGTCTGCGCGACGGCCGCATCCTTAAGATCGCTATCGGTACGCGAGGCCGAGAACGTCAGGCGCTGATCGCGGTTCTCGCCGAAATAGTAGTTCGACTTCAGCAGCGCCGACCAGCGATCGCCCGCCGTCGCCGGGATCGTTTCGCCCGCGCCGTCTTCCATGTCGTCGGACGAGCCCTGCGAGTAGCTGAACAGCATATCCGCATCCTCGCCCAGCTTCTGGGCATAGGTCACCGTGCCGATCTTGCCGTCGCCATTGCTGTCATACGCGCCCTTGAGCCGCACCGCGCCGGTCTGCCCCTCGGGGATGAAATCGGTCGCGTCCTTGGTGGTGAAATTCACCACGCCGCCAATCGCGCCCGAGCCATACATCGTCGACGAGGCCGGGCCGCGCAGCACTTCGACGCGCTTGTAAAGCTCGGGATCGCCGAAGAAGGAACCGGTGCGATACTGCTCGAAGAACTTCACCGCGCCGTCGACGGTGATGATGATGCGGTTCTGGCTGCCGGTCTGCTCGGCATTGCCGATGCCCCGTATGTTGAAGGCCTGCCCCAGCATCCGCGCCGAGGCGCCCGCCGCCTGCACCCCCGGCACGTCGGCAAACAGATCGCCCATCGTGCGCGGCTGTTCCTCGTCGAGGTCCTGCTGGTCGATCACCGTCACCGCCTGCGGCGTGTCGATCGCCACTTTCGGCGTGCCCCAGCCATAGATCAGGCGGCCCAGCATCGTGTAGCCGTCATCGGTCCCGCTCTGCTGTGCGAGTGCCGGACCTGCGGCGGCGATCAGCGCGAGGCTGGTAACTGTCGTGAAAAGCCGCATCCGCGCGGCGCGAGGCGTCGTAGCCATGGTTGTCCCCTTCGTGGTCTGCATGGGGCTGGCGTGACGCTGGCAGCGCAGAAACTGTCTTGATTTCGATGATTTGACCAGCTAGAGAATCCGACAAAACTAGTCAAGTATATTCCCGAGATATATTTGATCCCATCCGCGCCCAGCTCGAGGCCCCGCCCTCTCGCCAGATTCGCGCCCTTTGCGAAAACGACGAGAGGACTCCCCATGCCCGCAGACGGCACCCTGCCCCAACAGCTTTCCCCCGAAGGTATCCGCGCGCTCCGCGCCGAGCGCCCCGAGATGCGCGCGCGCGATTTCGCCTCGCAGCATGGCATCGCGGAGGCCGAACTGGTCGCCGCTCAGATCGGAACGACCGCCACCGCGATCGAAGCCCATCCCGATGCGATCATGCCGCGCCTGACCGCGCTTGGCGACGTGATGGCGCTGACCCGCAACGAGAGCTGCGTGATCGAGCGGCGCGGCACTTACGAAGACTATCACTCGGGCGCACATGCGCAGATGGTGCTCGGCAAGGAGATCGACCTGCGTCTTTTCGCGCAGCACTGGGCCCATGCTTTCGCGCTGGAGGATGGCGAGAAGCGCTCGATCCAGGTGTTCGACCGGGCGGGAGATGCGATCCACAAGGTGCATCTGAAACCCGAGAGCGACGTGGCGGCCTTCCACGCGCTCGTCGCGGAGCTGCGCCTGCCCGAACAGTCGGATCAACTCGACCTTGCGCCGCGCGCGCCGGTCGAGGCTGCGAAATCGCTGCCCGAGAAGGCCGAGACCCTGCGCGCGGAATGGGACAAGCTGACCGATACGCATCAGTTCCTGCGGCTGGTCTCGAAACTGAAGATGAACCGGCTCGGGGCCTACCGCATCGCGGGCGCGCCCTATGCCACCGAGATGTCCCCCGGCGCGGTCGAGGCGCTGCTGACCCGTTGCGCCACCGATCAGACGCCGCTGATGATCTTCGTCGGCAATGCGGGCTGCATCGAGATCCACGGCGGCACGATCGAGACGGTGAAGCCGATGGGCCCGTGGATCAACGTGCTCGACCCGCGTTTCAATCTGCATCTGCGCGGTGACCACATCGCCGAGGTCTGGCTGGTCGACAAGCCGACGAAGAACGGCCCCGCGCTCAGTCTCGAGGCCTTCGACAAGCACGGCGCGCTGATCACGCAGATCTTCGCCTCGCGCAAGGATGGTGGGGTCGAGGCGTTCAACGCGACGATCCGCGCATTGCCGCGTCTGGAGGGGCAGGCATGAAGCGCATTGCCCTGATCGCAGCCCTTCTCACCGCAGGCCCCGCACTGGCCGAGCCCGCCCGCGTGATCTCGCTCGGCGGGGCCGTGACCGAGATCGTCGCGGCGCTTGGCGCAGGGGACCGGCTCGTCGCGCGCGACACCACCTCGCAATATCCCGAGGCCATCACCGAGCTGCCCGATGTAGGCTATGTCCGCGCGCTCTCGGCGGAAGGCGTGCTGGCGCTCGACCCCGACCTGATCCTCGCCGAAGCCACGGCAGGCCCGCCCGAGGCGGTGGAGACGCTCAAGGCGGCAGGCGTCGATTTCGTCTCGCTGCCGGGCGACTCGAGCGTGCAAGGCGTGCGCGAAAAGATCGCGGTGGTCGGCACCGCGCTTGACCGCGAGGAGGCAGCCGAACGGCTCACCGCCAGTTTCGACGCCGAGATGGACGCGGTGCGCAAATCGGCGGGCGCTGTCGCCACGCCGAAGCGGGTGCTGTTCGTGCTGTCTCTACAGAATGGCCGCGTGATGGCGGGGGGCGAAGGCTCCTCGGCAGAGGCGATCATCGAGCTTGCGGGCGGGGTGAATGCCGCGACAGGCTTCGCCGGATACAAGCCCGTCACCGACGAGGCGATCCTTGCCGCCGATCCGGATGTGATCCTGACGATGGATCGCGAGGGCGAAATGGCGGTGACCGAGCGTGACATCCTCGCTCACCCCGCGCTGGGGCAGACCCGCGCGGCCAGAAACGGCGCGCTGGTCGCGATGGACGGGATGCTGCTTCTGGGCTTCGGGCCGCGCACGCCGCAGGCCGCGCAAGCTCTGCATGCAGCGCTTTATCCCGAGGCGGAGGGCTGAGGCGATGGCGCTGACCTCCATCGACCTGCCCTACGCCGCGCGCCGACCCTGCGCGCCGCTGCGGCTCGGGCTGATCGCGCTGCTGGTGATCGCGGCGGCCCTGTCGCTCGGGACCGGGGCGGCGGGGGTCTCGCTGCCGCAGGTGCTGGGACAGTGGCTGACCGGCGCGGAGATCTCGACCCGCGACCGCGTCGTGCTGCTCGACATCAGGCTGCCGCGGTTGGTCATGGGGCTGATGGTCGGGGCGGCGCTCGCGGTGGCGGGCGCGGTGATGCAGGGGCTGTTTCGAAACCCGCTCGCCGATCCCGGAATCATCGGCGTCGGCGCGGGCGCGGGCCTCGGCGCCGTCGCGATGATCGTGCTGAGTGGCTTCCTCCCCGCTGCTATCGCCGCGTTCTTCGGCACATGGCTGGTGCCGGTCGCGGCCTTTGGCGGGGCGTGGACGGCCACGCTGCTGCTCTATCGGGTTGCGAGCCGGAGCGGTCAGGTCTCCATCGCGACACTTCTTCTGGCCGGGATCGCGCTGGCTGCGCTGGCGGGGGCGTTGACCGGCATCCTGACCTATCTCGCCGATGATACGCAGCTGCGCGATCTGACTTTCTGGGGCATGGGGTCGCTGGCAGGCGCAAGCGACATGAAGCTGCTCGTGGGTGGGTTGCTGATCGGGCCCGCGCTGATCCTGACCCCACGACTTGCGCGCGGGCTGAACGCGCTGGCACTGGGCGAAGCGACGGCGGCGCATATGGGCCACGATATCGAGCGGCTCAAGCATCGCGCAGTGATCGGCGTCGCGGCGCTGGCGGGGGCGGCGGTCGCGATGGCGGGGGGGATCGGCTTCGTGGGCATCGTGGTGCCGCATCTGCTGCGGATCGCGGGCGGGCCGGATCACAAGACGCTGCTGGTGGATGCGGCCCTCCTCGGCGCGGCGCTGCTGGTGCTGGCCGATCTGATCGCGCGGCTCGTGGTCGCGCCCGCGGAACTGCCCATCGGGATCGTCACCGCCATTCTGGGCGCGCCGGTCTTCCTGTGGATCCTGATCCGCCGTCAGGGATTGGGAGGGGTCTGAACATGCTCGAGATTTCGGACCTGCATGTCGCGCGGGGGCGTAGCGACGTGTTGCAGGGCCTCTCGCTGACCGCCCAACCGGGCGCGGTGACGGTGATCCTCGGCCCGAATGGCTCGGGCAAATCCACGCTGGTGCAAGCGGCCTCGGGGGCGCTGCCCTATCGCGGGCGGATCACGCTGCAAGGTCATGAGATCGCGAAGACGCCCGCCTGGCGGCTGGCCGCGCTGCGTGCAGTGCTGGAGCAATCGAACAGCGTCGCCTTTCCCTTCACCGTGGCCGAGGTGGTGGGGATGGGGCTGCATGCCGGGATCGAGGCGGATCACCCCGAAATCGTGTCCGCCGCTTTGGCCGAGGTCGGGCTGAGCGATCTGGCCCATCGCCCGATCCAGTCGCTCTCGGGCGGTCAGCAGGCCCGCGCGCATCTGGCGCGGGTGCGGGCGCAGGTCTGGCAACCGGTCAGCCATGCGGGGCCGCGCTGGCTGCTGGTCGACGAGCCGGTGGCGAGCCTCGATATCGCGCATCAGCTCGAAGTGATGGCGATCCTGCGCCGCTTCGCCGATGCGGGCGGCGGCGTGGTCGCGGTGATGCATGACCTCAACCTCTCGGCGCAGCTGGCCGACGAGATGGTGCTGATGCGCGAAGGCCGGATCGAGGCGCATGGGCCGCCCGAGGCGGTGATGCGCGGACCGATCCTCAGTCGCACCTATGGATGCGAGTTGCAGGTGGGCGCGGCGGCCCCGGACGGGCTTTGGGTGCTGCCGCAATTCGCGCGACCGGTCTGAGCCCGCGCGCCGTCCTTTCACAGGTTTCGCACAGAACTCTGAGTGTTCGCATCGCTCTAAGCGCGCTATGCTCCCGGCAGTGCCGCACTTCTCGCGGCGCCGGAACAGGCAGGACCGTCGCATGACCCAATCCTTGAACCGCCTCGTCGAGCGGCAAATCCAGAAGGCCCTCGCGGAGGGGCAGTTGAGCGGGCTTTCCGGCGAGGGCAAACCGCTCCCGGATCGCTCGGGCGAGGCGTTCACCGATATGGCGACAGCCGTGGCGTCGCGCATCATGGCCGAAGCCGGCGCGCTGCCCGAGGAGTTCAAGCTCAAGAAGCTGCTGGAGGCCGCCAAAGAGAGCTACCGGGAGGCGGAGGGAGAGGATGCCAAACGCGTCGCGATGGCGCTGATCGCCGATCTGGAGCAGCGCTACAACATCGCAGTGGAAGCGCGGCGGCGCTTCATGGCCCCTTAGACTGTCGTAGACGTTCGAGCGTCGATGCGCTTGACCCAGAACAAGGAAATCCGCGCGGAAAGCGGCGACGGTGACGCGTTTCCTGACGTCATGCTCCAAGGCCAACCCAATGTCTGTCGCTCGCGAACACCCGGCCCCGGCATCCACGGCGCGCACCCTGCTCGCCTTTCTCGCGCTGACCTTCGCGATCACCTGGGGCGTGATCGGTAGCTACATCTTCTGGCCTGAAGCCATGGCCGCGCGGTTCGGCCAGATCAGCGGCGCGCATCCGCTCTTCTTTCTGGCCACCTGGGCCCCGGCCATCGCGGCTTTCACGGTGGTTGTGACCTCCGCGGGACTAGGCGGCTTGCGCCGATTCCTGTCGCGGCTTCTGATCTGGCGCTGCCCCGCGCCGTGGTGGGGCTTCATCCTGCTCGTGATCCCGCTCGTTTACATGATCGGCTCAACGATCAAGGGCGGCCCCCTCCTCGCACCGAAGCCGCCCGAGGGCGTGGACGCGATGGTCAGCCTGATGTTCATGATGCTGCTTCTCGGTCCCATCGAGGAATTCGGCTGGCGCGGCGTCGCGCAACCGCTGTTGCAGCGCCATATCGCCCCGTTTTGGGCCGGCGTGCTGATCGGCGCGATCTGGGGCGTCTGGCACTTGCCCGCCTTCTACCTCGCCGGGGTGGTCTTCGCGCAATGGAGCTTCCTGCCCTTCTTCATCGGCAACATCACCCTCGCGGTTCTGGTCACGCCGATCTTCAACGCGGCGCGGGGCAGCCTGCTACTGCCGATGCTGTTCCACTGGCAGCTCATCAACCCTTTCTGGCCGGATGCGCAGCCTTGGGACACGTGGATCTTGGTGGGCGTCGCCGCGATCGTCGTCTGGTGGAAGCGCGACATGATGTTCACGCGCGAAGGCGCCGTGACCGAAGTAATCCCCGGTGAATCGCGGCCATGAGAATGCGCGCCGATGCGGCAGAGACCGGCGCAGTCACTTGAGAAAGCGGATCTCGGTGACATCGGCGATGTAAAACGGGAAATAGGCCTCCGTCTCGAAGTCATTCCCCGCCTCCACATGCGTCGGCAGCCGAAAGCCCTCGACCTCGCGAAACTCCGAGAGATAGCCGCCGAAGGGCTGAAGCCGGTGGCGCTTTTGCGGGTTCGCATTGCTCCAGCGCTGGAAGCTGACCTGCTCGGGGCGACCATCCGTGGCGACGGTGAGATCGACCGCCTGCTCCAGCCCGTCATGGCGCATCGTCATCCGGGCGATGTTCGTCGCGACCGGCTCCCACGTCACTTTCGAGCCCGGCAGCACTGCGGCGGGCGTCCAGAACACCGCCTCGGCCACGTAGCGCCCGAAGGCGGAGCGTTTGTGATCCGCGCTGCCGCCGAACCGGGCCACGGGGGCGAGCCCCGCGATCCAGAACCGGGTCCATTTGGCGCTGTCGGAGCCGCTGAGACGCATCCCGCCGGTCCCGCCCGACATCGCCCAGACGAAGCCTTGCGGCGCGGCGAGCACCTGCGTGGCGCGCATCGGCATGTAGCCGGGGGCGGATTTGTCGCCCATGCCGAACTGCCCCTGCATCTCCAGCCGGGCGACGGTGTAGAGCGGCGTTCCTTCCGCAATGGCGAAGGTGAAAAATCGGCGCGCGGGCTCGGGGAGATCGGCGACCATATCGGCGGAGAAGCGCGGCGGATCGGTGGGCTGAAATGCACTCAGGCGCGCCATCTCGGCCCCGTCTGCCCGCAGGTCGAGACGCCGCCTTGCGAACAGACCGAGCAGCCCGATAGCGACGATGGCCAGAACCCAAAGAGCCATGCGAGTTTGCTACCTTTCCATATCCGATCCGCGAGACGCCAATTGCGCGCCGTCCCGAACGTCAGGATAGCACAAAGACTCAACGCGCTTCGATCCGTTGGGCGCCCCCGCAGCCCGAGAACCGACCGCACCACGCGGATCATATAGTCGCAATCACGCGCCCGTGAAATTGCAGTTCCGCCCCCCTGCCCCTATCGTGCCGCGGCAAGCGGTGCGCGGGCGCGCAGGACTGGCCCCATGGGAAATCCCCGACTGGCCCTGTCGCACCGGCAGACCACGAAGACAGACTGGCCGCGACCGCCGCGCCGAGATGCGCGGCCCGACAGGCAGCAAGACAGGAAGGCCCCTTCATGACCAAAACCGCCCTCATCACCGGAGCCACCGCAGGGTTCGGCGACGCCATCGCCCGCCGTTTCGCCCATGAGGGCTGGAAGGTCATCGTGACCGGGCGCCGTCAGGAACGGCTCGACGCGCTGGTCGAGGCGCTCGGCGGTCCGGAGGTCGCGCATCCCCTGTGTTTCGACATCCGCGACGAGTCGGCGACGCGTGCAGCGCTCGACAGCCTGCCCGAAGGCTTCGCGCAGATCGACGCGCTGATCAACAATGCGGGCCTCGCGCGCGGCACCGCCCCTGCGCAGGACTGCGATCTGGATGACTGGCGCGCGATGATCGACACCAATATCACCGGGCTCGCAGTGATGACGCGGCTCACGCTGGATCGGCTGATTGCGCGCCGGGGGCTGATCGTGAACCTCGCCTCGATCGCGGCGAACTGGCCTTATCCGGGCGGCAATGTTTATGGCGGGACGAAAGCCTTCGTGCAGCAGTTCTCGCTCGGGCTGCGCTCGGACCTATCGGGCACCGGCGTGCGCGTGACCTCGATCGAGCCGGGCCTGTCGGAGAGCGAATTCACGCTGGTGCGCACCGGTGGCGACAAGGCGGCCTATGACAAGCTCTATGCCGGGGCCGATCCGCTGCAGCCCGAGGATATCGCCGAGAGCGTTTACTGGGTGGCCGCCCTGCCCGCGCATGTGAACATCAACTCGATCGAGATCATGCCGGTCAGCCAAAGCTGGGCGCCGTTCCAGATCCACCGCGACTGAAGTGGCGCGGGGCCGATCACAGATAGACCGAGAGGCCCCGCCACCCTGCCAGCACCGCCGAGATCGCCATCACCCCGATCGCGATCTTGCGGTATTGCCCATGATCGAGCCGCGCGAAAGCCGCCGTGCCCGCCCAGGTGCCCAGCGCCATCGGCGGCACTGAAATCGCCGTCAGCCAGAGCACCTCCCCGTCAATCGCACCTGCGAGCCACAGCCCCGGCACCGCGATCACCGAAGCCACGAAGAAGAACAGCAGCAATGAGGCCCGCGTCTGCGCAGGCGGCGTGCCCGCGCCGAGGTAATAGACCACAGCCGGCGGCCCGGGCATCGCGGCCAACCCCGAAAACGCGCCCGAGGCGACGCCCGCCAGCAGCGCCAGCCCCGAATGCGGCTGCGGGGCGGTGGGCTTGTAGCGCAACAGCATCGCGAGCCCCGTCAGCACCAGCACCGCAATCGCCATCCGCGCGGCATCGGGGCTGAGCGCGCTGAGCGCCCAGATCCCCAGCGGCGTGCCGATCAGCGACCCGGCACAGAGCCGCAGCAGCGAGGGTCGATGCACCGCCCCGCGCAGCTTGACCAGATCGTGCAGCCCCACGACCACCTGCAACAGCACCGCCATCGCCACAGCCTCCAGAGGCGGGATGAACAGCGACAGGATCGGCACGGCGGCAATCGCGAAACCGAAGCCCGCCATGCCGCGCAGCACCGCCGCATAGGCCACGGCGAGGATCACATAGAGGGTCGTGGCGTCGAACATCATCGGCTCCGTCAGGGTCGTTCCCTCGCCCTAGCTCGCCGCCTGCGCGCCCGATTGGTCCAGAGCGGCATTTTCGTTGGGGCCAGAGGTGCCCTCTTGCGCCAGCCGCGCCGCGATCTCGCCCAAGAGGCGCATCCCCGGCACGATGGCCTCGGTCTGGATCAGTGACAGGCCGAGCCGGATGAAGCGCCCCGCCTGTTCGGGGGCCACGAAAGGATCGCCGTTTTCCAGCAAAATACCCTCCACCCCTGCCGCCGCGATCAATTCGCGCCCGTCAACGCCCTCGGGCAGCTCCAGCCAGACCGAAGAGCCGCCATGACAGGGATCGGGCGCGCGGAAGCCGGGCAGCAGATCGGACAGATGTTCCATCACCCGGTACCAGCGGTCGGCATGGGCCGCGCGCAGCTTGCGCAGCAGCGACAGGTAATGCCCCTCGGCCAGAAAGATCGCGGCCGTGCGCTGGTTGTTGAGCGGGACCGAGCGATGCACCAGCCGCCGCAGCCAGCGCGCCTCTTTCACCAGCGGCTCGGGGGCCACCAGAAAGCCCAGGCGCACCCCCGGCGCGAGCGTCTTCGACAGCGTGCCGAGATAGATCACCCGCCCGTCCCGGTCGCGCGATTTCAGCGCCGGTTCGCGGGCGAAGGCGACCTCGCCCTCATAGTCGTCCTCGATGATCAGGAAATCGTCCTGCGAGGCCCGCGCGAGGATCTCGTCGCGGCGCGGTCCGGGCATCATTACCATCGACGGGCAATGCGCGCCCGGCGTCAGCAGCGCCAGATCGAGCCCCTGCCCCGAAGCGATCCGCGCGCCTTTCTCGTCGATCGGCAGCGGCACGGATTGCGCGCCGGACATCTCGAAGATGAAACGCGAATCCGGATAGCCCGGCATCTCGCAGCCCACGCGCTTGCCCGCCCCCGCCAGAAGCTGGGCGAGCAGGTAGAACCCCTCCTGCGCGCCGAGCGTGATCAGGATCTCCTCGGGCCGCGCATAGATGCCGCGCTCGGGCAGGATGCGGGTACGGATTTGTTCGATCAGCATCGGATCGTCATCGACCGCGCGATCCGCCGCCCACCAGTCGAGCGAGGCACGCCCCAATGTATCGCGCGAGGAATTGCGCCATGCGTTGAGCGGGAACAGCCGCGGATCGACCTGCCCGAAGATGAACGGATAGGGATAGTCCTGCCAGTTCAGCGGCTTGCGGATATGGTTGAGTTTCGACGGGGTCACCCCGATGCGCGCGTTCCAATCGACCACGGAGGCGCCCGCGACGCTCTGCCCCTTCCCCTGCCCCCGGGTTGCCACGAACAGCCCGCGGCGCGGTTGCGCCTCGAGATAGCCGCGCGCGACCAACTCGTCATAGACGGCGGTGGCGGTGTTGCGCGCGATGCCCAGCTTCTCGGCCAGCGCGCGCGAGGACAGCACCTTCTGCCCCGGCGCCATCTTGCCCGCGTGAATCGCCGCGATCAGCGCCTGACGCAGCTGGCTTTGCAGCGGCTCGGGGCTGTTGCGGTCGATCGAGACGGGCAAGCGGTCCATGATCTGGCTCCTTGGAATTGCCCTCGCATCTGCGCTCTGGCCCCATCGAAGAGCAAGGTCGAGCGGGCCAGATGCCGCCCGATCTTCGGCAATCGCCCAATTTCCGGTCATTTGCCCAGCTCAGGGCTTAAAACCTCTGCCCGAAATACATCGATGCCGAAATCTGGCCCCATCGGAATTGGCGCTCTGGCCCTCACATGCTGCACCGCGGAAAGGCTTGATGGGCACCGAACCCAAAGGAAAGGGAAACCCCGATGGACGGTCAGTTCAACGATATCAGCGCCACGGTCGAAGCCGACCGCGCCCATGTCTGGCACCACCTGTTCCAGCACGCCGCACTAGACCACCGCGATCCGCGCATCCTTGTCGAGGGCAAGGGCATGACGGTCTGGGACCAGAATGGTCGCGACTATCTCGATGCGGTCTCGGGCGGCGTGTGGACGGTCAATGTCGGCTATGGCCGCGAGAGCATCGCCAATGCCGTGCGCGACCAGCTTCTGAAGATGAACTATTTCGCAGGCTCGGCGGGCACGATCCCGGCGGCGCAATTCGCCGCCCGTCTGGTCGAGAAGACGCCGGGCCTGAGCCGCGTCTTCTTCGCCAACTCGGGCTCGGAGGCGAATGAGAAAGCCTTCAAGATGGTGCGCCAGATCGCGCATAAGCACCATGGCGGCAAGAAGTGGAAGATCCTCTACCGCGAGCGCGACTATCACGGCACCTCGCTGGGCGCGATGGCGGCCTGCGGTCAGGAACAGCGCCGCGACCAGTATGGCCCCTTCCCCGACGGGTTCGTCGCCGTGCCGCATTGCCTCGAATATCGCGCGCAATGGGATGACGAAGATTACGGTCTCCGCGCCGCGAACGCGATCGAAGAGGTCATCCTGCGCGAAGGCGCCGACACGGTGGGCGCGATCTGCCTCGAGCCGATCACGGCAGGCGGCGGCGTCATCACCCCGCCCGCTGGCTATTGGGAGCGGGTTCAGGAAATCTGCACCAAATACGACATCCTGATCCACATGGACGAGGTCGTCTGCGGCATGGGCCGCACCGGCGAATGGTTCGGCTACCAGCATTACGGCATCAAGCCCGATTTCGTGACCACCGCGAAGGGGCTGGCCTCGGGCTATGCCGCGATTTCGTGCCTGATCACGACCGAGGACGTGTTCGAGAAGTTCCGCTCCGATCCCGACGATCCGATGAGCTATTTCCGCGACATCTCGACCTTCGGCGGCTGCACGGCAGGCCCGGCGGCGGCGCTGGAGAACATGCGCATCATCGAGGACGAGAACCTGCTCGCGAACACCAACGCGATGGGCGACCTGCTGATGGACCGCCTGATGGAGCTGAAGGACAAGCACGCCGTCGTGGGCGATGTGCGCGGCAAGGGCCTGTTCTGCGGGCTGGAACTGGTCGCGGATCGCGCCACGAAAGAGCCGCTCGACGAGAAGCTCGTCGAAGGTGTGGTCGGTGCCTGCGACGCCGGGGGTGTGATCATCGGCAAGACCTCTCGCTCGTTCAAAGGCTTCAACAACACGCTGTGCCTGAGCCCCGCGCTGATTGTCGGCCCCTCCGAGATCACCCGGATCACCGAGACGATCGACCGCGCGCTAGCCAAGCTCAGCGCCTGACACGGATCAACACCGGCCAGGGCGGGCGACCGCCCCGGCCCCTCCCCGAAAGAGGCCGCAAACGGCCCGCTCAACCAACAGACGAGGATAGACATGTTCAAGAAAACCGCCCGTTACGCGACGCTCGCGCTGATCGGCCTGCTGCCGATGGCCACGACCGCCTCGGCCGAGACGCTGATCATCGGCAATTTCGGGACGCCGATCCCGATGATGACCAAGGTGAAGACCGAGGACTATGCAAAGGCGATGGGCTACGATGTCGAGTGGCGCAAATTCGCCTCGGGCACCGACGTGATCGCCGCGATGGCTTCGGGCGACGTGAAGCTCGCAGCGCTCGGCTCCTCGCCCTTCGCGATCGCCGCCAGCCAGGGCGTTCCGATCAAGCTGTTCATGATCGGCGACGTGATCGGTCAGGCCGAGAGCCTGATCGCGCATGACGGCTCGGGGATTTCGTCGCTGGCCGACCTCAAGGGCAAGCGCGTGGCCGTGCCGGTCGGTTCGACCGCGCATTTCTCGCTGACCGGCGCTCTCAAGCATGAAGGCATCTCGGAAAGCGACCTGACCATCCTGTCGATGTCGCCCGACCAGATCGCGGCCGCGTGGGAGCAGAACGCCATCGACGCCGCATGGATCTGGGATCCGGTTCAGTCGCAACTGCTGAAGTCCGGCACCCGCATCATGGGCGCGGACGAGACCGCAAAATGGGGCTACCCGACCTTTGACGGCTGGGTCGTCAACAGCCAGTGGGCCGAGGAACACCCCGAAGCCGTCGCAGGCTTCGTGAAGGTCACCGCCGAGGCCGACGCTTCTTACATCGACAACAAGGACGCTTGGACCGCCGATAGCGACGAGGTGAAAGAGATCGCCACGAACACCGGCGCGGACGCAGCACAGGTTCCGGGCATCCTCGGTGGCTACACCTTCCTCAAGCCCGCCGATCAGGTCGGCGCAGACTGGCTGGGTGGTGCGATGGCCCCCGCGATCAAATCGACCGCCGAATTCCTGAAGGAAGCGGGCCGGATCGACTCGGTGGCAGATGACTACTCGCAGTTCATCACGCTCAAGCCGCTGCAAGACGCGATGGGCGAGTAACGACACGCCCCAGCGCCCGGCCAGAGATCTGGCCGGGCGTTTCCCATTCCCCAGCTCCGCCCCGGAAAGGAAGCCCAGATGCTTGAAATCCGCCGCGCCTCCGTACTCTACCCCGCCCGTGACAAATCCGAGCCGGTCGAAGCCCTTCGCAATGTCGAGCTGACCATCGAGCCGGGCGAATTCGTGGTCGCCCTCGGCGCCTCGGGTTGCGGGAAATCGACGCTCCTGAACCTGATCGCGGGCTTCCTCGCGCCCAGTTCGGGCCAGATCAAACTCGACGGCGCCCCCGTCACCGGCCCCGGTCAGGACCGCGCCGTGGTATTCCAGAAACACGCGCTGATGCCGTGGATGAACGTGCTCGACAACCTCGCCTTCGGGCTGAAGCTGCAGGGCGTCGCCAAGGCCGAACGCTACAAGGTCGCCCGCGAATTCCTGACCGTGCTGGGCCTCGAGGGGTTCGAGGACAGCCCCGTCTACATGCTCTCGGGCGGGATGCAGCAACGCGTGGGCATCGGCCGGGCGCTCACTGCCGACCCGCGCATCCTGCTGATGGACGAACCGCTCGGCGCGCTAGATGCGCTGACCCGCGAACGCGCGCAGGAACTGATCCTGAAAATCTGGGAAGCGCAGGGCAAATCGGTCTTCCTGATCACCCACTCGGTCGAGGAAGCGCTCTTCATGGGCTCCAAGCTGATCGTGATGTCGCCCCGTCCGGGCCGGATCACGCATCGCTTCGACCTGCCCTTCTCGCGCCGGTTCCTCGCAGGCGAGAGCGCCCGCGACGTGAAGGCATCCCCCGAATTCATCGCGATGCGCGAGACCATTCTCGGCATCATCTTCGCAGACGAGGAGAAGGCCGCATGACCATGGATATCCAAGATGACAGCCGCCCCGCCCCGATGATCAAACGCATCTTCCGCCAAGCCCCCACCAAACCCGGCCAGACCTATGGCGTGCCGGGCGAAGGCAACACGATCAAGATCTCGGTCGTGGCCGTTCTGGTGGTGCTGGGTCTGTGGCAGATCGTGACCGCCTCCGGGCTGATCGCGCCGCTGTTCCTGCCCTCGCCCGTGGCGGTCGTGCAGAAGCTCTTCGGGCTGATTTCGACCGGCTTCACCGGCGTGCCGCTCTGGGAGCATATCCTCGTCTCCGCGGGCCGTGTCTTCGCCGCCTTCGCGCTGGCCTGTATCATCGGCATTCCGCTGGGCCTCGCGATGGGGATGAGCCCGGTGATGCGCGGGCTGTTCGATCCCTTCCTCGAGTTCTACCGCCCGATCCCGCCGCTGGCCTATCTGCCGCTGATGATCATCTGGTTCGGCATCGGCGAGACCTCGAAAGTGCTGCTGATCTTCCTGTCGGTGCTGGCACCGGTGGCGCTTGGCGCGCGCGCAGGGGTGCGCTCCGTCGCGATCGAGCAGATCCACGCCGCCTATTCGCTGGGCGCGAGCCGCGCGCAGGTGCTGCGCGAAGTGGTGCTGCCCTCGGCGCTGCCGGAAATCCTGACCGCAATGCGGATCGGCGTGGGCTTCGGCTGGACGACGCTGGTCGCCGCCGAGATGGTCGCGGCGACGATGGGGCTCGGCTACATGGTCCTCTCGGCCAGCCAGTTCCTGCAGACCTCGACCGTGCTCGTGGGCATCTTCCTGATCGGCGGCATCGCGTGGTGCTTCGATCTGGCGATGCGCTGGGTCGAGAAGAAAGTCGTGCCGTGGAAGGGCCGGATGTAAGCCCGCAACGCGAAAGGCCGGGCATGATCCGCCCGGCCTTTGTCCAAGGCGGCGGTCACGTGCTGAAAGGCGCGCGCCGCCGTTTTCATTTACGCATTTGGGACAATCACTTCGGCAGCAGCTGATAGAGCGCACCCTCGCCCGCATCCTCGATGATCCAGACCTCCCCCTTGGGCCCCACGGCCACGTCGCGCACGCGCATCTGCAAATCCCAGCGCGCGATCTGATCCGAGCCGTCGCCCGCGATCAGCGCAAGCCCGTTCCCCGCAAGCCCGCCGATCAGCATATCGCCCTGCCAGTCGGGAAAGTCGCGCCCCTCGTAGACCGCGAGCCCCGCCGGCGCGATCACCGGCGTCCACCAAAGCTTCGGCGCAGCGAAGTCGGGCCGCGTGTCGTGATCGGGGATCGACAGGCCGGAATAGTGCCGCCCGTTCGAGACTTCGTTCCAGCCGTAATTCTTGCCCTTCTCGATCAGGTTCAACTCGTCGCCACCGCGCGGGCCCATCTCGTGCTCCCAGAGCTTGCCGTCGGGCGTGAACGCGAGGCCGTATTGGTTGCGGTGCCCCTCGGTCCAGGTCTCGGCGCGCACGCCCCCCGCCCCCTCATGGGGATTGCCTGGGGCGGGCTGGCCGTCGCGGGTCAGGCGCAGGATCTTGCCGCGCGGATTGTCGGGGTCCTGCGCGGTGTCGGGCTGCATCCGGTCGCCCACGGTGAGGTAGAGCAGACCGTCGGGCCCGAACGCCACGATCCCACCGGGCTGGCCACGCCCGCCGGGCGTCTGCTGCCAGATCGTCTTCAGCTGCGTGAGCTTGCTGCCGTCCAGCACGCCGCGCGCCAGATGCAGCGCGTTATCCGGCGCGACATAAGTGATATAGACTTCGTGCGTGTCCGGGAAATCGGGCGGCACCGCAACGTCGAGTAGCCCGTTCTGGCCGCTATATTGCACCTTCGGCAGCCCGCTGATCGCCTGCGCGCCGCCGCCCGTGACATGCCACATCTTGCCCGCCTTGCCGGTCACCAGAACCGAACTGTCGGGCAAGGGCGCGATGGCCCAGGGGTTTTCCAGCTGCGCGATCGGCTTGAGCACGAAAGGCAGATCGCGGCTCGCGGGTTTCTCGCCCACGTTCTGCGCGGCGGCAGGGGTGACGAGTGGCGCGAGGCCGAGGCTCGAGAGGACGGGGATCGTCAGGGCGAGCGCCAGTGCGGCGCGCAGGCTCGGAAACGGGATCATGAAGCACCTCCTCCCCTAGAGATGGGGCGGGTGCGCGAAAGTGGAAGGGGTCTAAGGGGCGCTGCCCCTCTGCCTGCGGCATTCACCCCGGGATATTTCAAAAGAGCGAAGACATGTAAAAAGGCGTCTTCGCTCTTGCGCAAATATCCCGGGGGACGCGCGTCAGCGCGGGGGGCAGAGCCCCCACTTCCTTAAGATAAGATTTGTCGCCCTCCAGCGACGGGGGCAGAGCCCCTGCCGTCACTTGAAGTTGCGGCTGTCCTTCAGCTGGTCCCAGGCCCAGACGACCTCTTGCAGCATCTCTTCCTGAGAGCGGTCGCCGCCGTTCATATCCGGGTGCAGCACTTTGATCAGCGCCTTGTAGCACTTGCGGACCTCGGCCTTGGTCATCGAGTCCTTCGCCTCGAGAATGTCGAGCGCGCGACGTTCGGTCGGCGGCAGCTTGCGGCCCATCGTCCGGCCGGGGTTCTTCGTGGCGTTGTCGCCGAGGATCTCATGCGGATCGGAGATCCCGTGACGCGCCCAGCCGGCCTCTTCCTTGGCCTTGCTGAAGGGCTTCGTGGGGCGCTCCCAGACGGTCGCATTGTCGAGGAAGGCCTGGAATTCCTCCTCGGACTGACCCTGGAAATAGTTCCAGTTCAGATTGTACTCGCGGACGTGATCCTTGCAGAACCAATAGTAGTCATCGAGGATTTTCGGGCTTTTCGGCGCACGGTACTTGCCCGGCTCGTTGCAGCCTTCCTTGTCGCAGATCCGGGTCGAGGTCTCGAAAGCCCCCGACATGCCGCGCCTGCCACGCGAGCGGCGTTTCTTGTCCGCCGCGGCCGAAATATTGAAGCCGAAAGGATCGCTGTTGCTCATGCTTGCCTCTTGCCTGCTGCCCGAATGCCACTTCGGGGCGGCGTTTGAGGCCTGCCTCCGAGTCGGGTCACGCAGTCTACTGGAAATGACAGATGTTGAAAGGGGGTCGGGCGGAAATGGGGCCGCTATTTGCTCGGATCAAGGGTCGGTGCGGGGCGCCCCTACGACAACACAACCGGCGCGCCGAGATGGGGCGCGCGGCAGGTCTTGGAACTGGCGGCTCAGGACGGGCGGCCCCGCTTTCGGGACGCAGCCTTCGCAACGCCCCTGCCCCGCGTCAGTCTTCGTCTTTGGCAGCCCCGTCGCGATTGGCGCGCAGTTTCGGCGCGCGGCCTTCCGGCGCATCGGCCAGAAGCGCGCGGCGCTTGGCCTCGGGCGCGTCCTCGTCATTGGCCGCATCCTCGGGATCGGGATGTGCGCCGACCGCGCGCGCCGGATCGGCACTGGTGGGACGGCGGAAGACGAGCAGGTTGTGATAGACCGTCGATTTGCCCGTGAGCCCGGTACGCTCTTCCGCGGGCAGGGTCTCTGCGCGAAGGTATTCCCAGCCGCGCGTGGCCATCTCGTTCATCACGCCCGAGAGCGCATGGGCGAAACGGTCCGCGCCGGATTTCAGGCCGCGCTCCTTGTCGCCGCGCGCGGGCGCCGGGATGACCTTGTATTCGTAATGCTGCATGATGCACCTCAAGCTTTGCGGCCTTTCTAGCGGATGGCGGGTCCGGGTCAACTCAAACCAAGCCACGCTGGCGGGAACGGGCCGATAGCAGCCTCGCGCATCACGCGTCATCGCCCCCTTGCACGCCTGCGCGCGATGGTTCACAAATCGACCCAACCACGAAAGGACGTCCGCGATGCTCGACCAGACCGCCAAGCCCACCGAAGAAATCGACCTGCGCGAGGTGTTCGGCCTCGATTCCGACATGAAGGTCAAAGGGTTTGCAGAGCGCACCGACCGCGTGCCGGAGATCGACTCCACCTACAAATTCGACCCCGACACCACGATGGCGATCCTCGCGGGCTTTGCCTACAATCGCCGCGTGATGATCCAAGGCTATCACGGCACCGGCAAATCGACCCATATCGAGCAAGTCGCCGCCCGCCTGAACTGGCCCTGTGTGCGCGTCAATCTCGACAGCCACGTGAGCCGGATCGACCTGATCGGCAAGGATGCGATCAAGCTGGTCGACGGCAAGCAGGTCACCGTGTTCCACGAGGGCATCCTGCCCTGGGCGCTGCGCAACCCGACCGCGATCGTCTTCGACGAATACGATGCGGGCCGCGCCGACGTGATGTTCGTGATCCAGCGCGTGCTGGAAGCCGACGGCAAGCTGACGCTGCTCGACCAGAACGAGGTGATCACACCGAACCCCTATTTCCGCCTGTTCGCGACCTCGAACACGGTGGGTCTGGGCGACACGACCGGCCTCTACCACGGCACCCAGCAGATCAACCAAGGTCAGATGGACCGCTGGTCGCTGGTCTCGACGCTGAACTATCTCAGCCATGACGCCGAGGTCGCGATCGTTCTGTCGAAGAACCCGCAATACAACACCGAGGCCGGGCGCAAGACGATCAGCCAGATGGTGACCGTGGCCGATCTCAGCCGGACCGCCTTCATGAATGGTGATCTCTCGACAGTGATGTCGCCGCGCACGGTGATCGCCTGGGCACAAAACGCGCGCATCTTCGGCAATATCGGCTATGCGTTCCGTCTGAGCTTCCTGAACAAGTGCGACGAGCTGGAGCGCCAGACCGTGGCCGAGTTCTACCAGCGCCTCTTCGACGAGGAACTGCCGGAATCGGCGGCGGCTATCGCAAGTTAATCGGACAAGGAAAGAATGGGCGGCCTTCTTAAAAAAGCATTCCGCCGGCAATCGGAAAAGAGCTTATATAAGTTTCCGGAGGTCGCCCCCGCTTTCCAAATCTCGGCTCCGAAACCTCGCCTTGCCTCCTTTGCAGACGGGAAGTTCACGAAGCGCAAAGACCAATTTTATAATGAAGCGCGCCAGAGTGATTTTTTCTCTGAAGTAGATATTTATTCCTTTGCGTCCCTGCCTCACGATTTCCGCGCGAAGCATGGCGCTTTTATGCAGGAAACGCAGCGTGGCTTCGGATACTGGATCTGGAAACCCATCGTCATTCTCGAAGCTCTGAAACGAGCCGAACCTGGCGAATGCGTTGTCTATCGCGACGCGGGTTCTACTCTCAACCCAAATGGCGGACGTCGTTTTCAGGAATATCTCGAAATCGCGCAGTCCCACCCAAGCGGGATGCTTTCATTCGTTCATGCCAATACGGAATCTCATTGGACGAAAGCCGATCTATTTACGCGCCTCGGATTATCCCTCGCCTCCGTCGAAGCGAAGACCAGCCAATACAGCGCCGGGTTTCTCGTCTTATTGAATGCCGCAAAAAACCACGAATTCCTGGAGGAATGGGCTGATATCGCCACGAGCGAAGGCTATCATTTCTCCGATGACACGCCTTCACAGGCAGAGAACCACCCGGATTTCAAAGAGCACCGGCATGATCAAAGCATTGCCAGCTTGCTTCATAAACTGAATGGAACCGCGGTCACCTATTTCGAGAGTGATCATTTTTCCGGCCCTACACTCGATCTCAACCCCTCCGTGCCCGCATGGGCAACCCGCCGCAGAGGCTGACTTTTTGTGTACAGTCGAACGAGGCAAAAAGCCGAAGGAGAGGAACGCGCCCGATGAAAGCACAAACGACAACAAACGGCACAAGCCTGTTTCCTCGCTTCGTGATCCCGCGCCTCGCGATCCGGGGCGTGCTCCTCGCGGCGTTGCTGCCCTTCGCGGCGGCAGCTCAGGAGGCGCCCAAGGATGGCGAGATTTTCGCGGCCCTCACCGGCGACTGGAACGGCGACGGCACGCAGGATGCGGCGATGCTGGTGCAGAACGGCGCGGATGCGGCCGATCTGGTGATCTATCTTGGTGACCCGACCTTCGGGCTGAAACGCGAGATGACGATCGAACGGGTGGTCTTTTCGGGCCAGATGGGCGGGCAGACGCCCTCGCTCGAGCCGCTTTCCGACAGCGCGTTCAAGCTGCATTCCGAACAGATCGGGATCGGGCGCACCCCTTGGGAAAGCGCCTATTCCATCGCGTGGCGCAATGGCGGCTTCGTCGTCTCGGGCTACAGCTACCGCTATTACGACCGGATCGATCCCGAGGATACCGGCACCTGCGACGTGAACCTGCTCAATGGCGATTACATCATGACGCGGCGCGGCCAGACCGCGAAGGGCTCGCAGGATCGCCGGGCCTTCCCGCTGAGCACGTTGCACGCGGACTGGATGCCGATGATCTGCACGGGGCTTTTCCAGTAATCGCAGCTCCCCCTGAGGCGCGCATAAAAGAGGCGCGCATAAAAACGCCCGGCGCGGAGGCCGGGCAAACTCGTTACTCTACTACTACGTGTGGCAGATCCGTCTGGATCACGCGGCCTGACGATTTTCTGTCTCGCCCTTGGCCAGCTTCGCCGCCTGACCCCAGAACGCCATGTCGTCGAGCAGGGTCTTTGCCGGACCGTCCAGATGGTCGCCCAGTTCCGCGATCGGCGTGCCTTGAGAGGCCTTCACGAAATCCGCACCGCCGATGCTGACCGCGCCTGCGACGGGGACCATGCCGAAATTGATCGCGACGAGCCGCAGATGCTCGACCGCGCGGGCAGCGCCCACGCCGCCATAGCCGACGGTGCCCAGCGGCTTGCGACGCCAGCCCTCGAACGCGTAGTCGAAGGCGTTCTTGATCGTGGCGGGGATCGAGTGGTTGTACTCCGCCGTCACCACGATGAACCCGTCGAATTCCTTGAGCTTCTCACCCCAAGCCTGCGCCTTCTCGCTGGTCACGGGCTTCGCTGCAGGCGGAGCAACCTCGTCGAAGAAGGGCAGCGCGGCTTCGCGCAGATCCAGAACCTCGTAGCGCATGTCGTCGCGCGCATCGATCTTGGTCTCGAACCATTCGAGTGCGCGGTCAGCGAAGCGCCCTTCGCGCGTCGTGCCGACGATCAGGCCGATGTTCAAAGTCTCGCTCATGTCGAACTCCTTTCGGGTATATCGTCCGGTGTGTCGCACGGGGCCTTCGATTGGGGAAGTCAGGCCACAGGGGGAGGCGTGCGTCTCGTGTTCAACTCTACGTAAGCCCTGTTTGAGCCCATCCAACCCGCCCGTTATGTGCACAGGTGAACGGATGCCGCGCGCCAGCAGCGGGAACTTTCCCAGCCCCCGCCCCGCGCAAACCGGGCCGATCTGCCGCGCGCTCCTCACACGATCGGCTCTTGCGGGCGGACGCGCGCGATGCTTTATCTGAGGCTATGAGCAAGCCTTCCGACAACCCCGCGGATCCCTTCAAAAAGGCGCTGGCCGAGGCCACCAAGACGATGGCCGACGCGCCCGATATGACGGTGAGCTATTCGGTCGACCCTTCGGGTATGACCGCCGACACGATGCGCCTGCCGCAGGTCTCGCGCCGGATGACGCGTGACGAGGTTCTGCTGGCGCGCGGCACGGCCGATGCGATGGCGATGCGCCGCCGCCACCACGATGCCGCGATCGACAGCCGCTATGCGCCCTCGGGCGATCTGGCGAGCGCGATCTACGAGGCGATGGAGACCGCGCGCTGCGAAGCTTTGGGCGCGCGCGACATGCCCGGCACGCTGTCGAATATCGACGCCAAGATCGCCCATGAGGCCGAGCGCAAGGGCTATGCCCAGATCCGCGCCCCCGAAGAAGCGCCGCTCTCGGTCGCCGCGGGCTATTTCGTGCGCGAACTGGCGACGGGCCGGAAACTGCCGCCCGGCGCGGATAACGTGCTCGACCTGTGGCGCCCCTTCATCGAGCAATCGGCGGGCGACGATCTGGAGAACGTCAATCACGTCCTCGCCGATCAGGCCGCCTTCGCGCGCCTCACCCGCAAGGTGATCGCCGATCTCGGCTATGCCGATCAGTTGGGCGACGATCCCGACGAGGATATGGGCGACGAGGCCGAGGACGAGCAGGAAGAAAACGCCGACGAGGAACAGGGCGAAAATCAGGCCCGCGACGAGCAGGAGGACGACGAGGCCGAGGCCACGCCGGAATCCAGCCAGGAAGCGCAGGACGACCAGACCCAGACCTCCGTCAGCTCCGACGATCTCGCCGATCAGGAAATGAGCGACGAGATGGACATGCCGCAGGCCGATGCGCCGCTGGAGCCGCCGCCGCCCCCGCCGCATTCACAGGCCGATCCGAACTACGTCGTCTACACCACCGAATTCGACGAAGAGATCGCCGCCGAGGACTTGGCCGAACCGGCCGAGCTGGAGCGTCTACGCCTCTATCTCGATCAGCAGCTCGACCCGCTGAAAGGCGCGGTCTCGCGGCTCGCCAACAAGCTGCAACGCCGCCTGCAGGCGCAGCAGAACCGGTCTTGGGAATTCGACCGCGAGGAAGGGATGCTCGATGCGGGCCGCCTCGCCCGTGTCGTCGCGAACCCGACGACGCCGCTCAGCTTCAAGGTCGAGAAGGATACCGAGTTCCGCGACACGGTGGTGACGCTGCTGCTGGACAATTCCGGCTCGATGCGGGGCCGCCCGATCTCGATCGCGGCGATCTGCGCCGACGTGCTCGCCCGCACGCTGGAGCGCTGCGATGTGAAGGTCGAGATCCTCGGCTTCACCACACGCGCCTGGAAAGGCGGTCAGAGCCGTGAGAAATGGCTCGCCGATGGCCGCCCGCAAAGCCCCGGTCGCCTCAACGATCTGCGCCACATCATCTACAAACGCGCCGATGCGCCGATGCGCCGGACGCGGGCCAATCTGGGCCTGATGATGAAGGAAGGTCTGCTGAAGGAGAACATCGACGGTGAGGCGCTGGAATGGGCGCATCGCCGGATGCTCGCCCGCACCGAGCAGCGCAAGATCCTGATGGTGATCTCGGACGGTGCGCCGGTGGACGACTCGACGCTGTCGGTGAACCCCGCGATCTATCTGGAGAAACACCTGCGCGACGTGATCGCGATGGTGGAGCGCCGCCGCGCGGTGGAACTGATCGCGATCGGCATCGGCCACGACGTGACGCGCTATTACCAGCACGCGGTGACGATCACCGATGTGGAGCAACTGGCGGGCGCCATGACCGAACAGCTCGCCTCCCTCTTCGACAGCGATCCGCGGGCCCGCGCCCGCTTCCTCGGGATCAAGAAGGCTATCTGATGTTTCAGGATTTCTCGGTGCAATCGCGCCCCGAACTGGGCCCGCCCCGGCTGGCGGCGCTGCGCGAAGCCATGTCCGCAGCCGGGCTCGACGGCTTCATCATTCCCCGCGCCGATGCGCATCAGGGCGAATATGTCGCGCCCTGCGATGCGCGTCTGGGCTGGCTGACCGGGTTCACCGGATCGGCAGGCTTCTGCATCGCCCTGCCGGAGATCGCGGGCGTCTTCGTCGATGGCCGCTACCGGGTGCAGGTGCGCGCCGAGGTCTCGCTCGACCACTTCACGCCGGTGAACTGGCCCGAGGTGAAGCCCGCCGACTGGCTGAAAGACCATGCCCACGCAGGTGCCCAGATCGGCTTCGACCCGTGGCTGCACACGAAATCCGAGATCGCGAAAATCCGCGAGGGGCTGGAAGGCACCGGCATCGCGCTGATCGAGAGCGAGAACCTCGTGGACCGCGTCTGGGACGACCGCCCTGCCCCGCCCGCCGAACCGGCCCGCATTCACCCGCCGGAATTCGCAGGCGAAACGGCAGCAGAGAAACGCGCCCGTCTGGCCGAAGCGCTGCGCGACGACGATATCGCCGCCGCCGTCCTCACCCTGCCGGATTCGATCTGCTGGCTGCTGAACATTCGCGGCTCCGACATTCCCCGCAACCCGGTGGTTCAGTCCTTCGCGGTGCTCTTCGACGATGGCGCGGTGAAGCTCTTTGCCGATGACGCGAAATTCGACGCCGACCTGCGCGCCCATCTGGGTGATGAGGTCTCGATCCTGCCGCCCGACAGCCTGACCGCCGCGCTGGAGGCGATCGAAGGCCCGGTGCTTGTCGACCCCGACAGCGCACCGCTGGCCGTTTCGCTGCTGCTGGCCGATCACGACACCAAGATCCATGAGGCGCGCGATCCCTGTATCCTGCCGAAGGCGCGCAAGAACGCCGCCGAAGTCGCAGGCATGGAAGCGGCGCATCTGCGCGACGCCACCGCAATGGTCGAATTCCTGAGCTGGCTCGACACGGAAGCCCCGAAAGGCAAGCTGACCGAGATCGACGTGGTCACCGCGCTCGAGGGCTTCCGCTGCGACACCAACGCGCTGATCGACATCTCCTTCGAGACGATCTGCGGCGCGGGTGGCAATGGCGCGATCGTCCATTATCGCGTGAACGAGGACACCAACCGGCCCGTGAAACCGGGTGAATTGCTGCTGGTGGATTCGGGCGGCCAATATGTCGATGGCACCACCGACATCACCCGCACCGTCGCCGTGGGCGATGTGCCACAAGACGCCAAACGCCCCTTCACCCGCGTGTTGCAAGGCATGATAGCACTGTCACGCACGCGCTTCCCGCGCAGCGTGGCAGGCGCCCATCTCGATGCGCTCGCCCGTGCGCCGCTTTGGACCGAGGGTTGGGATTACGATCACGGCACTGGCCATGGCGTAGGCGCTGCGCTCTGTGTCCATGAGGGTCCGGCGCGGATTTCCCGCGTGTCGACCCTGCCGCTCGAACCCGGGATGATCCTGTCGAACGAGCCGGGCTATTACCGCGAGGGCGCATTCGGCATCCGGATCGAGAACCTGATCCTCACCGAAGAGGCCGAGGCCAAGGGCGACAATCGCGACCAGCTCTCCTTCTCGACGCTGACCTGGGTGCCGATCGACCGCCGCCTGATCGACGTCGATCTGCTCGGCCCCGAGGAGCGCGACTGGCTCAACGCCTATCACGCGGAGGTGCTGGAGCGGATCGCGCCGAAGGTCGGCGAGCGCGCCAAGGCCTGGCTGCAAACCGCCTGCGCGCCGATCTGAGACTGCGCGCGCCGAAAGCCGTCGGATGCCTCCGGCGGGGATATTTAGGGCAATTGGAAGGGAAGCCTGCGCTCTGCTTCCAACTGCTCCAAATATCCCCCGCGGAGCGTCCAGCAGGACCCGCAAGCGCCATCGCTTACAGGTCGAGCACGGCCTTCGCCGCCCGCGCGATGACGATTTCCTCATTGGTCGGGATCACGAGCACCCGAACCGCGCCCGACCCGATCTCGCGCGCATTCTCGGCATTGGCGCCGACGTCGATCGCGACCCCGAGGAAGCCCAGACCCTCGCAGGCCTGCGCACGCACGCGCGCCGAGTTCTCTCCGATCCCGCCGGTGAAGACGATCCCGTCCAAGCCTCCCATCGCCGCCGCCATTGCGCCGATCTGACGTTTGATGCGGAAGCAGAAATAGTCGATCGCCTCTTTCGCCTTGGGGTCGCTTGATCCTTCCAGCGTGCGCATATCGTTGGAGATGCCGGACATGCCCAGAAGCCCGGATTCCTTGTAGAGCAGCGTCGAGATTTCGGACGCGCTCATCCCCTCCTGATCCATCATGTAGAGCAGGATGCCGGGATCGAGCTCGCCCGGACGCGTGCCCATCGGCAGACCTTCGAGCGCGGAGAACCCCATCGTCGAGGTGACCGACTGGCCGTTCTCGATCGCGCACATCGACGCGCCAGAGCCTAAGTGCGCCACGATCATCCGGCCCTTGTGCAGGTCTGGCTCGGTGCGGGTCAGCTCACCATTGATGAAATCATAGCTCAGCCCATGAAAGCCGTAGCGTCGCACGCCTTTCTCGTAATAGCGGCGCGGCAGGGCGAAAGTGTCGCTCACGAAGGGATGGCCGCGATGAAAGGCGGTGTCGTAGCAGGCGACCTGCGGCGTGCCGGGGAAGGTATCGACCGCCGCACGCACGCCCGCAAGGTTATGCGGCTGGTGTAGCGGCGCGAAGGGAGCGAGCTTGGCCAGCTCCTTCATCAGCGGTTCGGACAGGGGCTCGGGGGCGGCATGGTCGATCCCACCATGCACGATCCGGTGGCCGACCGCGATCACCTCGAGGCCCGGAAAGGCCGCCTGAAACGCCGCAAGCGCGGTGTGCAGCGCCGCCGCATTGGTCGCGAAATCGTCCGGGGCCGAGGCGGGCAGCGGCAGCGGCGCGCCGTCGGGGCCGCTGAGTTTCATCGCCGCCTCGCGCCGTCCGATCCGGTCGACATGGCCAAGTGCGAGCGTCTCGAGATCTTCCGAAAACAGCCCAAGTTTCAGTGAAGACGAGCCGGAATTCAGCGTCAGGATCGCGCGGGTGCTCATGCGCGATCCCCGCAGGTCCGGTGGTAGTGGATCGAGGCCACGGCGGCGGAGGCCAGCCGCGCCATCCCGCTATCGGAGCGCGAGTTCAGGATCACCGGCACCTTCGCGCCCAGCATCAGCCCCGCCCCTTCCGCATGGGAGATATAGGCGAGCTGCTTGGCCAGCATATTCGCGGAATCGATGCCGGGTGCTACCAGCACCTCGGCCCGGCCTGCCACGGCCGAGCGGATGCCCTTGGTGCGCGCGGCGGCCAGATCGACGGCATTGTCCATCGCCAGCGGCCCATCGACCTCGCCCCCGGTGATCTGCCCGCGCTCTGCCATCTTCGACAAGAGCGCCGCATCGAGGGACGACGGGATCGCGGGCGTCACGGTCTCGACCGCAGACAGCACGCCCACTTTCGGCACCTCGATCCCGATCGAGATCGCCACGTCGATCGCGTTTTGCACAATATGCACCTTGGTCTCGAGATCGGGCGCGATGTTGATCGCGGCATCGGTGACGATCAGAGGATGCACGACGCCGGGCACATCCATCACGAAGACATGGGTGAAGCGTTTGCCGACCCGCAGCCCCGTCGCCTTGTCGAGCATCGGCTTCAGCAGCGCATCGGTATGCAGGTGGCCCTTCATCACTGCGCCCGCGCGCCCCTCGTTGACCAGCTGCACCGCCATGCGCGCGGCATCGCGGGGGTGCTCTGCGGGCAGGATCTCGAACTTGGTCACGTCGCGGCCCAGCTCCTTCGCGACGGACATGATCTTTTCGGGATGGCCGATCAGCAGCGGCTCGATCAGGTGATGTTCGGCGGCGAGGAGCGCACCGTCGAGTGACACCGGCTCTTCGGGGCAGACGACGGCGGTGACCAGATCGGGCAGCGGCTCGGCCTTCTCCAGCAGTTTCTCGAAATGGCGATGGCGCTGCGAGATCAGTCCCGGCACTTCGAGCGCATCGAATTTCAAATGTTTCTGCGGGGCATGAACCTCGGCCTCGCCCTCGACGATCAGCGCGTCATCGCCCACGCGGCGCACTTCCGTCTTCATCCGCAAGAGATCGCCGGGCAGCTTCTCGAGCACCTCGACGCGGGCGCAGAGCTCCTGCCCGGCAGCCGCGAGATCGTGGAAGCGCAGGCTTTGCGAGCGATAGAGCGTCCCCGGCCCCGGCAGCAGATTACCCAGCACGGCGGTGATCAGCGAGGCTACGAACATGCCCGGCGCATAGGCCTCCTTCTGGCCGTCGCCATCGCCGTCCTCCGCCTCAAGATGAACCGGGTTGTGATTGCCCGAAGCCGCCGCGAAGACGTAGAAATCATCGGCCGTGCACAGCCGCTTCAACTCCGCCGATTGACCGACCTCGATCTCGTCCCATTTCCGGCTCTCGAAAATCATTGCGCGCTCCTTCTTCATTGCCTGCGGCGCAAGTCTGCCGGACCCGCGCGCTGCTAGCTAGGCAGAGATTCGCGACAAATCCTTGATCCGAGACAAAAACCGCCGACAAACCGCAGGAACCCTTTCACTCGCGCGCGGCTGAGCCTAAAGCTTGGGCAGCAAAAATGGGAGGCGTGCATGGCATTGGCAGAGGCGCTGGCGGAACTCGAAACTTTGCTGGGCGACCGGCTCGACGCCTCGAAAGGCGCGCGCGACCAGCATGGCCGCAACGAGACATGGTTTGCTTTCGCCCCGCCCGATGCGGTGGCCTATCCGATCAGCGCCGAGGAAGTCAGCGCGATCGTGAAAATCTGCGCCGCCCATGACGTGCCGATCACGCCTTACGGCACGGGCACCTCGCTGGAGGGCCATGCCGTGCCGGTGCGCGGCGGGATCAGCCTCGATCTGATGAAGATGGACCGCGTGCTCGACGTTCTGGCCGAGGATATGCAGGTGCGCGTCCAGCCCGGCGTGACCCGCGAGGCGCTGAATGAAGACCTGCGCGCGACGGGGCTGTTCTTCCCGGTCGATCCGGGCGCAAATGCCTCGCTTGGCGGTATGGCGGCGACCCGGGCGAGCGGGACGACGACGGTGGGCTATGGCTCGATGCGCGACAATGTGGCGGCGCTGGAAGTGGTGCTGGCCGACGGTCGCATCATCCGCACCGGCAGCCGCGCGAAGAAATCCTCGGCAGGCTACGATCTGACCGCGCTCATGGTGGGCTCGGAAGGCACGCTCGGGATCATCACCGAGCTGACGCTGCGCCTGCATGGCCAGCCCGAGGCGATCTCGTCGGCTGTCTGTGCCTTCGATACGCTGGAAGCGGCGGTCGAGACGGTGCAGATGACGATCCAGATGGGCATCCCGATGGCCCGGATCGAATTTGTCGACGACCTTACCGCGCAGATATTCAACGAGGCCAACGGCACCGATTTCCCCGCGAAACCGCATCTGATGATCGAATTTCACGGCTCGGAAAGCGGCGTGGCCGAGGCGTCCGAGCGCTTCGGCGAGGTCGTGGCCGAGATGGGCGGCGCCGATTTCCAATGGGCGACGACGACCGAGGACCGCAACAAGCTGTGGAAGATGCGTCACGGCGCCTACCCCGCCACGATCGCGCATCGCCCCGGCTGCATGGGGCTGGTGACCGATATCTGCGTCCCGATCTCGCGGCTGGCGGAGGCCGTGGCCGCGACGAAGCATGACATTCTCGAGGCCGGGCTGATCGGCCCCGTGGTGGGCCATGTCGGCGACGGAAATTTCCACTCGGTCCTGCTGCTCGCTCCCGAGGATAAGGACGAGTTCAAACGCGCCAAGCAGGTGGCCGCGAAGATGGCCGAACGCGCGCTCGAGATGCAGGGCACCGTCACCGGCGAACACGGCATCGGCATGGGCAAGATGGGCTATATGCGCGGCGAGCATGGTGCAGGCTGGGACGTGATGGGCCAGATCAAGCGCGCGCTCGACCCGCAGAACATTCTCAATCCCGGCAAACTGGTGGAGCAGGACGAATGAGCTTCGAGACCCCGGACGCGCTGCCGCGCGCCTTTGCGAAAGCCTGGGGCGCGCGCGACGCGCAGGCGCTTGCGGGCTTCTTCGCGGAAGATGCCGATTTCATCTCGCTCACCGGCGGGATCGCCTCGGGCCGCACCCAGATCGCGGAACTGTTCGCAGGCGAACTCGCCGGCGCCTTCTCGCGCGCGCGGCTGGTGACCGGCAAGGCCAAATCGCGCGCCGTCGGCGCCGAGGCCGCGGTCGTCCTCCAACGCTTCGTCCTGACCGGGATCATCACCGAAAACGGAGCCGATGCGGGCCGGATCGGCTGCACGCTGGCCGCAACGCTCGGGCTGACGCCAGCGGGCTGGGAAATCGTCGCCGCGCAATTCGTGGTGGAGGCGGGGTAAGCCCCCCCGGAGGGAGGCCTCCCCTCCCCTTAACCCCTCAGCAGGTCCAGCGCGGCAGCTTTCGCCGCGTCCGTGACTTCGGCGCCTGCGATCATGCGGGCGATTTCGTCGGTGCGCTCGGCTTCGGCCAGCGCGCGGACTTCGGAAGTGGTCATGTCGTTGTTGACCGATTTCGCGACGCGGAAATGGGTGGCGCCGCGGGCGGCGACCTGCGGAGAATGGGTGACGACGAGGACCTGAGCGCCCTCGGCCAGTTTCGCGAGACGGCGCCCCACTGCATCGGCTGTGGCTCCGCCCACGCCGCGGTCGATCTCGTCGAAGATCAGGGTCAGCGTATCGGCGCCGCGCGCGAGCACGACTTTCAACGCGAGCAGGAAGCGTGACAGCTCGCCGCCCGACGCAATCTTGTTGAGCGGCCCTGCCGGTGCACCGGGGTTGGTGGCGACGGTGAAGCGCACGGTATCGGTGCCCTCGACAGCGGGCTCCCCCGCGGAGAGACGCGTCTCGAACACGGCGCGATCCATCTTCAGCGGCGCCAATTCGCCCGCCATCGCGGCATCGAGTTGCCCCGCGGCCTCGGCACGCGCCTTCGACAGCGCAGCGGCGGCCTTGTCGTAGGTTGCGCCTGCTTTCGCGAGATCGGCCTCAAGCGCGCCGATCCCTTCCTCGCCTGCATCCAAGGCGGCAAGCTTCTCGCGCAGACCTTCGGCGAAATCGGCCAGTTCATCGGCGAGCACACCGTGTTTGCGCGCAAGACCCCGGATCGCGAACAGACGTTCCTCGCAGGCCTCCAAAGCATGGGGGTCGAAATCGAGCGCATCCAGCGCGGTCTCCACGCCCTGCGCGGCCTCACCCAATTCGAGGAAGGCACGTTCCAACGCTTCCAGCGGCGCATCGAGCCGCCCCTCGGCCCGGTCCGCAGCGCCTTGCAGCCAGCGATCGGCGTCGCGCATCATCCCCTCCGCCCCTTCCGGGCCGAGGGCGGCAAAGGCGCGCGACACATCCTCGCGGATTTTCGCGGCGCCCTGCATCAGGCGGCGCTGGCTGTCGAGCTCGGCTTCCTCACCGGGTTTCGGATCGAGCGTGTCGAATTCCTTCACCGCATAGCGCAGGAATTCTTCCTCTTCCTTCACCGCCGCGAGAGAACTCCGCGCCGCCTCCAGCTTGCGCGCCGCCGCCGCGCGGGCTTTCCACGCCGTGCGGGTGGCCTCCAGCAGATCCGAATGGCCCGCGAAGGCATCGAGCAGCGCCCGGTGACCGCGTTCGTTGAGCAGACCGCCATCGTCGGATTGGCCGTGCAGCTCCACCAGCGAGGCGGAGACCTGCCGCAGCACGTCGCCCGACGCCCGGCGGTCGTTGATCCACGCGGTCTTGCGCCCGTCGCGCGCATTCACCCGGCGCAGGATCAATTCGTCCGAGACGGGGATGCCCGCTTCGGCCAGTACCTCGCGCGCGGGGTGATCGGAGGGCAGCTCGAACACCGCCGTCACCTCGCCCTGATCGGCGCCCTGACGCACGAGTTCCGCGCGTCCGCGCCAGCCAAGGACAAAGCCCAGACAGTCGAGCAGAATCGACTTGCCCGCCCCGGTCTCGCCGGTGAGCACATTGAGGCCGGGGCCGAAGTCCAGCTCCAGCCTCTCGATAATCAGAATGTCGCGGATATCCAGCGAATGTAGCATTTCAGACCATGAGGGCCCCGATCAGAGCCACTTGCCCTGAACCACCTGACGATACACGCTGGACAGCCATCCGTTGCCCTTCGCCTCGGGCTTCAACCCACGCTTTTGCAGCAGGTTGTAAGCGTCCTGATAGAAGGGTGAGGACTGGAAGTTGTGGCCGAGGATCGCGCCTGCGGTCTGCGCCTGATCGGTGATGCCGAGTGCCAGATAGGCCTCCACCAGACGTTCCAGCGCCTCGGGCGTGTGGCTCGTCGTTTGGAATTGCTCCACCACCACGCGGAAGCGGTTGATCGCCGCGGTGTAGTTACCGCGCTTGAGGTAGTAGCGCCCGATCTCCATCTCCTTGCCCGCGAGGTGGTCGAAGGCGAGGTCGAATTTCAGGATCGCCGACTGGGCGTATTCCGAATCCGGGTATTTCTCGATCACGTCGCGCAGCGCCTGCAGCGCCTGGAAGGTCAGGCCCTGATCGCGGCCGACCTCATCGATCTGATCGTAATAGCTGAGCGCCAGAAGATATTGCGCATAGGCCGCATCTTCGTCGCCCGGATAGGTGTCGAGGAATCGCTGCGCCGAGGCGCGGGCTTCTTCGTAATTCTTCGCCTTATGCTGGGCATAGGCTTCCATGATCAACGCGCGCTTGGCCCATTGGGAATAGGGGTAAAGCCGCTCGACCTCGGAGAAATACTTCAGCGCGGTATTGGGGCGGCGCGGATTGCCGACCTCCAGCTCGTATTCGCCACGCTCGTAGATTTGCTTGGCCGTGAAGTTTTCGAGGTTCGGTGCTTTGTTCGGGTCAGTACCGCAGGCGGAAAGCGCCATTACAAGACCAAGAGCCCCGAGTTTCGCTGCCGCCAGTTTGCCGCGCGCCATGCCCTGCCCCATCCCTCTTTCGTTGCCGGAGAAAGGCCCCGGACCCGTCAATCACTACCCCGTTTCGGAGGCCGTTCGGCATGTCCTAGCATAGAAAAATCCGGGGCGCAAAATGCCTTTGCGGGTTTTGACGCCCCTTTTCCCGATGCCCGCGAACCCGTGACCGGGCCGCGATGCATTCAGGCCGATGCCAGTGCCGCTGCCGAGCATACACCAGCGCCGGGCAAGCTGTAAGCCTGCGCGGGCGAACAGGTTTCCCAGCACCACGCATCGGGGCGCTCGAACAACGCCCGCAGAAGCTGGTTGGTCATCGCGTGACCCGCGCGGTTGCCACGATAGCGACCGAGGATCGGCGCGCCCGCAAGCGCGAGATCGCCAAGCGCATCGAGCATCTTGTGGCGCACGGGTTCATCCGCGTGACGCAGACCGCCGGGGCTGAGCACCTTGTCGCCATCGACGACCACGGCATTCTCGAAAGTGCCGCCGAGGCTGAGCCCTTTCTCGCGCATCGCGTCGACATCGGCGAGACGGCAGAAGGTGCGGCTGTCCATCAACTCGCGCACGAAGGCGCCATTGGCCATCTTGAGGCGCTTGCTCTGACGACCGATCGCGGCGTCGGTGAAGTCGATCGCAAAATCGATCTCGAGGCCCGCGGCAGGTTCGATGCGCGCCACGGCCTGACCGTTGCGCACTTCGACCGGCTTGAGAATGCGGATCGCGCGCAGTTCAGCGGCAAGCTCACGCAAACCAGCCGCGCGGAACGCCGCGACGAACTGGGCCGAAGACCCGTCGAGGATCGGCACTTCCGGCCCGTCCAGCGAGATCAGCGCATTGTGGATGCCCGAGCCCACGAGAGCCGCCATCAGGTGCTCGATCGTGGAGACCTGAACGCCGTCCTCGTTTTCGATCAGCGTGCAGAGCGTCGCGCTCGGCACGTTGCTCCACAAAGCGGGCACACGCGGGTTCACGCCGGACACATCGGTGCGACGGAACACGATTCCATGGCCTGCAGGCGCCGGATGCACATGCATCTCGACCGGGGCGCCCGAATGGAGCCCAACGCCGGAAAAGGCCACGGATTTGGCAAGCGTCGTCTGCACGATAACCTCACAACTTTTTTCTCTGGCGATCCACGAACACACGGGTCCGAGAGCCGCAGCATCAGTTAGTCAGAGACGGCGGGGTTAACAATTCACTCTTTGTAACGGCCTGAAACATTGCGTCCGCGATCGGGCGGAACGCCGCGCAAACGCACATAAGCCCCTAATTTATAATAGAAAAAGGCCCGCTCTCGCAGGCCTTTTTCGACGTTTCGTGAAGTCTTTGTGAGCGATTAATTCGCCTGACGGCGCAGGAATGCCGGGATCTCGATGCGATCCTGATCCTCGGATTGCTCATCATCATAGGCCTCGGCACGCGGCTGAGCGGTCTGCGGACGCTGCTGCTGGGGCTGCGGCGCGGGCTGCTGCGGAGCGTGCTGCTGGGGCGCGTGGCCCTGCTCGGCATGGCCGTGGCCGGTCATGCGATTGATCAGCGAATTGATGCCAAAGCGCGGACGCTCTGCCTGCGGCTGCGGTTGCGGCTGCTGCGGTGCGGCCGGACGAGTCGCCGCCATCGGACGCTGCGCGGGCGCGCTCGACGGAGCCTTGTTCACCGCCGCCTCGAGACGACGCAGGGCTTCCGGCGAAGGGGTGCCGGGCTGACGCGGACGCGGTGCGACATAGTCATGCGCGCCGTCTTCGACATGCAGATCCTGCGCGGGCGCAGGCTGCGGACGATAGGCCGGCGGCGGCAGGTCGTCAGCGGCTTCCTGAGCGCGCGGCTGCTCCATCGTGGCGCGAGCTGCGGGCGCGTCGAACAGAGTCCGCTCTTGTGCGGTCTGTTGCGGCGCGGGCTGCGGGGCTGCCTGAGCGGCCGGTGCCTGTTGCGGCGCGGGCTGCGGGGCCGGAGCGGGCTGCGGCGCCGGAGCAGGCGCATGCTCGATGGTAGCTTCGGCTGCGGTTTCCGCGGGCTTCAGCGGCTCGGCGAGCGAGCGGCGCGGCACCGGGACTTCCGCCGGGGTGGCCAGCGCATCTATACCGGTCGCGACCACGGAAACGCGCATCGCGCCTTCCATGTCGGGGTCCAGCGTCGAGCCGACGATGATGTTGGCATCCGCATCGACCTCTTCGCGAATGCGGTTGGCCGCTTCGTCGAGCTCGAACAGCGTCAGGTCGTAGCCGCCGGTGATGTTGATCAGCACGCCCTTGGCGCCTGCCAGCGAGATCTCGTCGAGGAGCGGGTTCGCGATGGCCTTCTCGGCGGCCTGAACCGCGCGATCTTCGCCCGTCGCCTCGCCGGTGCCCATCATCGCCTTGCCCATCTCGTCCATCACCGCACGCACGTCGGCGAAGTCGAGGTTGATCAGGCCCGGACGGACCATCAGGTCGGTCACGCCCTTCACGCCCTGATACAGAACGTCGTCGGCCATCGAGAAGGCTTCGGTGAAGGTGGTCTTCTCATTGGCCAGACGGAACAGGTTCTGGTTCGGAATGATGATCAGCGTGTCGACGACCTTCTGGAGCTCTTCGAGGCCCTGCTCGGCCTGACGCATCCGCTTGGAGCCTTCGAATTGGAACGGCTTGGTCACGACGCCGACGGTCAGAACACCCAGCTCACGCGCGGCCTGCGCGATGATCGGAGCAGCCCCGGTGCCGGTGCCGCCGCCCATGCCAGCGGTGATGAAGCACATATGCGCGCCAGCGAGGTGATCGACGATCGCCTCGATGCTTTCTTCGGCCGCGGCCGCGCCCACCGTGGGACGTGCGCCTGCGCCCAGACCCTCGGTGACCTTGGTGCCCATCTGGACCCGGGCCTGCGACTTGGACTGCTGCAGCGCCTGAGCGTCGGTATTCGCGACCACGAATTCCACGCCCTCAAGCTGCTGCTCGATCATGTTGTTGACCGCGTTCCCGCCCGCGCCCCCGACGCCGAATACGGTGATCCGGGGCTTCAGGTCCTCGTGCTCTGACATCATCAAATTCAACGCCATGTGGTATGTCCGCCTGTTGTTGCTGCCCGACCCTGTCCCAGGCCGATTTCAATGGAAATTAGACCGATTTTAGCGATGAATCGCCGCAGCGTCACGTAAAAAACCGCTTCGGACCACAAAATCTGGAGCTCCAGATTCCGTGACCAGCGGTATTTCGCGCAGACGTCAGCATATTGTGTGGATGATGCGGTCAGACCGCCGCCGCTACGCGAACTTGAACTTCGCGCGACAGGCGTCTGACATCAGTCGATTTTCACTTTTGCAACATTTCACCAATTATCGCGGAACCAGCGGATGGCCCGGCGCAGCGAGCGCCCGCCCAGCGTTTCGGGGGGCATCTCGAAATCCCACCACTCGTCTTGCGGATGCGCCGCGAAAAGCGACAGACCCACCACGGAAGAGAAGCCCGAGCCGGTCGCGGCCTGCGGCAGACCCTGCACCCGCATCGGCCGTCCGAGCCGCACATTCTGGCCGAGGATTCGCGCAGCCAGCCCGTCGAGACCGGGGATCTGACTCGCCCCGCCCGTCAGCACGATCTGCTTCGAGGGCAGATGCTCGAAGCCTGCGGCATCGAGGATCGCGCGCACATCTTCGAGGATTTCCTCGACGCGCGGACGCATTATTCCGATCAGTTCGGCGCGGCTCACCTGGCGGCGGTCCTTCTCCCAGTCGCCCGAGTCGCCGCCGAGCTCGATCATCTCGCGATCGTCCATGCCGGTGGCGACGACGCCGCCGTGGAAGGTCTTGATCCGCTCGGCCACCGACATCGGCACCCGCAGCCCCGCCGCGATGTCGCGGGTGACGTGCTCGCCGCCCAGCCGCACCGCGTCGGCATAGATCATGTGTTTCTTCATGAAGATCGACACGCCGGTCGCGCCGCCGCCCATGTCGATGCAGGCCGCGCCCAGTTCCTGCTCGTCCTCGACCAGGCTGGAGACGCCCGAAACGTACGCCGAGCTGGCGATGCCCGCGAGTTCGAGATCACAGCGACGGATGCAATAGATCAGGTTCTGGATCGCGGTGTCGGAGACGGTCAGCAGATGCATGTCGACCGCGAGGCGCTGCCCCGCATGGCCCCGCGGATCGGCCAGACCCGAGCGGTGATCGAGTGCGAAGTTTACCGGCTGCGCATGAAGCACCTCGCGCCCTGCCCCGAGCGGCGGGATATCGCACGATGCCAGCACGCGGCTCACATCGACCTCGGTGACCTGATCGCCCTGCACTTCGATCTCGCCCGCCAGCCCGTAGGACCGCGGCTCGGCGCCCGCGAAACAGGCGATGACGTGATCGACGCGGGTATTGGCCATCTTCTGCGCGGCCTGCACGGCGGTCCGGATCGCGCGCTCGGTCTCTGCCATCGCGTCGATCTCGCCGAAGCGCACCCCGCGCGAACGCGTCGTCGCGGCCCCGATCACCCGCACCGAGGCGTGCCCGGCCAGCGAGTCCTCATCCTCGGACCCGTTCGGATTGTCGAATTTCAGAACGAGGCAGGCGATCTTGGAACTGCCGATATCGAGAAGCGCGATCACGCCCCGTTGCATCGCTGCCTTACGCATGTTGCGCATTGCGCGCTGGAACTCGTAGAGATCGGTCATTGCGTGGCCCTCGCTTTGAGAATGTCAGACTGCACCCGGCGGAATTCGGCGAGCGCGTTATCGCTGAGCCGGATCGTCGGACGGTCCTTGTTTCGAAAATCAATCACGGTGAAATCGCGGGCGAGCAGATCCTCGGCGGTGTTGAGCGCGAGGATGCGGTCGAGTGCGGCGACGGGATCCGTCTCGGGAAGCATGATGCGCTGATCGTGATCCAGCACGAGATCCCAGCGTCGCTCACCGAGACGCTCTAGCCCGCGCAGACGCGGCAGAAGCGGACCGGCATCGGCAATGATTTCCAGCGCCTCGGGCACCGCCTTATCCGCGCCCATGCCGGAAATCACCGGCAGATCGGGGCGCGCTTCGCGCGAAATCAGCGTGGCGACCCGGTGGCCCGACGCGTCGAGCATCTCGAGACCGCCCGGCTGGCGCCAGAGGATCGCGGGCACGCGCTCGGTCACGTCTGCCTCGAGCACGCCGCCCGGACGGATCACCAGCCGCGCATCGGCCACCGCATCGAGGCGGCGGATCGTGTCGCGATAGGCGTCGAGGTCGATATCGAAGCTCGACGCGGGCAGCCCCACCGGCAACATCGCGCGTACGGCATGGGCGACCTCGGGGCTGGCGCCTTCGATCTTAAGCAGCTTGACCATGAATTCGGGGCGATGCTCGATCGCGTCCTTCACATCCTGCACCTGCGCGACGAGATCGGCGCGGCGGCCAGGATCGCCCAGCCACACCCCGAGGCCCGCGACGATCAGAACAATCGGCACACCGATCCGGGTGAAGGCACGCACGGCGGGCGTGAGCCACAGCCGTTCGAGTTTGAAAGCAAGCCGCGACGGTGCGGGATCGCGGCGGGTAGGACGTTTGGAGCGTTGGTAAACACGAGGGGCCATGCCACCCGAAGGGCCTTGGCGATGCCCGGGGGCTTCGCGCGGCGGGACACCGTTCAGCGGCCGCATGAGGCGTCCTCCACCAACCAGGCGCAGAGCTCGGGGAAATCGATGCCGCAATGCGCGGCCTGTTCGGGCGAAAGCGAGGTGGGCGTCATGCCCGGCTGGGTGTTGGTCTCCAGCAGCACCAGACCGGCAAGCCCCCTGCCCTCGTCCCAGCGGAAATCGGTGCGCGAGAGCCCCCGGCAGCCCAGAACTTGATGCGCGCGGACCGCGTAATCGAGGCAGGCTTCGGTGATCTCGACGGGGATTTCGGCGGGCAGAACGTGGCGCGAGCCGCCGGGGCGGTATTTCGCGTCATAGTCGTACCAGCCCTCGGTGATGATCTCGGTTACGCAAAGCGCGCGCTCGCCCATCACGGAAACGGTCAGTTCGCGGCCCGGGGCGTAGGTCTCGACCATCACCTCTTCGGGCATCTCGGCCGACAGCTGCGGCGGGGAGTTCGCGCCGTCCATCACCAGATAGACGCCGACAGACGAACCCTCGTTATTCGGCTTCACGACATAAGGTGCGGGCAGCACATGCCGCGCCATCACGTCGCCCTTGGTCGCGATCACGGATTGCACGATGGGCAGGTTCGCGGCGGCATAGGCCTGCTTGGCGCGCGCCTTGTCCATCGCCAGCGCCGAGGCCAGCACACCGGAATGCGTGTAGGGGATGCGGAGCCATTCGAGCATGCCCTGAACGCAGCCATCCTCGCCCCAGCGACCATGCAAAGCATTGAAAACGCAATTGGGCGCGGCATCGCTCAGCCGTTGCGGAAGATCCTCTCCCGCGTCGATCTCGATCACTTCGAAACCCGCCGTGCGCAACGCCTTGGCGCATTCGCGCCCCGAGGACAGAGACACCTCCCGCTCAGCAGAAGGGCCGCCCAGAAGAACCGCCACACGGTGGGATGCCCTGCTCGACATACCCGCTACTTTCGCCTCATGCGGGGGTTGACCCCCGTCCGGTAATTGCGTTGCAGGGTGGAGGTCTTACGCCTCGAATTCTCCTACACGCATGATTTCCCACTCTAGCGAAATTCCGCTCGATTGCACAACCTTTTTGCGCACCTCTTCCCCGAGATTTTCGAGATCGGCCGCGGTCGCCCCGCCAGTGTTGATCATAAAGTTGCTGTGTTTTTCCGACATTTGCGCGCCACCGATGCGCGCGCCGCGCATTCCGGCGTCGTCGATGACCTTCCACGCCTTCAGCTCATGCGTGTCATCGGCCCGGCCCGTCGAGGAAAAGCCCGCCGGGTTGCGGAAGGTCGATCCGGCGGTCCGGTCCTTGGTGGGTTGGGTCGCATCGCGCTTGGCCAGTTGCTCGGCCATATGCGCTTCAAGCGCGTCGGGGTCACCGGCCTCTGCGCGGAACGTCGCGCCGGTCAGCACCCAGCCTTCGGGCAAATCGCTCTGACGGTAGGCGAAGTTCAGATCCCCGGGCGTGAGCGTGACCCGCTCCCCTGCCCGCGTGATCACGCGCGCTTCGATCAGGTGATCGGCGACGTAAGAGCCGTAGCAGCCCGCATTCATCCGCACCGCCCCGCCGATCGCGCCGGGAATGGTGCGCAGGAAAGTCAGGTCCAGCCCCGCCTGCGCCGCCTTGCGCGCGACATGGGCGTCGAGCGCCGCGGCGCCCGCGGTGACCGTGTCGCCCTCGCAGGCGATGCCGTTGAAGCCCCGCCCCATGCGGATCACCACCGCCCGCAGTCCCCCATCGCGCACGATCAGGTTCGAGCCTACGCCCATCGGAAAGACCGCGATCTCCTCGGGCAGCCCTTTGAGGAACTCTGCAAGGTCATCCTCGTCGGCAGGCTGGAACAGCCAATCCGCCGGGCCGCCCACGCGCAGCCAGGTCAGCGAGTCGAGCGGACGGTTCGGCGTCAGCGCGCCGCGCGGGGTATAGGTCGAAGGACAATCAGTCATGGCGCATCTCGTAGCCGCGCGCGCAGGGCGAGGCAAGCGATCCCGATCTCATTCAGCGGGGTCGCGCGCACCCCGCAGCGCACGGACAAGGAAAATGACCGGCCAGCGCAGCACTGACATGCCGCCCGCCAGCACCAGCAGCCCCATGATCGGGCCGTTCTGATAGGTGACCCAGCCCACCAGCGGCACACCGACCGCGATCAACCCCCAGGCACCCGGCCAATGAAACCGCCTCGGTCCCATCGCGATCAGCGTGGCAATGAGCGCCCAGACACAGGCAAGAACGAGCGAGACGGTCATGAGAAACCTCCCAGGGCTGCGATCAGGGCCGCTCCGGCGACCAATGCGCCCACGACCGGAACGGCCATAGGCACCTTGAACGGCGCATAGTCGGACCGGCTTTTCAGCGCGACGAGCGACAGGTTAACGAGAAGGAAGACGCCCAGGAGCACCTTCGAAGTGATACCGGCCAATTGCTCGACCGGGGCAGCGAGCGCAAGCGCAATCATCGCCATACCGCAAAGAAGAGTCGCTAGGACCGGGGTGCCAAAACGCGGATGCGCCTGATGAAAAACGGACAGCGCGGGACTGCGGCGGCCCAGACCGAACAGCACGCGCGCCGCCATCACCACCTGCGCAAGCACTCCGTTGAGCGCCGCCGCCACCGCGATCGCGGCGAGGATGCCCGGCCCGTGCCCCGCCGATTGCCAGACCAGCGCCAGCGGTTGCTCGGAGCGGGCGAGATCGGCCAGCGGCACCGCGCGCACGGCAGCGTAGCTTACGGTCAGATAGAGGATGGCGGTGATCGCGAGCGCGGCGAGGATCGCACGCGGCATGTCGCGGATCGGGTCGCGCATCTCCTCGGACATGTTCACCATGTCCTCGAAACCGATGAAGGCGAAGAAAGCGAGCGACGCGGCGGCCGCGATCCCGGCCCAATGCGGCGCGGGCAGCGGCGTGAGGTCGGGGCTCGGATCGGCGGAGACCCCCGCCCAGATCACCAGCGCGAGACCGACCACCTCAACCAGCGTCAGCGCCACGGCGAGGCCCACGGATTCCAGAACGCCGAGGCAGGCGACGCCGATCAGCACCAGCCCGAAGGCGATCATCACGCCCTCGACCGGCAACGGCACCAGCAGTGTCAGATAGCCCGCCCCGCCGCGCAGCACCGCCGCCGCCGACACTGTGCCTGCCACGACGATGCCAAGCCCCACGATCAGCGCCAGCGCATGGCTGCGTAGCCCTTCCTCGACATAGGCCGCCTCTCCGGCGGCTTCGGGGATACGCGAGGACAATTCGGCATAGGACAGCGCCGACGGCGCCGCGATCAGCCCCGCCAGCACGAAGGCCAGCGGCGCCCAAATGCCAGCTTGCGCCGCGACCGCGCCGACCAGCACATAGATGCCCGCGCCCACCATGACGCCGACCCCGTAGCCGGTCATCAGCCACGGACCCAATCGGCGTTTCAGATGCGTCTCGTCACGCATGACGCGGCCCTTCTTGCCCACATGAGACGACGTGGCAGCGCCGCAAGTCTTTTCGGTGTCGTGCCGGGTCGCCCCGGCGCCTGCTCAGCCCCCCAGCTTCGCAGGCAGGTTGTTCGCCCAGGTCGAGATCGTCCCCGCCCCGAGGCAGACGACGATATCGCCGGGACGCGCCTGTTCACGCACCAGCCGAGCCAGATCATCTTCCGACAAAATGGCACGAGCATGACGGTGACCATGCGCGATCAGCCCGGCGACCAGATCGTCGCGCGTGGCCCCCTCGATCGGCTCCTCGCCCGCCGAGAAGACCTCGGCGATGGCGACGACGTCGGCCTCGTTGAAACAGGTGCAGAAATCGTCGAACAGCGAATGCAGACGCGAATAGCGGTGCGGCTGGTGAACCGCGATCACCCGTGCGCCCGGCTTCACCGCCTGACGCGCCGCTTTCAGCACGGCGGCGATCTCGACCGGGTGGTGGCCGTAATCGTCGATGATCGTGACCCCGCCCAGCACGTCGCCGACCTTGGTGAAGCGCCGGTTCACGCCGCCGAAGCTCGCCAGAGCTTCCTTGATCTCGCCCATCTTCATCCCGAGGTGACGCGCCACCGCAACGGCGGCCAGCGCGTTCGAGACGTTATGATCGCCCGGCATCGGGAGCGTGCAGCCCTCGATCACCGGCTTGCCCTCTTCGCCCTGCAGCGCGATGTCGAAATGCGCGACGCCCGCATCGTAATGCAGGTTGATCGCCCGGATATCGGCCTGCGCGTTAAAGCCGAAGGTCACGACGCGGCGGTCATTGAGCTTGCCGACCAGCGTCTGCACTTCCGGGTGATCGGTGCAGCAGACAGCCAACCCATAGAACGGGATGTTCGAGACGAAATCGTAAAACCCTTTGCGCAGCGCATCGAAAGAGCCCCAATGCTCCATATGCTCGGGGTCGATATTGGTCACGATGGCGATGGTCGCGGGCAGACGGTTGAAGGAACCATCGCTCTCGTCGGCCTCGACCACCATCCACTCGCCCGCGCCTGCGCGCGCGTTGGAGCCATAGGCGTGGATGATCCCGCCATTGATCACGGTCGGATCGAAATTGCCCTTGTCCAGAAGCGTCGCGACCATAGTCGTGGTCGTCGTCTTGCCGTGAGTGCCGCCGATCGCGATGTTCGATTTCAGGCGCATCAGCTCGGCCAGCATCTCGGCGCGGCGCACGACCGGCAGACCGCGACGGCGCGCCTCTTCCAGCTCGGGATTGCCCGGTTTGATCGCGGTGGAGATCACCACGACGCCCGCCTCACCGATATTCTCGGCGCGCTGGCCCTCGAAAATGGTCGCGCCCAGTTTCGCCAGACGATCGGTGATCTTGGAGGATTTCGCATCCGAGCCCTGAACCGTGAACCCTTGGGTCATCAGCACTTCGGCGATGCCGGACATGCCGATCCCGCCGATACCGACGAAATGGATGGGGCCGAGTTCTCCGGGCAGTTTGGTCGCGTTCATTGAGTCTTTCCTGCTAGGTCTTCGACGAGGGCGACGAGCCGCTCGGTGGCGTCCGGCACCCCGTAGGAGAGGGCCGCGCGCGACATCTGCAGCGCGCCCTCGGGGTTGTCCAGCACCAGTGAAATTTGATCCGCGAGGCTCTCTGCCGAGAGCTGGCTTTCGGGGATGGTGATCGCGCCGCCGGTCTTTGCGAGACCGCGCGCATTGGCCGCTTGGTGATCGCCAGCGGCGGCGGCATAGGGGATCAGGATCGCGGGCCGCCCGATGACAGAGATATCCGCGACCGAGGACGCACCGGCGCGCGAGATCACCAGCTGACATTCGCTGAGACGGCGCGGCACATCGTTGAAGAAGGGCTCGACCTCGGCGCTGATGCCCGCCGCGTCATAAGCGGCCACGACCCGGTCGAGGTCTTCGGGGCGCGCCTGATGGGAGACGCGCAGATTGGCGCGGGCGGCTTCGGGCAGGCTCGCCATCGCAGCCGGCACCGTGTCCGACAGGATGCGCGCGCCCTGCGAGCCGCCGATCACAAGGACCGACATCGGGTAATCGCCCGGCGGGATATAGGCCGCGCCCGCACGCTCGAGCACCGAGGCGCGCACCGGGTTGCCCGTATGCTCGCCCTGCACGCCCTCGGGCAGATCGGTCGGCCATGTGCCGCAGGCGAAGCGGTTCACCTTCTTGGCGAAGATGCGGTTCACCTTGCCCATGATGCCGTTCTGTTCGTGAATGGCGCGGGGGATGCCCAGGAACACCGCCGAGGAGAGTGCCGGGATCGTCGGGTAGCCGCCGAAGCCCACCACCACCGTCGGCTTGTCCGACAGGTTCTTGCGGATCGCCGAGGCCACGCCGCCCGCGATCTTGAACGGCACGCCCAGCTTGCCGAGTGCGCCACCGCGCGCGAACGTCGCCGAGGCGATCTGCTCGACCGTCACCGTATGGGGAAAGCCGCCCGCGTAGCGCGCCCCGCGCGCATCCGTGGACAGCTTGACGCGCCAGCCCCGGCGCACCATCGCCTCGGCCAGCGCCTGTGCGGGGAACATATGCCCGCCGGTGCCGCCAGCGGCGATCAGCAGTAGCGGGGTCGTGTCCTTGGCCATGTCCCCCTCCTGAGGGTTTTAGCGACCGCGCCGGGCGAGAATATCCGAAATCTGTCCCTGCGGCCGGGTCCGAGTCAGCGCGAGCAACATACCCACCGCAATCCCCGAAGCAATGACCGAAGAGCCCCCGTAGCTGACGAACGGCAAAGTCATGCCTTTCGCGGGCAGAAGGCGCACCGCGACGCCCATATTGATGATCGCCTGAACGCCGAAGGCGCAGGCCAGACCGGAGCCCGCAAGCCGGGTGAAGGGATCGCGCTCGCGCATCAGGCGCAGCAGCGAGCGGATCACGACCGTCGCATAAAGCGCGATGATGACCAGCACGAGGATGAGGCCGTATTCTTCAGCCGCGACAGCGATGATGAAGTCGGTATGCGCATCGGGCAGCGACCATTTGACAGAGCCCTGCCCCACGCCCACGCCGAAGAACCCGCCCTCTTGGATCGCGTTGGTCGCGTAGCCGATCTGGGTGCGCGGATCGACATCCGTCGACAGGAAACCGTTGATCCGGCGCGCGAAGTGTTCCGAGAAGTTATAGGCGAAGAAGCCGCCCGCCACGGTCAGCGCCCCGATCCCCGTGAGCAGCGCAATCGGCGCGCCCGAGATGAAATACATCACCGACCAGGCGAACAGCACCAGCGAGGCCTGCCCGAAATCGGGCTGCAAGGCGAGCGCCACCACGATGATGACCATCAGCAGGAAGGAATAGAGCCGCCCCTTGGGGCCCCCGACGTCATGGGCTGCGGCCATGAACCAGCCGGAGATGATGACGAAACCGGGCTTGAGGAATTCGGACGGCTGGATCGAGGCGAAGCCGAAGGAATACCACCGCACCGCGCCCTTGCCGAAATCAGTGCCCAGCACCGGCAGCAGCATCACCGCGACGAAGGCGCCGACGAAGCCGATCACGCCCAGCCTGCGCACCTGTTTCGGGTCGAGCATCGAGATGCCCAGCATCACGCCCAGCGCCACCACCCCGAAGAAGGCCTGTCGCTTGACGTAATAGAAGGGCTCAAGGCCGTTGCGCTCTGCCAGCGGCACCGAGGCTGCGAGCCCCAGCAACATGCCAAGGCCGAACAACGCCAAAACGGCGCCGAGCGCCCATTTGTCGATCGTGCGCCACCATTTCGGTAGGACGGGTTCACCGGCCCGCACGGGGACGGTGCCGAATGCCATTTCTGTCATGGGCTATACTGCCGTTACTGCCTCGAATACGCCCGTTTTCCGGGTCTGATCGGAATCGTAGCCCAAAAGCTTTGAGATGACTAGGAAAATTCCGAAGCGGCGCGATCACTCGGCGATGATCGGCAAGGGCGCGCGCAATTCCCCCTGCCCTCAGGCCAAGCCAAGCTCTGCAAGGATTTGGGGGAGTTTCTTTTTGACCTTGAAGAAGCCGGCCGTGGCGTGGGGCCAGATCACGCGATCCCACTCCCGCGTAAGCTCGCACAGCGCGATACCGCGCCGGCCCAGCGCCGCTTCCGCGCTCTCGCGCCAATCGCCGAGCGGCCCGACCGGAATGTAGGGCGTCACGAGTTGCCGCACGCCGAGGCTTCGCGCCCATTCGACCAGCACTGACGGATCACCGGCGTTCAGGCGTTGCACGTCCGGCACCCCGGCGCGCTCAGCAGCATCGGCGAGCGCGTCGCGTTCGAACCGCGGGACATGCGGCGCCACCTTGCGCGGCGAGCGCAGGTGGCTGGCGCTGAGGGTCGCGGCCCCGCGCAGATCGAACGCGCTCAGATCGAAATCCTCGACGCGGCAATCTTCCTCAGTGATCAGCAGCGCCGTGGGCAGCCCCGGCTGCGCGGCGCGCGGCCTACGCAGCGCCGCGACCGGGGGCAGCCCCTCGGGCTCGTCCGCCTCCAGCCCCGCGCTCACCTCCGCCAATTGCGCGGGATCGGGCGCGAACCGCCCTCCGGTATAGCGCGCGATATTTCCGGCCTCGGCGGCGTAGAACTTGCCCCGCGTATGCAGCCCCGCGACCCAGCGCCAGCTGAGCGTGTTCGAGGCCGGATCGCCGTCGAGCAGATGGCGATAGAAGAAATCCGCGCCGATCCGCCATGGCAGCCGCAGGGTGAAAATCCAGATCGAGGCGAACCACATCCGGGCGTGGTTGTGCAGATAGCCGGTCGCGCACAGCTCACGCGCCCACGCGTCGAAACAGGCGATCCCGCTGCGCCCCGCCTCGGCCTCGGCCACGCGCGCGGCCAGATCGGGGGCACCGTCCAGTGCGGCGAGGTCTTGCGCCAACCCGTCCCGATAGCGCGCCCAGACCTCAGGGCGATGCTCCAGCCAGCCCTTGAAATAGCCCCGCCAGAGCACCTCCTGCACGAATTTCTCCGCAGCCTCCGGCCCATGCGCGTCAAGTGCCCGCGCCACCGCCTCACGCTCGAGCACAAGACGGCGTCGCAGATAGGGCGAGAGCTGCGAGACACCCCTATGCCGACCGGCCCCGTGATCGTAATTGCGCCCCTGCGCGTAATCTGCGCCCATCTTCGGGGCGAACCGCGTCAGACGGTCCTCGCCAGCCGCGCGAGTGGCGGCGGGCAATGGCAAAGGCTCGGCAGCGGTCACGGCATCTCCTTCCGGGTCACGCTACCGATCTACGCCGCGAGGGCCGTATGCGATCACTCGGCCCGCTCGAACCGAACCGTCGGATTGCTCATCAGCGCCTCGAGCGACCCGTCGAACGCGCCCAGCCGCACGAGGCCCGGCGAGTTGGCGAAAGGTTTGTAGAAGATCGCGAGATTGCCCCAAGGCGCATAAAGCGTGATGTCGCCCGTCTTCGGCTCGTAGGCGCGCGGTGCGCCGGTCGTGTCGAGCTTGCGCGGCAGATCGGCGATCTTCTCGATGCCGTGGTAGTCGCGCAGGGTCAGCTCCAGCGGCATGAGCGCCGCGAAATCGCGCCCGGCGGGGGTGTCGTCGAGCGTGGCGGTCAGAACCGTCTCGCCTGCGGTCACGGTGATCGGGATCATGCTGTCTCCTTTCGTCTCCTGAGCGCAGGCCATGCTGGCGGCGACGCATAGCGCCGCGACGGGTGTCAGAAACTTCGTGACGCTCATGGCCGATGCCCTCCTGCTATCTGGAGACAAATCTAAGCGCGATTGCGCGGGAGGATTACCCCCCGCGCAATACTGCCACAGATGAGCCGCGCTCATCAGTCGCCTTTTCAGGCCTGGGTCATGTCGATCACATAGCGATAGCGCGCCTGCTTGTTCACGACCTTCTCGCAGGCTTCGCCGATCTGCTCAGGGGTGATCATCTCGTAGGTGGCCGCGACCCCGTGATGCGCGGCGAAGTCGATCACGCGCTGGGTTTCGGCAATGCCGTGCTGAGCTTCATCGTAATGGATGCCGATGCACCCTTTCCTTTTCGCCTGATCGACGACGAGGTTCCAGATTTCAGTTTGAGTGCGGCGTGCCTTGTCGTGGATAGGGTATCCAAGTGCCCTGAGCGTATGTTTTCCGAGATCCTTCCAGCCGCCCTTCGAGCTGAGGACGCAACAGGCGAAGGACGCCTTCTCACCAGAGGGCAACCGCGTGTCGCTGGCATTGAAGCGCCCCAGCAAGTCGCCAATTTCCTTACTCTTTCCGGCACCGGACGGGCCGGTGACGAGAAGCGCCCCGGTCTCGAAACGAGCTCCGCTCTGTAACCCGCCGATGTGGCGGCTCAGAAGCTGGGAGAAGCTGTTTTGGAGGATACGAGCACGGCCCAACGGATAATGCCGCGCTGCAAGGCCACCACTCAGGGCGACGATTTCGGGGATGACGAATTCGTTCAAAACTTGGTTTCCTTGCTTGGCGGTAGGACGGTTCGGTTCATGCCTGTCTCTGCACGTTCTTGTAATCTTTGATCGCGCTGCTGGTCACTCGGGCGAGAAAGACGAGTGGTGCCCTCTTCCCGCCGCTCCATGAGCTCGCCGGGTGCCACCAGGTGCTTCATCGGAGCGCTCGATGCCGTCGATATCGCGAGGCACCGCGCAGCGCGTTTTTCAAGTTTGGCGATCGTCTGATAGTTTGAAGGATCGCGCGAATCCGGGAAGAAACCGGATCGTCGCGCGCGATCGGCAATCGCCTCTTGCAGATGCCCTTCGTGAAGCGCGCGCTGTTTCGGGTTGGCTCTGGTCGCGGCTTCCATCACTTCAATTGCTTCTTCGAGCGTCAGGTTATTGAAAGCCGTCATGCTCAACTTCGCCTCGATAATCTGTTTCTCACCTTCAGCGACAATGAACACGCGGCGCATGTCATCGGGGTCGAGATGAACGAGCACCTTCTTCGCCTGCCCATCCGCGAACCGCAGCAGCTCCGGGGAGTTAAAGGGCAAGCCGAAAACTCTCACACCTTCCGATGTCGTGGTCGCCTCGCGCTTAACTCCAAGGTGCAAACACCTCTCTCGTTGAGTTGGCGGGTCGATCTTTCCATAGAGCCGTATCGCTTCCTCGCTTTTTTGTCGGACAGTCGCACCAAACATCCCGGTCCCACGGTGAGAATGGAACGGATACTCATCGATGAAATACCGTGTGATTGCCCCGTAGAGCTCGTCATGTGTCAAGGTCGCCGATCCCTTCGGATCGACCTCCTTCAACTCACCCGGTCTACTGCCTGTATATCCGGCATGAAAATTGAGGACCTGAAACTGAAGTGGGCCGAAAAAGCTCTCTACGAAAGGCTTATCGGAGCTATGATAGGTTCGGCCAAGCACGGGCGTTGCCCCGATCCCAAGGAGAGCCGCGAAGGTGCTAGCATTCCGAATAGCGCTACCGTTATCCGAAGACACGACACCGAGGCCGACCGGCGGCGCAGGGTCATGTTTACACCCATAGCGGATCTTTTCCCGAGTCTTGTCGCGGGTTGCCATGCGCAGCAGCGCCGCGCTGTGATCTGCATCTGCGGTATCCGAAATGATCCATCCGAGCACCTCTCGCGTCGCCACGTCCATGATGACATGCAGCCAAAGACGGCAAATTTCGTTTTCTTCGAGTTCATCCGATGCGGAACTTGGGTCGATCACCTTCCCGGCCACCGAGCCGTCTGGTTTCGAGAAAAGCGAGAGATAAACTTGGTCTGTCTCCAGCATCATGCCAAACTTCAGAGCGCGAATGGAGGTCGAGCCTGCGCCCAGTAGGTTCGTTGCATGACGCACGCCCTCGCGACCGATGGATTTCACGACCGCCGAAATTGCGTTGAGCCGGGTGCGAATTGTCGTGATCGACGGGAAGCGGAAGCCACGCGCATGTTCCTCAGGCGGGACGTCGAACAGTTCCCGCGCACCCGCAACGAGAGGCGCAAGTTGCGGCTGCAACTTGCTATTCCAACGATTGAGAACGTATTCAATGAAGCGTTCCTGATGCGCTGAAAGTCGAGGTTCGCGCCTGCCCTTCAAATAATCACGATCCGCAAGCACCACGGGGTTTCGGTCGAACTGCTGGAACAGTTTGTAGTAACGCATGAGCGTCCGCCCCTGCGGCCATACGAAACTATTGAAGACCTTTCCTCCGCGCGTCTTGGGGGCGAGGCTTGGCTCCATCGAAATTTCTCGAGCGCGCGCGATGAGGCGTCTCCGGAGCATGCCGTCTGTGTTGAGCCCTCGTTGCGTTAGCTTGAAACCCTCTTCCTCGAGCCCCTCCATAGCGAGCATCGCCGCCAATCGCGGCTGAACATCACGCCGAGCCTGTTCGGAAAGTTGCTCGATACGCTCAAAACCGCCCGTATATTCAAGCAGCTCTCGGTTCTTCGCCGCCACGGCTGGCAATGTGACGTCGCAGGATCGGTCTCGGATCGCGCGCTCGACATGCTCGACAGAAAGAGTAATGCATTCGCCGTCTTGCACATCCGAAAGATCAAACATGCTGTCATCGCGCCGATCCACGCGCCAGCAACGCCCGTCCATGACGAGCTCGGATCCTTTGGGGATGTTATAGAGCGGCTTTTGCGTCACCCGCGCAGTTCCACCCGCGAATGGTAGTTGATCAGCGCATTCCAATCGGCCCGAAGACTTTTACGCCCGATCATGCGTAGTGAAGCGTCGAAGCATCGCGACGGTTCGATCTGACACCGTCCGATCAAATCTCGCAGCAACCAATAGCCACCCCGCCGGGCAACCCGTTCGACTTCGGTGTCGGCCTCTTCGTCCTCTTTGTTCCAGACTTCCCAGACCTGGCGCAGATTGTCCCGGTAGGCGCGGGAATAGTCGTCGGTCCGGACGACCACGCAGTCATCCGCGAACCCACGCGGCACCGCCGAGAAGAGATCGGCGATCTCGGCCTGGGTATCCAACCGAGCCAAGCTTGCAGCGTGCCGAATAAAGTAAGCGCGCCGGAACCCGTCGCGAAACGTAATCCGCATATCAAAAGAGTGCTTTCGCTGCTTTCGCGCAGTCCGACTGAAATACGTGACGGGCGGGAGTTGCACTTCGAGCCCGAAAAGACCCGGATTCAAAAGAGCGTCGATTGCGACGGCGGACTCACCTTCGGACTCGAAGTGATAGACGCGCCGGACGCCATCGGTCGCAGGCGTCGCAAACGCCATCGAGAGCCGACGAGCGGTGTTGCTACGCGTGAGCGGGTTTCGTGAACCGGCGAATGAGTGGACACCATTGATCGGGTCGACTTCGAGCGCTGGAAGCTTTTTGGTGGGGGGCTCGGTAGGTTCCCAGTCACCGTATCTTCCCGCGATATAATCTTCGTATTCAGACATGCGTTCTCCGTGCCCCCGAAGCGGGCGCCTCGGGGAGTATCCAGTTTCACTTGGGAGCTCGGAGCAGGCTTGCCTGGACCGTTTTCGGCCTCTAACGTGGCAAGTAAGAACCGGACGCTCGTCGTCCCAACTTTCGACGCGCGTCCGATCAGGGCGCGCGTTTTTTCTTCTTGATCCCAGTCGCCCTTCTGCAAGCGATCTCGAACAAGCTTAGCCTGATCGAATCATATGAAATTCCGAAGCGGAAAAAACATGATGCTTTGAGCATCACGCAAAATCTGAGTCAACCAATTGATTTCGTGCGAAAAAATGATGTGGATTACGGTTTCAAAGAGCCGCCCGAGAGAACATTCGGGAGTAAAGAACCTTCCGCAGCGGTGCCGAATTGAAGCGACAGACGCTTGACCGCGTTGACGATACCCGCGCACGAAAGAAGGAGATCGCGTTGCGAAAATCGGTGCTTTCATTGAAAAGGGCATGAGAACCCCGTCGCTCCCACCGAACGTGAAACGATGACACGCCGTCTCTCTATGGCTCCACAGCACAGCGAACGCGAACCAGCGTTCTCCTATCTCTCACGTGTGGCGGCACGGTATGGCGTGCCCACACGAGATTTCGCGGCCGATATGGGGCTGTCCTTCTCGCGGATTATCGATGGCGACCCAAAGGACATCACTGCGCTCGCCGAACTGACCGACACCGAAGCAGCACGTCTATTGGTCTGGTCGCCGAAATATCTCGGCAACCGCAACCACTACTTCCGCGGTCACGTCATGCACGCGAAAGCCATCAAAGAGAGCTCGGTCCGCGGGTGTCCAGACTGCCTGAGAGAAGATTTCGAGAACGGGGCCTCTGCACCAGAGCATTCGCCATTCATTAGAGGTGAATGGCTATTCCGTCCGATAACCCTCTGTGCGAAGCATAATCGACCGCTGTCGTCACTTTGGCAGGTGTCAGCTCAGCAAGACCGTTACGATGTCGCCTCCCGCATGGTCGAAATCGCTCCCGCTATCGCCTCAGGGGAACTTGATCACGAAACGAGAGAGCCCACGAAGTTCGATATCTGGGTCGCCGACAGGGTCGCCGGACGATCAACCGGCATTTGGCTAGATCAGTTTTCACTCTACCCTGCCGCTCATTTCTGCGAGTTGTTCGGGCGAGCGCTTTGGACGGTGCGGATACCGAAATCGCAGAAGTTTGCGCCCGAAGAGGCGCATCTGGCTTTTTGGCTCGGGTTTAAGTTCGCGAAAGATGGCGAAAGCGGTGTTCGCCTCGGCTTGTCGAGCTTGCAGGAATTTGAAGGGGGCCCAACCGACGGCCCCAAGAAGAAATTCGGAGATCTTTACGATCGACTGACCTTCGATCTGACGAATGAGGACTATGCGCCTTTCCGGAACCTGCTACGCGATCACATCCTCAAAACTTGGCCGCTCGGCCCTGGGGATGACCTGATGGGCGAGCCTGTTCTGACGCGCCACCTTCACTCGGTGCTCACCGCATCTCGGGAGTATGGCATCGATAGTCGACGGCTGCGAAAATTGCTCGTTACCGCTGGGGTCGTGCGTGCAGTCGAGCAAGGTCGGTCAGATGCCTGGGAGCTGTTCACCCCCGAAGAAGCTGAACCGGTCCTCAGCCGTCTGGAGACGCTCGTCTCCGCAACAGATCTTCAAGATGCGCTACTCATTTCGCGCACGCATTTTGAATCCTTGCGTAAGGACGGCTACTTCGCGCCGACATTGGAAGGTCCTGAGCACAAACCACTTTGGGACCTCCGTGAAGCTCGCAGTTTTATCGACGGTCTCCTGCAAGGAGCGGAGCCTGTCTATGTCCCGATGCACAGCTGGGCTTACCTGTCGGATGCGGCTATCCGCCTGAAGGTTTCTCCTGGCACTATTGTTCGTCTTGTCGAGGAGAGAAGACTTCATCGAGTTGGCAAACACGTAAGCCGCGACGGGTTCTCTGCGATCCTGGTGACGCTCGATGAGGTCGAACGGTTGCTTGATCGTCCGACCACGCCCGGGATCAGCATTCAGGTTTTCGCAAAGCAGTGCGGGCTCAAGGACATCTACCTACGGCGGCTCGTGCGCATGGCGCACATCCCGTCAACGGAAGGCCGAAATCCGAAAACAGGAGCGAAACAACGCTTCCTGTCGACCGAGGACATCGAGGCCTTCTATGCTAGGTTCATCACTTTACGCGACCTCGCCGTGGAGCATGGTATGAACTGGCAGGCCCTCCGCCACGAGCTGGCGAAACGAGGAATTGCCCCCTTCAGCCCGGATGGGGAGGACTATGGTGCGGTGTTCGAGCGGGATACGATCACGCTTTAGCCGCCGCGGATGCCAGCTGCTTCAAACACCACCTATGCCACTTTTCTCTAGTTGCGTCAGAGCGCTATCCCCTAAAGTAGTTACGTGCATGCCGGTCCTTACGGGGCCCTAGCTAGTGCTCGAAGATCATCATTTGTGGCTAGCTCGGAAAAGCTCACCCCATTATCGTCCACAGTGAAACTCTTTCCACGGGGAGGGTTCTGTGTGTGACCTACCAGACGCGAAGAGCGACGTTCACTCCGGGACCTACAAAATACTTTCCAGAGGGATTTTTCTGGGCAGGCCGAAGCGCATGAAGCTCCGTGGCGAGGTTCCGCCAATGAGAAAGCCAGACACGGCCCGTTCAGCGTCGAGCGCCTATTTGCGGGCGAAACAGCTTAGCATTTTTATCGGGTATTATTGACCCAAGTGTTTTTGTCGGTTATTCGACGGACGAACAGACAAGCAGGAACATCATGACCCGTATTTCACGCATCATTCCCGCGTTCATCGTGCTGGCCTGTGCGCCGGCCCTTGCCGTGGCAGATGAGGCCGTTCCCACGATCACCCTGACAGACGGGGTCATCGCTCCGCAAACGATCGACCTGCCAGCAG
>NZ_MPZR01000007.1:0-309651 GCF_002020075.1 Thioclava sp. F36-7 | reverse complement strand
CGGGATGGAGCAGCCCGGTAGCTCGTCAGGCTCATAACCTGAAGGTCGTAGGTTCAAATCCTACTCCCGCAACCAAATCTTCTAAACCAGACCAAACGCTTAGCCTCGCTCCCCGCGAGGCTTTTTGCGTTGCGACAAACACCGTGGAAGCAACAGAGCGCGCCAATGAAAAAGGCGGCCATGGGGCCGCCCTTTCCGATATCCGCAAAGCTTCGGCTCGGTTCACGAGGCCAGAAGCGCTTTCAGCTTGTCGTCGATGAACTTGACGTCGTCGGGGTTGGTGCCGGGGCCGCCGGCGAAATGGCCCCAGATCGACGGCACCGGCACGAATTCGGCGTTGGGCATGTTGGCGACCTCGATCTCGCTGTCTTCGGGCGGGAAATAGAGGTCGGTCTGGCCGGGCATGACATAGGCTTTCGCCTTGATCGCGCCGAGTGCCGCTTTGAAGTCGCCGTTATACAGCTCGTTCGCGCTGATATCGCCATTCTGCCAGGTCCAGGCCATCGTCAGCAGGTTGTTGGCGTCTTTCGGCAGGAAGAACCCTTCCCAGAACCCGATCAGGAAATCCTCGAGCGAGGCGTAGCCGAGGGTCTTCAGGTCGAGCTCTTCTCGATAGAAGCTCTGTGAGAAGCCCCAGCCTGCGTAGACGCGGCCAACTGCGCGCAGGCCTTTTTCGGGCTTAGAGGTGTAGCGCCCGTTTTCCCACGCGGCGTCGGCCCGCAGTGCCGCCTTCACCCCTTCGAGGAAGACATAGTTGTGGCGCGAGCATTTCGCCGACCCGCAGAACGGGGCGATCAGATCCATCATCTCGGGATACATCGCCCCCCAATGGAAGGTCTGCAACGCGCCCATCGACCAGCCTGTCACCATGCGGATCTTCTCGATGCCGAACTTCTCGGTCACCAGGCGATGCTGCGCCTTGACGTTGTCATAGGCGGTCACGTTCGGGAAACGGTCTGCGTTATAGGGCTCCGGCGTGTTCGAAGGCGAGGTGGAGAGCCCGTTGCCGAACATGTTCGGGATGATGATGAAGTATTGCTCGGGGTCGAGCGCCATGCCGGGCCCGATCAGCCATTCGTTGTCGTAATGCTGCCCGGAATACCACGTCGGGTAGACGATCACGTTGTCCTTGGCCGCGTTCAGCTTGCCGAAGGTCTTGTAGGCGAGGCGGGCGTTGGGCACGGCAAGGCCGCATTGGAACTCGAAGGTGCCCAGCTCGAAGATTTCATAATCAAGGGTCATGGTTTTTCCTCATGTCAAAATGGAGCGACGCCCTGTCTCAGGCGACGCTCCGGAAGATCGTTACGGATCAGGCAGTCGCGGTTTTCCCGCTCAGCGTGGAGATCAGGTAGTAAGCGACGCCACCGACAAGTCCGGCCGAGATGGCGGTCGACAGATGGGGCAGATACCACTCCACGACGAAGGCCACCGCGGAGCCACAGGCCCAGGCGATGAACGCCGTGCCGCGCCAATCGCGGTCGATCTCGGAATTCTTCCGCACGAGGAACTGATCCACGAGGATGATCGCGCCGATCGGCGGCACGAGGATCCCCAGCAGCGACAGCCACTGGATGAAGAAGGCCCAGACATTGGTGGCCGCGATGACGATGCCGATGGCGCCGAGGATCACTGCGAAAAGACGCATGTGGCTGCGCAGGATGCGCGACCAGCCGGTGGCGGCGTTATAGAGGCAGTGGGCACAGACCGAGCCGAGGTTCACGTAGAGGAACAGGAAGGCGAGGACGCTCAGCCAGGTCATCTGCATGTTGTTCATGTAGCCGAACATGTTGTCGGTGCCGAAGGGGTTGGCATCCGGAACGGCCAGGGCTGCGGTCATGATGCCGCCGACCAGCATCGCGGCGAGGTTGGCGAAGGGGAAGGCGCTGAAGGTCGCGACCCAGGAGCTTTTCGTGTCCTTGGCCCAGCGGTTGAAGTCGGCGCTCACGGTGCCGGCGTCGATGAAGAGCGCGATGACCACGGTCAGGCCGACGCCCATCGACATCGTCGCGACGCCATTATTGCCCGGGTAGGACATGATCGCGTCCCAGCTGGTCGTCGAAGCCGCGTCGCCGACGACGAAGAGGCCCAGAATGACGAAGAGCGGTACCGAGATCATGCCGATCAGGTGCAGGCCTTTCACGCCGACGAAGGTGACGCCGATATAAAGCGCACCGGCGATGAGCGTCATGACGACGTAGTTCAGGTCATAGGTGGAGCTGACGAGCGCGCCGGTGATCCCGGTTTGCACCGCGTACCAGCCAAGTAGAAGCGTCGAGAGCAGGCCGGAGGCGAAGACATAGCCCTTGCGGCCGAAGACGATGCTGGCGAGCAGGGCGAAGTTCATTCCTTTCGTCGCGCCGAGCTGCCCGAGCAGACCGACATAGACCAGCATGATCAGGTTGCCGATGATCATCGCCGTCAGCGCGGAGCTGAATCCCATGCCGAGCACGAGGATCGAGCCGGTCATCGCGCCGGTGATGATCATCGGGAAACCCATCCAGACCATCGTGACGGAGAACATGCTCCGCCGGGCTTTTGCCGGAACCGGTTCATGTTCGTATTCACCGCCGAGCGCGTGATCGATCTCTTCTTCGATATGTTCGAGCGCCTCTGGCTCGAGATGCTTTTCCGTCGTGGTCATGATGTACCTCGTTGTTGGACTGTTTCTGATGTTCTTGTTTTTGCAGGCATGCGAAGGCCGGGCGCTTGCCGTGGGCAAACGCTGACGAAAGTCTCGCCGGGGTGGAGTGGATAAGGGGTCGATCAGTTCGGCAGCTTGATCCTGCCGTCGTTTGTGACCGGTTATACTGATCTCAGAGTTATTGGGCGCGTGCGCCGATCGGGTTAGGGCTCTGTGGTCTCTCCATTTGGGGCGACAAATCGCCGGGCCGTAAACGCAAAAGCCCCTCACGAATCCATTCACATGGTTCGTAAGGGGCTTTCATTGCCAGATGCGGCGCTCTTCGTTGAACGCTACGTCAACACGATGGCGTGATTCGTTTCAATATGCAAATGTTTTGATGTAACGATGTAAGGCGCTGAAAATAATGCCGAAAAATGAATGAATCATGAGTTCAGATGCGTTTTGCAATGCGTCGCGCTTGCCGCCACGTCAGTCATTTGCTATTCGATTCGGATGTGACCGTTCCCCCCGGACTCCGCATTCGCGGGAGTTCTCGTTGAAAGATATGGAACCGTATTAATGGCTTTTGACAACGAGCCGGTCGCAGTTGGCCTCCTTTTTTCCCAAACCGGTGTGACGTCGGTGATCGAGCGCACACAGCGTCAGGCTGCGCTGCTGGCGATCGAAGAAATCAACAATGCAGGCGGTATCGATGGTCGTGAACTTCTGATCGAAGACAGCGACCCGGCTTCCGATCCGTTGCGCTTCAAGAGCGAGGCGGAGCGCCTCATCGATGTCGGCGCAAAGACCATCTTCGGCTGCTACATGTCCTCCGCGCGCAAGGCCGTCTTGCCCGTGGTCGAGCAACGCCGCGCGCTGCTGTTCTACCCCACGCTTTACGAAGGGTTCGAGTTTTCGAGCAGCTGCGTCTATTCGGGCGCAGCCCCGAACCAGAACTCGCGCTGGTTGGCGGATTATCTCACGCAGACCTATGGCGACCGGTTTGTCTTCGTGGGGTCGAACTACGTTTTCCCCTATGAATCCAATCGGATCATGCGGGATCTGCTGATGCATCGCGGGGCGAAGGTCGTCGACGAAATCTACATCCCCCTGCGCCATAACGAGGAATATATCGAGCGGGCGATCTCGCGCATCAAGGCTGCGGGGCCTGCGGTCGTGTTCTCGACGGTCGTGGGTGAAGGATCGGTCCGCTTCTACCAGGCCTATGACCGCGCGGGCTTCGATCGCAGCAAACAGCCCATCGCAAGCCTGACCTCGGGCGAGCCCGAACTGCTCGCGGTCGGCAAGGATGCCTCGATCGGCAACGTGACGGCCGCGCCCTATTTCAGCGTGCTCGATACCGAGGCGAACCGTCGCTTCGTCACCGCTTATGCGCGCCGGTTCGGGCCGGATCAGCCGATTTCTGCGGGGACGGAAGCCGCCTATTTCCAAGTCTATCTCTTTGCGGAAGCCGTGCGCCGGTCCGGGGCGACCGATCGCGATAGCGTCTTGCGTACCTTGCCGAATTTCAGCTTCGAGGCACCCCAGGGCCCCGTGCAGGTCGAAGGCGATACCCATCACACGAGCCTCTGGCCCCGGGTTGCAGTCGTCGGCGAAAGCGGTGCTTTCGAGATCGTGCGCGAAGCGCAGGCGCCGGTGCGACCGGACCCTTATCTCGTTGAATATGATGAAGACTTGCAGATGACGTCTCCGCAATTCGGAGCCGGAGGGGGCGGAAGCTGATGCCCCGGCTGCGTCTCAAGGATTTGCGCGACCTCTCGGTCATCGTCGTCCACCCGCCGGACGCAGATGGCAAGGCGCTCATGGATCAGCTCAAACGCATCGGCTGCCGCGCGGAACTGATGTGGCCCCCCGCCAAGGCGCTGCCGAGCGGGACGGATGTCGTTTTCGCAGGCGTCTTCTTCGAGAGCCAGAGCGCCCTGAGCAGCATGCTGCGGAAGTCCGAGAAACCCGGTCCGACGGTGATCGGCATCGTGAATTACGAGAACCCGGCGATGATCGAACTGGTGCTCGACATCAACGCATTCGCGGTGATTTCGAAGCCGGTCCGGACCTTCGGCATGCTGACAAATCTTGTCGTCGCGCGCTCCAACTGGATGCAGGCGGCGGATTTCCACGACAAGATCGGCAAGCTCGAAAAGAAGATCTCCGGTCAGAAGAAAATCTCGAAGGCGAAGTCTATCCTCATGGAAATGCACAAGATTTCCGAGAGGGAAGCCTATGGCACCATTCGTGCGCAGGCGATGGGTAAGCGGATTTCCGTAGAGGAAATGGCGGTCGCGATCATCAACGCAAACGAATTGTTGTCATCAAGACCGGATGATGTATAGTCGAATCAGATCGATGGCCAATGATGTCCATCGGTTCGGCACAGAAAGCCCGCTGAAGACACTGTAGTGTCTTCGCGGGCTTTTTTGGTTTTCAGGATGGTGCAAAGGCCGCGCCATCGCTGCGGGCGTACCAGAGCGCACGCAACCCCGCCCTCGTGGCGGCGCTGAATGGCAACGATGCCAATCGCTCCGAATACCCGGAGCCCCCTTCGCCAACATGATCCGGACCCCCGCGGTCCGGTCACGGCACCTCACACAATCGGTCACATACCAAACGCTCGTGCACGGGAGTCCTCCCTGCGCATTTACGGCCTGAAAAATCAAAACAAACTTCAACACGGGAGACAGAAATGAAAACGAACCGGAGAAACTTCCTAAAACACACGACCGCTTTCGGCGCCGCAGCCGCCCTCGGCCCGTCGATGATCGCGAGCCCCGCGCGTGCCTCGGGTGAAATTGAAGTGGGCGTCCTGTTCTCGCTGACTGGCGGCCTTTCGATCATCGAGAAATCGCTCGCCGACGCCACGATGATGGCGATCGACGAGATCAACGCCGCAGGCGGCGTGAACGGGATGATGATCAAGCCGATCCTCGAAGACGGCGCATCCGACCCGAAGACCTACAACGAGAAGGCCTCGAAGCTGGTGATCCGCGATCGCCTGCAGACCGTGTTCGGCTCTTACACCTCGGCGAGCCGCAAGGCCGTTCTGCCGGTCTTCGAAAAGCGCAACAGCCTCTACTTCTACCCGACCTATTACGAAGGCTTCGAGTGCTCCAAGAACGTGGTCTACACGGGCGCGGTGCCGAACCAGCAGCTGTCGAACTTCATCCCGTGGATCACCAACACGCTCGGCAAGAAGAAGTTCTTCATCGTCGGCTCGAACTACATCTACCCGCGCGAGATGGCGAAAGTGTCGAAGATCCTCATCGAGCAGAATGGCGGCGAGTGGGTCGCGGACGAATATCTCGAGCTCGGCCATTCCGAATGGGGCGCGATGGTCTCCAAGATCAAGGAAAGCGGCTGCGACGTGGTTCTGTCGAATGTCGTGGGCGACTCGGTCGTGGCCTTCTACCGCGAGTTCAAGAACCAGGGCCTCACCCACGACAAACTGCCGATCTGCGCGACCGTCACCTCGGAAATCGAGATCGCCGCGATGGGTCCGGAATTCGCCGAAGGCAGCTACACCTCCTTCCCGTATTTCCAGGCCATCGACACCGATCGCAACCGCGATTTCATCGAGCGCTACCGCAAATATGTGAACGATCCCAAGGCTGTGACGCACCACGCGCTCGAGAGCAGCTACTTCCAGGTCTATCTTTGGAAGCAGGCGGTCGAGAAGGCTGGCGACATCTCGGCAGATGCGGTGCGCGAAGGCGTCAAGGGTCAGGTCTTCGAGGCCCCGAACGGCACCGTCACCGTCGATCCGGAAAACCTGCACACCTATCTCACGCCGCGCATCGCGCAGTGGGGCGCCGATGGTCAGGGCACGATCGTCAACGCCTATGACGCGCCGACCAAGCCATTGCCTTACGTCGCTTACGGCGAGACGGCAGAGAACCTGTTCTGCACCGGCGCCGGTCTCGACACCACCAAGCTGTGACGCAAACCGGGCACCGGGCTGATGTCCGGTGCCCATCCGAGCGAGGCGGAATTTTCTATGTCTGACATCATCTTCATCGGCCTGTCCCTGTCTTCGATCCTGTTGCTGATCGCCCTTGGCCTGTCGATCACCTACGGCGCGATGGGCGTCATCAACATGGCGCATGGCGAGCTTGTCATGATCGGGGCCTATACGGCGGTGCTCGCCGGGCTCCATCTCGGGCTCAACCTGTTCTTCGCGCTGCCTCTGGCCTTCGTGACCTCCGGGCTCGTGGGACTCGTGATCGAGCGATTGGTGATCCGAAGGCTCTACGGACGGATCATCGACACGCTGCTCGCGACTTGGGGCGTGGCAATCCTGCTGCAACAGTTGATCCGCCTCGAATTCGGCCTGAGCTTCTTCGGCATCCATATCGACGGGCTCGGCCCGGGGCTTCAGAACATGACGGTCCCGGCCTTCCTCACCCAGCCGATCGACGTGGCGGGTATGACGATCCAGCCCTATCGCACATTCATCATCGTCGTGACGCTGATGCTCGCGGGGCTGACCTGGTGGCTGATGTATCGGACGCCGATGGGCGTGCAGGTGCGCGCGATCATGCGCAATCCCCAGATCGCGGCCGCCTGCGGTATCGACGTGCGCCGCGTCTCGGCGCTGACCTTCGCCTATGGCTCGGGCCTCGCCGGGATCGCCGGTGTGCTGCTCGCGGGCTTCAAGACGGTCATGCCCGAGATGGGCGCATCCGTCGTGGTCGATGGCTTCCTCGTCGTCGTGGTCGGAGGGGTCGGCAGCCTTCTCGGAACGATCCTCGCCGCGGGCATTCTCGGACAGATCAACGGCATCGTCGCCTTGGCGTCCAACGACATCATCGCCCGCGCCGTCGTCTTCGCGGTGGTCATCGCCCTGATCCTGTGGCGCCCGCGCGGCCTGTTCTCCTTCAAGTCGAGGTAAGCGATGTCCAGCGAAACGTCCTCCACACTTCCCAGCTCCACGAGCCGTCTTCAGCGTCATGCCGACTGGGCCGTCTATGCCGTCTTCATCGTGATGGTTCTCGGCGCGCCCCTGGTGATCGACGATGTGTTCTGGCTCAACCGCATCGCCAAATATCTCGTCTTCGGCATGCTCGGCATCGCGATCGCGCTGTCCTGGGGCTATGCCGGGATCCTCAATCTGGGGCAGGGGCTCTTCTTCGGCCTCGGCGCCTATATGACGGCGATGTCGCTCAAGCTGATGAGCGCCACCAGCCTGCAGCAGGGCTCGGACAAACCGGTGCCGGACTTCATGCTCTGGAATGCAGAGCCCGGGGCCGTCACCGATCTGTGCTGCATCAACAAGGGCTCGTTCCTCTGGATCCCGTTCCAGTCGCAATGGTTCGGCATGGCGATGTCGATCGTGATCCCGCTGATCGTCGCCTTCGTGCTGTCCTCGTCGATCTTCCGGCTGCGCGTCTCGGGCGTCTATGTCGCGATCATCACGCTGGCGCTCGTGCTTCTGGTGCGGCTGCTGCTCATCGACGCGCAGCCGATCACCAACGGGTTCAACGGGCTGACCGATCTGGGCTGGCTGACCATCGGCGGGTTCGAATTCGACCCCTATATGGTCGAGACCTATTACGTCGTCGCCGTCTCGCTCACGGTCGTGCTTCTGCTGGGCCGCTGGCTGGTCTCGACACGGGCCGGGCTGATCCTGCAATCGACGCGCGATGATCCGACCCGGGCACGCTATCTCGGTTACGACGTCGCGGCCTATCAGATCTTCTTCTTCACGATCTCCGCCGGGATCGCGGGCTTCGCGGGGCTCCTCTATGTGGTCGCCGCCGAATTCGCCTCGCCGAGCTTCATGGATATCGGCTTCTCGATCTCGATGGTTGTCTGGGCCGCGGTCGGCGGGCGCAACTCGCTGCTGGGCGCCTGTATCGGGGCGATCCTGATCAACACGGTCGAGGCCACGGTCAGCGAGACCGAAATCTTCAAGGAAGCGTGGAAGCTGATCATCGGCGGGATCTTCGTCCTCGTCGTTCTCTACCTGCCGAACGGGCTTGCGGGCATCGCGCGCGATCTTCTGGGGCGGTTCGAACGCCGCCGGAAGGGCACGCCCGCAGAGACGGCCCCGAAAGCCGCGGAATAGGAGAGACGGACATGAATGAAGCACTCACGATCGACGGGCTGACAGTGGATTTCGGCGGGTTCAAGGCCGTGGACGGGTTCACCACCGTGGTTCAGAAAGGCGAGTTGCGGGTCATCCTCGGCCCCAACGGCGCCGGGAAGACCACGCTGATGGATCTCGTCAGCGGCAAGACCGCCTCCACCCAAGGCAGCGTCCATCTCTTTGGCGAGAACATCACCAACCGCCCCGAGCACATCATCGCGCGGCACGGGATCGGGCGGAAGTTCCAGATCCCGAGCGTCTTCCGCGATCTGACCGTTCGGCAGAACCTCGAAGTCGCGGCCTCGGGAGAGCCCGGCGTGTTCCGCAACCTTCGCCTGCACATGGTGGCGGAGGACCGGGCGCGGGTCGAGGACGTGATCGCGATGACGCGGCTAGAGCCGGTGCTCGATACGGTCGCGGGCGAGTTGTCCCACGGCCAGATGCAATGGCTGGAACTGGGGATGCTGATCACGCAGCAGGCGAAGGTCATCCTTCTCGATGAACCCACTGCGGGCATGACCCATGCGGAGACCTTCCGCACCGCCGAAATCATCAACGAAATGAAGGGCAGCCACACGATCCTCGTGGTCGAGCATGACATGGCGTTCGTGCGCAAGATCGCCGAGCGGATCACGGTCATGCACATGGGCAAGCTGCTCGCGGAGGGCCCGATGGAAAAGATCGAGACCGATCCAAAGGTGCGCGAAGCCTATCTCGGTTCGGGAGGGATTCACTGATGCTTTCTCTGAGCAACCTCGACAGTTTCTACGGCCGCAGCCAGGCGTTGCACGACGTCTCGATGAGCGCGCCGAGCGGTACGATCCTCGCCGTTCTGGGCCGCAATGGCGTGGGCAAGACCACGCTGCTGCGCTCCATTCTTGGGCTGACCGACCGCCAGAGCGGCGATGTCGTGCTCGACGGGCAGAACATCTCCGCCGACGCCACCTACCGGCGCGCGCGGGCCGGGATCGCCTATGTGCCGCAGGGCCGGATGATCATCCCCGATTTCACGATCCGCGAGAACATCCTGATGGGCGGCTTCGCGGCCCAGGGCCCGCGCGCCATTCCCGAAATCGTCCCGAAGATCTTCCCCTATCTGATGGAAAATCTCGACAGGCCCGGGGGCGTGCTCTCGGGCGGTCAGCAACAGCAGCTTGCCATCGCCCGCGCGCTCGCAAGCGGCCCCAAGGTCCTCCTGATGGACGAGCCGACCGAGGGCATCCAGCCCAATATCGTCGAGCAGATCGAGGACATCATCATCCGCCTCAATGCCGAACTCGGACTGACGATCCTCCTTGTCGAGCAGAACGTGAAATTTGCGCGCCGTGCCGCGCAGAACTTCACGATGCTCGAGAACGGTCGCGTCGTGGCCGATGGCGCGATCGCGGATCTCACCGAGGAAACGGTCACCAAACACATGGCGATCTGACCCCATAAACCCGCTTTTCCGGATCAACCGGAAAGGCATTCGACAACTCCACCAACAGCAGAGGTAACAACATGTATCATGGAGATATTTCGAGCAGCGCCGACACCGTGGGCGTCGCCGTCGTCAACTACAAGATGCCGCGTCTTCACACGAAGGCCGAGGTTCTCGAGAACTGCCACAAGATCGCCGACATGGTGAAAGGCATGAAGAAGGGCCTGCCGGGGATGGATCTGGTGATCTTCCCCGAATACTCGACCCACGGCATCATGTATGACGAGACCGAGATGTACGAGACCGCCTCGTCGGTGCCGGGTGAAGAGACCGAAATCTTCGCCGCCGCCTGCCGCGAAGCCAATGTCTGGGGCGTGTTCTCGCTGACCGGCGAGCGCCACGAAGAGCACCCGAAGAAAGCGCCCTACAACACGCTCATCTTGATGAACAACGAGGGCGAGATCGTCCAGAAATACCGCAAGATCATGCCCTGGGTTCCGATCGAGGGCTGGTATCCGGGCAACTGCACCTATGTCTCGGAAGGCCCGAAGGGCATGAAGATGAGCCTGATCATCTGTGATGACGGCAACTACCCCGAGATCTGGCGCGACTGCGCGATGAAGGGTGCCGAACTGATCATCCGCTGCCAGGGCTACATGTATCCGGCCAAGGACCAGCAGGTGATCATGGCCAAGGCGATGGCCTGGGCGAACAACTCCTATGTCGCCGTCGCCAATGCGGCAGGCTTCGACGGCGTCTATTCCTATTTCGGCCACTCGGCCATCGTCGGCTTCGACGGCCGCACGCTGGGCGAATGCGGCGAAGAGGAATACGGCATCCAATACGGCCAGCTCTCGGTCTCGGCGATCCGCGATGCGCGCAAGAACATGCAGAGCCAGAACCACCTCTTCAAGCTCGTGCACCGTGGCTATACCGGCATGATCAACTCGGGTGACGACACCAACGGTCTCGCCGAGTGCCCCTACGACTTCTACACCAAATGGGCGGAAGATCCGGAAGGCACGCGCGAGATGGTCGAGGCGATGACCCGCTCGACCGTCGGCACCGAGGAATGTCCGATCGACGGTATCCCCAACGAAAAGTCCGACCCCACTCACCGGTGAGGCAGGCGAGCAGGGCCGGCGGAGACATCCGCCGGCCAATCAAACGCGAGGATCTTCTATGACGATCGATCAGTACCGGCTTGACGAAGAGCCGACCTACCACCCGAGCGGCGACGAGGTGGCCTTCTACGAATCCGCCTATGCGGCGCGGTTGCCGGTGATGCTCAAGGGGCCGACCGGCTGCGGCAAGACCCGCTTTGTCGAGCATATGGCCTGGCGTCTGGGCAAGCCGCTCATCACGGTGTCTTGCCACGAGGACATGACCGCTTCGGATCTTGTCGGGCGCTTCCTGCTCGGCCCCGAGGGCACGCATTGGCAGGACGGGCCGCTCACGATGGCGGTGCGTCACGGGGCGATCTGCTATCTCGACGAGGTGGTCGAGGCGCGTCAGGACACGACGGTCGTAATCCATTCTCTGACCGATGATCGCCGGATTTTGCCGCTCGAGAAAAAGGGTGAACTGGTCCATGCGCATCCCGATTTCCAGCTCGTGATTTCCTACAATCCCGGCTACCAGAGCGTTCTCAAGGACCTCAAGGAATCCACGAAGCAACGCTTCAGCGCGGTCGATTTCACCTATCCGATGGCTTCGGTCGAGGCTTCCATAGTGGCGTCCGAGGCGGATGTCTCTGCCGACATCGCCGACAAGCTGGTGAAGATCGCCGAGAAGTCGCGGCATCTGCGCGGGCAGGGGCTCGAGGAAGGGGCGTCCACGCGGATGCTCATCCATGCCGGTCGCCTCATAAAGACGGGCATGACGCTGACCGACGCCTGCAAACATGCGATCATCGTTCCCATCACGGACGACCCGGATATGCGCGGCGCGCTCGATGCGGTCGTCGATGCCTGTGCCTGACAGCATGAATGTCGAAGCCACCCCTGACCTGCCGGGCGCGATCCGCAGCGCCTTCTCGGCGCCCGAGATAGCCGACTGGCTGCGGGCGCGCGAGCGGCTGCGGGGCGCGGGATACGGGCGGACGGTCCCCCGCGCCTATGAGCGTAGCTCTCTGGCTCTGGCGCCGAAACTCGGGGCGGGGCCGACGATCGCCTTGGCAAAGCTCGTGTCCCATGTCGCGATCCGGGTCTCGCCCCGCGCGGCGGAGCGCGTCTGCGCTGCGGCGGACACGGTCGCGCAGAGATACGAGCCGGAGGCGTTCACCGCGTGGGTCGCGCTGATGACGCGGATTACCACGCAAGCGCCGGAGTCCGTGTATCCCTTTCTCGACAACATGGAGCGGCTTGTCGGGCGGCTCACCGAACAGGCGCTCGAGGACTGGGTTGCGACCGGATTGCGTCTGGCGGGGCGCGATGCCGACAAGCGAAGCGCCTATTTCTCCTTGCAGACCGCCGAGGCGCAGCGCGCGCTTGAACACGAAAGCGGAGAGCAAAGCTTCTACGATCACGAGCGCCGGTTGCGGGCCTATCTCACGGCGATTTCCGGCGCGACCCCGCCGCTGCGCGTCGCGCCCACGGGCATGGGAGAGAAAGCCGCGCGGCGGGTGTCCTTCGCGGGCAATGTTATCCTCGTGCCGCCCAGCTTGCCCGGCTATCGCGGCGAGACGGAGCCCCTGTTTCGCGCCGCGCTCGCCCATATCGGGGCGCATATCAACTTCACCAAAACCCGTTTCGAAATCGGGCAGCTCAAGCCGCTGCAGATGGCGGTCGTGTCCTTGATCGAGGATGCGCGGGTCGAGGAACTGGCGGCGCAGGAGATGCCCGGGCTGCGCAGACTCTGGCAAGGGTTTCACGTCGCCCAACCCGGAGGGCTGCCGACCGCGCCCAGCCTGTTCGCGCGGCTGGCGCGGGCGCTGATCGATCCCGATTTCGACGATCCCGACGGATGGGTGCAAAAAGGCCGCCGGATGTTCATGGAGGCGCGCGAGCGCTGGGCCGATCCGGCGATCAGCCGCGAGATCGGCAACCTGCTGGGCAACGATCTCGGGCAGCTTCGCGTGCAGTTCAATGCGAAGGATTACGTGGTTCAGCCCGCCTATCGCGACGACAATCTCGGTCTGTGGGCCCTCGACGAACCGCCCCCGGAAGAGGCGCAGACCCTGGAGGTTCAGGTCGACACTGTGCAGCTTCGCCGCTCCGAGCCGACCCCGGGCGCGGGCAAGCAATCGCAACAGCAGGAGCAGACCGAAAGCGACAGGGTCGAGAAAGTCGCCCCCGTCACCGAGGCGGCCGAAGAGGGGCGGGCGGTCGCCTCCTATCCCGAATACGACTACGAGATCGGCCGGGAACGCGCCAACTGGACGGTGGTCAAGGAGTACCCCGCGACGCCGGGAAATCGCCGCTTCTGGCAGGAGTTGCAGGACGCGCAGGGGCCGCTTCTGTCGCGCATCACCGGTCTCGTGCGCTCGGCGCAAATCGGGCGCGCGCGCCGGGAGAAACGGCAGGCGGAGGGAGAAGTTCTCGATCTCGACGCCTGTATCGAGGCGGCGACGGCCTTGCGGGCAGGCGAGTTCCCCGATCATCGCCTCTACGAGCGGCAGGCCCCGCCGACGCGCGATCTCGCGGTCAGCCTGCTCCTTGATATCTCGCAATCGACGGCCGATCTCGTCCCCGGAACACAGCACCGCATTCTGGACATGGAGCGCGATGCGACGGCGGTTCTCGCCCATGCGATGAACGAAATCGGCGATCCTTTCGCGATCAACGCCTTCTGCTCGGCCGGGCGCGAAGACGTGCGCGTCGTTGCGGTGAAGCGGTTCTCCGATGCGTTGGATGAAGAGGCGGGTTCGGCGCTGTCGGGCCTGAAGCCGGGCTATTCGACGCGGCTCGGGGCCGCCCTGCGCCATGCCGGGAAGGACCTCGCGCAGGTGCCGCGGCATCGTCGCCTGCTGCTCTTGATCACCGACGGGGAGCCCTCGGATATCGACTCGCCCGATCCGGACTATCTTGTCCGCGACGCGCAGCGCGCCGTTCGCAGCCTGAGCGCGCTGGGGATCGATGTCTTCTGCGTCGGGCTCGGGCCGCGAAACAAGGAGCAGGAGGCCGCGATTTTCGGGCGCAACGGGTTCATCCAGATCGACGAGCTGAGCACGCTGCCGGACAAGCTTTTGTCGCTCTATCTCAGGCTGACCCGGTAACGGGGCGCTGACCCCGGCGCTTCTGAGAGCATATGAAAAAGGCCCGCGTCGCTGCGGGCCTTTTGCAAAATAATTCCATCACTTGCGCGGCTTCTTCGGGCCGCCGGGCTTGGGCTTTCCGCCTTTGCCCGGATGCGGCCCTTTGCCGGTACCTGCATATTTCGCGCGGGGCTTTTTGCCCTTCGGGGCGGCACCGCCTTCGGGCTTGGGCTTGCGCTTCTTCGGCGAGATTTCCGCGAGGGCTGCGAACACGGCCTCGTCGTCGGGGCTCCAACCGCTGGTCTTCGCGCTCTCCTCCGGGGCATCGTCGCGCGGCGCCTTGGGCGGGCCCTTGCGATGGGGCGCCTTGTTTGGGCGCTCGCCACGATCACCGCGATCCGGTTTGCCATGCGGCTTGTCTGCGCGGCGTTTTTTCGGCGGCGGACCAAAATCGGGTTCGCCGTTCAGGGCGCGGGCCTTGATCTCATCGGAGAGCTCGCCATCGGGACCAAGCGAGGCCGCGAATTTCGCGACGCTCTTCTCGGCGATCTCGACGAAGGTCTCGTCATCGCGCACGCGGATCGCACCGATCGAGGATTTGTCGAGATCGGCATGGCGGCGCAGCAAGGGCAGCAGCCAGCGCGGCTCGGCCCGGTCATTGCGCCCGACCGAGAGCGTGAACCAGCGGCTCGGACCGAATTCCTGACGCTCGGACTGGCCCTTGGTGTCGGGCGGCAGAAGGTCTTCGGGCGGGGCATTACGCGATTGCTGCAGCCGCAGGAAGGCGGCGGCGACAGCCTCGGCCCCGTGCCGGTCGAGCAGCTTGCGCGCAAACGCCGCCTGATCCTCGCTGACCGGCTCGCGCCAATCGGGATCGGTCAGCAGGCGCTCTTCATCGCGCGCGATGATCGACTCGGCCGAGGGCGGCACGGTCCATTCGGCGTTGATCTTCGCGAATTTCAGCAGACGTTCGGCGCGTTTGACCATGCGCGGCGGCACGATCAGCGCGGACATCCCCTTGCGCCCGGCGCGACCCGTCCGGCCCGAACGGTGCAGCAGGCTCTCGGTGTTCTGCGGCAGATCGGCATGGATCACGAGGCTCAGGTTCGGCAGGTCGATCCCGCGCGCGGCCACATCGGTCGCCACGCAAACCCGTGCCCGCCCGTCGCGCATCGCCTGCAGCGCGTGGCTGCGTTCGGCTTGGCTCAGTTCACCCGACAGCGTCACGACCGAGAGGCCGCGATTGCCGAGACGCGCGCTAAGATGATTCACCGCCGCGCGGGTGTTGGCGAAAACGATGGCGCTTTCGTCATGGTGGAAGCGCAGCAGGTTGAAGATCGCATGATCGCTATCCGAGGCCGCAACCTTCAGCGCCTTATATGCGATGTCGGAGTGCTGCTGCGCGGTGTTGATCGTCGATATGCGCTGCGCGTCGTTCTGGAACTGCTCGGCCAGCTTCGCGATCATCGGCGAGACGGTGGCCGAGAACAGCAGCGTGCGCCGCTCTTCCGTGGCGGAGCCGAGGATGAATTCGAGGTCTTCCCGGAAGCCCAGATCGAGCATCTCGTCGGCCTCGTCGAGCACGACGGCGCGGATGTCGCTCAGATCGAGCGCGCCGCGGCGGATATGGTCGCTCAGGCGACCGGGCGTGCCGACCACGATATGGGTGCCGCGTTCGAGGGCGCGGCGTTCCTGCCGCGGGTCCATGCCGCCGACGCAGGAGCTGACGATGGCGCCGGTCTTGCCGTAGAGCCAGCGCAATTCCTGCATGACCTGAAAGGCGAGTTCCCGCGTGGGGGCCACAACGAGTGCAAGCGGCGTGCCAGCCGGGCCGAAGCTTTCGGCCTCGCCCAGAAGGGTCGGCGCGATCGCGAGACCGAAGCCGACCGTTTTACCCGAGCCGGTCTGGGCCGAGACCAGCAGGTCCTTGCCCTCCAGCGCGGGATCGGTCACCGCGTCCTGCACGGGAGTGAGAGTGTCGTAGCCGCGCTCGGCGAGCGCTGCGGAAAGGGAGGGGATCATCGGAAAGTCGTCCAAGCAATGACGTAAGGGACGGGCCGCTCTGCTCTGGCAGCCCGTGCGGAAGGCGCCTGCATAACGGTCCCTGCGGCAAATGTATATTGCCTATTTGGGGAATCCGCCCGCTATGGGCAATAATTCTTGGTCAGGCGAGGACTTGCAGCACCACCGCCGAGGCGTAGATCGCGACCAGCAGGAGGCTCTCGATCCCGATCCGGGCCGGCCCGTCCTTCTGGCGCAGGATCAGCCCGCCGAGCAGCACGCCCGTCATCATCAGCCCCGTCGCCAGCCAGTAGAGGTCCGACATCGAGACCGCGTGATACAGCGAGCCGTCACGATAGGCCCCATCCGAGAAGACGAGGAACAGCGTGTCGAAGGTGTTGCCGCCGATGATCCCACCGATGGCCAGTTGCAACGCACCGCGACGGACAGCCGTCAGCGTCGTCACCAGTTCGGGCAGCGAGGTCACGATCGCTGTCAGCAGCGCGCCCACCAGCGAGGAGCTGAGACTGAAGCGGGTGACGAATTCCTGCCCGGCTTGCGAAATGACCCATCCGCTGAGGCCCATGATGACGACGAGGCCCACAAAGACGATGATCGGCCCGCGCGGCGAGCGGTTCGCTTCCTCCTCGTCTTCGGGTTCGTCATGGCGCGTCTCGCGAGTCTCGACCGGTTTCCACATCGGCGTTTCCGACACCTGGGTCGCGAGTTTCGTGCCGCCGAGATAGGCGAGGAACAGCACCACCGAGGCCGGGCTGATCCCCCAGATCGCGAAGTCGGGCGCGGCGGTCGCGGCGAGCGGGATCGACAGCAGCACGATCAGCATCACCGCCTGAAAGAGGTTGGCAGGCTCTGCCGCGGAATGTTCGAGATTGGCGCGCCTGTGCAGCATGTCGGCGAGCGCCAGAAAGAAGGTCTGCGCAGCGATTCCGCCCACGGCATTGGAAAAGGCGAAGCTCGCATCGCCCTGTGCGGCGACCGAGACCGAGACGACGATCCCCGACAGCGAGGTCGCGGCCCCCAGCACGATCCCGCCCGCCAGCGCTTCGCCCATCCGCGTGCGATCCGCGATCACATCGGCCAGCCCGGTCGCCTTGATGGAAGAGATGACGACGATCAGCCCGGCGAGGGTGAAGACGCCGAGCAGAAGCGGGGTCGAAAGTGAGGCGATCATGAAGGCTCCGGGGTCGCTGTTCGAAAGGCAACCGCGCTGCGCGCTCACGGTTCCGTTAAGGGCGCGATGGCCGAGCGCCTCTGCAGAGGGCTGGGGAGTCGACATGCCCAACAGAGACGTTAGTGTCGGCGCCAATCTGCGCGCGGGAGGACAAGCATGTTTATCGGATTGGATCTGGGCACATCGGGGCTGAAGGGGCTCTTGATCGACGAGGCGCAGCGCGTGGTTGCCGAGGCGACGCATCCGCTCACCGTGTCGCGCCCGCACGAGGGCTGGTCGGAACAGGACCCCGCCGAATGGATCGCGGCGATGGAGGCGGTGCTCGGCGCGCTCGCGCAGCACGATCTGTCGGCGGTGCGCGGGATCGGGCTTTCGGGTCATATGCATGGCGCGACGTTGCTGGACGCGCAGGACGAGGTGCTGCGGCCCTGCATCCTGTGGAACGACACCCGCGCCTATCGCGAGGCGGCGGCGCTCGATGCGGATCCGCAATTCCGAGAGATCAGCGGCAATATCGTCTTCCCCGGCTTCACCGCGCCGAAGCTCGTCTGGATCGCCAAGCACGAGCCGGAGCGTTTCGCGAAAGTGGCGAAGGTGCTGTTGCCGAAGGACTACCTGCGGCTCTGGCTGACTGGAGAGCATGCTTCGGAGATGTCCGACGCCGCCGGGACGAGCTGGCTCGATACCGGCGCGCGCGACTGGTCGGATGCACTTCTGGCGGCGACCGGGATGCGGCGCGAGCAGATGCCGCGCCTCGTCGAGGGCTCGGACGTCTCCGGCACGCTGCGCCCGCAGATCGCGGCGCGCTTCGGTCTGCCGGAAGGCGTCGTCGTCGCGGGCGGCGGGGGCGACAACGCGGCGTCGGGCGTGGGCGTGGGCGTCGTGGCGGCCGGACAGGCCTTCGTCTCGCTCGGCACCTCGGGGGTGCTGTTCGCCGCTGATGACGGCTATCGCCCCGATGCGGCGAGCGCGGTGCATAGCTTCTGTCACGCCCTGCCGCAGACATGGCACCAGATGGGCGTGGTTCTGGCGGCGACCGACGCGCTGAACTGGTATGCGCGGCTTCTGGAGAGCGACGCCAAGGAATTGACCGAAGGCCTCGGCCCGCTGCAGGCGCCGGGCAAGGCGCGGTTCCTGCCCTATCTCGGCGGCGAGCGTACGCCGCTCAACGATGCGGCGATCCGCGGCGCGTTCATCGGGCTTGAGCACGCGACCGATCGCGCCGCGACCACGCGGGCCGTGCTGGAAGGGGTGAGCTTCGCGCTACGCGACTGCCGCGATGCGCTGGCGGGCACCGGCACCCGGATCGAGACGCTGTTGGGCGTCGGCGGCGGTACGCGCTCGCGCTATTGGTGCGAGGCGATCGCGACCGCGCTCGACACGCCCGTCGCCCTGCCGGTGGCGGGCGATTATGGCGGCGCGTTCGGGGCGGCGAGGCTTGGGATGATGGCCGCGACCGGCGGTGGGCTGGATATCGCGAGCCCGCCCGAGATCGCCGCGACGATCGAGCCGGTCTCCGCGTTGCGCGAGGCGTTCGACGAAGGTTACGACCGCTACCGTCAAGCCGGTACTGCGCTGCGGGGTTTGACCTGACCGATCCCGCGCCGCGCGGTAGCGATCGGCGCGGAGATCAGCTCGAGAATTGCAGACGGATCCGGTTCACATATTCCACGCCCGGTCGCAGGATCGTCGAGGGGAACTCGGGGCGATTGGGCGCATCGGGCCAAGCTTGCGGCTCCAGGCAGATCGCGTTGAAGCTGTCGCCGGACGGCGCGGTGTAGACCTGCAATCCGGGCTGGTTGCTCAGCATGGTCATGCTGCGTCCGGAGGCCGGATCGCTCAACACCGCCACCTCGCGCATCCCGCCGGAGCCGGTGCAGAAATTGTGGTCGAAGCCCGCGCCATCGGGCCCCAGCGCCGGGGCCGGTTCGCGGAAATCGAAGCGCGTGCCAGCCACGTCGCGCGGCCCGCCTACGGGGAGTTTCTCGCCATCAACCTCGAGAACCTGTTTGGCATTGAGCTTCAGTCGGTGATCGGCGATCGAGCCGCCGCCCGCGAGATTGAAATACCCATGCGAGGTCAGAGACACCGGGCAAGCGCGATCACAGCACGCGCGGTAAGTGATGCTCAAAGTTTCTGGGTCCGATACCGCGAAGCTCACCTCCGCGACGAGATTTCCGGGGAAGCCCTGGTCGCCATCCGGGCTTTCGAGCCGCAGTGTCGCCGCGTTGATCCAATGCGCGACAACGGTCCAGTCGCATTGGTCGAACCCCTTGCCACCGCCGTGAAGGCAGTTCCCGCCTTCGTTCGCATCTAGCTGGAACTGCTCGCCATCGAGCGTGAATTGCGCTCCGGCGATGCGGTTGGCATAGCGCCCGATCGTCGCCCCGTGGAAATCGCGTGTCTTCTGTTTCGGGTCGGGGCCGATGAGAAGCTCGACCGGACCGTCGTCGCTGGGCAGTACAACGCTTGTCAGTCGCGCGCCCTTTGGATCGATGCGCACCAGCATCCCTGATGCAAGCCCGATCTCCAGTTCTGATTCGTGATCGAACATGCTGTGTCCTGTCCGTTTCTCGACGAGGCTAACCTAGCGTAACCCTCTCTTCACGTTATGACTTTAATCTCGATCAATACCTGAGGCGAGTTAGCTACATCGCCACTTTCAGCGCTTTGGGCGCGGGCCGCACATCCCGAGCCACATCATACTCAACGCAATTGTTCCTTAAAAGTTTCGTGATGAGCACGCGGAATCTTGTGTGCAGAGGTATTCATGCTCGATTTTGCGCGAAAATTCATTATATCTGGCAATAACGAAAGTTAACGCGCCTTTTGGTGCACAAGCGACAGGCGCTAGCGGGAGTACGCAAAATGCCACAAGCAGTAGATCTCTTCGTGATCGGCGGCGGGGTGAACGGCTGCGGGATCGCGCGCGACGCGGCCGGACGGGGCCTGCGGGTGCGTCTGGCCGAGATGGGCGATCTTGCGCAGGCGACCTCTTCGGCCTCGACCAAGCTGTTCCATGGCGGGCTGCGCTATCTCGAATATCTCGAGATCAAGCTGGTCCGCGAGGCGCTGTCCGAGCGCGAAGTGCTGATCCGCGCGATGCCGCATATCTCATGGCCGATGCGTTTCGTGCTGCCCTATAGCGCCGACATGCGTTTCGAGAGCGATACACCGGTCTCGAAAATGCTCTCTACCGTCATGCCGTGGATGAAGGGCAAGCGCCCGTCCTGGATGATCCGCTCGGGGCTGTTCCTCTATGACCATCTGGGCGGGCAGGGGCTGCTGCCGGGCACCAAGCGGCTCGACCTGCGCAACGCCCCGGAAGGCGCGCCGCTGAAGGACAGCTTCACCCATGCCTTTGAGTATTCCGATGGCTGGGTGCAGGATGCCCGGCTCGTCGTGCTCAATGCCCGCGACGCCGAGGCGCATGGCGCCGACATTCGCGTGCAGACTAAGGTAGTCGAGGCGCATCGCGACGGCGGCCATTGGGTGATCGTGACCGAAGGGCCGAACGGGCGCGAGGAACATATGGCCCGCGCCGTGGTCAATGCCGGTGGCCCGTGGGTCGAGCAGATCCTGAAAGGCACGATGGGCAGCGCCAGCCGCGAGCATATCCGCCTCGTGCGCGGCAGCCATATCGTGACGCGCAAGCTCTACGATCACGACAAATGCTACTTCTTCCAAGGCGCGGACGGGCGGATCATCTTCGCGATCCCCTATGAACAGGACTTCACTCTGATCGGCACGACCGAAGCCGCCCATGAGGACTCGCCGCTCGCCGCCGAATGCACCGAGGCTGAGCGCGATTACCTGTGCGATTTTGCGTCCGAATATTTCAAGGAAGAGGTCACGCCCGACGACGTGGTCTGGACCTATTCCGGGGTGCGCCCGCTCTACGAGGACGGCGCAAGCTCCGCCACGGCGGCGACGCGCGAATATGTGCTCTCGCTCGATGCACCCGCAGGCCAACCCGCGGCGCTGCACGTCTTTGGCGGGAAGATCACCACCTATCGTCGTTTGGCTGAGGATGCGCTCGCCAAGCTGCGCCCGCATCTGCCGGGCATGGGCGGTCAATGGACGAAAGGCGCGCGCCTTCCGGGCGGCGATTTCGCCCCCGAAGAGGTCGGCGCCAAAATTGCCAAGCTCTCGCAGGATTACCCCTTCGTGGATCGCAAATGGGCCGAGCGGATGATCCGCCACTACGGCACCGAGGCCTGGGACATCTTCGGCGATGCCAAGGCGCTGGGCGATCTGGGCCACGATTTCGGCAGTACGCTGACCGAGGCCGAACTGCGCTGGCTCGTCGATCGCGAATGGGCGCGCAAGGTCGAGGACGTGATCTGGCGGCGCACCAAGCTGGGCTTGCGGCTCGATGCCGATCAGGTCAACTCTGTCGCCGCGTGGCTGGAGGAGCACGCAGGCTGACGCGCGAAACGGGAGGACTTCATGACCTACATTCTGGCAATCGACCAAGGCACCACGTCGTCGCGCGCGATCGTCTTTGACGATGCGCTGCGCCCGGTGGCGAGCGCGCAGCAGGAATTCACGCAGCACTTCCCGCATTCCGGCTGGGTCGAGCATGATGCCGAGGAAATCTGGGACAGCGTGCTGGCGACCGTGCGCGGGGCCATCGAGAAAGCCGGGATCGAGGCCTCCGACATCTCCGGCATCGGCATCACCAATCAGCGCGAGACGACGCTGGTCTGGGACCGCGAGAGCGGAAAGCCAATCCACAACGCCATCGTCTGGCAGGACCGCCGCACCGCCGAATTTTGTCGCGCGCTGCGCGAGGACGGGTTCGAGGACACCGTGACCGCGCGCACCGGGCTGATCGTCGATCCGTATTTCTCGGCTACGAAACTGCGCTGGCTTCTGGAGAATGTCGACGGCGCGCGCGAGGCCGCCGAGGCGGGCAAGCTCGCCTTCGGGACCATCGACAGCTGGCTGATCTGGAAACTGACGGGTGGCAAATCACATGTCACCGATGCGACCAATGCCGCGCGCACGATGCTTTACGATATCGCCAAGGGCCGCTGGTCGACGACCATTGCCGCCAAGCTCGGCGTCCCGATGGAGATGCTGCCCGAGGTCAAGGATTGCGCGGCCGAGTTCGGCGTGACGCACCCCGATCTCTTCGGCGCGGAAATCCCGATCCTTGGTGTCGCGGGCGACCAGCAGGCGGCGACCGTGGGGCAGGCCTGCTTCAAGCCCGGTATGCTGAAATCGACCTACGGGACCGGCTGCTTTGCGCTGCTCAATACCGGCGATCAAATGGTGCGCTCGGAGAACCGCCTGCTGACGACCATCGCCTACCAGCTCGACGGCAAGGTCACCTACGCGCTCGAAGGCTCGATCTTCGTCGCGGGGGCGGTCGTGCAATGGCTGCGCGACGGGCTGAAGATCATCGAAGCCGCCGATCAAACCCAGGCGCTGGCCGAGCAGTCCGACCCCGAGCAGGACGTGATCATCGTGCCCGCCTTCACCGGCCTCGGCGCGCCCTACTGGAACCCCGACTGCCGTGGCGCGGTCTTCGGCCTGACCCGCAGCTCCGGCCCGGCCGAGTTCGCCCGCGCGGCGCTGGAGTCGGTGGGTTTCCAGACCCGCGACCTCTTGGAGGCAATGCAGGCCGACTGGTCCGACGATGCGCGCCCGACCCTGCGCGTCGACGGTGGCATGACGGCCTCGGATTGGGCGATGCAGTTCCTCTCCGACATCCTCGGGGCTCCGGTCGACCGGCCCGAAGTGCTGGAGACCACGGCGCTCGGCGCGGCTTGGCTCGCGGGCTACAAGGCGGGGATTTATCCCGAGCCGGAGGAGTTCGCGAAGGGCTGGGCGCTGGATCGCAACTTCGCGCCCGAGATGGACAAGGCCAAGCGCGAAGCGCGATATGCAGAGTGGAAAAAGGCGGTCGCCGCGGCGATCTCGATCACTCAGTAGCAGCCCGAGTGATCTTCGCCCCAGCCGGCGATATAGATCACAGACGGGGTGCGCCCGTAGCCGCAGACGAAGACGTAAACGCCGAAGGGCTGCCCCGCGCGGACCATTTGCGTGAAGCTGCCCCGCGTATCGCCGCCCGCCTCGACCATCGCGGGGATACGCGCCCGCGAGGCGCGATCCGCGAAGACCGGATCGGACTCGTCGCGCGCATCCCTTAGCCCGAAGCGATGAAAATTCGCCCGATCCTGCTGCAAGGCCGCACCGAGCGATCTCAGGGCCGCGCCCTTCGAATTCCGCATATCCTGCGGGCCGATGAAGGCAGAGTAGGCCGCAATCTGGGTCCAGTCCTGTGCGGCTGACAGGCCGGGATATCCAATAAGCGGCAGGGGGATGATGGCTATAAGACGAAGCAATTGGCGCATGGGAGGGCCTCCGGGCAGAGCGGAAAGGGCAGGGTACGCAATGTCTTGATGCCCGAAATCATGCCAAGGGCCCTCAAATCGCGCAACGATTCTGTGCCCCGCCTGCCAAGCCCTCTTCAACGCCGAGAGAGGCTTCAACGCCGAGAGAGGGCTTTCCCTTTCGCGCGTTTTGCTCTTTCTTGTCCCGATCCGACCCGATGACAGGAGCCACCTAATGACCCGCTACCCCCGCGACCTGCGCGGCTATGGCCGCACGACCCCCGATCCGCATTGGCCGGGCGAGGCGCGCGTGGCGATCTCGATGGTGCTCAATTTCGAAGAGGGCGGCGAGAACAACGTCCTGCATGGCGACGCGGCCTCCGAGGCGTTCCTGTCCGATATCGCGGGCGCCGCGCAATGGCCCGGCCAGCGACACTGGAACATGGAGTCGATCTACGAATACGGCGCGCGCGCAGGGTTCTGGCGGCTGCATCGGCTGTTCACCGGGCTGAACGTGCCGCTGACGATCTACGGCGTCGCGACTGCGCTGGCTCGCGCCCCCGAACAGGTCGCCGCGATGAAAGAGGCGGGCTGGGAAATCGCCTCGCACGGCCTCAAATGGGTCGAGCACAAGGACATGGCGGAAGACGAAGAGCGCCGCCAGATCGCCGAAGCCATCCGCCTGCACACGGAAGTCGTCGGAGAACGCCCGCGCGGCTGGTATACCGGGCGCTGCTCGGCCAACACGGTGCGGCTGACTGCCGAAGAGGGCGGCTTCGCCTGGATCTCCGACACCTATGACGATGACCTGCCCTATTGGCTCGAGGTCGGCACCCGGGACCAACTCGTGATCCCCTACACGTTGGAGGCCAACGATATGCGCTTCGCCACCGCGCCGGGCTATATCGAGGGCGAGCAGTTCTTCCAGTATCTCAAGGACAGCTTCGATATGCTTTATTCCGAAGGGCTGGACGGCGCGCCGAAGATGTTCTCGGTCGGCCTGCATAACCGCCTGATCGGACGGCCCGGCAAGGTGGCGGGGCTGAAGCGCTTCCTCGATTACGCGCTTTCGCATGAGGGCGTCTGGTTTGCGACCCGGGGAGAGATCGCCGCGCATTGGGCTGCGACCCACCCGCATACCCGCCGCGAGCGCCCAAGCCAGATGAGCCGGGAGCGCTTCGTCGAAGCCTTCGGCGGCATCTACGAACATTCGCCCTGGATCGCGCAGCGTGCCTTCGATCTGGAGCTCGGTCCGGCGCATGATTGCCTCGAGGGCGTGGCCTCGGCGCTGGCCCGCATCTTCCGCTCGGCCTCGGAGGCCGAACGCCTCGGCGTGCTGACCGCGCACCCCGATCTCGCGGGCAAACTCGCCCAGGCCAAGCGCCTCACCGCAGAAAGCACCTCCGAGCAGGCCAGCGCCGGGCTCGATGCGCTGACCGATGAAGAGCGCGCCACATTCGAGGGGCTCAACGCTGCCTATAGCGAAAAATTCGGTTTCCCCTTCATCATCGCCGTAAAAGACAATACCAAGGCGTCAATCCTCCACGCCTTCCGCCGCCGGCTTGACCAAGACCGCGAGACGGAATTCCGTGAGGCCTGCAAGCAGGTCGAGCGGATCGCGTGGCATCGCCTGAACGCCATGGACCTTTGATGGAATACACCTATTACGCCCCGACGGGCGGTTTGCCCGATCAGAACCAGCGCGCCCGCGAGCGCGCGCAATTCAACACTTCCTACGCGGTGATCCCGCGCGGGGTGCTGTCCGACATCACCATCTCGCTGCTGCCGGGCTGGGAAAACACTCGCGCCTGGGTGCTCGCCCGTCCGCTCTCCGGCTTTGCCGAGACCTTTGCCGAGCTGGTCGTCGAAGTCGCGCCGGGCGGCGGCTCGGACAATCCCGAACCCGACCCCGAGGGTCAAAGCGTGATCTTCGTGCTCGCCGGTCACATCCGCCTCGTGATCGAGGGCGTCGGCCATGAGCTGGACGCGGGCGGCTACGCCTATCTCGCGCCGGGCGCACAATGGTCGGTCGCCAACGATCAGGATACGCCCGGCACCTTCGTCTGGGTCCGCAAACGCTACGAGCGCGTGCCCGGCATCGACGCGCCGGAAAGCTTCGTCACCGCCGATCAGGACAAGCCGCCGCTCGAGATGCCCAACACCTCGGGCTACTGGTCGACCTCGCGCTTCGTCGATCCGAACGATCTGCGCCACGACATGCACGTCAATATCGTGACCTTCATGCCGGGCGGCACCATCCCTTTCGCGGAAACCCATGTCATGGAGCATGGCATCTTCGTGCTGCAGGGCCGGGGTGTCTACCTGCTCAATCAAGATTGGATCGAAGTGGAAGAGGGCGATTTCATGTGGCTGCGCGCCTTCTGCCCGCAAGCCTGCTACGCCGCGGGCCGCCGCCCGTTCCGCTACCTGCTCTACAAGGACGTGAACCGCCACCCGAAGCTCGGCTCGCCCATCTCGGGCTGATCCCCTTTCGGCTTGGTTGAAATATCCCGGGGGTGAGGGGGCAGCGCCCCCTCTCTTTCCCGCGCAACCGGAGGCCCGCGATGCAGATCAAAGCCGAACCGCTCACGCCCGAGGCCTTCGCGCCCTTCGGCGATGTGCTCGACGCCGCAGGCGACCCAGACAAGATCATCAATGCGGGGCTCTGCGGGCGCTATCACGACCGCGCGCAGCTCGATTTCGGGGCGGAGACGGGCGGTCGCGCCGGCATTTCGATCTTCAAGGCAGAGCCGCGCGCGCTGCCTTATCTCTGCGATCTGCTGGAGCGGCACCCCGAAGGCTCGCAGGCCTTCATTCCGATGAGCGCGGACCCGTTCCTCGTGATCGTCGCCCCCGATGCGGATGGTAAACCCGGCACGCCGCGCGCGTTTCTCACCAATGGTGCGCAGGGGATCAACCTCCATCGCGGCACCTGGCACGGGGTGCTCACGCCGCTCGCAGCGCCCGGTCTCTTCGCCGTAGTCGACCGGATCGGCGAGAGCGCGAACCTCGAAGAGCATCCTCTGGACACCCCCTTCACCGTCATCGCCTGACCCTTCGTCAAAGGGGCATGGACACTTCCGCGGAACTTTCCCAAGCTGCGCCAAATCGTTTTGGGGAGGAGCAAGAATGAAAACGCGGATCGCACTTCTGCGCGAAATGGGCAAAGCGCGCCCTTATTCCGACAGCAAGCCGCTGGAGATCGTCGAGGCCGAGCTGGACGATCCCGGCGCCGGCGAGCTGCTCATCAAGATGTCGGCTGCGGGCCTGTGCCACTCCGACCTGTCCGTCATCAACGGCGATCGCCCGCGCGACATGCCCGTGGCGCTCGGCCATGAGGCGGCTGGCGTGGTCGAGGCGGTCGGCCCGTATGTCACTCGCTTCGCGCCGGGCGACCACGTCGTGCTCGTCTTCGCGCCGTCCTGCGGCCATTGCGTGCCCTGCGCCGAGGGGCGGCCTGCGCTTTGCGAGCCTGCCGCCGTCGCTGCGGGCAAGGGCAGCCTGATCACCGGGTCGAAACGCATCTCGGTCGCAGGCGAGCATGTGAACCACCATATCGGCGTCTCGGCGTTTTCCGATTACGCAGTCGTCTCCGAGGCGTCCTGCGTGAAGATCGACAAATCGATCCCGCTCGACCAGGCGGCCCTTCTGGGCTGCGCGGTGCTGACCGGCGTCGGCGCGGTGCTGAATTCGGGCGGGCTGAAGACCGGGCAAAGCTGCGCGATCATCGGGCTTGGCGGCGTCGGCCTTGCGGGGCTTCTGGGCGCGGTTGCGGCGGGCGCGCGCACCGTGGTCGCCGTCGATCTCGCCGCGGATAAACGCGACCTCGCGCTGAAACTGGGTGCGACCCATGCGATCGACCCGACCGAAGAGGGCGCGGTGCAAAAGCTGCGCGACCTCACCGGCGGCGGCGTCGATCTCGCGGTCGAGCTGGCCGGCGCGGCCCCGGCGCTGCAATTCGCCTACTCCATCACCCGGCGCGGCGGCACCACCGTCACGGCGGGCCTGCCCAATCCGCAGGCGGAGTTCAAAATCCCCGCCGTGTCGCTGACCGCGAATGAGCACGCGCTGAAAGGCTCTTACATGGGCTCCTGCGTGCCGGTCCGCGACATTCCGCGCTTCGCTCAGATGATGGTGCAGGGGCAACTGCCGATCCCGGACCTGATGACCCATCGACTCAAGCTCGAAGAGATCAACGAAGGCTTCGAGCGGCTCGCGGCGGGCGAGGCGATCCGGCAGGTCATCGTCTTCGACTAAGCGCCGATCTCGGCCCGCAACCAATCGCGGAAGGCGCTGACATGCGGCGCCTCCCGCGCGCGCTCGGGCAGGATCAGCGCGTAATTCTCGCCCGTGGCAAACCGGCGCGGCGTCGCCTGGACCAGCCGCCCCGAGGCCAGCGCCCCTTCGGCGATGATCGCGGGCACCAGCCCCATCCCCATCCCCGCGCTCGCCGCATCGAGGATCATGTCGAAATGATCGAACCGCGCGCCGCGCAGGATGTGCCGCGCGTCGCGCCCGCTTTCGCGAAACCAGTCGAGCCAGAGCGTCGGGCGCGTCGATTGCTGCAACAACGGCAAGGCCAGTAGCGCGTCATCTTCCAGCGCCGCACGCCCCGCCATCAGGTTCGGCGCGGCCACGACGATCAACTCCTCCGCCACCAGATTTTCGACCTCCGCCCCTGCCGGTTCATGCCTTGAGCGCATGATCGCCAAATCGAAAGGCTCATGCTCGAACTCCACGGGCAAGAGCCGCGCGCTCAGATCGAGGCTCACCTCCGGCTGCGCGGCTTCGAAGCCCGCCAGCCGCGGGATCAACCACGAGCGCGCAAAGCTCGGCAATACCGCCATGCGCAGCACCGCCCGCGCACCTCCGAAAGCCATCGCCCCCATCGCGGCACGGTCGATCTGGCCCAGAATTTCTTCGGCTTGCGTCAGGAAAACCTGACCCGCCGGCGACAGAGACAGCCGCTTGCGCACCCGGTCGAACAGCGCCACGCCCAGCCGCTCTTCCAACGTCCCGAGCGAGCGCGACACCGCCGATTGCGTCAGGTTCAGCTCCGCCGCCGCCCGTGTCGTTGTGCCGAAGCGCGCGCAGGCGGCGAAGGCCTGCAGCTCGTTGATCGTCGGGGTATAGCTCTTGCGCATGGTCGCGAGGGTGCTCCACTGTGGTTCGCTGGATCATGCGCAAAACTCATCATCTTCGCAAATTTAATCGTTTGCGCCGCGCGCCCCGATCCCTAGAGTCCGACGCAACGAAAGACAGCCTCCGAGGACCCGCCATGACCGACCGCCCCACGCTCAAAGCCAAGGATGCCCCCGATCTGGGCAAGTTCACCTGGGACGACGCGCTGCGTCTCGAAACCCAGCTGAGCGAAGACGAACGGATGCTGCGCGATGCGGCCCGCGCCTATGCGCAGGACAAGCTGCAGCCGCGCGTGATCGAGGCCTTCGAGAGTGAGACCACCGACCCTTCGATCTTCCGCGAGATGGGCGAGATGGGTCTGCTTGGCGCCACGATCCCCGAGGAATATGGCGGGATCGGCGCTGGCTATGTGTCCTACGGCCTGATCGCGCGCGAGATAGAGCGGGTCGACAGCGGCTACCGCTCGATGATGTCGGTGCAATCCAGCCTCGTGATGTATCCGATCTACGCCTATGGCTCGGAGGAGCAGCGCCAGAAATACCTGCCGAAATTGGCCTCGGGCGAGTGGATCGGCTGTTTCGGGCTGACCGAACCTGATGCGGGCTCAGACCCGGCGGGCATGAAGACCCGCGCCGAGAAGACCGAAGGCGGCTACCGCCTCACCGGTTCGAAAATGTGGATCACCAACTCGCCGATCGCCAATGTCTTCGTCGTCTGGGCGAAGTCCGAAGCCCATGGCGGCAAGATCCGCGGCTTCGTGCTGGAGAAGGGCATGAAGGGACTGAGCGCGCCGAAGGTCGGGCAGAAGCTGTCGCTCCGCGCCTCGATCACCGGCGAGATCGTCATGGACGGTGTCGAGGTCGGCGAAGACGCGCTGCTGCCGAACGTCGAGGGGCTGAAAGGTCCGTTCGGCTGTCTCAACCGCGCACGCTACGGCATCGCCTGGGGCGTGATGGGGGCGGCCGAGTTCTGCTGGCACGCCGCGCGGCAATACGGGCTCGACCGCAAGCAGTTCAGTAAACCTCTGGCGCAGACGCAGCTCTTCCAGAAGAAGCTCGCCGATATGCAGACCGAGATCACACTGGGCCTGCAAGCCGCGCTGCAAGTCGGCCGTCTGATGGACGAGGCCGACGCCGCGCCCGAGATGATCTCGCTCATCAAGCGCAACAATTGCGGCAAGGCGCTGGATATCGCTCGGATGGCCCGCGACATGCATGGCGGCAACGGGATTTCGGGCGAGTTTCAGGTGATCCGCCACATGGTCAACCTCGAGACGGTGAACACCTACGAGGGCACCCATGACGTCCACGCGCTGATCCTGGGGCGTGCGCAGACGGGCCTGCAGGCCTTCTTCTGATGGCCCCGCTGGAAGGTGTGAAAGTCGTCGAGCTGGCACGCATTCTGGCCGGTCCCTGGGCCGGTCAGGTGCTGGCCGATCTCGGCGCCGAGGTGATCAAGGTCGAAGCGCCCGAAGGCGACGATACCCGCCGCTGGGGCCCGCCCTTCATCGCCCGCGAAGGCGACGGGCCGGAGGGGCGCTCTGCCGCCTATTTCCACGCGACCAATCGCGGGAAGATTTCGGTCGTGGCAGATTTTCGCACCGAGGAAGGGCAGAAGATCGTGCGCGATCTGGTGAAAGACGCCGATGTCGTGATCGAGAACTTCAAGCTCGGCGGCCTCAAGAAATACGGGCTCGATTACGAGAGCCTTTCGGCGATCAATCCGCGTCTCGTCTATTGCTCGATCACCGGCTTCGGGCAGGACGGGCCTTATGCCAGCCGCGCGGGCTATGACTTCCTGATCCAGGGCATGGCGGGCTGGATGGACCTGACCGGCGACCCGCAAGGCCAGCCGCAAAAGGTGGGCGTCGCCTTCGCCGACATCTTCACCGGGCTTTACGCGGTGATCGGCATTCAGGCGGCACTAGCCGCGCGGGCGCGCACCGGGCGCGGGCAGTTGGTCGACATGGCGCTTCTGGATTGCGCGGTGGGCGTGCTCGCCAATCAGGGGATGAACTTCCTCGCGACCGGCAACGCGCCGCAGCGTCTGGGCAATGCCCATCCCAACATCGCGCCCTACGAGGTCGTGAGTGCCAAGGATGGCGACCTGATCCTCGCGGTCGGCAATGACGGGCAGTTCCGGCGGCTTTGCGAGGTGCTGGACCTCGACCTCGCAGCCAACCCGGACTTCGCCACGAATGAGGCCCGCGTCGCCAATCGCGCTGCGATGCGTGAGACACTTCTGCCTACGCTCGCCCAATGGCCGCGCGCCGATCTGCTCGCCGCGCTCGAAAAAGCCACGGTCCCCGCGGGGCCGATCAACTCCGTCGATCAGGTCTTCGCCGACCCGCAGGTTGAGGCGCGCGGTATGCGGGTCGAGGCCGAGGGCATCCCCGGCATCCGCACGCCGATCCGCTTCTCGGACACGCCGCTTGCCGATCCGAAACCTGCCCCGAAGCTAAAGGCCGACTAGCCTCTTCCTCTTGGTGGAAATATCCCGGGGGGCGCGTCAGCGCGGGGGCAGCGCCCCCTCCCGACTTCAGTTTTGCACGCGAGCGCGTGCGGGCGTCACCCCTTACAAGCCAGCGTCAGCGCGATCGGGATATTGTCCGGCCCGCCATGCACATCCGGTTGATTGACCGACACGTTCGGCACGCAGGTCGCGCCGTCGGCCAAGCCCCGGATCACCACCGGGTTGGATTTCACCGGCACCAGACCGGTCAGGTTCTCCGGATCATACATCTCGATGCGCAGATCGTTCGGGTTCTCGGCTTGGGGCAGGGCGAGCGCGAAGGCCATCGTGACGGCCCCATCCTTCACCGTCGCCTGAAAACCGTAGATCTGCGGGTCGGGCAGTTGCTCGGCCCCTTTCCAGAAGCGGGTGTAGAAGAACGAGCCTTCCGAATTCTGTTTCGCCGCGTCTTGCAGCGGGGCAAGCTCGTCTCCGGTGAAAGCCCCGTCGCCATTCTTGTCGAAGGTCTGGATCAGCCAGTCGGAAACGGTCGGATCGAAGGTCCAGCTTTCGCCGATATGGGTGACTTTGCCGCTCTCCATGCCGACGAGAAGGCGGATCAGGACTTCGTCTTCCGGGTGCGCTGCGGCCAATCCCGGCGCGAGTCCGATCAGGGCGGCGAGGGCGAAAGCGGCAGGACGGATCATGGCTGGAAATCCGGCTTCTTGCTGCCGGGCGGGGCGGCGGGCGGTGGCGCGCCAAAGCTCGGGAAAGCATCGGCCTCGGGCACGGCGGCATCTGCGGCGGGCGCGTTCTCGGAGGCCGCGGTCGAGGGATCGGCATTCTTCGGCTTCAGCTTGCCGCCCATCAGCGCGACCCCGCCATAAAGGAGCCCGATCGCGACCAGCCAGCTGCCGACGATCCGGCCCGCGATCTCGAACCAGCGCGCCTGCCAGCTGCGCAGCACCAGATAGACCGCACCGATCAGCCAGACGCCCAGCCCAACCCCAGCCAGGAAGACCCACGGTTTGCCGCCATAGCTCGGATCGGACAGCTTCACCGAGAGCGCATACATCACCCCCAGAACAGAGCCCGCAGGCACGATCAGCGCGGGCCGCGACCACCGCCCCAGCGCGAGCGTCGCGCCAATGGCGATTGCCGAGATCGGCATGGTCAGGAAGTGATGTGTGATCGCGCCGGGGAGTTGTTGCAAGGCGGCCATCAGCTCGATGCGGAAGGTGAAGCCGAGCGCGATCCCGACCGCCCAAAGGAGCGCCGCGATTAGTGCCGCGCGCCGCCCGACCAAGGCCAGCGCGATCCCGAAGCCAAACAGCGGGAACAGCCGCTCGAGCGCGACCGCATCGCGGATCAGCCAAGCCCCGGTCTCGCCGCGGTCCGCAGGCGGGATGACCGCCAGCACGATCAGGGCGGTCAGCCCGGCCAGCACCCAGAGGTGACGCAGCCAGCCGAGGCCGGAACGGTTATGCGATACGTCAATGGCCAAAGAGGCTTAGCCCACCTTGCAGGAACCCAAGCTGAGATTGCAGGTAACCCAGCGCCAGCGCAAGGAAGCCGAGCCCCACCACCGCGATGATCGCGCCCAGCCCGCGCGAAAGCTGGCCGCCCCGGATCGGCTCGAGGATGAGGCCGACGCCGACGCCGATCACGTGGATCATCCCGGTCGCCAACACGAAGCCGATCGCAAAATCGGCCGGGTCGGCGGCCAGCGGCAGTTCCGCCCCATGCGCATAGCCGTGATAGAGCGCGAAGACCGAGATGATCGCCAGCGCGACCCATTCGTAGGGTTTCCACCCGGCGGCGATGGCGAGGCCCAGCACCACGATCGACAGCGCGATCCCGATCTCGATCCCCGGCAGCGGAAGGCCGAGAATACCGATCACGCCGCCCACGACCATGATCAGCGGGAAAGTCACCGGCAATTGCCAAACCTGCCGCCCGCCCATCTGCGCGCCCCAAAGACCCACGGCGAACATCGCGAGGAAATGGTCATATCCCGAGAGCGGATGCTCGAACCCCGCGGTAAACCCGCCCGAGCCAGTCGCGGTGATATGGGCGGCGGCCACCTGCGGCAGTATCAGGGCGACGAGGCCCGCGAGGGCGGCAAAGCGGCGATAGATCATGCGATGGTTCTCTGTCCCGTGATTGTTGGGCGGCATCTTCCGGATCGGGACGCGAAACTCAAGGCGGCAAATGGCTCACCGCGCCTCACCATCGATTGAAGGGGCCGGGTGCGCGCGCTCAGCCCGCGCCGAGCAGGGCGGAGATCTGATAGGTCGCGAAGGCCGCGAGATAGGCCAGCGCGAACATGTAGACCACGGCGACCCACATCCATTTCGCCGAGCCTGCCTCGCGCCGGATCACCGCCAGCGTGGAGATGCATTGCGGCGCGAAGATATACCAGGCCAGCAGCGCCAGCGCGGTGCCGAGGCTCCACTGATCCGAAAGCGTGTGGATCAGCCCGTTCTCGCCGCCTACCGCATAGACCGTCGCAAGCCCGGCCACGGCGACCTCGCGCGCGGCCATACCTGGCACCAGCGCCACCGCGATATGCCAGTCGAAGCCCAGCGGATGCAGGATCGGGGCGACGAAATGGCCGATAATCGCGGCGAAGGAGTAGTTGATCGCGGGCTCCGTCGCGCCTTCTGGGGCCATCGGGAAGGTCGACAGGAACCAGATCACGACCATCGCCCAGAAGATCACCGTGCCCGCGCGGCGCAGGAAGACCCGCGCACGCTGGTAAAGCCCTAGCGCGATATTGCGCAGGATCGGCGTTTTGTAGTCGGGCAGGTCGAGCATCAGCGGTGCCGACCGCTCTTCGCGGGCAAAGAGATAGCGCGCTACGAAAGCCACCGCGAGGACCGAGAAGACGCCCGCCGCATAGAGGCCGAACATCACCAGCCCCTGCAGGCTCAGCCCGCCGAGGACTTTCGTGTTCGGGATGAAGGCCGCGATGATCAGCGTATAGACGGGAATGCGCGCCGAGCAGGTCATCAGCGGTGCCACGAGGATTGTCGTCAGCCGGTCGCGTTTATTGTCGATCACCCGCGCCGCCATGATGCCGGGGATCGCGCAGGCGAAGCTAGATAGAAGCGGGATGAAGGCGCGCCCGTTCAGCCCCGCGCGGCCCATGATCCGGTCCATCAGGAAGGCGGCTCGCGCCATGTAGCCGAAATCTTCCAGAAGCAGGATGAAAAGGAAGGTGAACAGGATCTGCGGCAGGAAGATGATGACCGAGCCGATGCCCGCGATCAGCCCGTCCGCGATGAAGCTCTGGATCAGCCCGTCCGGCAGCAGCTGCGTCACCGCCGCGCCAACGGAGGTAAACGCCCAGTCGATCGCATCCATGAACGGCGCGGCCCAGGAGAAGACTGCCTGAAACATCACGAAGAGGATCGCGAGCAGGATGATCGGCCCGGCGATCGGGTGCAGCACGACGCGGTCGATTTTGGCAGAGACCGTGTCCGGCTCTGGCGGCTGGATCACATGGGTCTTCACCAGCCGTTCCGCCTCGCGCATCGAGACCCGCATGTCATGGGTGCTGGGCACGGCCCAGCTTGAGGGCTGCGGGTCGTCGAGGCCGGCTTCCAGCATCGGGTCCACTGCGGACCACAGCTCGTCCAGCCCGCCACGGCGAACGGCAGTGGCCGGGATCACCGGGATGCCCAGCTCTTCGCTCAGCGCGACATGGTCGATCTGCAAGCCGCGATGGCGCGCGATATCGATCATGTTGAGGATCATCACGATCGGCAGGCCGATCTTCTTCAGTTCCGAGACCAGACGCAGCGCGCCGCGTAGGTTGGTCGCATCGCCTACCGCGAGGATCATGTCGGGGACACGCTCGCCCGGGCGCTGGCCCAGCAGCACGTCGCGGGTGACTTCCTCATCGGGGGAGCGGGCGCGCAGGCTGTGCGTGCCCGGCAGGTCGATCAGTGCGAACTTGCGCCCCGCAGGCGTGGTGGCCACGCCGACTTTGCGCTCCACGGTCACGCCGGAATAATTGCCGACCTTCTGCGTCGCGCCGGTCATCGCGTTGAACAGCGCCGTCTTGCCGCAATTGGGCGCACCGACAAGCGCCGCCTCGATCGGCTGGGCGTCGGGGTCGGTCTGGGCTGCTTTGGGCTGGTTTATGGCAGGTGCCGACGTCATTCCGCGAGGATGGCGATCGCCTCGGCACGCCGCAGAGCGACGGTGGTGTCGTTCACGCGCACCGCAATCGGATCGCGCCCGAACGGACCTTCGTGAAGGATGTGGACCGAAGCGCCCTCGATGAAGCCAAGCTCCAGCAGGCGCAGTTCCAACTCGTCCGCGTCATAGCCGTCTTTCCCGGCAAGCGGGCAGACGGAAACCAGAGTGCCCCGGAACCCACGACGGCACTGGCCAAGCGGCAGCGCGCATTTGCAGGTTTCGTTCTCGATAGGGCTGGCCTTCATGAGGGCACCTCCGTGATGGGTCGCGAGTTGGTCTTCGCTTCCTACAGATTGGAGATAGTCTGGAAATTGATCTCTGACAAATGAAGTCTGGTATTTTCCCGCCTTCGTGATCGATTATTTTAGTCAGGAATTTAGAAGGACTCTAAATTGTAGGATAAGTGACTGAAAAGATTGTTTTCACATGGAAAGGCGTCGCCCCCTCCGGGGCGACGCCTTCAGGCCGGTTTTCCGCCGGATCGACCCCTCAATGCTCGCGGAAAGCGCGGTTCATCGAATCCACCACCGGTTTCGCGATGTATTGGGCGAAGGTCCGCGACGCGGTCTGGATCATCACTTCGACCGGCATCCCGGGCATCGGCGCGAAGCCCGGCACCCGGCGCAACTCCGAGGCGGGCAGGCGGATGCGCGCGATATAGACCTCGCGCGGATGCTCTCCCGAGCGCTCCACGATCGCGTCGGCGGAGATGTAATAGACCTCCCCGATCAGGATCGGCGTCGTGCGCTGGTTGAGCGCCGAAAGCCGCACCGAGGCCTCCTGTCCGACCTTGATCGCGTCGATATCGGTGCGTGCGATCATCGTCTCGATGATCAGCGGCGCTTCCGAGGGCAGGATCTCGGCTATCACCTTGCCCGCCTCGATCACGCCGCCCGCGCCGGAATAGTTCAGACGCACCACGGTGCCGGAAACGGGGCTGTCGATCACGACGCGCTTCAGGATGGAGGTGGCCTTGCGTTCTTGTTCGCGCACGGAATCCAACTCCGCCTGCACGGTCTCCAGCTCGTCGAGCGCGGCCTGCTTGTGGGTTTCGATCGTCTGCGTGGTCTGCGCCTGATATTTCGCGCGCATCTCCTCGCTCTCGCCGATCTCCGCCTTGAGGCGTCCGATTTGCCCCTCCGCATCGGCCAGAGCGCGCAGCAGGGCGTTCAGTTCGGTCCGCCGGATCAGGCCGCTCTCGTAGAGTTTCGCCTTGCTCTCATGGTCCTGGGCCAGCAGGTCGCGCTGGGCCTCCGTGGCGGTCAACTGCGCGCGATAGCCTTCCGCGCGGCTTTCCATGGCGGCGATGTTGCGGGCTAGAAGGTCCAGCTCGCTCTGCACTTTCGCCCGTGTCACCTCGAAGGCGAGGCGCTGCGAGTCCATCATCGCGGCGATCTCCGCATCGCGCCGGGCCTCTTGAAGCCATTCCGGGAAGACCAATTCGCGCCAGCCGTCATATTCGGCCTGAATCCGGGCCTCCATCGATGTCAGTCGCGCACGACGCAGAAATAGCGCGCGTTCATTGGCCAGAGCCGAGGTCTCGTCGAGGCGCAGGAGCGGTTGTCCCGCCGTGACGAAATCGCCCTCGGAGACGTTGATCTCCTTGATGATCCCGCCTTCGAGGTGCTGGATCATCTTGTTGCGGCCCGTGGCCACGAACGAGCCCGGCGCCATCACGGCCGCCGCGAGCGGCGCACTGAAGGCCCAGACGCCGAAGCCCCCGAAGGCCATCGCGAAGATCGTAAGGCCGACGATGACGAGCGTCTTGATGTTGCGCGGGACCTCGGTCGACCAGTCGCGGGTTTCGGCAGATTGGATCGGGTTGGTCAGAAGGAGTGTCATGCCGGCGCTCCTTGCATGGGTGCGTTGGCGGCGGTGGTGGCGGGTTGGGCCGCTGCGCGCTGTTGCTGGACCTGTTGAGTCTTGGCCTGCTTGCGCCGCTCCAGTTCCGCCAGCATCTGATCGCGCCAGCCGAACATCGCTATATTGCCGTCATTGAGCAGCATGATCTTGTCGACCGCGCTGAGCAGCGAGGGTTTTTGCGTGACCACGACCACCGTGATCCCGTTCGCCTTCGCATGGCCGAGCGCGCGCACGAGAGCCGCATCGCCTTGGGTGTCGAGGTTCGAGTTCGGCTCGTCCAGCACCACGAATTTCGGATCGCCGAAGAAGGCACGCGCCAGACCGATCCGCTGTTTCTGTCCGCCCGAGAGCGGCGAGCCATCCGAGGCCACGACCGTCTCATAGCCCTGCGGCAGCGAGGCGATCATCTCATGCACATCGGCGAGCGCTGCGGCGCGGTGGATCGCGGCGTCGCTCGCATCCTCGCGCATCCGGGCGATGTTCTGCTTGATCGTGCCCGGGAAGAGCTGCACGTCCTGCGGCAGATAGCCGATGCATTCCCCGAATTGCCGCGGGTCCCAGTTGCGGATGTCCATCAGGTCCAGCCGCACAGCCCCCGAGGTCGGCAGAACCGATCCCACCAGCATCTTGCCGAGCGTCGTCTTGCCCGCGCCCGAATTGCCGATGATCGCCAGTTGATCGCCCGGCGCGAGCGAGAAGGTCAGCGCGTTCAGCACGACATGTTTGGTGCCCTGCGGAACATAGAGGAGACGCTCGATATCGAGCCGCCCCTCGACCTTGGGCAGGCGCAGCTTGTCGTTACGGGTCTTGGCCGAGGCCAGAAGCTGGCCGACCCGGTCATAGGCGCCGCGTGCCAGCAGGAACGAGTTCCAGCCCTCGATCGCACCCTCGATCGGCGCGAGCGCGCGGCCCGCCACGATCGAGGCGGCGATCACCATGCCACCGGTGATCTGCCCGTCGAGCGCGAGATAGGCACCCCAGCCGAGCATCCCGATCTGGGTGAACAGGCGGAACATCCGCGAGGCGGAGGCGGTGAAGACGTTGCGGTCCTGCGCCTCGGTCTGTGCGCGCAGCGAAGCGGCGGTATCGCGGCCCCAGATCGACACGGCCTCGGGGATCATCGCCATCGCGTTGATGATCTGGCTGTTGCGCGACATCGACTCGAGGTGAAGGTTCGCCTTGGTCTGCGCGATATTGGCGCGGCGGAAGCCCTCCGAGGTGATCTTCTGGTTGATCCAGGCGAAGACCATCAGGATCAGCGCGGTGATGACCACGATCGTGCCGAGATGCGGGTGGATCAGGAAGACCGCGAGCACGAAAATCGGTGTGAAGGGCACGTCAAGAAAGGACAGCAGCGTGCCAGATACGAGGAAGCTCCGCAGCGCGTTGAGATCGCCCAGAACCTGATATTCGCGCCCGTTGGAATGCAGCGAGGCTTGCGCCGCCGCCGATAGAACCGGCGCGCCCAGACGGGCAGCCACATCCACCGCCGAGCGCATCAGCACCAGCCGTCGCACTGCGTCGAGCAGCGTCTGCACCACGATCGCCCCGACGATCACGATGGTCAGCATCACGAGCGTATCGGTCGAGCGCGAGGTGAAGACCCGGTCGGAAATCTGGAACAGGTAGATCGGCACCGCGAGGATAAGGATGTTCGTGGCGCAGGTCATCAGAGCGACGAAGGCAATGTTCGCGCGCAGGCGCTTCTTCATGTCATGCAGCGTGCGGGTGAAATCCACCGGACCGAGGCGCTTGTGAAAGGTTGGAGTGGAGGGTGGCGCCGGTGGGGAGCCGGAGGCATTTTGCGCGGGGACACGACCCGCCTCCTTTTGGGTGTCAGCACCACCCTCCGTCCGGGCGGCGACTGTTTCGACAGTCCCCTCCGCGCCGGTCTCTTCGGCTTGCGTCTCCGCCTCGGGACCGTCTCCCGTGGTGGCTTCCGCCTGCCGTTTGTCTGTCGGATCGACCTCTGGCCGGTCCTCGTTCTGAGCCATCGCGTCATGACCATCTTGGCGGTGCGCCTGCCCCCCGGCGGCGTCGTCAGTCCTGTCTTTCATCGAAGTTCCCCTAGTATGTGTAGTTCCGCGCCCCCGTCAGGCCAGAACCGTGTGCAATGCATCGAGCGACCCGCTTCCCCCGTGGGAGCCCGGATGCACCTGGAATTCCTCATCGTCGTAATTCGGCGTGTTCTCGATCATCCCGTCCGCGAGGAAGGCGACCGCCTCCGAGGCGAGCGCCCCTTCGCTGGAACTCGTCGGACCCAGAGGATCACCGCTGCCGTCATCCATCATGCCCGCCTGCCAGATCACCGCGTCGGAATAGACGCCATCGGCGGCCATGATCGTGCTGTCGACACCCGCGACGGTCAGCGACGCGACATTGCCAAGCGTGTTGCCGCCAGCCTCGACGCCGAACTCGCCCGGCCCGTCGATCGAAATCAGGTCGGCGTCATCGAGAATGTTGATCTGGGTGAAGTTGTCCCGGATGATGAGGTCGCCCTCGATATAGAGCACCCGCAGCGCCATCTGGCCGCCGAGAAGCTCATCGCCCAGAAGCCCTTCGACCGCGTCGAAGGCCGCGCCCGGAGGCATCGAATGGTCTTCGCCCGCGTTCGGACCGAGGCCGCCGTAAATCTTGGCAAGCTGATCGAGGACGCTCTGATATTGCGCGTCCATCTCCATGTACTGGTCGATGCCCACCTTGGTCAGATGCGCCTCGTTCCACAGCAGGTTATCCTCGCTCGACACATGGCCCGCGCCGCCATGCCCGACGCCGCCAGATCCGCTCATCACCAGATCGTCGTCGAGCAGCACGTTGATCTGCTCGAGCTGCGCGATCTCGTACATGTTGCCGCCGATCATGATCAGATCGAACTGCGAACCGATTTCCAGCAACAGCTGCAAATTGACGGTCGAGTTGTCGCCCATCACGATCTCGGCGGCATAGGAGCCGAATTCGAAGCTCACCAGATCCCCGTCGGAGACCGCGTTCACCTGCGTCGTATGGTTATCGATGATCAGGTCGCCGCGAATTGCCGTCATCGCGATCAGGCTGCTGCCAGCCGGCATGACGAGATTGAGGAAGTTCGCGGGATTGGCCTCTTGGGTGTAGACCGCGACGTTGTGAGCCTGCGAGGCGAGCGGATCATAGCCCTCCGCGTTCCCGAGGCCGTTCCCGCCAGCGCTGTTCCCGGTGCCGTGATGGCCCAGTCCGAGCTTCATATCCACGTCGCGCAGCACGTTGACCTGCGAGATCACCGAGAGCGAGGTCATCGACCCGCCCACTGCGATGACCGGCGCATCGAGCCAGTCATGCACCGCCTGCGACTGGTTCAGCAGAAGGTTGTTGCCGGTGCTCAGGCTCTGCACGATTTCCAGCGCCAAGCCAGCCGGATCAACGGGCATGTCGGGGCTTTGGACCAGCCCGGCGGCCCCGTCCTCGCTGCCGATCCCGTCGATCTCGACCTCGACCACACCTTCGCCAAACGGTGCGTCCTCGTCCTCAGACGGATCGCGCGCTTCCAGCCGCAGCGTCAGCGTCTCGGGCATCTCGTCCATGAGCTGTCCGTCGAACACCACTTGGCCGGAGAAGGCGGGCGGAAGGGGGGAGGAGGCTTCCGCTTCACCGCCTTCGAGGCTTTCGTTTTCCAGCTCGGTCATCGTGTCAGGATCGGAAGCGCCCGCTCCTGCTTCGTCTTCGACATCGGTGTCGGTGGGCGCGGCGAAGATCGTCTCGCTGCGGAACATCGCAGCCGTTGCGCCGCCGGGCACGGCCTCGGGATCGAGCGCGTCGATCTGGGCCATCAGCGTCTCTGTCTGCGCTTCGATGGTCGTGCCCACAGGCGCGGTGCTCACCGTCAGCGCATCGGCATAATCGGCCAGCGCCATCAGCTTCGATGCGGAGGCCTCCGGGCCATATTCGTCCATCAGCTCCGCCGGCATCATGAAGGGCTTGTCGTAGAGCACGTCATGATCGTTCAGCGTGTTGATCTGCGAGGTGATGTGGAGCACCGAGGAGGGCGGGGCCATTCCGAGAAACACCTGAAACGGCACCGGAACTGGCGGAAAATCATAGGGCGGGATCGCGAACTGGCCGGGCGGCAAGCCGGGCGGTGCGATGTCGCGCAACTGGTAATCGTCGACGAAGGGCAGCCAGGGCGCGCCGGGCGGCGGCGCCAGTGGCAGTCTCAGCTGCAGCGACGGATCGAAATCTCCGAGCAGGTAATTCGAGTCGACGTTGACAGTGACGGAGAGCAGAACCCCCGGTGCAGGCGTGGAGGCCTGCAGCGCGCGGAAAGCGTCGTATTCCTGTCGGGCGACATAGGTCTCGGTCGTCTGATTGAAGGCACCGATGAAATGGGCGATGATTTCGGTCTGCCGGTCAAGCATCTTACTTCCCCCCTTCATGACGCTGGAGACCCGCGCTTGGATGCGGGTCGTCAGACTGTCGGTTCATCGCATCGGGCGGGCGAATGCCGCCGAGGTCAGGTCCGGGCGTGATGCGATGTGAAACGCCGGGAACGAGATGCGGCGCGCCTCCAGGGAGGCGCGCCGCGCAGGAGCTTATGCCCCGGTGGTGTCGTCGTCGCCGATATAGGTCGAGGACAGCGAGCCACCGACCACGGTGGTATCCACGGCGTTGCCGAGGATGTTGGCACCCATCACGATCGACTGGTTGAACGCGGTGGTGTCGATGGCCGCGCTCGCATCGGCGTAGGACTGGCCGGTGACGATACCATCATCGCCATTGCCCGAACCCCAGTTGCCGAGGCTGCCGCCATTGCCGCCGCCGCCTGCGGTGACGTCGCCACCGCCGTTACCACCGCCAGCATAGCCGCCCGTCGCCCAGGAACCGCCGCCCGAGGCTTGCGAACCGGTCGAGGACCAGCCGTAGCCGTCGCCGCCAGCACCGCCGTTGCCGCCTTCACCGGCGCCGAGGCCCATACCATGGCCGACGCCCATCGAGCCTGCGGTCGCGCCGCCGAACTCCATCGCACCGGCATCGCCGCCCGTCGCCAGTTCCGGCGAAACGATCGGAAGGATGTCCAGGCTTCCCGTGTCGCCGCCGCCAGCGATCGCACCGGCGCCGCCGTCTTGCGCTGCGGCACCCGAGGCGCCCACACCCAGCCCGACGCCGAGACCGAGGCCTGCGCCGCCGTCACCGCCGTCATCGCCTTCACCCTCGGTGTCCGAGGCCGCGATCGACACGCCGCCGCCCGACAGGGCGATACCGCCACCGGCAAGTGCAGCGCCACCGGTCGAGCCGACATCTTCGGCACCGTTGCCGCCTTCGGAGGCCGCGTCGATCCCGTCATCCGCCTCTGCCGAATTGTCCTTGATCGTAGCGTCGACCGCGAAACTCGAGTGGTTGGAAACGCTCGGATTGCTCAGCGTGTCGTTGTCGTTCAGGCTGTTCGACTGCGCGTTGATGAGCATGTTGTCGTTACCAGCGCCGTTGAGCACGTCGGTAAAGTTCATGTCATCGCCGGGATCATAGGCGTAGTTCATGTTGCCATCGGCCATCAGAACATCGCCGATCTTCGACGAGCCGCTCAGATCGAAATCGGCAAAGTCGTCATCAGACGGCTCATAGCCGTCGAGGTTCAGACCGACTTGAACATCGACAGCGGTCAGGTTCGCATTGAGGTTCGCATTGGCGTTGAGGTTGCCGTTGCCGTTCATGTTCGTGTTGTCGCTGGAGCTATGAGCGCCAGCCCCTGCATGCGAACCGCTATGCGAGCCGGAATCGCTGTTCGAGCCGGAGCCCGCAAGCGCACCGGCACCGGCACCCGACATAGCGCCCGAACCCGCAAGGCTGCCAGCGCCCGAACCCGACATCGAGCCGGAGTCGCTGCTGTTCTCGGTGGTCGAGTGCTGATACTGGCCCTGGCCCTGACCCTGCATTTCAGCCTGCGCCTGGCCCTGGCCCTGCGCTTCGAACTGACCCTGCCCCTGCACCTGCATGGACGGATCGGCGTGGTGATTTTTCTTTCCAGACATTGATATTCACTCCCAGTTGATCGGTCCGGGATCCGTCACTCTGTCTAAAACGGATATGGTCGGACCTTCGTGATTAAGGGCTTTCGCCCCGGTGAATGTCCGCTTCCCCAACCGCTCGGCACCCCGATCCCGATCCCCGAATCGAGCGATTCGCAGGTGGGTCACCCTTTCCGGGCGGAGTGTGGAAACAGACGAGTCACAGCCCCCAGCTGCGACACCAACATCCTGCGCCCCGTGATCCTGAGGACCTAGCTAGCAAATGGGTCTAGCCGGTCGGGTCATCTCGCTAACCGACTGAAACGCATCCATTTTCTAAAATTCCGCGCGCAGAGGGCTGCGGAATCCCGGAGGGTCGCGGGAATTTTTACACAGCCGTTGCAAACGCAGAAACCAGAACAAAGTCTAGTGGCGAATCTGTTGAAGCCTACTACTGGCACGCGCCAACAAGTGCCGCAGCGCAGAAATCCCACCACTCGCCCGCCGATTCGAGTAAGATTACGCTACGTAAGAGAATCCTTACCATCGGGTAAACACTTCGGGTAACGCTGAACTCACTGGTCCGTGATATGGTTGATGCGGGCGGTATGACGTGGGGTTAACCGTCCGCATATTGAGTTCAGGGTAGGAGGAGGGGGCCGCCATGAATGCGTTGTATAAGAGTGAACCCGCGGGGAAACGTGTAATGCCGTCTTGCCGCAAACAGGATGCTGCGATCTGTTTTCTGGGCGCGTCGCAGATTTTTTCCGATACCGTATTGAGAACCGTCGATGCCGAGGTGGCACCGGCGACTTGTCTGCGTCTGGATGATTTCGAAACGTTGCTCGAGGCGTTGCGGTCCGACGGTTGGATCGAGGATCACGGTGCGCTGTGTTCCCTTATCGTCGATGAGGACCACGCTGATGGTCTCGTCGCGCTGGCCGAACGACGTGAGCCGCTTCTGTCGCGCGTGAAGCTGATCGTCGCGATCGAAGACGAGGCTTATGCGCAAGATCTGATGACGCGCCATAGCGCTGCCATTCTGTCTCATCACATCAGTCTGCTGCCGATGAACGTCAATCTGACGACGTGGCTCTTGATCCTGCGGATGATCGTCTCGGGGGGGCACTATATCCCGCCCGCGCTTCTGCGCTGCCGTCCGGCAGATCCACCGATCTCGGCGCTGAACGGATCGGCTGCAGCCAACGCGTCGCATGCGATCGACGTATCGGGGCTGACGCCGCGCGAAACCGAGGTGCTCGAGATGCTCGCCTCGGGGCAGCCGAACAAGATCATCGCGGGGCAGCTCAACCTGTCCGAGCATACGGTGAAGCTGCATATCCACCGCATCATCGGGAAGCTCGGCGTCACCAATCGCACCGAGGCGGCGATCTGGTATCACCGAAACCGAAGTGCCTAAGGACCCGCCCACGCCGACGGAGATGCGCCCGCCGGATTTCGATCAGTTCCTGATGCAGATCGGGCGTATCAACTACGCGTGGACCAATACGGAGAGCCTTCTGATCCATCTGATCGCGGGGCTCGCCGGGACCGACAAGGGCGTCGCGACGATCATCCATTTGACGCTGAACACGACGCGGGCGCGGCTCGATCTGGTGGATCGGTTGGCCAAGCGTGACGACTGCCCCTGTGCGCCGAAGGCCTGCGAACGGGTGCTGGCGGTGTCCGCGCGGATGAAGAAGGTCTCGGGGCTGCGTAATCACTTCAACCATTGCCTCTACGCCTTCGACGAGGGCGGCGGGCCGGTGCGCGCAATCCAGATGCGGATCGCGGATCGCAAGACCAGTCTGAGGATTGGAGAAGAAAGCGTTCTGGACAGCGCGACGCTTGCCGATCTGGAAGCCGCGCTTGCCGAAATGCAGGCGATCAATGCGGAGATCTGGGCGATCGCCAAGGACTATGGAATGCCGCTGTAAAGCGGGCAGGGTGGCGGCAGAAGATACGCCACGCCGAAGCTCAGTTGCGCATCTGGCGTCCCAGCGCTTCGGCCAGTTCCCACGGGTTCGTCGGCTTCGAGAAGACGGGAATTTCCGGCATGATCGACTGGAAGGCGAGCGGCAGCGGCTCGGCCGTGTTCACCACCAAGGGCACTTCGCGTTTCCACAGCTCAACGATCAGGGCTTCCGCCGATCCGTCGAGCAGGTTCATGTCGAGGATCGCGCCATCGACGTTCATCGAGCCGTCGGACAACGCGGCACGCGCGCGTGCCAAGGTCGCGAAGGGCCCGGCAACCTGACCGCCCGCCTCCTCGACCGAGAAGGCGATGTCGTAGGCAATGAATAATTCGTCTTCGACCACGAGGACATTGCTGCCCTCGAGGCAAGTCATACTGCTCTGTAACATGGGCTACACTACCCTTTTATCAGGTCCATTGGCACGGTCATGCGAGCTTGGAACCCGTCGGGAACCCATTCGGTTCCATAGGTTCCCCGCAATTGGCCCTGAATGGTCAGGTCGATAAGCTTGGATCCGAAGCCGCTGTTGCTCGGCGGCACCAGTTCTTCGGGATAGCCGCTTTCTCGCCAGTCGAGTTCGAGCTGCCCGGACGTGTTGCGCCAGGTCAGTTCCAGAAGCCCCGCATCATGCGAAAGCGCCCCGTATTTCACAGCGTTAGTCGCAAGTTCGTGGATCACCAGCGCGAGGTTCGTCGACCCCGCATGGTTCAGCGCGATATCGGGACCGTCGAGGATCAGGCGCGGATCGTCGAGATTGGTGTAGGGCGAAAGAACGCCGAGCAACAATTCGCGCAGTTCGACCATGCCGCGGAAATCGCGCTCGGGCGTGGCGGTCGGATTGATCAGCTCATGGGCGCGGGCAAGCGCGCCGATCCGCTCGCGCAGGCCCCGCGCCATTTCCTCCGGCGTCTTCGCATGGCGCGCGGTCATACCGACCAGCCCCGACATCATCGCGAAGGCGTTCTTGACCCGGTGGTTGAGCTCTCGCGTCAGCGTGTCGCGCGCTTTCGCGATCTGCCGCTCCTCGGTCACGTCGCGGAGATAGGCGATGATCGCGCCATGCTCGGGGTAAAGGCGTGCCTCCAGAATGCGGCCGTCTCGCCCGTCCTGATCGGTGACCGTCGGGACACCTGTGCGGCGGGCCTCTTCCAGAGCTTTTTCGAAATTGCTTCCGATCAGATGGGGCGCGGTCTCCCAAAGCGACCGCCCGACCGCCTGTGCTTCCGCCTCGGCTCCGACCGCGTCGCGGATGCGGGCGCGCATGACCGAATTGGCGAATCGGATTTTGTCTTCGCTATCGAGTTCGACAATCGCGTCGAAGGTGATCTCGTGAAAATGCGCGAGCCGCCGGTCGACTTCGGCCGCATGTTCGCGCGCCGCGTTCAGATCGGAAATGTCGAGCGCGGTCGCCACGGCCACGGGCGGTTCGCTTTCGACCCGCTGCGCCGAGACCAGCAGATTGCGTTCCGGCCCGTCGTGGCGCACGCAGCGCAATTCCATATGGCTGATCGTCTCTTCGTTGCGCGCCGCGCGCACGATCGGAAACTCGCTCAGGCTGAGCTTGCGCCCTTCTGGTGTGTAAGCGTCGAAGGCGAGCTGCTTGGTCACGTCGCCGTCCTGCATGCCGAACATCTCGATCGCGGTGGCATTCAGATCGAGAAGCCGACCGGTGCCCAGCTCGGCCACACCGACGCCGATCGGCATCTGGTCGAGAACGGCGCGGAACCGGTTTTCCTCACGATGGGCGACGTTGATCTGGCGCCGAAGACGGATTTCCGCCTCGACCCCGGCGGCGATGTCGGACAGCGCCTCGTATTCTTCCTCGGTCCACTGTCTTGCCTCGCGGTCGATCAGGCAGAACGCACCCAGCGGCTGCCCGTCGATCGTGCGCAACGGCACCCCGAGATAGGCGGTCACGCCCACATCGCGCACCGCACCATTGTCGCGCAGCACCGTGTCCTCGCGCGCATCGGGCACGTTCAGCGGCGCATCGGATTCGACGACATAGCGGCAGAAGGAATGGCTGAGCGGCGTCTCCGAGGGGGCAGGGGCGTCCAGCCCGGTTTGCGCCACGAATACCTGTCGGTTCTCATCGACCATGGAAACCAACGAGACAGGCACTCCGGTCACACGGGTGGCGAGCCGTGTCGCGCGCTCGAAGATTTCCGCAGGCGCACTCTCCAAAAGGCCGGTTTCGCGCAACGCCCGAAGGCGCGCCGGATCGGCGAGTCTGGACCGTTCTTCACCGGTCAGCGGAGGGGGCATAGAGGTATTCATGCGCAGGCTCTCATAATTCCACCTATGCCCCGAAGAAACCCATTTCGCCCAGTGTCATATGACACGGTTGCGATCACGATTTCCGCCAAACACGATTTTCTTCTGCGTTTTTCGTGATGCGGTTGCGGTGTCGACGAATCGCAGAGCCAAGAGGTCGCGATCACCCGCATTCCGAAGGCGCCTTATGCTGAATTCGTAACGCTTTCTAATGGGTGACGTTAGGTAAGGATTCGCGCAGGTTTCAGCGAACCGGCAGGAACTGGCCTAGGCGCGCGACGAAGGCCCGTTCAGCAAGCGGTGGCGGGCGTCATCGTGCGTTGGTCGAGCAGGAAGTCGGTCACCATCGCGCCGATCCACATGCAGAACAGGGCCAGCCATGCGGTGCCTGCCAGAACGGAGGTGCCCGTCACGCCGTTGCCGATGGCGCAGCCGCCGGCCAGCATCGCGCCGAAGCCCATGAAGATCGCCCCGATCATCGAGCGCCGCATCACCGGCATCGAGTCGAAGCCCTGCCAGGCGAACTGGCGCGAGAAGAGCGAGCTCAGGAAAGCGCCCAGAACCACGCCCGGCACGAGGCCCACGTCGAATTCCAGCACCGAGTTGCGGTCGAGGAAGAACATCAGCGTATTGGCCGAAGGGCCCGAGAAGGTGACGGAGTTGACCGGCACCGGATCGAAAGCGACCTGGCTCAGCGTGAAGGTCAGCACCCAGCCCACCGCGACGGCGAAGCCGACACCGGAGGCGAAAATCCACGTCTTCACGCCGATCTCGTTGCGCTTGGCCAGATACATGCCCGCGATGGCGAAGACGATGCCGACGGCCAGTCCGGTCCAGTTGGGCAGGTGCAGCGCGTCGAGGATATTCACGTTCTGCGCGCCGGTGATCCAGAGGCTGGCGAGCCGGTCACGCAGCGGTGCGAGGATGCCCTTGAGGCTCATCGTGGCGGTCACCGCGAAGATCAGCCCCGAGACGACCGAGCGCAGGTTGCCCGTCGCTGCCAGCACGAGAAGCCGTCCCGAACAGCCGCGCGACAGCACCATACCGACCCCGAAGAGAAGCCCGCCGATGATCGCGCCCGACCACGAGCCCGGCACCGACATCATCCGGCTGTCGGCCTGCCGAAACAGGCCGAGCAGTTGCGCGCCCTGCACCCAGACGAGCGCGGTCGAGAAGGTCAGGAACCACACCGCGACCTTGCCGCCCAGCTTGCCGCGCGCGAATTCCACCGTGGCGGCCCGCAGGCAGAAGTTGGATTTCTGCGCGGCCACGCCGAAGATGAGCCCGGTGATCACCCCGAAAAGCGCCGCCGTGGGGCCTTCGCCGATCCGCTCGATGAGTGCGATGATGTCCATGATACGATCTCCCGTTCGCGCACGGGTTCTGCCAGAAACCGCAGAAACGCACATTGATCTGAGTCAGGTCGCACCTTTTGCAGGCTTGTCGCGGGGTGTGCGGTCGCGTCTAAGGAAGGCATGATGAAGTTCCGATCCGTCCCTCTCGACGAGGCCCACGAGCTGCCGCGCTGGCGCAGGCCCGAGGCGCTGCTTTACGTCATGGCAACCGCCATGCCGATCTCCTTCGCCACCTGGTCGGCGCTCCTGAATAACTTCGTCATCGACGTGGTGAATTTCGACGGCGTCGATATCGGCTGGCTGCAGAGCTTTCGCGAAGTGCCGGGATTCCTCGCGATCGGGGTAATCGTCGTGCTCTGGGTGATGCGCGAGCAGACGCTGGCCATCCTGTCGTTGCTGCTTCTGGGCGGGGCGACGGCAGTGACTGCGCTGTTTCCCAGCTTCGCCGGGCTGATCATCGTGACGCTCCTGTCCTCGATCGGGTTTCACTATTTCCAGACGGTGAACCAGTCGTTGCAATTGCAGTGGATCGACAAGGCCAAGGCGCCGCAGACCTTGGGCCGGATCGTGGCTATCGGCTCGGGGGCCTCGCTCGCGGCCTATGCGGTGCTGGTGCTGACCTGGAAGACGTTCAACCTCAGCTATGAATTCGTCTACGCCACCGCCGGGATCGCGACGATGGTGATGATGGCGGCCGCCGCGCTGATCTATCCGCAGTTCCACACCCGCGAGCCGCAATCGAAGAAGTTCGTGCTGCGTCGCCGCTACTGGCTCTATTACGCGATCACCTTCATGGCGGGCGCGCGGCGGCAGATTTTCGTGGTCTTCGCCGCCTTCATGATGGTCGAACGCTTCGGGCTGCGCGTGGATGAGATCACCGCGCTCTTCCTGATCAACTTCGCGGTCAACATGGCCGCCGCGCCTGCAATGGGCCGCTTCGTGCATCGCTTCGGTGAGCGCCGGGCGCTGATCTTCGAATATGTCGGGCTGACGCTGCTGTTTCTCGCCTATGGCGGCATCTACTGGTTCGGCTGGGGCATCTGGCTGGCCTGCGCGCTTTATGTGGTCGATCATCTGCTGTTTGCGCTGGCCTTCGCGCAGAAAACCTATTTCCAGAAAATCTGCGACCCCGAGGATATCGCGCCCACCGCCGCCGTCGCCTTCACGATCAACCATATCGCGGCTGTGTTCCTGCCGGTGACGCTGGGCTACCTCTGGATGGTCTCGCCCGGCGCAGTCTTCGGGCTTGCAGCCTCGATGGCGGTGATCTCGCTGGGGCTTGCGCTGCTGGTGCCGCGTCACCCCTCCAAAGGCTACGAGACGGTGCTGCAGGGTCTTGGCCCGGTGCCGGCGTGAACTGGAAATTCCGTCGCTCCGCGCCTATCTGAGAGGGGCGCGAAAGGGAGATTTACCATGCTGTTCGGAAAACCCGCCACAATTCCCACCAAGGCCGAAGCCCTGCCGGGCCGCGCCGAAGCGATGCCTCTGGCAGAGCCGCATTTCCTCTGGGGCCGTGACCTGCGCTCGCCCGTGCCCGAGGGCATGGAAGAGGCGATGTTCGGCATGGGCTGCTTCTGGGGCGTCGAGCGCATGTTCTGGAACACCGACGGCGTCTGGCTGACCATGGTCGGCTATGCGGGCGGCCCCACGCCCAACCCGACCTATCGCGAAGTCTGCACCGGCATGACCGGCCATAACGAGGTCGTCCGCGTCATCTACGACCCCGCCAAGGTCAGCTACGAAGACCTGCTGCGCGTCTTCTGGGAGGGCCACGACCCGACCCAAGGGATGCGTCAGGGCAATGACCGCGGCACGCAGTATCGTTCGGGCATCTACACCTACACGGATGCGCAGAAAGAGGCCGCCGAAGCCTCGCGCGACGCCTATGCCGAGCGCCTGCAGGCGGCGGGCTATGGCACGATCACCACCGAGATCATCGGCGCGCCGCCCTTCTACTATGCCGAGGATTATCACCAGCAATATCTGGAGAAGAACCCCGGCGGCTATTGCGGCATCGGCGGCACCGGTGTGACCTGCCCGATCGGGCTGAACGCGTGATCTGATGCGTGTGCGGGCCGCTTGACGGCTCGCGCCCGCGGCCCTAAGCCCGGGCGCAACCATCCCGAGGAGCGCGCCCATGACCACCTTCACCGCCTTTACCACGCTGGCCGATCGCGAGGCCGCCGAGGCGCTGTCCGAACGTCTCGAAGAGCTCGATCCCGGCCCCTATGGCACCGGCGTGTTCGAGATCGAGGACGGGTCGGGCCGCTACGAGGTTTCGGGCTATTTCCTCGAGGCCCCCGACGATGTGGCGCTGGACCTGCTGGCGATCTCGCACGGGGCGCAGCCCTTCGTTGTCTCGGAAATCCCGGAAACCGATTGGGTCGCCCATGTGCGGCGCGAGCTGGCCCCGGTGCGCGCGGGCCGCTTCTTCCTCTATGGCAGCCATGACGAGGACAAAATTCCCGCCGATACGATCGCCCTGCGGATCGATGCGGCGATGGCCTTCGGGACGGGCCACCACGGGACCACCTCGGGCTGCCTGACCGCGCTCGACGATCTGGCGAAGGAGGGTCACACCTTCCACAACGTCGCCGATATCGGCTGCGGCACCGCCGTTCTGGCGATGGCGGCGGCGAAGCTCTGGCCCGAGCCGGTGCTGGCCTCCGATATCGATCCGGTCGCGGTGGAGACGGCGGCGGCGAATGTCGCGGTGAACGATCTTGAGGGCCGCGTGATCTGCATCGAGGCGGCAGGCTTCGGCGATCCGCGCCTGAAAGAGGCCGCCCCCTTCGATCTGATCTTCGCCAATATCCTCAAAGGCCCGCTCGTCGCGCTCGCCCCCGAAATGGGCCGCAACTGCGCCGAATCGGGCTTCGTGATCCTCAGCGGGATCCTCAACGAACAGGCCGATGAAGTCGTCGCCGCCTATCAGGCGCAGGGCTTTGTTTCCCATTCGCGTAAGGAATTCGGCGAATGGACGACATTGGCCATGCAGCGCGCTTAATCCGCCACAAATCCGCTCCGATTGCGGTAAGGATTGCTTTACCCTGACCTGAGAAATTGCCTTTGGGGCATCGCAGTTAACGGGGTTTGCCATGCGCGATCCACAAATAGAGTCTTTTGAAAAGCGCCTGCATCGGATCGACCAGATCCATCAAGCAGGCGGTGCATTCGAGGCGTCCGGTGCATTGGGGCGCAGCTATTTCGATTCCATGCGCCCGAAATCGCGCCGCAGTATTCCGCTGCGCGGGGTGGCGCTGATCTTTGCCGGTATTCTGCTGGTGAAGGGCGCGATGCTCGCGCAGGTGGGCCAGGAGAGCTACGAGGCGCGCGTCGCAAGCCTCGCCAGCGGCTCGCAATTCGAACGGGTGGGGGCCTGGATCATGCATGCCGACCCGATCACCCGTAAGATCGCCGGGCTGCTCGCGCCGTATATCGGCTGAGCACCGAAGCCATTACGCCATAAAGAAAGGGCTGCGCCGTTGCCGGGGCAGCCCTTTTCGCATGACCTGTCGGTCGCGTTAGCGCAGGCGCGCCACGTCGAGCCGGGTCAGGCCGATATCGTCCAGCGCGCGGTCGCTGAGCTTCATCAGAGCCTTGCGGGTGACGCGTGCGTCGTTCCAGTCGTGCAGGGCTGCGATCAGCGAGGTAAAGACGCTCGGTCGGGCGCTGCGGCTCATGCGGGTGTTGATATCCATCGAAGCCATGGGGAGGATCCTTCGTTCACAAACTGCTCAAGTTTCGGGCATTACATCTTCTGAAGCGCAGATAAGACTGGCAGGGTGCGAAAACAATCTCAGTTTTGGCAGCCCCGCCATGCAGGAATCGCATGTGATATGAAGCCGGTTTTTGTATCCGCTCTGGTCGATGTTCCCTTTTCGTGCTAGTTCTTGCGAAACAACACGAGAACGAGGCAGGGCAAATGCGGGTGATCGGGATCGATCCGGGGTTACGCAATCTCGGATGGGGCGTGATCGAGATGGACGGATCGCGACTCAGACACGTCGCGAACGGGATTCTCCACTCCGAAGGTAAGGATTTGGCAAAGCGCCTGCTGGTGCTGCACGAAGGGCTGAGCGCGGTCATCGCGACCCACGCCCCCGAAGCGGCCGCGGTAGAGCAGACCTTCGTCAACAAGGACGCGGTGGCGACGCTGAAACTGGGGCAGGCGCGCGGCATTGCGCTTCTGGCGCCTGCGCAGGCCGGGCTCGAGGTCGGCGAATACGCCCCCAACGCGATCAAGAAAACCGTCGTCGGCGTCGGCCATGCCGACAAGACGCAGGTGCAGCATATGGTGCGCCATCAACTGCCCGGCGTGCAGTTCGAAGGGGCCGATGCGGCCGATGCGCTCGCCATTGCGATCTGCCACGCTTTCCATCTGCAATCGGCGGCTCGGATGAACGCGGCGCAGCTTTCCCGTGATGCCTTGGGCACGACGCAACGGAGGCGCGCATGATCGGTCGCATCGCAGGCGTCATCATTCACCGCGCGCTCGACCATGTCATGATCGACGTGCGCGGCGTGGGCTATGTCGTCCATGTCAGCCAGCGCACCGCGCAATCGCTGCCGCCCGTGGGCGAGGCCTGCGCGCTCTATACCGATCTGTTGGTGCGCGAGGATCTGCTGCAGCTTTTCGGCTTCCCGACGCTGTTGGAGAAGGAATGGCACCGGCTGCTGACCTCGGTGCAGGGGATCGGCGCGAAAGCCTCGCTCGCGATCCTCGGCACGCTCGGCGCGGACGGTCTGGGCCGCGCGATCGCGCTGGGCGACTGGTCGGCGGTGAAATCCGCCCCCGGCGTCGGCCCGAAACTTGCGCAGCGCGTGGTGCTGGAGCTGAAGGAGAAAGCGCCGACCGTCATGGCGATGGGGGCGGAGTTCACCGTTGATGCCACCCCCGAGGTGATCGAGGACGCGCCCGCCAAGAAGCCGGCAAAGAAATCCGCCCCGGCCGCCACGCCCAAGGTGAACTTCACGGCCGAGGCGATCTCCGCGCTCACAAATCTCGGTTATGCGCCGTCCGACGCGGCCGGTGCCGTCGCGCAGGCCAATGACGACCCGGAGGTCACCGACACGGCGAAGCTGATCCGCGCGGCGCTAAGGCTCCTGGCCCCAAAGGATTGACCTTTTCCTCTTGGTGAAAATATCCCGGGGTGCGGGGCAGAGCCCCGCTTGCTCCCCTCCGCCAAAGGCGCGACAGTAAATGACGATGAGCGAACCCGATCCCACCCTGCGGCCCGACCGCCTGCCCGAAGACGCCGACCGCGCCCTGCGCCCGCAGGCGCTGGAGGAATTCACCGGTCAGGCCGAAGCCCGCGCCAATCTGCGCGTCTTCATCGAAAGCGCCAAGATGCGCAGCCAGGCGATGGATCACACGCTGTTCCACGGCCCGCCCGGTCTGGGCAAGACGACGCTCGCGCAGATCATGGCGCGCGAGCTCGGTGTGAATTTCAAGATGACCTCGGGGCCGGTTCTGGCCAAGGCGGGCGACCTCGCCGCGATCCTGACCAATCTCGAAGCGCGCGACGTGCTCTTCATCGACGAAATCCACCGGATGAACCCGGCGGTGGAGGAAGTGCTCTACCCCGCGATGGAAGATTTCGAGCTCGATCTGGTGATCGGCGAGGGCCCTGCCGCGCGCACTGTGCGGATCGAGTTGCAGCCCTTCACGCTGGTCGGCGCCACGACGCGGCTCGGACTGCTGACGACGCCGCTGCGCGACCGCTTCGGCATCCCGACGCGGCTGCAGTTCTACACCGAGGACGAGCTGGACCTGATCGTGACGCGCGGGTCGCGGCTTCTGGGTATCCCGTCCGACCCCGCGGGCACCCGCGAGATCGCCAAGCGCGCCCGGGGCACCCCGCGCATCGCAGGTCGCCTGCTGCGCCGGGTCATCGATTTCGCGCTGGTCGAAGGCGACGGGCGGCTGACCCGCGAGATCGCGGACCGCGCGTTGACGCGGCTCGGTGTCGACAATCTCGGGCTCGACGGTGCGGACCGGCGCTACATGATGCTGATGGCCGATCATTACGGCGGTGGCCCGGTGGGGGTGGAGACGCTCTCGGCCGCGCTCTCGGAAAGCCGCGACGCGATCGAGGAAGTCATCGAACCCTACCTGCTGCAACAGGGCCTGATCAGCCGCACCCCGCGCGGGCGGATGCTGGGCGCGCGGGCGTGGCGGCATCTGGGGCTCGAGGCACCGAAACCCGCCACCCCGCAGACGGACCTCTTTGGCGATGGCTGACCCCTTGGCACGTTTCGAGATCACCGAGGCGGAGATCGACCGCGTCGTGGCGCGCTTCTACGAGCGCGTGCGCAGCCACGCGATGCTCGGTCCGGTCTTTGCGGTGCATGTCACCGACTGGCCCACCCATGAGGACAAGGTCGCGCGGTTCTGGAAGAACGCGATCCTGCGCAAACCGGGCTATGATGGCTCGCCCATGCAGGTCCACCGCGCGGCAGGCAATGTGCGCCCGGGAATGTTTTCAACCTGGCTCGCGGAATTCGACAAGGTGCTGATCGAGGAACTGTCGCCCGAACAGGCGGCGGGTTGGTCGGCGCTCGCCCATCGCATCGGCATGAGCCTGCGGCAGGGCGTGGTCGAACGCGAGACCTTTGCGGGCGGTATTCCGAAGCTGAAATGACCCGCGCGCGTAGGCGCGCAAAACTAGAGGTGGAGGGGGCGCTGCCCCCGCTCTGACGGCCCTTCGCTTGCGCTTCGGGCGTTCGGCGGGGCGTCCTTCCACTGGAAGGCCGCTAGCTCCGCCTCACCCCCCGGGATACTTCTGCCAAGAGGAAGAGGCTCAGTCCTCTTTCTTCCCGAACACGCCGGTCAGCGACCGTCCGATCAGGTTCGTCACGCGGGGCTTTTGCAACTTGCGGAAGGGCATCGGACGGCAGACCTCCAGCGCGGCGATGCCGACGCGGGCGGTCAGTGCTCCGTTGATGACACCTTCGCCGAAGCGGCGCGAGAGTTTCGACACCAGATGGCCGCCGGTGACGGTCTCGATTAGATCGTCGCCCGCCGCCACCGCGCCGGTCGCGACGAGATGGGTCATCACCGTCCGCGCCAGCCGGATCGAGCCGAGCGTGCCGGAGCGCCCCCCATAGATTTCTGCGATGCGCCGGATCATTCGCAGGTTCGCGGTCAGCGCGGTGAAGACGTCTGCGAGTGCCAGCGGTACGACGGCGGTCACCGTGGCGACGGTGCGCGCGGCGGCCTCGATCTCCAGCCGCGCGGCCGCGTCGAGCGGTCCCATCAGCTCGGCTTCGGCCAGCCCCATCAGCGTGCCGGTGTCGAGTACCTCGCCCGTTTGCTCGGCCAGCCGCTTGCGCGCCCAGTCCATCTCGGGCCGCGCGGCATAGAGGCCCGAGACATGCGCCGTGACCTTCCGCGCGCGGCTCAGATCATCTTCGCTCAGCGCTTCCGAGACTTCCTTATGGACCTTGTCGAGCCGCGCCAGCCGCGAGAAGGCCGCGATCTCGCGCCCGGTGATCAGCAGCGCGCCAAGCGCGAAGGCCGCGACCAGCGCGGTGCCGATCCAGCCGAGGATCGGATGGGTGGCGAACAGCCCGTCGATGAAGCGCCAGAGCGCGACAGAGATCAGGAAGCCCACCAGCGCCACGCTCGCGCGCCAGAAGAAGCGCACGATGGGCGAGGTGCGCCGTGCCCCCAGCCGGGTCGCGATCTGCATGGCGCGGCCCTCCAGCCGTTCCTCGGTCGCGCTCGGCATATCCTCGATCGGCGCGGCCTCGGCGGGCGAGGGCGCGTCCTCGATCTCGATCATCACCGGTTTTTTCATAGCTTGTCCCCGATCAGGAAATCGGCCGCGCGGTCGAGCCGGATATGCGGCGGGCCTTCGCCAGGACGCAAGATCACCGGGGCCGGGGCGAAGTTCATGATCGAATAATCCTCGTCGAGCCACGCGGACGCCCCTTGCGCCGCGGGCGAGAGAAGCTGCGCCGGGTCGGCGGGCAATTCGCCGGGATAGAGCGCGACCGACTTGCCGTTCTCCAGCCGCCCGCGCACGGCCTGCAATTCCGCCCCGTCATGCGAGAGGGTTTCTTCCGTGGTGCTGCGCAGCGCCGCGATCGACAGCGCGAGAGTCTTCGCGCCCGCGAAATCGGCACGGTCCTTGGCCTCGCGCAGCAGTGCGCCGGTGATCGCGGTCAGGCGGGCGTGTTGCGTATGGTGCAGGTGATCCGCCTTGGTCGCGGCGAAGAGGATTTTCTCGACCCGCTTGCCGCCGATCAGCGAGGTCAGCCAGCTTGCGCGGCCCGGACGGAAGGCCGCCAGAATATCGGCCATCGCCTGACGCAGATCGTCGAGCGCGGCGGGCCCCGAATGGATCGCGCCCAATACGTCGACCAGCACCACCTGTCGGTCGATCTTGGCGAAATGATCGCGGAAGAAGGGGCGCACGACCTCGCGTTTGTAGGCGTCGTAGCGGCGCTCCATCTCGCGCCGAAGCGAGCCGCGCGGGGCGTCGCCCGCGGGCAGCGGCGCGAAGGTCAGGGCGGGCGATCCGGCCATCTCGCCGGGCAGCAGGAAGCGCCCCGGCGTGCAGTCAGAGAACCCCGCATCGCGCGCCTCGGTGAGGTATCGGGTGAAGCCCGCCGCCAGCGCCTTGGCTTGCGGCTCGGTGAATTCCGCGGTGCCGTCCGCCGCCTCGGATTGCGTCAGATATTCCGCGCCTTGCGGACGGTTCGGCAGACGCGCCAGCGCCTCTGCCGACCACTCGGCATAGCTTTTGTCCATAAGCCCGAGGTCGAGCAGCCACTCGCCGGGGTAATCCACGATATCGAGATGCACGACGCGCGGACCCCGCACCGCGCCCAGCATCCCGCGCGGCTGGATGCGGAAGGACAGCCGCAGCTCCGAGACGGCGCGCGTGCCCTCGGGCCAATGCGGCGAAGGGCCGGTCAGCGCGGCAAGGTGGCTCTCAAAGTCGAAGCGCGGCACGGTGTCGTCGGGCTGCGGCTGCAGATAGGCGGCGGTGATATCCGACGCCGATCCCAGCGCAGGCATCCGCCCGCGATCCAGCAGGTTCGCGACTAGCGAGGTGATGAACACGGTCTTGCCCGCGCGCGACAGACCCGTCACGCCGAGCCGGATCACCGGTTCGAACAGCGCCTCCGAGACCGAATGGCCCATGCCCTCGATCCCGCGCGTGATCCCGTCCGCAATGTCGGAAATGCCCAAAGCCCGGCCCCTCATTCTCATTCACGGACAAGATAAGCAGCGGTGAGTATTAATGAAAGAGAGGGCGGACACGCGGCCCGCCCTCTGAACTGTCCTTTCGCCTCGGCTCGGTCTCAGACCGCGAGACAGATATATTTCATCTCGAGATAATCCTCGACGCCGTGATGCGACCCTTCGCGGCCCAGACCCGATTGCTTTACGCCGCCGAAGGGCGCGACCTCGGTTGAGATCAGGCCGGTGTTCACGCCGACGATCCCGTATTCCAGACCTTCCTGAACGCGGGTGATGCGGCCCACGTCGCGGGCGTAGAAATAGCTCGCAAGGCCGAAGATTGTGTCATTGGCCTTGGCGATCGCCTCCTGCTCGGTCTCGAACTTGAAGAGCGGGGCGACGGGGCCGAAGGTCTCCTCATGCGAGACCTTGGCCTCCTGCGTGACCCCGGTCAGCACGGTCGGCTGGAAGAAGGTGCCGCCCATCTCGTGCCGCTCGCCTCCGGTGACGATCGAGCCGCCATGATCGAGCACGTCCTGAATATGCTCCTGCACCTTCTTGACCGCGTCCTCGTTGATCAGCGGGCCAGCCTCGACGCCTTCCTTGAGGCCGTCGCCCACCTTGAGGGCGTTGACGGCCTTGGCCAGCTTCTCGGCAAAGGCGTGATAGACCCCGGACTGGACGTAGATGCGGTTGGCGCAGACGCAGGTCTGACCGTTATTGCGGAATTTCGACGCCATCGCGCCTTCGACCGCGGCGTCGAGATCGGCGTCGTCGAACACGATGAAGGGCGCGTTGCCGCCCAGTTCCATCGAGCATTTCATCACCTGATCCGCCGCCTGACGCAGCAGGATACGGCCCACCTCGGTCGAGCCGGTGAAGGTCAGCTTGCGCACGGTGTGGTTCTCGCAGAACTCCTTGCCGATATCGGAGGCTTTCGCGGAGGTGATGACCGAGAGGATGCCTTTGGGCAGGCCCGCGCGTTCGCCCAGCACCGCCATCGCCAGCGCCGAGAGGGGCGTCTCGGAGGCCGGGCGGCAGACGAAACCGCAGCCCACCGCGAGCGCCGGGCCCGCCTTGCGCGCGATCATCGCGTTGGGGAAGTTCCACGGCGTGATCGAGGCTGCGACCCCGATCGGCTGCTTGATTACTGTGATCCGCTTGTCGCGCTGATGGCCCGGGATCGTCTCGCCATAGACCCGCTTGGCCTCTTCGCCGAACCACTCGATGAAGCCTGCGCCATAGGCGATCTCGCCCTTCGCCTCGGCCAGCGGCTTGCCCATCTCGGCGGTCAGGATCGCGCCGAGATCGTCCTGGTTCTCCATCATCAGGTCGTACCATTTGCGCATGATCTGCGCGCGTTCCTTGCCGGTGCGCGCGGCCCAGTCCTTCATCGCCTCGTCAGCGGCAGCGATGGCGCGGGCGGTCTCGGCGCGGCCCAGATCGGGTACGGTGCAGATCACGTCGCCCCGCGCGGGGTTGGTCACGTCAAAGGTGGTGCCGTCATCGGCGTCGACCCATTCGCCCGCGACGAAGGCCTTGGTCGCCAGAAGCGAGGGATCCTTGAGGATGGATTTGAGGTCGGTCTTGTCGTCGAGCATGATGTCCTCCGAAGGGCTGGATGGGTCGTCCGGTCAATGCGCCGGGCTTTTTGATGTTCCGTAACGGCTGCGCCAGCAGGGCTGCAGATCGCCGGGGTGTTCTTTGGCTTCATAGATGGCGCGGGCGATGGCGCGGGCAAGCACGCAAGACGCCGCATGGCCAAGCTGAAACGGGTCGCGGACCGGATCGTGCAACGGCTTCTCGCCGGTCGCGGCGGCGAAGATCAAATCGCCGTCCATCGGTGTATGGGAGGGCAAGATGGCCCGCGCCATGCCGTCATGGGCGGCCGTGGCCATGCGCTGCGCCTGCGCTTGGGTGAGCGCGGCATCGGTCGCGACGATGGCGATGGTCGTGGCCTCGCCCTGGCGTTTCATCGGTTCGGGCTCGGCGCTGGGATCATGGTTTGGCGCGGGACCCAGCCCGCCGAACTCGCCGTCGATCTCCCACGGTGCGGCCGAGAAATGCGGGCCCTCGCCGACGGTCACCGAGCCAAGCGCGTTCACCGCCACCAGCGCGCCGACCGTGAAGCCGCTCTCTAATACAGCCGAAGCCGAGCCAAGCCCGCCTTTGAAAGTCCCGGTCATCGCCCCGAAGCCCGCCCCGGCGCTGCCGATCTCGAAACGCTCCGTGGCCGCCTCGAGCGCCGCGCGCCCAAGCCCGGGATAGGGCGTCTCGGTCCAACTCTTGTCGCCGCCATTGAGCAGATCGAACAGGATCGCGCCGGGCACGATTGGCACGCGCTGATCGCCCACCGCGAAACCGCGCCCTTGCGCGCGCAGCCCCGCCATCACGCCGTCGCAGGCGCCAAGCCCGAAGGCCGAGCCGCCCGAGAGCACCAGCGCATCGACCTCCTGCACCAGCTTATCGGGCGCCAGAAGATCGGTCTCCCGCGTGCCGGGCGCGCCGCCCATCACCTGCACCGCCGCCGTGAAGGGGCGTTCGCCGACCAGAACGCTCACGCCCGAGCGCAGGCCCGCATCTTCGGTATTGCCCACGCGCAGCCCGGCGATATCGGTGATCAGATTGTTCGGCCCTGCCTTCATCTTCCTCTTGGTCCAAATATCCTGGGGGTGTGGGGGCAACGCCCCCAACTCAATGCTCTGCGCTCAGATACAGCGCCCGCCATCGACCTCCATCGCGACGCCGGTGATCATGCTCGCCTCGTCGGAGCACAGAAACAGCGCCGCGTTCGCCATGTCCTCGGGCGTCGAGAACCGCCCCAGCGGGATGGTCGAGAGAAACTTCGCGCGGATCTCCGGCGTGTCCTCGCCCATGAAGCTTTTCAGAAGCGGGGTCTCTCCGGCGACCGGGTTGATCGCGTTGACGCGGACCCCGGAGGGCGCAAGCTCCACCGCCATCGCGCGGGTCGCGGTGATCATCCAGCCCTTCGAGGCATTGTACCAGCTCAGGTTCGGCCGCGGGCTGACGCCTGCGGTCGAGGCTACGTTCAGGATCGCGCCCGCGCCGCGCGCTTTCATCCCCGGCACGATGTGGCGTGCAGTCAGGTAGACCGATTTCGCATTCACGGTGAGGACGCGGTCGAACTCCTCCTCGGTCACCTCCTCCATCGGCTTCGGCAGATGGGTGGTCCCTGCGTTGTTCACCAGAATGTCGATCTGCCCGAACGCCTCGCGCGCCGCCTGCGCCAGTGCGGCGACATCCGCATCGCGGCTGACATCCACGGTGCAGGCCACGCCGCCGATCTCGTCGGCGATGGCCTGCGCGGCCTCGGCGTTGAGATCCGCGACCAGAACCCGCGCACCCTCGGCGGCGAAGCGGCGCGCGATCCCCGCGCCGAAGCCCGAGCCCGCGCCGGTGACGATCGCGCTTTTGCCTTCCAGTCTCATCGGTGCTCCTCCTCGGGGCCTACTGTTGTCGCAGGACACATCGGGTGCAAGGGGGCTCTGCCCCCCGGTCTCCGACCGTCCCCCGGGATGTTTTAGCAAGCCCGAGATCAGCCATGCCAGGCGGCGACGGTTTTCAGGGTGGAGAAGCCGTAGAGCGCCTCGAACCCTTTCTCGCGCCCGTGCCCGGATTTGCCGATGCCGCCGAAGGGAAGCTCCACGCCTCCGCCTGCGCCGTAATTGTTCAGGAAGACCTGTCCCGCACGGAGCCTCCGTGCGAGCCGCATCGTCCGCCCGCCATTCTCCGACCAGACCGAGGCGACGAGCCCGTATTCCGTGCCGTTCGCGATGGCGACGGCCTCTTCCTCGTCCTCGAAGGGAATGACGATCTGCGCCGGGCCGAAGATTTCCTCCTGCGCGAGCCGATGCGCGCTATGACCACCGCCGATCAGGGTCGGCGCGACGTAATGACCGCCTGCGGGGACGTTCTCTGCGATCCGCCCTTGGGCTGCGATAGTGAGGTCGGAGGCAAGCGCCAGATAGCCCTCGACGATCCCTTTCTGCCGCCCCGAGATCAGCGGGCCGAGGTCGTGATCGCCAAGCGCGGGCCCCGCCGTCAGGCCACGATAGCGCGCGGCCATTTTCTCCAGCACCTCGTCATAGCGCGAGCGCTGCACGAGGATGCGCGAGGAGGCCGAGCAGGTCTGCCCGGCGTTCTGGATGCCTGCGTTCACGAGGAAGGGCAGCGCACGGTCGAGATCGGCATCGGCGAAGACCAGCTGCGGGGATTTGCCGCCAAGCTCCAGCGTGACCGGCACGGCATTCGCTGCGGCGGCTGCCTGAATGCGTTGGCCAACCGCGACCGATCCGGTGAAGGAGATATGCTGGATGCCGAGATGGGCCGAGAGCGCGGCCCCGGCTTCCTCTCCCAGACCCGGAACGATATTGAGCGCCCCGGCTGGCATCCCCGCTTCTTGCGCGATCCGCCCGAAGGCCAGCGCGGTGAGCGAGGCTTCCTCGGCAGGTTTCACGACCGCCGCATTGCCCATCGCCAAGGCGGCTGCGACCGAGCGCCCTATGATCTGCATCGGGTAGTTCCACGGCACGATATGCGCGGTCACGCCATGCGGCTCGCGCAGCGTGTAGGCGGTGTAGCCGTTGAGATAGGGGATCGTCTCGCCCATCACCTTGTCGGCGGCCCCGCCATAGTATTCCAGATAACGCGCCAGTGCCGCCACATCGGCGCGTGCCTGCGTCAACGGTTTGCCGACATCGAGCGCCTCGATCACGGCCAGATCCTCGGCATGGGCCAGCACGAGCCCGGACATCTTCAGCAGGAGCCGCCCGCGCTCTGCCGCGCTTAGCTTTCCCCATTCGCCTGCAAGCGCCGCCTGTGCGGCCTCGACCGCTGCGTCGATCTCCGGCTTGCCGCCCCGGGCGATCTGCGCCATCTCGCGCCCATCCGAGGGGCATTCCACGGAAAGGCGCGCATCGGGCTTGCGCCAGACGCCTCCGATCAACATCTCCTCGGGATCGAACCAAAGCGGCAAACTCATGCGCGGCACCTCCTTTTGTCACGCGATTTCGCAGCACGCTCGGCGCGCGCGCGCGGAAAATCAAGAGGGCAGGAATCTGCCGGACGCGACCAGATCACATTCATGTGAGTGTGAGTGGAGGGAACTTTCCCCTATCTAGCCCCTTGAATGACGGAACCGGGCCGAAGGCCCACCGGAAAAAGAGACAGGAAAATTGCAAGTGACCGCGAGTTATTCGACGCTCAAACGCGCAATCCGCCCGGCCATGCTCTTCGGGCTGGCTGGCATCTTGGCTGCCTGCGCGAGTGCGCCGGAACAGCGCTATGCGCAACCGACCCAGTCGACGAAGGCCGTGCCCGCCGAATATCAGGCGCGCGAAGATGACGGGAAAACCATCCCGGCGATCAGTCCGAAATATCTGGTGGAGCGCAACCGCCGCCAGGTCGTGCCCTATCACGGGCCCGAGGCTGTCGGGACGATCGTCGTCGATCCCTATGCGCGCTTCCTCTACTACATCACCGCGCCGGGCAAGGCAGAGCGCTACGGCGTCGCAGTCGGTCGCGATGGCAAGACCTTCTCGGGGGATGCCACGATCAAGCGCAAGCAGGAATATCCGAGCTGGACGCCGACGCAGAACATGATCCAGGAAGATCCCGACCTCTACGGGCCGCTGAAAGACGGTCTGCCGGGTGGTCTGGACAATCCGCTGGGCGCGCGTGCGCTCTATCTCTACCAGGGTAACCGGGATACCTATTACCGCATCCACGGCACGATGGATCCGTCCTCGATCGGGCGTGCGACCTCGGCTGGCTGTATCCGTCTGTTCAATCAGGACATCATCGACCTGTTCTCGAAAGTGCCGAAGGGCACGCCGGTGAAGGTGCGCAGCCGCGCCGAAAGCCTCGAGATGGAAGGTCCGGTCGTGCAGCTGCATTCGGGCTATGTGGTTTCCGCCTATAATCAGGTGGCGATCAACGAGGACGAGGCCGCGTGGAAAGCCGGCCAGATCCCCGATCAGCAGAAGGTCGAAGAAGAGCAGCATCAGGCTTCGGTCGCGATGGCCCAGGAAGTCGGCGGCTCGGGCGAGAATGCCGGCTCCACTGTCGATTGTGGCTATTCCGGGACCGGGACCTGCGTCGATACGACCAACTGATCGAGCCGATCTTTTCGGAAAAAATATTTACGGCGCGGGGGGCAACCTCGCGCCGTTTTTCTTGGGCCGCGACGCCTCCAGAACCGCGCCAAATGACGCGATACGCGCCCCGATGCCGCAGCGTTTGCGCGTTCACGTCTTTCCTTGCGGGCCGGGTGACGCTAGGACTCGCGCGCAAGCAGATCAGGAGGATGCCATGAGCGTCACCGGAACCACGCGGCAGAAAATGCCCGCAGATATTCTCGCGATGAAGGGCGGCGCGCCGATCGTTTGCCTGACCGCCTATACTACGCCGATTGCGAAACTGGTCGACAGCCATTGCGATCTCGTGCTGGTCGGCGACTCGGTGGGCATGGTGCTCCACGGGCTGCCCTCGACGCTGGGCGTGACGATGGAGATGATGATCCTCCACGGCCAAGCGGTCGCACGCGGCCTCTCGAATGCGCTGATGGTGATCGACATGCCGTTCGGGTCCTATGAGGAAAGCCCGGCGCAGGCGTTCCGCAATGCCTCGCGCTTGATGGCCGAGACCGGCGCGGGGGCGGTGAAGCTCGAAGGTGGGGCGCATATGGCCGAGACCATCGCGTTTCTGACCGCGCGCGGTATCCCGGTGCAGGCCCATATCGGGCTGACCCCGCAATCGGTGAACACGCTGGGCGGCTACAAGGTGCAGGGCCGCGGCGACAGCCGGGCGCGTCTGGTCAAGGATGCGAAAGCGGTGGCCGAGGCGGGTGCGTTCTCGGTGGTGCTGGAGAAAGTGCCGCAGGGGCTGGCCGACGAGATCACAGCGATGGTCGCTATCCCCACCGTCGGCATCGGCGCGGGCGCGGGCTGCGACGGGCAGGTGCTGGTGGTCGACGACATGCTGGGCCTCTTCACCGATTTCAAACCGAAATTCGTCAAGCGCTTCGGCCAGCTCGGTCAGGAAGCCGAAGCCGCCGTCGCCGATTACGCAGCCGAGGTGCGCGACCGCAGCTTCCCGGCAGCCGAGCACAGCTTCGCCGATGAGGTGAAGAAATGACGCAGGTGATCCGCAAGGCCGCTGAACTGCGCGACAAGGTGTCGGCGTGGAAACGCTCGGGGATGCTGGTCGGCGTGGTGCCGACGATGGGCGCGCTGCATGACGGCCACCTCAGCCTCGCCCGCGCCGCGCGCAAGCAATCGGACCGCGTGATCGTGACGGTCTTCGTGAACCCGATGCAGTTCAACAACGCCTCGGACCTCGACAAATACCCGCGCGACGAGGCGCAGGATCTGGCGCTTCTGGAAGCCGAAGGGGTCGACGTGCTCTTCGCGCCGGGCGTGGACGAGGTCTATCCCGACGGGTTCGCCACCACCGTGTCCGTCGCGGGCATCACCGAGCCGCTGGAGGGCGCGTTCCGGCCCGGCCATTTCGATGGCGTGGCGACGGTCTGCTCGAAGCTCTTCGGCATGACGCAGGCGGGGCGCGCGTTCTTCGGCGAGAAGGACTGGCAGCAATTGCAGGTGGTCCAGCAGCTCACCCGCGATCTCAACATGCCGATCCGCATCATCGGCTGCCCGACCATCCGCGAGGAGGACGGGCTCGCGATGTCCTCGCGCAATGTGCGGCTGACGGCTGAGGAGCGCGAATTGGCGCCGCGCCTGCATACGGTGATGCAGGAAGCGGCCGCGAAGATCCGCGACGGCGTGCCGGTCGAGGGCGCGCTCAACGATGCGAAAGCCGAGCTGAAAGACGCGGGCTTCGGGGCGCTCGATTATCTCGAACTGCGCACGGTCGACGGGCTGAAACCTGCGACGGATCTGTCGCAACCGGCGCGGATGCTGGCTGCGATCTGGCTGGGCGATGTGCGCCTGATCGACAATATCGCCGTCTGATCTCTCGAGGGGGCGCTGCCCCCGCGACTGCGTCGCCCCCCGGGATACTAGGGCAAGCCCGAAGACGGAAATGATCCTGCTTCGCCTTGGTTGAAATATCCCGGGGTGAGGCGCGGCACGCGTCGAGGGGCAGCGCCCCTAGGGACCCAGCAGTTCTGCCAGAACCAGCGCCATGACCTTCGCGCTGTCGGCCATATCCTCGATGCCGACCCATTCGTCGGGCTGATGGGCGAGCTCCAGAAGGCCCGGCCCGTAGGCGATGCAGTTCTGCAGCCGCCCGATCCGGTCGATATGCTTCTGATCATAGGTGCCGGGAGAGACGACGTAAGCAGCCTCGCGGCCCAGCACCGCCTCGATCGCCGCGGCGGTGGAACGCACGATCGGCGCGCCCTTGTCGGTCATCGTGGGCTGTACCTCGAACAGGTCGCGGATTTCATAGCGGAAGCTCGGACGCTGGGCTTTCACGCGCTCCATCAGGTCGGTGATTTCGGCCTTCACCTCGGCGAGGTCTTCCTCGATCAGAAAGCGGCGGTCGATCACGATGCGGCAGCGATCGGCGACGCAGGGCGTGGGCAGGCCGGTGTAATCGGCCCCCTCTTCCGGCGCGCCGCCATGGATCGAGTTGACGTTCAGCGTCGAGGCCCGCGCGCCTTCCGGGATCACGGGCATCTCGGTCTGCTTGCCCAGAAGGAGCGGGTAGAGCGTTTCCTCCATTTCGCTCAGAACGGCACTCATATGGCGGATCGCGCTGTCGCCGAGGAAAGGCATCGAGCCATGCGCGATCCTGCCATGGGTCTCTACCTCGGCCCACCAGACGCCGCGATGACCGAGGCAGATCTGGTCCTTGTGCAGCGGCTCGGGGATGATGACATGCTGCACGCGGGCGGGATCGAAGCGGCCCTGCTCGGCCAGATAGGCCACACCGCCATAGCCGCCCGATTCCTCGTCGGCAGTGGCGGAAATCTCGATACTGCCCGCGAAATCGGGGCAGGTGTCGAGGAAGGCTTCGGCCGCGATGAGGGAGGCCGCGAGCCCGCCTTTCATATCGCAGGCGCCGCGCCCGTAGATGCGGTCTCCGTCGATCTCGGCCCCGAACGGGTCGCGGGTCCAGCCATGGCCGATCTCGACCACGTCGTGATGCGAGTTGAAATGCACGCAGTCGCCGGGGCGCGTGCCCTCGATGCGGGCGACGAGGTTCCAGCGCGGATAGGTCTCGCTGTCGCCGGGCGCGCCGTGGGCGCGGATCAGTTCGGTCGTGAAGCCGCGTTCGGAGAGATAGGCGGCGAGAAAATCGCAGATTTCGCGGTAATTGCGCCCCGGCGGGTTCAGCGTCGGAATGCGTATCAGTGCCTGCGTCAGCGCGATCAGATCATCGCGGCGCGCGTCGATGGCGGATTTCAGGCGAGTGGCGAGGTCCATACCCAAGGCTAGCGCCGGGCGCTGCCGCCGGCCAAGCGAAAACGCAAGGTTTGAAAACACATGGCTTTTGGCGCCCCCGCGCGCTATTGCGGTGCAAATTCCTACGGAGGGACGGATGAACCTGTTCTTGGCCTTCGCGCTCGTGCTTTGCATTGCGGTCGGAGGGTGGCTGTCGAAATACGACTGGGCGAAGCTCTTGGCGCTGGTGCCCGTCGCGATGATCGTGCCCGCTTTCTACATGACCGGCACCGCCTGCGGTGCGGGCTTCGTGCTGCATTTCTTCTCCGACACGGCGAGCTGCTCGAACGGCTATGTGCCGCGCCAGATGTTCGCCGCGACCTATGTGCTCGCGCTGATTCCGGTCGCGGCTTCGGCCATCGTGATCAAGCTGATCCGGATCGGCATGGCGCGCCGGAAGGGCTGATCTGGTCAACCGTGCCGCCGCGGCCTAGGCTTGCGACAGCGAGGGGCAAGGAGGGCGCGCGATGCTGGCCTTCATTCGACTGGCGATCTTCGGGCTGATCGTGCTGACGGTCCTGTTCTGGCTGGTGCGTCTCTATGCCCGGTCGGTCCGGCGCGAGGCGCTGGAAGAGGATTGGAACGAGGCCGCCGCCGAGGGCCGTGCCGAGACCACGCGCGATACCTTCGTCGAGGCCGGGATGCGGGACTATGAGAAAAGCCTGCTGCGCAAGCTGATCTGGCTGGTCTATGTCCTGCCGATCGTCGTGGTGGGGCTCATTATCTATCTGATGAATTACAGGTGAGAATCCGATGCGTTACGTGAAATGGGGCTTCTGGCTGGTCGTGATCGGCTTCGTCGCGGTGTTCCTGCATTACAACCTGCCGCGCCATGACATCGTGCGGATCGTCGGCACAGAGGTGCGCCGCGTCGATTTCGGCGAGAACTCGATCTTCTGGGCCGCGCCTGACGTCGGCACCGCGAGTGCGACCAGCCGAGATGTGCGTTTCATCAACTCTGTGCGTCCCAACGGCAAGACGCTGGTCTTCCGCAACGAGGATACCGGCTGGGGCTGGCCGCCTTATTTCAAGCTCGACAGTTCGGACCTGCAGGCACAGGCGGAGTCGCTGATCTCGACCTCGGCCGATCCGATCTGGGTGTCGGTGACGCGCTATGGCTGGCGCTCGCGCTGGCTGACGATCTATCCGAATGCGGTCGGGCTGAAGGTCGTGCCGGGGCCGGATACGCGGATCATTCCCTGGGGCAGCATCATCATCCTGACGCTTCTGGTCATCGTCTTGCTGACGATCCGTGCGACGTGGCGACAGTTCCGTCAGCGCTCGATCGATCCGCTATTCGAGGATGCGAGCGAGGCCTGGGACGATGCCGAAGAGGGCGCGAAGGGCTGGTTCGACCGCTTCATCGGGCGCAAGTGAGACGCAGGTGCAGGGCCGCCGGGCCGCGCCCAACTCGGACCGACGCTGAAACGCAAAAGCCCCGCCACAGAGTGACGGGGCTTTCGATTTAGTCGGGATCTGCGCTTAGGCGTTGGCGGCGCGGATCTGTTCGGCGGCGTCCTTGTTGAAGCTCACGCCCTTGGTCTCGAACAGCTGGTCCAACTCGCCCGAGAGGGTCATCTCGGTGATGATGTCGCAGCCGCCGACGAATTCGCCTTTGACGTAGAGCTGCGGGATGGTCGGCCAGTCCGAATAGTCTTTTATGCCTTGGCGGATGTCCTGATCCGCGAGCACGTTGACGTCCTTGTAGGTCACGCCCATGAAGTTGAGCACGCCCGCGACGCGGCTCGAAAACCCGCATTGCGGCATGTCCTTGGTGCCCTTCATGAAGAGAACGACGTCATTCTCAGAGATTTGCTGGGCGATTTGGTCTTGCGCGTTCATCGCTAAATCCTTTCTCCGTCCCGCTTGGAGACGTGTGTGAAATCATTCGGGCGCTTTGGTGGTCAAAGCGAGCGCGTGCAGCACTCCGTTCGGCCCGTCCATCGCCCCTTTGAGCGCGGCATAGACCGCGCGCTGTTGCTGGACGCGGTTCTTGCCGCGGAAGCTCTCGTCGATGACCTCCGCCGCCCAATGATTCCCGTCCCCGGCGAGATCGGTGATCGTGATCTTGGCATCGGGGAATTCCGCCCGGATCAGGGCTTCGATGTCATGGGCTTCCATTGCCATAAATAGGGCTCCTCGTCCTTTGCCGCAAACTTAAGTGGCGCGGCGGCTGGCTGCAAGGGGATGCGCGGGGGCGCGGGCCTATGCGGCGGCCGCTGGCGGGTGCAATCGCGACAGGAAAAACATGAGCGTCGCGATGACCACGCTGCCGATGAACATCGCGGCGGCGCCTGCGGCGGTCACTTGCAGCGAATGGCCCTGCGCGCCGATCTCTCCGGCGAGCAGGAAGCACATGTTGATGTCGATCCCCATCAGCGTGGTGCGGGGATGGGCGCGCAGCAGCGCACCGCCTGCGATGAAGGCGAAGGCGAGGATCAGAAGCTCGGTCTGATCGCCGCCCGACAGATGCGTGAGCCCGCGATAGGCGACCGCGGCGAGCACCCCAAGCGCGACACCGGGCACAAGGAAGCGTACGGCGGGGCGGGGATTCGGCATGGATCCCAACACCGAGGAGAAGACGATTACCGAAAGCGCGGCAGCGGTCGCTGCGGGGTGGGTGAAATGGGCGTCGATCAGCGTGGCCCCGCCGGTGAGCACCGCCACCGCCGCCATGCGCAGCCAAAGCTGCTGCACGAAATGCGGGTTCGGGCGCGGCGGCATCGGCGCGCGACGGGCCGGCGTGAAGAGCCAGTTCACTGCCGTCACCGAGATGACGCCCAGAAGCGTGCAGGCGACCCGGTCGAGCGCGAGCGGGATAGCATCCGCCCCCATCCCCAGCGCGGGCATGACCACCACGCCGATCGTGATCGCCATCAACGTGAAGCCATAGGCCCAATGCGTCCCGATCCGGTAGGCGATGCCGACACCGACGGCTGCGGTCAGCGCCACGGTCAGCGCGATTCCCGGCACCGGAAGCCATGTCAGAGCCGCGATCCCGATACCGGCACCGACCAAGGTGCCTGCGACCCGCAGCACCGCGCGCAGCGCCATGTCTTCGCGATGGGGTTGGATCACGACCCAGACGGGCATGGCCGCCCAATAGATATTGGTCAGGCCCAGTAGCCGGGCGGCAGTCAGGGCAAGCGTCGCGGCGAGGAACAGCCGGGCGGCATAGGCGAGGGTGGAACTGGTCAAAGCGGGAACCTGAAATCGGTGGATCGCCGCGACATTAGCTTGTGCGCGGGCGGTCAGGAACCGCCCGGCGCGCATGCCCGCCCTGCGTCAGATCACAGAACTCAGGCGTCGATCGCTGCTTTGAACGCGCTGCGATAGAGGGCCGACAGCTCCTCCAGCGGGGCGCTGTCCGAGCCGAAGCCGACCGTGTCGCCGCCGAAGCGACCCACGGTGTAAAGCGGCACCTCGGCGCGGCGGGCGGCGACCATCAGCGCCTCGGCCTGATCGAAGGAGCAGGCCACGAGGTAGCGGCCCTGATCCTCGCCGAAGAGCGTCGCGATGTCGTCAGCCTCGAGCGTAACGCCCAGACCGGCCTCTTCCGCCATCTCGAAAGCCGCGAGCGCGAGGCCCCCGTCCGAGAGATCGCTCGCGCCTTTGACCAGCGCGCGGTTCTCGCGCAGGAATTCGCCATTGCGTTTCTCGACGTCGAGATCGACCTCGGGCGCGTCGCCGGACTCGAGCCCGAAGGCTTCAAACGCCAGCGCGGATTGATCGAGGTGCCCCTTGGTCTCGCCGATCACCATCGCCACGTCGCCCGCCGTCGGCAGGCCCGCGATCAGCTCGTCGAGCGAGCTCAGCAGGCCGACCGCGCCGATGGTCGGCGTAGGCAGGATACCGGTGCCGTCGGTCTCGTTGTAAAGCGAGACGTTGCCCGACACGATCGGCATGTCGAGCGCGCGCACGGCGGCGTCGATACCTTTGATCGCGCCCACGAACTGGCCCATGATCTCGGGCTTCTCGGGGTTGCCGAAGTTCAGGTTGTCGGTGGAGGCCAGCGGCTTCGCGCCCACGGCTGTCAGGTTGCGATAGGCTTCGGCCACCGCCTGCTTGCCGCCCTCGAACGGGTTCGCCTTGACGTAGCGCGGGGTCACATCGGCGGTGAAGGCGAGCGCCTTGTCGGTGCCGTGCACGCGCACGACGCCCGCGCCGAGACCCGGACGGCGCACCGTGTCGCCCATCACCTGCGTGTCGTATTGCTCGTAGACCCAGGACTTATGCGCGTAGTTCGGCGAGCCGATCAGCGCCTTGAGCGCATCGATCGCACCAATCTCGGGCAGCGCCTCGCCAGCGGTCGCGACGGGCGTCTCGACCCAGGGGCGATCGTATTCGGGGGCTTCCGAGGACAGTTTCGACAGCGGAACGTCGGCTTTCACCTCGTTGCCATGCATGATCAGGAAGCGGTCTTCCGCGATGGTCTCGCCGACGATGGCGAAGTCGAGATCCCATTTCACGAAGATCTCGCGCGCGATGTCTTCCTTCTCGGGGTTGAGCACCATGAGCATCCGCTCCTGGCTCTCCGACAGCATCATCTCATAGGCGGTCATCGCGGCTTCGCGCTGCGGCACCGCATTGAGGTTAAGCTTCACGCCCAGCCCGCCCTTGTCGCCCATCTCGACCGCCGAACAGGTCAGGCCTGCGGCCCCCATGTCCTGAATCGAGATCACCGCGCCGGTCTGCATCAGTTCGAGGCAGGCTTCCATCAGGCATTTTTCGGTGAAGGGGTCGCCGACCTGAACGGTGGGGCGCTTCTCTTCGATCGTGTCGTCGAACTCGGCCGAGGCCATGGTCGCGCCGCCGACGCCGTCCCGACCCGTCTTGGCACCCAGATAGACGACCGGCATGCCGATGCCCGACGCGGCGGAGTAGAAGATCTTGTCGGCATCCGCGAGGCCCGCCGCGAAGGCGTTCACGAGGCAGTTGCCGTTATAGGAGGGGTGGAAGCGCACTTCCCCGCCCACGTTCGGCACGCCGAAGCAGTTGCCGTAGCTGCCCACGCCCTCGACCACGCCTTTCACGACATGGGAGGTTTTCGGGTGGTCGGGCATACCGAAGCTCAGGCTGTCCATCGCGGCCACCGGGCGCGCGCCCATGGTGAACACGTCGCGCAGGATGCCGCCCACGCCGGTCGCGGCGCCTTGGTGCGGTTCGATATAGGAGGGGTGGTTGTGGCTCTCCATCTTGAAGACCACGGCCTGCCCGTCGCCGATATCGACGACGCCCGCATTCTCGCCCGGACCGCAGATGACCTGATCGCCCTCGGTGTGCAGCGTGCGCAGCCATTTCTTCGACGACTTGTAGGAGCAGTGCTCATTCCACATCGCCGAGAAGATCCCGAGCTCGGTGAATGTCGGCTCGCGTCCGATGATCTCGAGGATCCGGTCGTACTCGTCGGGTTTCAGGCCATGGGCTGCGATGAGATCAGGCGTGATCTGCGGCTCGTTCATGAGGATCCTCCGGCATCGGCTTTGCCGCCCCTATTAGGCGAATATGTGCAGGGGGAAAAGAGAGGCCGGACGTTGCGGAAAGAAAAAACGCGAGGCCCGAAGGCCCCGCGTCGTAAAAGCGCGTATCAAGTGTCGCCCGGATTACGAGCGCATGTCCACCTGCGTCTCAAGATTGGTCAGCAGTTCCGACACGGTCCAGCCAAGCTTGACCTGACCATTGGCGGCTGCGCCTTTCGGCACGTTGATCTTGAAGAGCGACACGGTGGTGTCGAGCTTCGGCGAGGTGCGGATATAGACGGTGTCGTAGCCGTCATTCGCCTCGACCTTCTCGATCATGCCGATGATGTTGCCATCGACGCTCATTGCCTTGTCTTCGGCATTGGCGGCGGTTTTCATGCCCGTGATGCCGGCTTCGTCGGTCAGCTGGCGCTGCGCGGGGATCATTTCCTCACCCATCGAGGTGCTGTCGAACATCGCGGTGCCGGTCTTCACGTCGGTGATGCCGTACTGGTCGGTCGACTCGAAGGTGTTCGAGGAGGTCACCGCGGGCGGCGTGCCCGTCGAGGTTTCCTGACCCGGCACCGCGCCAACACGATAGTCGGCGATGCCGTAATATTGGCCGTCACCATTATTCGTGGAGGGCACTTTCGACAGGTCGAGGGCCGAAGCCGAACCTGCGATGGTCATCGCGCCAAGAAGAGCGGTCGAAGCGGCAAAGATGTTTTTCGCGGTAGTCATAACAGTATCCTTTCAACTGGTTACTCAAGTGCTGCGCCGTTGCTGGCGTCGGGAAAGGAACGGGCTGAACCGGCGAAAGTTCACTGAAATTTTTGTGAACGAGATCGTGGAATTTTAAATGAACCTAAGGGGATAGTTGCGCGTAGGGCGGGGTTTGCGCGGTCGCGACCGCGTGAAATTTCGTGAGGTCTGGGCTGTTGGGAGGGGCTCTCGCGCCCTGCGTGAAAGCCGCATCTGGGCGTTGGACAAAAAAAAGGCCGAGCAAAGCTCGGCCAAAGTCCAACAGGGAGGTAGAAGGTGCTGCGCCTTTCGGCACGGCCAACCCTTCTGAGCCTCATTTATGGGCAGTTTGTTAACGCATCAAGGGAAAACATGCTGCGGGCGCATCATGGCCGGTATGCGTTGCGGTAAAGTCGCGGTGCAACCCTAGGTTGAATCGCCCGCCTGGAAGCGCCGATAGTTGGTGATTTCTTCCTGAATGAAGTCGCGGAACGCGGTCACACGGCGCGACGAGCGTAGCTCTTCGGGGTAGGCGAGGAAGATCGGAATCTCGACCGATTCCAGATCGGGCAGCACCCGCTGCAGGTCGTTGAAATCGGCGGTCAGGTAGTCGGGCAGGATGCCGATGCCGATATGGTTCAGCACCGCCTGCAATACGCCGAAGTAGTTGTTCACCGTCAGCGTCGAGCTTTGATCGAAGGCCAGAACCTGACGCGCGAGCTGCGCGCCCGCCTGTACCTGCGGGGTGCGCGGGGTCTGACAGATCAGGCGATGCTTGCGCAGATCCTCGATCTTTTCGGGCGAGCCCCATTTCGCGAGATACTCGGAGGTCGCGTAAAGCCGCATCCGGATGTTCAGCAGACGCTTGCGGATCAGATCGGCCTGCGCGGGCTCTTTCATGCGCACGGCGACATCGGCCTCGCGCATCGGTAGGTCGAGCACCCGCTCCTCCAGCATGAGGTCGATCTTCAGATCGGGATACTTCTCATAGAGCTTCGTCAGACGCGGCGCGAGCCACAGCGTGCCGAAGCCCGTCGTGGTGGTCACGCGCAGTTCGCCGAACACTTCCTCTTCGCTGTCACGAATGCGTGCGGAGGCGCTGTCGAGCTTTTTCGCCATCGACGAGGTGGCCTCGAACAGCAATTCGCCCTGCTCGGTGAGAATCAGTCCGCGGGCGTGACGGTGGAAAAGAGTCGTTCCGAGGGCCTCTTCGAGCGCCCGGATCTGTCTGCTCACGGCAGATTGAGACAGGTGCAGTGCGTCGCCGGCATGAGTCAAAGACCCTGCATCGGCCACTGCGTGGAAGATTCTGAGCTTGTCCCAATCCATCAAGGTCACTTTCGCTTTATCATCTGCTGTTCCGCGCAAGTTTCTTTACATTAATCTCGAGGATTTACGAAACCGCTAAGTAACAATTTTCCGCTTTCTAGGTCAGATATTATGACCTACCATGTCTCCATGCCCAGTTAGCAAGGGGAGGTGCTTAATGGGAAGGCAAGAAATATCCCTAGCGGATCGGTTCGACCTTACGAAATCTCCGGTTTTGCTGAACGGGACGCAGGCTTTGGTGCGTCTCGTTCTGGCTCAGGCCGCGCGCGACAAGGCGGCGGGACTGCATACGGCCGGCTATGTGACAGGCTATCGCGGTTCGCCGCTCGGCGCTGTCGATTTGCAGATGGCGCGCGCCAAGACAGTGCTGGAAGAGAGCGATGTTCGCTTCGAGCCGGGCCTGAACGAAGACCTCGCGGCAACCGCGCTGTGGGGCTCGCAGCAGGCGGAATTGCGCGGCGAAGGCAAGTATGACGGCGTTTTCGGCCTCTGGTACGGCAAAGGCCCGGGCGTCGATCGCTCTGGCGATGTGATGCGCCACGCCAATATGGCGGGTACATCGAAATACGGCGGCGTCCTGATGGCGATGGGCGACGATCACACCGGCGAATCCTCGACCGTGCTGCATCAGTCCGACTGGGCGATGGTCGATGCCTACATGCCGGTGCTGTCGCCCGCGGGCGTTCAGGAAATCCTCGATTTCGGGCTTTACGGCTATGCGCTGAGCCGCTTCGCCGGGGTCTGGGTGGGTCTGAAAACGATGAAGGATACGGTCGAGGCGACGGCAGTCGTCGATGGCGACCCCTTCCGTCAACAATTCGTGATACCCGACTTCAAGATGCCCGAAGGCGGGCTGAACATCCGTCTCGGCGACACGCCGGTGGCTCAAGAAGCGCGGATGATCGACTTTAAACGCTACGCCGCCGAGGCCTTCGCTCGCGCGAACCGCATCGACAATCGCGTCTGGGGCAAGCCCGGCGCGAAGATCGGTCTGGTGGCGGCGGGCAAGAACTGGCTCGACCTGACACATGCGCTCTCGCTTCTGGGGATCGACGAGGCCGAGGCCGAACGACTCGGCATCACCACCTACAAGATCGGCCAGACCTTCCCCCTCGACATGACTTCGTTCCATGAATGGGCCGAGGGGCTGGAGCTGATCATCGTCGTCGAGGAAAAGCGCAAGCTGATCGAGGTGCAGGTCAAGGAGGCGATCTTCGACGACCGTCGCGGGCGCCGCGTCTATGGCTGGCACAAGGGCGACACCTGGGAGAATGGCCGTCAGGTGGAGCTGTTCCCCACGCGCTACGCGCTCGACCCGGTGATGATCGCGCGCAAGCTGGGCGACATCTTCATCGAAGAGGGCCGCGGCACGGATGCGATCAAGGCGGGTATCGAGAAGATCGAAGCCGCCCAACGCGCCGATAACGCGCCGGAGATCGCGACGCGCACGCCATGGTATTGCTCGGGCTGTCCGCATAACAGCTCGACCAAGGTGCCCGAGGGCGAGCGCGCCTATGCCGGGATCGGCTGCCACTACATGGTGCAGTGGATGGGCCGGAACACCGAAGGCTTCACCCATATGGGCGGCGAGGGTGTGAACTGGGTCGGCGAGGCCCCGTTCTCCACGCGGGAGCATATGTTCCAGAACCTTGGCGACGGCACCTACAACCACTCGGGGGCGCAGGCGATCCGGGCGGCTTTGGCGGCTGGCACCAACATCACCTACAAGATCCTGTTCAACGACGCGGTCGCGATGACTGGCGGGCAGGAGAACGAGGGCGGGCTGACCTCTCAGCAGATCGCGTCGGAGATCGTGGCGATGGGCGTAAAGCCGGTCGTGGTGGTCTATGACGAGAAGGAAGAGCTGGACCTGTCCACCTTCGCCGCAGGCGTCGAGAAGGTCGAACGGGCCGAGCTGATGGCCGTGCAGAAACGTCTGGCAAAGACGAAAGGCGTCTCGGCGCTGATCTACGTTCAGACCTGCGCCGCCGAGAAGCGCCGCCGCCGCAAGCGCGGCAAGTTCCCCGATCCGGACAAGCGCGTCTTCATCAACACGGATGTCTGCGAAGGCTGCGGCGATTGCGGGGTGCAGTCGAACTGCGTCTCCATCGTGCCGGAGGAGACCGAACTGGGCACCAAGCGCGCGATCGACCAGTCGTCCTGCAACAAGGACTTCCGCTGCCTCGACGGGTTCTGCCCCAGCTTCGTGACGCTGCACGGCGCGAAGGTGAAGAAGGCGGAAGCGCAGGCGCTCGACCTGCCGGACCTGCCCGAGCCCACGCTGCCCGCGATCGACGGCACCCATAACGTGGTGATCACCGGCGTTGGCGGCACGGGCGTCGTGACCATCGGCGCTGTGCTCGCCATGGCCGCTCATATCGACGGCAAGGGCGCGGGCATGATGGAGATGGCCGGTCTCGCCCAGAAGGGCGGGGCGGTGCATATCCACCTGCGCATCGCGAACAAGCCCGAGGATATCTCGGCGATTCGTGTCGCCGTGGGCGAGGCCGATTGCGTGATCGGCGGCGATCTGGTGGTCTCCGCCGGTGCCAAGACGCTGGGGCTGATGACGACGGGCCGCACCGGTGCCGTCATCAACAGCCACGAGATCGTCACCGGCGAATTCACCCGCAACCGCGACTTCCGCCTGCCGGGCGAACAGCTTCGGCTAAGCCTCGAGGCGCGGCTGAAGGACCGCGTGGCCTTCGCCGATACCTCGGAACTGGCGCGGCAGATGCTGGGCGACTCGATCTACTCGAACATGGTCGTGCTGGGGGCTGCGTGGCAGCAAGGCTATGTGCCGCTGACCCTCGAGGCGATCTTCGAAGCGATCGACCTGAACGGTGCCAAACCCGCCGAGAACAAGCGCGCCTTCGATCTGGGGCGCTGGGCGATGGCGTTCCCGGCCGAGGCTGCGAAAGCGATGGCTGCTGAAGTGATGAAGGTCCCGGTCGATCCGGTCGAGTTCCGGGTCAACCATCTCGTCGACTACCAGAATGCGCGTCTCGCGAAGCGTTTCCGAAAACTGGTGGACGAGGCGCCGTCGGAGCTGCGTGAGGCCGTCGCGAAGGGCTATCACAAGCTTCTGGCCTATAAGGACGAATACGAGGTCGCACGGCTGCATCTGTCGACGGCAGAGAAGGCGCGCGCCGAGTTCGAGGGTGATTTCGAGATGCACTTCCATCTCGCCCCGCCGATCCTGTCCAAGGAAGGCTCGGACGGTCGCCCGAAGAAGCGTGAATTCGGCCCCGGCATGGAGCGCAACTTCCGTCTTCTGGCGAAGCTCAAGGGGCTGCGCGGCACGCCGTTCGATCCCTTCGGCTATGCCACCGAGCGCAAGATGGAGCGTGCGCTGATCAAGCAATACGAGGCCGACATGGCCGAAGTGCTGCCCAAGGTCACGCCGGAGACGATGGAGATCGCGCGTGAACTGGCCGAACTGCCGCTGACCATCCGGGGCTTCGGCCCGGTCAAGGCACAGGCTGAGCAAATGGCGGCGAAGCGGCGCGAGGAACTTCTCGCCGCTTTCCGCGCCGGCGGTACTCCGCAGAAAATGGCTGCCGAGTGAGGGCTGTCATCTGAGTGTCGTACCTTCGTGACATGGCGCTGGCAGAATGAAGCCAGCCCATGTTGCGGAGGTTCGAGATGACCGCCACCCCGATGGCCCCCCGCCACGCTACGCAGGAAATCTCCTACGCTTGGTCCGCGCGCTCGAAAGGCGCGCGGGTTCTGATCCGCGCGATGGAGAACGCGACCGGACGGATCGGGTTGATCCGGCGAGCACGCGGCTACGAGCACGACATCGCGCAAGGCGCGGATTTCTGGCAGGTGATGGCCGAGCGCTACGGGCTGCAGATCGATGTGACCCGCGGCGCGCTGGCCAATATCCCGCAGACCGGGCCGCTGGTGCTGATCGCCAACCACCCTTACGGCATTCTCGACGGGCTGATCATGGGCCTGCTGCTGTCGCGCATCCGCGGCGATTTCCGCATCCTCGCGCATAACGTCTTCAAGCGCGCCGAAGAGATCGACCGGATCATCCTGCCGGTGGATTTCTCCGAAACCAAAGAAGCCATGAAGGCAAATCTGCGAACCCGTTCGGACGCCCTGCGCTACCTCGGCGATGGCGGCGCGATCGGGGTGTTTCCGGGCGGCACGGTGTCGACCGCGGCCAAGCCTTTCGGTGCGCCGATGGATCCGGGCTGGCGCAATTTCACCGCCAAGATGATCGCGAAATCCGAGGCGACCGTGGTGCCTGTCTTCTTCGAGGGACATAACAGCCGTCTGTTCCAGCTGGCGAGCCATCTGCACTACAGCCTGCGCATGGGGCTGATGATCCGCGAGTTCAAACGCCACGCCAATCGGCCGGTGCGCCTCTGCGTCGGCGAGCCGATCCCGCAGGCCGAGCTGGACGCCGTCCGCGAAAGCCCGAAACAGATGATGGATTTCCTGCGCCGTGCGACGTATGACTTGTCGCCGACTCCCTTGAAGTCTTACGGCTATGGCTTCGAGTTCGAGGCGAAATATAGAAACTGACCGGCGCCTGTTGCGGCCCGGACGGGCGAGGGGCGCGAGCATGGCAGTAGGCGTTTTCGATTCAGGTCTGGGCGGGCTGACGGTCTATGATGCCTGCGCCAAGCGGCTGCCGGACATGGCCTTTTGCTATTACGGCGACAACGCCCATGCGCCTTACGGGGTGCGCGATGCCGATGACATCTTCAACCTGACCTGCGCGGGTGTCGAACGTCTGTGGGAGGAAGGCTGCGATCTGGTGATCCTCGCCTGTAACACCGCCTCGGCTGCGGCGCTGAAACGGATGCAGGAGACCTGGATCCCCGAGGGCAAGCGCGTGCTGGGCGTCTTCGTGCCGATGATCGAGGCGCTGACCGAACGCAAATGGGGCGACAACTCCCCGCCGCGCGAAGTGGCGGTGAAGCATGTGGCGCTGTTTGCGACACCCGCGACGGTGGCGAGCCGCGCGTTCCAGCGCGAACTGGCCTTCCGTGCGATTGGCGTCGATGTCGAGGCGCAACCCTGCGGCGGCGTGGTCGATGCGATCGAGACCGGCGACGAGATCCTCGCAGAGGCGCTGGTGAAATCCCATGTCGAGGCGCTCAAGCGCCGGATGCCGAAGCCCGAAGCCGCGATCCTCGGCTGCACCCATTACCCGCTGATGCAGAAGACCTTCCAGGAAGCGCTGGGGCCGAGCGTGGACGTCTACAGCCAAGCCAATCTGGTGGCCGAAAGCCTCGCGGATTACCTTGAGCGTCGCCCCGAATTCAGAGGCGCGGGCACGGAATCGAAGTTCCTGACCACCGGCGATCCGGCCTCGGTCTCGAGCCACGCGACGCAATTCCTGCGCTACGCGATCCGGTTCGAAGCGGCCTGAGCCGCCGCGCCTCAGGGGTCAGCCGAAACGGTTTTCGCCGTATGTGCCCCTGAGCAGCATGAAGACGAAGAGCATGATGCCCCAAACCAGCATCAAAATGGCCCAGAGCATCGTCAGCATTCCCATCGAAGCGAGAATGGCGTCCGGGTCTCGGATGCCCGAGGAGATGGCGAGGAAGGCGATCACGAAGCCCCCCAGGAAGCTCATCAGGATGTAAAGCCCGAACCACCAGCCCGAGCGGTTCGTATCATGTAGCCGTCGCACCGTTACCGAGACCGAGGGCAGGAAGGTCGCGATGGAGACCACCGCGCTGATTGCGGCCCCGTCCTGACCCATCGAGGCCTCCGCAAAGCCGCCCGCGAACCCCGCCAGCGTCACGAACAGCACGAACCACCAATATTCCGACCGGCTCGCCCGGCCCTTGAAGGTCACGTATTTCCGGAAGCAGACCTTGATCGCCTCGAAGAAGCCGCGCGCAGGCGCCCCGGAATACATCCCGTCCGCACCGATCCCGCGCCGCGCACGCTCGCGTTCGATCGAGGCGTCGGCATAGGCGCGGGGATCGGCGGAGGAGAGCTTGCCTTCCTGCTGATGGCGCTGCGCAATGCGGGCCGCGTAATTCGTCGCGCCGCTATGCGGGTCGGCGCCCGTGGCCGCAGTGTCCGGGGCTCGCCGGAAGAAGTGATCGCCCGCAGGCTCCCATCCTTCCATTCCGTCTTGCCAAACCATCGTTTCGGGCTTGATACGACCTGCCCGCACCATATCCGTCATATGTTCTGCGGGGAACGGACCGACGGGATCTTTCCCATCGGCGTAATACCACTGCTCTGCCACGGCCTGCCTCGTTCACTGTCGGTCGTCACTCCGGTTCACACGGAGTTTATTTGAGTGTGAGCTTAGGGTAAGGGAGAGCCGAGCGACAAGCGCGGAGGTTGATATGACGAAGAAAATCGCGATTCTGGGCGCATCGGGCTACACCGGCGCCGAACTCGTCCGGCTGATCGCCACCCATCCGAATATGGACATCGTGGCCCTCTCGGGCGAGCGAAAGGCCGGTATGGCGATGGGCGACGTGTTCCCGCATCTGCGCCATCTGGGCCTGCCCGATCTGGTGAAGATCGAAGAGATCGACTTCTCGAATGTCGATCTGGCCTTCTGCGCGCTGCCGCATGCGACCTCGCAGGCGGTGATCAAGGAGCTGCCGCGCGATCTGAAGATCGTGGACCTCTCGGCCGATTTCCGGCTGCGTGATCCGGCAGAATACGAGAAGTGGTATGGCAAGCCCCATGCCGCGGTCGAGCTGCAGAAAGAGGCGGTCTACGGCCTGACCGAGTTCTACCGCGACGCGATTCGCGAGGCGCGGCTGGTTGCGGGCACGGGCTGTAATGCCGCTGCGGGCCAATTCGCGATCCGTCCGCTTATCGAAGCCGGGGTGATCGACCTCGACGACATCATCCTCGATCTGAAGAACGGGGTTTCCGGCGCGGGCCGCTCGCTGAAGGAAAACCTGCTGCACGCAGAGCTGTCGGGCGGTGTCGCGCCCTATTCGCAAGGCGGCAAGCACCGTCACCTTGGCGAATTCGATCAGGAATTCAGCGCCTTGGCGGGTCGCCCCGTAATGGTGCAATTCACCCCGCATCTGGCGCCCTTCAACCGCGGCATCCTCGCCTCGGCCTATGTGAAGGGTGAGCCCGAGGCCGTCTACAAGGCACTGGCGGACCGCTATGCAGACGAAATCTTCATGGAGATGCTACCTTTCGGCGCAGTTCCGTCCACCAGGTCTGTAACTGGCTCCAATTATGCCCATATTGGTGTATCAGGAGACAGGATCCCCGGGCGCGCGCTCGTGGTCGTGGCCATCGACAACCTCTGCAAGGGCTCGTCGGGACAAGCGATCCAGAACGCGAACCTCATGCTCGGGCTGGAGGAAAGCGAAGGGCTGATGCTCGCCCCCGTCTTCCCTTGATCCGCGTCAATGGCACGGCCGGCGCGGTAAGGTAGACGAAGCGGCATCTCAGGAGGCGAAGAGATGAAGAGTCTGAAGAAGAAACGTCGTATCCAGGTGCTCAGCGTGGCCGCGCTGGCCTTGGTGATCGCGACCGGCACGATCGGGTACTCGATGCGGAGCGGCATCAACTTCTTCCGTGCGCCTTCGCAGCTTGCCACCGAACCGCCGCAGCCCGGCGAGGTGTTCCGCCTCGGCGGGCTGGTCGAGAAAGGCTCTCTCAAGCGCGGTCAGGGCGAGGTCATCGAATTCAAGGTCACCGATGGCGGCGCGACCGTCCCGGTGAAATTCGCGGGCGTCCTGCCGGACCTCTTCAAAGAGGGTCAGGGCATGATCGGCACGGGCAAGATGGAAGGCGATACCTTCGTGGCCTCCGAGATTCTCGCCAAGCACGACGAGAATTATATGCCCAAGGAAGTCGTCGACGCGCTGAAGGAACAGGGCGTCTACGAGGGCCCGTCCTCCTGATCGCACCCCCGGCGAACGCTCTCTTTTATCCCTCTTAATCGCACGGCCCGAGCCTGCCTGACGTTGTCATCAACGGAGGCAGGCCATGAAATCGGTCACCCAGATCGCGGCGGAGATCGTCGCGCGCGAAGGCGGTTATGTCGATGATCCGGACGATCCGGGCGGTGTGACGAAGCATGGCGTCACGCTCGGAACCCTGCGCCGGTTGGGGCGCGATTTGACCGGCGATGGCCGGGTGGACGAGATGGATGTCCGTTCGCTCGACCCCGCGCAGGCCGCCGAGATTTTCATCGAGCATTACTACAAGAGCCCGCGTATCGACCGGCTGCCGCCCTCGGTGCAGGCCTCGGTCTTCGACATGTATGTGAACGCAGGCGGCAATGCGGTCGTCATCCTGCAGCGCCTGCTAGGCGATATGGGCCAGCGTGTCGTGGTGGACGGGATCATCGGCCCGCAGACCATCGCCGCCGCCGAAATCGCCGATGCAGCCGCGCCCGGCTACTTCGCCGATGCCTACGGAATCGCGCGGCGGAACTACTACTACCGGGTCGCCGATGCGCGGCCCGCAAGCCGCAAATACGCGACGACGAGCGCGGGCGCGAAGGGCGGCTGGATCCGCCGCGCCGAGGAGTTCATTTCGCCGCGCTTTCACCTCACCGAGGGCGAGCATCGCAAGCGGGTGGCGAAATGGGCATGATCGAGAAACTGTTCGGCGGTGCGGGGGCGGTCAAGGCGGCAGGCGAGGCCGCCAGTTCGGTGGCGGAGGTCTTCGTGCCGAATGCCACGAAGAAGCTCGAGGCCGCGCAGGCCGCCTATCTAGCGGCCCTTCAGGAACACGGTGCGGAGTTCGAATACATCCGCCCCGGCCGCTTCGACCGGATCGTGAACGGTCTCAACCGCCTGCCGCGCCCGGTGCTCGCCTTCGGGATCGTGGGGCTTTTCGTCTATGCGATGCTCGACCCGGTCGCCTTCGCGCAACGCATGGTCGGGCTGAGCTACGTCCCGGAGCCGCTCTGGTGGCTTCTGGGCGCGGTGGTCAGCTTCTATTTCGGCGCGCGCGAGGCGCATTACTTCCGGATGAAGACGGCTCTGCCGAAGCCGCCTGACGCTCTCGCTACGCCTCCGGTCGAGGAAAACGCGGCGCTCTCCGCTTGGCGGTCGCTCAAGAAACAGGACGAGTAGGGGGCTCTGCCCCCGCTCCCTGTGGGAGCCCCCCGGGATACTTCGAAAGAGCGAAGAAACGCGCGGGGGCTGTCTTCGCTCTTGGTCAAATATCCCGGGGTGAATTCGCGAAAGCGAAGAGGGGCAGAGCCCCTGATGCGCCTCAGTCGCGGGTGCCTGCGAAGCGTTCCTGCCACTCTTCGCGCTCGTCATCCGTGATCTTGCGGAAGAGCACCTCGGGTGTGGTGAAGGCATGACCTGCGGGCAGCGCCTCGAGCGCCGTTTTCACATCGCCCGGCCAACCGCGATCCTCGTCGCCCATCGCCTCGAGCATGATCTTCGCCGCATCGGGAATGAAGGGCGCCGAGAGCACCGCGTAGATCGGGATCAGGTTGAGCGCGAGCCGTGCGATGGCCGCCGCCTGATCGGGATCGGTCTTGAACACCGACCACGGTGCCGACGCCTGCAGGTATTCGTTGCCCGCGACCCAGATTCCGCGCAGCTCCATCGCCGCCTTGCGGATATCCTTCTCTTCCATATGCGTCTCGTAGGCGCGGATGCGGGTGGTCAGATCCTCGATCAGGGCCGCTTCCTGCTCGCCCCAGCTGCCGCCTTCCGGGATCGCCTCGCCGAATTTCGAGCGGGTGAACTTGGTGATCCGGCTGACGAAGTTGCCCAGCACATCGGCGAGGTCCTTGTTCGCCGAGACCTGGAAGTTCTCCCAGGTGAATTCGGCATCCGCGCTTTCCGGCGCGTGGGACAGAAGCCACCAGCGCCAGTAATCGGCGGGCAGAAGCTCCAGCGCCTGATCCATGAAGACGCCACGACCGCGCGAGGTCGAGAACTGGCCGCCATCGTAGTTCAGGTAATTGAACGACTTGATGTAATCCACGAGCTTCCACGGCTCGCCCGAGCCGAGGATCGTCGCGGGGAACGAGAGCGTGTGGAAGGGGACGTTATCCTTGCCCATGAACTGGGTGTAGGTGACGTCGTCGGCGCCCTTGTCGGTGCGCCACCAGCGCTCCCAGTCGCCGCCCGTCTTCTCGGTCCATTCCTCGGTCGCGGCGATATATTCGATCGGCGCGTCGAACCAGACGTAGAAGACCTTGCCTTCCATGCCCGACCACGGCGCACCCTCGAATTGCGCGGGCACGCCCCAGCTGAGGTCGCGGGTGATGCCGCGGTCCTGCAGCCCGTCGCCGTCATGGAGCCATTTCTTCGCGATCGAGGTGGTCAGCACCGGCCAGTCGGACTTGCTGTCGATCCACGCATCCAGCCGATCCTTCATCGCCGATTGGCGCAGGAACAGGTGCTTGGTCTCGCGCATCTCCAGATCGGTCGAGCCGGAAATCGTGGAATGCGGGTTGATCAGGTCCACCGGGTCGAGCTGCTTGGTGCAGTTGTCGCATTGATCGCCGCGCGCGCTCTCGAAGCCGCAATTGGGGCAGGTACCTTCGATATAGCGGTCGGGCAGGAAGCGCCCGTCGGCCTTGGAATACATCTGGGTTTCCGAGACTTCGCGGATCAGCCCGGCCTCGGCCAGCTTCACCGCGAAATGCTGCGTTAGGCGATGGTTCTGCGGGCTGGACGAGCGCCCGAAATGATCGAAGCTGAGCCGGAACCCTTCCGCGATCTTCGCCTGAACCTCGTGCATCTCCGCGCAATACTCGGCGACCGGCTTGCCTGCTTTCGCGGCGGCGAGTTCGGCGGGGGTGCCGTGCTCGTCGGTGGCGCAGATGAACATCACCTCGTTGCCCCGCGCGCGCTGGTAGCGGGCGAAGAGATCAGCCGGCAGCTGCGAGCCCACGAGATTGCCGAGGTGCTTGATGCCGTTGATATAGGGAATGGCCGAGGTAATGAGATGGCGCGCCATGTAGGACCCTCTTGCTGTGGAGCGTTTGAGCGCGGGTTTACTAGGGAATCATGGGAAGGGCTAGGGGGGAGCGCCGAGACGCACCGCTTGCGGCTTTGCGATCAGTCGACCGTGTAGACCTTGCCGATTGCGTCGTCGGTTTCGCGCCATGTCTCGAAGCCGGCGCGCTGACAAAAGGCGAGGGAAAATGGCCAAGGCTTGCTTTTGCGCGGGTGGCGTCGATAGTCGGGGCGAGGCGGAGCGAGCGTAGGGGGCAAGCGGTGCTGATACATGCCGGAGACGATCGGAGCGTTTCGATCGACCTCGCGCTGGCGGTCTGGCTGGCGCTGGTCGCGGGCGCGGTGAATGCGGCCGGGTTCCGGGCGCTGGGGTATTTCTCGGCCAACATGACCGGGAATGTCTCGACCGCGACCGACCTGCTTGCGCTGGGACGGTTCGGCACGGCGATCTGGTTCCTGCTGCTGCTTCTGGCCTTCGTCTTCGGGGCCTTCGCCTCCGGGGTGCTGATCGATGTCGGGCAGCGTCGGCGGCTGCACGGGATCTACGCGCTGTCGATCCTGCTGGAGGCCGCGCTGCTGATCGTGCTGACGATCCTCGACATGGTCTGGGCCGCGGCGATGAGCGAGCATCTGATGATGATTGGGCTCAGCTTCCTGATGGGGCTGCAGAACGCGGCGAGCACGAAAATCTCGGACGGGCGGGTGCGCACGAGCCATGTGTCCGGCATCGCGACCGATCTGGGGCTGGAGCTTGCGGCGCTTTTGCCGGGCGCGCGCGATGCCGAGACCAGGCAGGTGCTGCGCTCGCGGCTCCTTCTGCATGTCGCGACGCTGTGTTCCTTCTTCGCGGGCGGCATCGCAGGCGTGCTGGGATATGAGCGCATCGGCCCGATGATCTTCGCGCTGGCGGCGGCGCTGCTGATCGTCATCGCCGTGCCGGAACTGCGCAAGGTCTATCGCGGGGGGCGGTGAGCCTCCCCGCTATGAGCGAAAGGGACGCGCATGAAAAAGGGCGCCCGCGAGGCGCCCTTTTCCGTAACAGTCATGCAGCTCAGGCTTAGAAGCCGAGGCCAGCATATTTGTTCTTGAACTTCGACACGCGACCACCGGTGTCCATGAGGCGCGACGAACCACCGTTCCACGCCGGGTGCGAGGTCGGGTCGATGTCGAGGGTGAGGGTGTCGCCCTCGGAGCCCCAGGTCGAGCGGGTCTGATACTCGGTCCCGTCGGTCATCTTGACGGTGATCGTGTGGTAGTCCGGATGGGTTTCGGCTTTCATCGTCCCGCTCCTTATTTCGCAGCTTTAGGCTTGTAATGGGTGTCTTCGGCGATACGAGCCGACTTACCGCGACGAGCGCGCAGGTAGTACAGCTTGGCGCGACGCACGCGGCCACGGCGGACCACTTCGATCGAGTCGATGTTGGTCGAATAGAGCGGGAACACACGCTCCACGCCTTCGCCGAAGGAGATCTTGCGCACGGTGAACGAAGCCGCCAGCGTGTCGCCGCCCTTGCGCGAGATGCAGACGCCTTCATAGGCCTGCACGCGCGAACGGGTGCCTTCGGTCACTTTGTAGCCGACGCGAATGGTGTCACCGGCTTTGAAATCCGGGATGGTCTTGTTGAGCTCGGCGATTTGTTCCGCCTCGAGCTGTGCGATCAGGTTCATCGCAACGTCCTTTCACATGCTCACGGTTTGTCCCGTGAAGGTTTCGCCGCCTCAGAGCTCCGCGTCTTCATCGGGTCCGGTCGCCTTTTCAGGGTCGCGCCCGCGGGAGAGTTCAGGTCGTCTTTCGCTTTTTGCGCCCTTCGCCGGTGCCGTGACGCGGACCGAAGAAGGCTCCGCCGGGCAACAGCAAAAGGGTCCGAGGGCCGATTCCGGCTCCGGACCCGCGCGTATTACGGGGAAATGACCAATGTGGCAAGGGGGAAGTGGGGGCGCTGAAGCTTTGCAGAACAAAGTGACCTTTCGCTACGGCTGTTGCAATGGCCGCTTCCGACTATGCTACTTTGGCGTCTAACCGCGGTCCCATCGCCATCGCCGCAACTCTTGGAGGAACGCCACAATATGATCGCTTACGTGACCGTTGGAGCAGACGACATCGCGAAGGCAGAACGCTTCTACTCGGCCTTTCTCCCAAGTCTTGGCTATCGGCTGGAAGAGTATCAAGGAGACTTGAGTTACATCTTGCCCGAAGAACCAGGTCAGTCCTCCGTTCAGCCTGATTTCTACGTCAAATCCCCCTTCAACGGGCAATCTGCATCGGCTGGGAACGGCGCAATGGTGGCGTTTCAGGCGCGATCGCAGAAACAGGTCCGGGACCTTTATGATGCGGCGTTAGCCGCGGGCGGCTCCGACGACGGGCAGCCTGGTCTTCGGGCTGCTTATGGCCCGCACTTCTACGTTGGCTATCTTCTTGATCCGCACGGCAACAAGATCGCGCTGTTTTCCAGCGATCCTGATGAACCGGGGCGCGATGGCTAACGCGGGCGCCAACAATAGAGCCAGACGCAGCATCAGTTAATTCGGCCTCTCAGCTGCCGACCCCTTTATGCTTCTCCCACAAATCCGGCCGCCGTTCCTGCGTGAGCTTTTCGCTCATCTCGCGGCGCCAGTCTTCGATCTTCTTGTGGTTGCCCGAGGTCAGCACTTCGGGGATCAAACGGCCTTCCCATTCGGCGGGGCGGGTGTATTGGGGATGCTCCAGCAGCCCGCTGGAATGGCTTTCCTCGACCGCGCTCTCGGCATTACCGAGCACGCCCGGCAGCAGCCGCACGGTGGCGTCGATCAGCACTTGAGCTGCCACCTCACCACCCGTCAGGACGAAATCGCCGATCGAGACTTCCTCGACGCCGAAATGTTCCAGCACGCGCTCGTCTACGCCTTCGAACCGCCCGCAAAGGAGCGTCATGCCGTCGGCCTCGGCGAAGCGGCGCGCCATCTCCTGCGTCAGCGGCTTGCCGCGCGGCGAGAGATAGACGACCGGCCAGCGCGCGCGGTCTTCCGGCGTGCCGTGGGCGGCCTGCTTGAGCGCCTCGCCCACAACATCGGCGCGCAGCACCATCCCCGCGCCGCCGCCGGCGGGGGTGTCGTCGACGTTGCGGTGTTTGCCGATGCCGAAGGGGCGCAGGTCGATCGTCTCGAGCGCCCAGAGGCCTAGATCGCGGGCGCGGCCCAGAAGGCTCAGGCCCAGCGTGCCGGGGAAGGCCTCGGGAAAGAGCGTGACGATCTTCGCGGTCCACGCGCCTTTGAGGCGCGGCGGCTCGTCCATCAGTGAGCTGGGCTTGCGCGTCGGCGAGATCGTCAGGCGGCCATGCGACTTGGTCGCGAGCTTGGGTTTGTCGTCACTCATCGGATTTCGCCTCTGCCTCTTCGCGCCATGCGGCCCGCAATATGGCGCGCTTTTTCTCTTTTGTGGCCTCGCGCGGCAACCCTTCAGCGTTGATTTCGGCAAGTTGGTCGGCGAGCGCCGCCCGGTCCACCCTCCGCGGGCGTGCATTGGCCGTGATCCCGAGGCCCAGCGACGCGCGCACCTCGGGGGGGACGCCCATCAGATCGAGGAGCGGCGTCAGCGGGCCGTGGGGATTGTCGCGGGCTTCGTCGAGCATCACCCATGTCACCGGGGCGGGGGCCACAGTGCTCACGATCTCGCGCAGAACGGGGGCGAGGTCGAAGCCCGACAGCCGGGTGCGGAAGGTGTCGAGCGTGTCCGTCAACATGCCGCTGCGCACATGCTGCCAATGCAGGCTCTCGATCCACGCGGTCTTCTCGCGCGTGGTCAGGAAGAGCTGCAACTCCAGCGCGTCTTCGTATTTCGCGCGGAATACCTCGGCCAGCGCGCCCATCAGTTCCGGCGTTGCCGAATAGTCCAGCACGCCATCGCGGCCCGGCATGTGGCCCGCGAGCCCCTCGATGGAAACCACGGCCTGCGTGGTGTCTTCGGGGAGAGCGTCGGCCCAACTGGCCAGCGCGGCCTGATAGAGCCCCAGCTCGAACGGGTCGCGGGTCAGTGAAAAGGCGCGGGCTGCGGCGGCTGCGTCGGGAATGTCTTCGCGGAGCGCAATCGCCCAATCTGGCAGATGGACGCTGACTTCGCGCAGTCCGGTCTGGATCGTGGAGGTTCCGGTCTTGTGAAAGCCCGGATGGACGATCACGCGCATCCGATTACAGATCCTCGGGCGGGTCGGCGACGATACGCTGCGCGGCGAGGTCCACGGTCGGCACGATGGCCTTGGTGAAGGGCAGCAGCAGCGCCTGTTTGCGCCCGGGCGCGAAGATTTCGAGGATGTCGCCCGCGCCGTGATTGTGGACCGCGCGCACGGTGCCGATCTTGGTGCCGCCGGTATCGACCACCGTCAGCCCGATCAGGTCGGCATGATAGAATTCGTCGTCAGGAAGCGAGGGCAGCTTGTCGCGGTCGGCCCAGAGGGTCACACCACGCAGAGCATCGGCCTCTTCCTTCGTGGCCACGCCCGACAGCCTCACGCCAAGCCCGTTCTTCAGGCCCCGCGTCAGCGTCACGTCGAACTGGCGCGCGCCGTCTTCGGTATAAAGCGGGGCATAGCCCACGATATCCTCGGGTTCGGCGCAGAAACTCTTGAGGCGCACTTCGCCCTGCACGCCGAAAGCTCCGGCAATGGCACCCACGCAGACGCGTTCGGGTTGGGTCATGATGCGATCCTCTGTGCTAGATCGGATGGGGCAGGGGCCGGGCGCATATCGCGCCCGGCCCGCCAGCCATCCATAGCTGCCGATTATTCTTCGGCGGGTGCTTCTTCAGCGTTCGCCTCGGCGGCCTTGGCGGCACGCTGTTCGGCGCGCTCCTGGGCTTTCTTGCCCGGAACGGCTTTCTTCATGTTGGCGCGGGTCGGCTTGCTGCGCTCGCCGGCGGCTTCGAGGAAGCGCGCGATGCGGTCGGTCGGCTGCGCGCCTTGGTCGAGCCAGTACTTTACGCGCTCGATGTTCATCTTCACGCGGTCTTCGCTGTCTTTCGGGAGCAGCGGGTTGTAGGTGCCCAGCTTCTCGAGGAAGCGGCCGTCACGCGGCATGCGCGAGTCGGTAGCGACGATCGAATAGAACGGACGCTTCTTGGAACCCCCACGAGCGAGGCGGATTTTCATAGCCATGTCAGTTGTCTCCTTTGGATGGCTGGTGATGGGCCGGATGGCCCGTCATTTCTGGAATTTCTCGTGATGCCGGATCACTTCCGAAATCACGAAATTGAGGAACTTCTTCGCGAATTCCGGGTCGAGCCCGGAATCGCTCGCCAGCTTTTCGAGCCGGGCGATCTGCTTGGCCTCCCGATCGGGATCGGAGGGCGGAAGGTCGTGCTCTGCCTTCAGCTTGCCGACGGCCTGCGTCTGGGCAAAGCGTTCGGCCAGCGTGTAGATCATCACCGCATCGAGCCGGTCGATGCTGTCGCGATGCTCTTTCAGCAACTCAGCGGCACGGGTGGTTGCATCGCTCATGCGGCGGCCTCCTTCGGTGCGGGGTGACGCCAGACGACGATCGGCGGCTCCCCGGGATAGGCGGCCTGCGGGTCGGGGCGCGCGCCCAGACGCTCGGCCAACGCGGTCGAACGGGTGTTGTTCGGGTCGATGTAGCTGACCGCGGTCGACCAGTTCAGGTCGCGGAACGCATGGGCGATCACCGCGCGCGCAGCCTCGGCCACGTAGCCCTTGCCTTCGGCGTCCTGCGACCAGACCGACCACGCGATTTCTGCCTCGGGCCAGCTCTCGGGCATCCAGGGGCCAAGCGCCCCGAAACCCTGATCCGAGCCGCGCTCGGTCATCACGAACATGCCCCAGCCGCGCAGGACCCAATGGCCGGTGATCGCAGCAAAACTGCGCCATGCGGCTTCCGGGGTCGGCTCTTTCACCGGGCGGAACCAGTGGCTGCGCTCGGACATGTAGAAATCGCGCCATGCCTCCCAATCCGCAGCCTTCGGGGCGCGGAGCACGAGACGTTCGGTCTCGAGAACAGGGGTGGGGGAGAGCGCGACGGTCATCGGGTCACTTCTTCTTGCCGAAGCCCGACAGGCCCGGCGGCAGCGCGCCGCCCAGACCGGGCATGCCGCCCTTGGGCATCTTGCCGCCCATCGCCTTCGCCGCGGCTTCGACCTCGGCGGGATCCATGTTGGCCAGATCCGGCGCACCGCCGCCCTTGCCGCCCATCATCTTCATCGCCTGTTTCATCATGCCGCCCTTGCCCATCTTGGCCATCTTCTTCATCGAGTCGGACATCTGGCGGTGCATCTTCAGCAGCTTGTTGAGATCGGAGACCTCGAGGCCTGCGCCCGCCGCGATGCGCTTCTTGCGGCTCGCCTGAAGGATCTGCGGGTTGGCGCGCTCTTTCTTGGTCATCGAGTTGATGAGCGCGATCTGGTGGGTGATCGTCTTGTCGTTCAGGCCCGCATCTTCGGCCTGCTTGGCGTATTTCGACATGCCCGGCATCATCCCCATGACACCCTGCATCCCGCCCATCTTGATCATCTGATCGAGCTGGTTCTTCATGTCGTTCATGTTGAACAGGCCCTTCTGGAAGCGCTTGGCCATGCGCTCCGCCTGTTCCTGTTCCAGCGTCTCCTGCGCGCGCTCCACGAGGGCGACGATATCGCCCATGCCGAGAATGCGGCCCGCGATACGCTCGGCCTCGAAGGTCTCGAGCGCGTCCATCTTCTCGCCCAGACCGACGAAGCGGATCGGCTTGCCGGTGACTGCGCGCATCGACAGCGCCGCACCGCCGCGACCGTCGCCGTCCATCCGGGTCAGCACGACGCCCGAGACGCCGACCTTCTCGTCGAACTCGGTCGCGACGTTGACCGCGTCTTGACCGGTCAGGCCATCGACGACGAGGAGCGTTTCACGCGGGTTCGCGACATCGCGCACCGCCTGAACCTCGTCCATCAGCACTTCGTCGATATGCAGACGGCCCGCCGTGTCGAGCATGTAGACGTCATAGCCGCCCAGCGTCGCCTGCTGCTTGGCGCGCTTGGCGATCTGCACGGCGCTTTCGCCCTTCACGATCGGCAGCGTGTCGACGCCGATCTGCGTGCCGAGGATCTGCAGCTGCTCCATTGCGGCGGGGCGGTTGGTGTCGAGCGAGGCCATCAGCACGCGCTTGCCTTCGCGGTCCTTGAGACGCTTGGCGAGCTTGGCGGTGGTGGTGGTCTTACCCGAGCCCTGCAGACCGACCATCAGGATCGGCGCGGGCGGGTTGTCGATCTTCAGCGCATCGGCGGCCTCTTCGCCCGCGAGCATCTTGATCAGCTCGTCATGGACGATCTTGACGACCTGCTGGCCCGGCGTGACCGATTTGGTGACCGCGGCGCCGGTGGCCTTGCCCTCGACCGACTTGATGAACTGGCGGGCGACCGGCAGCGAAACGTCGGCTTCGAGAAGCGCGACGCGCACTTCGCGCATGGCCGTTTTCACGTCATCGGCGGAAAGCGCACCTTGTTTGGTCAGCCGGTCGAAGACGCCGCCTAGGCGCTCTGATAGACTTTCGAACATGGGCCACCCTCCTGTGATTGGGGCCGGGACAAACGACAAGCGCACCAGTGGGCGCAACGCGCTGACTGGTGGCGATCCCGACCTCATGCCGGGACCGGAGGGATTCGTCCTCCGGGGAAATCTCGCGTGAACTATGACAAAGGCCCCGCGGAGTCAACCACGGGGCCAGTCGGGGGAGGTAGGGACGTCTTTGCAGACTGGGGATCAGGCCGCGAGGTGGATGATCTGCTCTTCGGCCTTGGCGACCGCCGCAGCCTCGTCAAGGTTCACGCCCTCGGCGGCCACCACGGTCACGTCGGTGATGCCGATGAAGCCGAGGATCTGCTTGATGTAGGGCGTCGCGAAATCGAAGGCGGAGCCCTGCGGCACGCCGCCCGAGGAGTAGGCGATGACAACGCGCTTCGGACCGGCGAGGCCTTCAGGGCCAGCCTCGGTGTAGCGGAAGGTCTCGCCCACGCGGCAGATCATGTCGATCCAGTGCTTGAGCGGGCCGGTGACGCCGAAGTTGTAAACGCCGCAACCGATGACGATCGTGTCGGCGGCTTTCACTTCCGCGATCAGCTCGTCGGACAGGGCGAGCAGCTCTTTCTGTTCGTCGCTACGCTGGTCTGCGGGGGTGTAAGCCGCGCCGAGCCACGCACCGTCGATGGTGGGGATGGCGGTCGCGTCGCGGGCGGTGACGTCGCCGCCGAGCCGCTCGACGATCTTGTCGGTGAGGCGTTTGGAGATCGACGCGTCGCCCTTGATGGAGCTGTCGATACGAAGGATCTTGGTCATGGGGAGGACTCCGTAAAACGTGTTCGATGTGGGGTCGTGAATTTCGGTCTGCGCCTTACTTGTCTCTTGCAATCCAGAACGCAACGGGCATGATCGAGCAGATTATGTTCACGGATGCACAGCATGAGCTTTGACAGTTGGGATGAAATCCGCACCGCTTTCCACGTGGCGCGCATCGGCACCGTCTCGGGGGCGGCAGAGGTTTTGGGCGTTCACCACGCAACGGTGATCCGCCATGTCGACGCCCTGGAAGACAAGCTGGGCACCAAGCTGTTCCAGCGCCATCCGCGTGGCTACACGCCGACCGAAGCGGGGCAGCAATTGCTCTCCGTGGGGCAGGCGACCGAGGATCAGTTCAGCCAGCTTGCCGCCCGGATCGCAGGCGCGGGTGACGAAGTCACGGGCGAATTGATCGTGACGTCGCTGACTGCGGTTTCGGTGCTTGTCCTGCCCGCGATGGAAAAGCTGTTGGGCGAATATTCCGGGCTGCGTCTGCGCTATCTCACCGATCAGCGCGTGTTCCGGCTGGAATATGGCGAGGCGCATGTCGCGATCCGCGCCGGCAACCGCCCTACCGAACCCGATAACGTGGTGCAGTCGCTGGGCCGGATGCAGAACGCGCTTTATGCGAGCCACGCCTATGTCGAGCGCTTCGGGATTCCGCGCTCCAAGGAAGAGCTCGCGAAGCACCGTTTCGTCTCGAACGACAACCGCGACAGCCGCGCGCCCTTCTATCGCTGGCTGCGCGACAACGTCCCCGACGAGCAGGTCGTGTTCCGCGCGAACGAGCACGAGAGCCAGGTCGATGCGATCAAGGCGGGTCTGGGCTTGGGCTTCCTGACCGTGCCGATGGGGCGTGCCGATCCGACGCTCGAAGAGGTGGTGAAGCCCTATGATACCTGGGACACCAACCTGTGGCTGGTGACCCATGTCGATCTGCACCGGACGCCGAAGGTTCAGGCCGCCGTGAAAGCGATCAAGGAACAGGCGGCCCGTTCGGACGGTCTGATCCTGAGCTGAGCTATTCGGCTGCGTGCAGCCGGACCGGGGCCGGTGCCGGTTCGGCCTCTTCGCGGGCCTTCCGGCGTCGCGCCACGGCCTTCGCGCCGAAATTGTCGCGCCCGTAGGCGAAGGCGAATTGCAGCGCCAGCCCGCCGAAGATCAGCAGCGTATCCTGCCAGAACCCGCCCGGATGCACTTGCTTCACCGTCTGGCCCGCGATTGCCAGCACCGTGCCGAGCGCGAAGATCGGCAGCGAGTGGCGCCCGAGCATCCGGATCGGCTCCAACACGCGCGCCTCGGCGATGCGCGGGATGATCCCCGGCAGCGACAGGATGTAGGCGAGCGCCAGCAGGTGCGACAGGCGAGGAAGCGACACGAAGGTCTTGTCGAAGCCCGCGATGAAGAAGGGCACGTTCCATTGGCGCAACTGCCAGACCGCGTGGCCGAAATTCTTCAGCATCCAACCGTTGTGAACCCACACGAAGGTCAGCGCCAGCCAGCCCGCCGCGACGGCGATGATCCAGCCTTTCACAGGCACGAGCCGCTTGCCTTGGCGCAGCGACAGCCCGGTCAGGATGCCGAGGCTGAACACCAGTTGCCACGCCAGCGGATTGAAGAACCAGCCGCCCTCCATCGGGTAATTCGGCAGGTTCAGCCGGAACAGCCCCGTCGCCACCCAAAGCCCGACCGAGGTCGCTAGCAGCGCCAATTTGCTGCGCTGTCCGATCCGGATCAGCGCGGGCGCCATCAACAAGAGTGCCATATACATCGGCAGGATGTTCACATAGCCCAGCTGGTGGCCCAGCGTCGCGATCCCGATCAGGAAGCCGAACGGGTCGGTGCCATAGATCTTCATCGCATTCTTGGACAGCATCGCCTCGTTGCCCCAGAACTGCACGGCGGCCGAGACGATGGCGATCGCCCAGACGGCGGTCAGGATATGCACGAGATAGAGAAGCCACGCCCGGCCCCAGAGCCGCGAGGTGCCTTCCCAGCTCAGCCCCTTCGCCAGCGCCGGACCGTAAGCCAGCGCGGCGGCGAGACCGGACATGAAGACGAAGCCCTCCGCCGCATCCGAGAAGCCCAGATTGCGGGAGGTGAAGTTCTCGTAAAGATTGCCCGGGATGTGATCGATATAGATCATCACCAGCGCGAGGCCGCGGAACAGATCGATCCGCAGGTCGCGCCCGGGTTTCATCAGCGCAATGTTACGCATGTGCGGGGCTCCGGTGAGGGGCGTCCGCGAAGCCGGCGCGGTCGCCCTCGGGGGTCGGGAAAGCGTTTTCCCAGCGGGTGAAGATCGCATCGTGCAGACGCAGGATGCGGGGCGTGTCGATTTCGCTGGGCACTAGCATCAGCTGCGAGCGCGACGGCTGCGACGACCACGAGATCAGCCACGGTGCGGCGCTCATCGGCAGCCCCACCGGCAGCAGCCAGAACAGCAGACCCGGCGCGAGCCACCATGTGACGGCAAGGCCCGCAGCACCGATCGCCACGATCCACCACGCCGCGGTGAACCCATCGGCCACGCTCAGCCGCCCGTCGCCGCGGTTGTTGGTGGGCCAGCCACCATCCGCGCCGAACAGCACCTGAAAGACCGAGCGCGTGGCGAAGGCCAGCAGCACCGGGGCGGTGAGGGAGGAGAAGAGCAACTCGCTCAGCGTCGAAGCGAAGGCGATGTTGCCGCCGCCGAAGCCGCGCGCTGTGCCGTTCATCGCGGCGCGCCCTGCGATCAGCAGTTTCGGCACCAGCAGAAGCCCGAAGATGCCGATGGCGAGGCCGATCGCTTTCGAGGCCTCCGACGGCGGGAAATAGGGGAAGGGCCAGTAGGGCTCGGGGAAGTAATCCGGCGGCGGCATGAACAATGGCGCCGCGACCGAGGCCACGAGAAAGCCTAGCCAGAACAGCGGCGCGATATAGGCCATGATGCCCTGCGCAAAGACGAACCGCGACCAGCCGCGCAGCCCGGGCGCGCCGATGATGCGCGCGTGCTGCAGATTGCCCTGACACCAGCGGCGGTCGCGCTTGGCGTGATCGACGATATTCTCCGGGCCTTCCTCGAAGGAGCCTTCCAGATCGTCGTCGAGCCGCACCAGCCAGCCGTTGCGCGCCAGAAGTGCTGCCTCGACATAGTCGTGGCTCATCACATGCCCACCGAAGGGCGGTTGGCCCGTCAATGCAGGCAGGCCGCAGCTTTCGGCGAAAGCGCGGGTGCGCACGATGGCGTTATGGCCCCAGAACGGGCCGGTCCTGCCCTGCAGCATCGCCAAGCCGCGGGCGAAGACGGGCGAGAAGAAGCTGGCCGAGAATTGCATCGCGCGGGCGAAGCGCGAGCGCCCCCGCACGACTTTCGGCAGGGTCTGAAGCAGGCCCAGACGCGGTTCGGCTTCGATCCGGCGGATCATCTGCAGGATCGTCTCGCCTTCCATCAGGCTGTCGGCATCGAGGATCAGAGCGAAATCATAGGCCGCGCCGGAGCGCGTGATGAAATCCTCGATATTCCCGGCCTTCTTGCCGACGTTGTTGGTGCGGCGGCGATAGAAGAACCGGCCAAGCGCGTCACGCTCTTCGACGAGATGGGCGAAGACCTGCACCTCGCGCTGGGCGATGTCGTCCTTGCGGGTGTCCGAGAGGATCGCGAAATGCACCTCCGCGTCGTCGCCGGTCGCGGCGAGCGAGGCATCCATCGCGGCCACGCGCGAGAAGGTGGAGACCGGGTCTTCGTTATAGACCGGCACCAACACGACCGTACGGCCCTGGATGCGCGCATGCGGGTCCAGGCGCGGCGGCGGTTCGGCGCGCGAGGTTAGTCCGATCAGCGCCTGCACCGCGCCCCAGGCGAGCCAGAGCGTCGAGATCAGGATCAGCAGCGCGCGCACCACGTCGAGCGTCTGCAAGCCGTCGGCCTGACCGAACTGAATGAACAGAACGAAGGCGCCGATACCCGCAAGCGCAGCGAGCCCGAGCGCCAGAGCGCGCAGGCCGATCAGCAATGCGCCGCGAGGACGCGCGAGCGCGGACATGTCAGGTGCCTTCCCCGACCGGGCGGCGGGTCAGCATCCGGGCGAGCCGGGTACTCAGCCGAAGATCGGGTTCGATCTGTTGCGCAGGCATAGCCATCGGGGCCACCGGCAGCGCGGCGGGCCCGGCAACGAGGTCTTCGGGCGACAGCCGGCGCTCGGCGCGCGGCTGGTCGGTCAGCGCCGGCACTTCCGGCAGCGTCAAATGTGAAATCATGTTTTGGTCCACTGGTAGAGCCAGGTCTCGGAGAGGTTCCGTCCAAAACCAGCAAGAGTGGCAGAGAGTTCCACGGGCGCGTCGCCATCGGCGGAAATATCCAGCACGAGACGCCAGACATTGTCCTGTTCGACCTTCGAAAGGGTCTGCGTTTCGATCTTGCCCTTGTTCGCGTGGGTGACCGGTTTGATTTCGTCGACGGCCGAAGCCGGCAGGCGCGAAATCTCTCCGCCCTTGAAATCAATGACGAATTTCCGGGTGCCCTTGGTGTTCTCGACGCCCGAGACACCGCCGGTCCCGGCCCATGTCTGGTCCACATAGGCGCGCTGATCGCTCGGATCGGGGGGCAGATCGCCCCATTCCAGCCGATAGGCGAATTCCAGCGCATCGCCTGCTTTTGCCGGAGCTTCGGGCACCCAGAAGGCGACGATATTGTCGTTCACCTCGAGTTTCGAGGGGATCTCGACCAGCCGAACCATGCCCTTGCCCCAGTCGCCCTGCGGCGTCACGCGGACCGAAGGACGGCGCTCGTAGCGGGCCGAGGCGTCCTGATAGTGATCGAATTCGCGCTCGCGCTGATAGAGGCCGAAGCTCTGCGGCGCGCTCTCGGCGAAATAGGAGGAGGCGAGCTTGTTGGGGTTCTGCAGCGGGCGCCACAGCTTGTCGCCATCGGCCTGCTCGATCGCCAGCCCGTCGCTGTCATGCACGCGCGGACGGTAATCGTCGAAATTATGCCGGTTGCGCGGTCCGTAGAGGAACATCGAGGTCAGCGGCGCCACACCGAGCTGTTGGATGTCCTCGCGGATGAAGAGCCGTGCGGTCACGTCGACCGAGGTCGCCTCGCCAGGGGTGATGACGAATTTGTAGGCCCCCGTCAGCGAGGCCGAATGCATCTCGGCGAAGACGGTAATCGAGGTCGCGCCCGAGGTCGGCGTCTCGACCCAGAACTGGGTGAAGCGCGGGAATTCCTCTGCGACGGAGACGCCGGTGTTCACGGCAAGCCCGCGGGCCGACAGGCCATAGGCCGAACCCCGGCCGAGCGCGCGGAAGTAGGACGCGCCCTGAAACGCGATCAACTCGTCCATGACATCGGGGCGGTTGAGCGGCGTGTTCAGCCGGAAGCCCGCGATGCCCGGCAGATCGGCATGTTCGGGGACGATCTTGCGCGCTTTGCTCTGGTAGATGAAATCGTCGGTCGAGAAGTTCATCGGGCTCGCTTGCCCGTTCTCGACGCTGGAGAGATGCACCGGCTCTTTGAAAAGCCAGCCCAGATGGAAGGCCTGCAACTCGAAGCGCGTGTCTTCGATATTCTCGAAGCGCGACTTGTCCGGGTCGAAGCGGATCATCCGGTAGCTGTCGTAATCCAGCTTGCTCAGGAAATCGGCCGAGCTGGTCTCGGGCGGGACGGCGTCTCCCTTCGCGGCCTTCTGCATCCGTGCCGCGAGATCGTCGAAAGAAAACGGCGATTGCTGCGGTGCGGCGGGGGGCGGGGTGGGAGCGGTAGCGGGTTCGGCCGGGGCGGCGCTGTCTTGCGCGAGCGCATGACCGGGCCAGCCTCCCGCGGCGGCGAACGCGCCAAAAGCGGAACCGGCGGCGAGGAGCTGTCGGCGGGAGAATTGGGGCACTTGCACAGTGCGGGGATTAGGCATCTGTTTCCCTGCGATTACAGTCGCTTCGCACGGAGAAAAACCACCGTGCTGCATTTTGCATAGCCACATGCCCAGAAAAACTGCAAGAGGGTATGCGAGGCCCATCGGACGGACAGGGTCGAGCCATGCGATTCTCGCATAACATCGCCCATCCATGCATCGAAAAGCGCGATTTCCCGCCGATTCAGCGACATTTGTGCCGCAGAATGCCGCATGTGCAAAATGGCGGGAGAGGGGCCGATCGCTGTCGCTTTGAGGCGGCCTCCGCACAATGCCTTGCGATTCTACTCAGGAAACGCCGTCGCGAAGCTTGACAGACATGCCCCCTGTGCGCAGGTAAAGTAATGCTTGCGCGGGGGGAGAGTGCGGTCGCATCCATCGCCCCAAGGCCCGCCAAAGAACGGACCGGAGAGAAGATGTCGCCTGCCTTGATCGCCGCTTTGCCCTTCCTGGGCGCAGCCATGCCGTCGATCCTTATCCGCACCGGACGCACCAATGCCGCCGCGGTTTCAGCCCTGTTCACGGGGCTGGCGCTGCTCGGGTTGTTGCTGAACCTGCCGACCGTGATGGCGGGTGGTGTCGTCGAGACCAAGATCGACTGGCTGCCCTGGCTGGGCCTGAACGTGAATTTCTGGATCGACGGTCTGGGGATGCTGTTCGCGACGCTGATCCTCGGGATCGGGCTGCTGATCATCCTCTATGCGCGGTTCTACCTGTCGAACAAGGACCCGGTCGGTCAGTTCTACACCTACTTGCTGCTGTTCCAAGGCGCGATGGTGGGCATCGTGCTGTCCGACAATATCCTGCTTTTGCTGATCTTCTGGGAGCTGACCTCGCTTAGCTCCTTCCTGCTCATCGGCTATTGGAAGCACCTGCCTGCGGGCCGTCAGGGCGCGCGCATGGCGCTGACCGTGACCGGTCTGGGCGGCCTGTCGATGATCGCGGGGATGCTGATCCTCGGCAATATCGCGGGCAGCTACGACATCTCGGAGATCCTGCAGCACAAGGACGCCATTCAGGCGAGCCCCTATTACATCCCGGCGCTGCTGCTGATCCTCGGGGGTGCGTTCACGAAATCCGCGCAATTCCCGTTCCATTTCTGGCTGCCGCACGCGATGGCGGCGCCGACGCCGGTCTCGGCCTATCTGCACTCCGCCACGATGGTGAAGGCGGGGCTGTTCCTGATGGCGCGGATGTGGCCGGTGCTCTCGGGCACGCCGGAGTGGTTCTATATCGTGGCGAGCGTTGGCCTGATCACCATGCTGATCGCCGCGAAGATCGCGATCTTCAAACACGACATGAAGGCGCTGCTGGCCTTCTCGACCGTCTCGCATCTGGGGCTCATAACCTTCATGCTGGGACTAGGGACCGAAGCCGGGGCGCTGGCCGCCGTGTTCCACATCATCAACCACGCGACCTTCAAAGCGGCGCTCTTCATGTCGGCGGGCATCGTCGATCACGAGGCGGGCACGCGCGATCTGACCCGCGTCTCGGGGCTGCGCAAGCTGATGCCGATCACCTTCGTGATCGCGACCATCGCGGCGTTGTCGATGGCGGGCATTCCCTTCTTCAACGGGTTCCTGTCGAAAGAGATGATGCTGGAAGCCGCGGCCCATACGAAGTGGCTCGACAATAGCTGGCTGATCCCGGTGCTGGCCACCATCGCAGCGCTGTTCTCGGCGACCTACGCCTTCCGCTTCATCAGCCACGGCTTCTTCGGTCCGCCGCCGCAGGATCTGCCGAAGACCCCGCATGATCCGCCCTTCGGCATGTGGATCAGCCCGGCTTTCCTCGCCTTCCTCGTGATCGCGATCGGCCTGTTCCCGATGGCGGTGGCGGGCGGCTACGTCCAGATGGCGACCAATGCGGTCGTCGGTGGCGGCTATCACATGCACGAGCTGAAGATCTGGCACGGCGTCACGCCCGCGCTGATCATGTCGGCCATTGCCGTCACCGGCGGTATCGCTCTGCTCGCCGCGCATCGCCCATTCCAGCGCCTCTGGGATGCGACCCCGCGCCCCGAGGCCAAGGCGATGTTCGACTGGGTGGTCGCGAAGGTGCAGAGCCTCGCGGCCTGGATCACCCAAGGGCTGCATACCGGCGCGATGGCGCGTTACCTGATGTTGTTCACGATCACCGCGGTCGGGGTGGGGCTCTATGCCTTCATGAGCGGCACGCTGGGACCGCAGACGCGGTCGCTGACGCCGGTAAACGGCGCGGCGGTGACCTCGTGGCTGCTGCTGCTTACGGCCACGATGTGTATCGTGGCCTTCCATCACAACCGCATCCTCGCGCTGGTGCTGATCGGGATCGTCGGCCTGACCGTCTCGATCTCCTTCATCTTCCTCTCGGCGCCCGACCTCGCGCTGACGCAGATCTCGGTCGAGATCGTGACGACGGTGCTGATGCTTCTCGCGCTGAACTTCCTGCCCAAGATCACCTCGATCGAATCCAGCCGGATGAAGATCGGCTTTGACGTCGGGCTTTCGGTCGCGGCGGGCGTTGCGGTCTCGGGGCTGATCTACGCCCTGCTGACCCGCGATTTCGCCTTCCCGACGATGTCCGGCTACATGCTCGACAACAGCTACAACCTTGCGGGCGGGGATAACGTGGTGAACGTGATCCTCGTGGACTTCCGTGGCTACGACACGTTCGGCGAGATCACGGTGCTGGGCATCGCCGCGCTTGTGATCTTCGCGCTGACCGAGGCGCTGCTGCAGGGTGCGTCCTCGCGCAAGCTGATCGCGTGGCGCCCCGACGTGCCGCGTGGCGGCGACAAGCACCCGCTGATGCTGTTGATCGTGACGCGGGTGATGATGCCGATCGCGCTGGTCGTGGGGCTCTATATTTTCCTGCGCGGCCACAACGAGCCCGGCGGCGGCTTCATCGCCGGTCTCGTGGTCGCGATCGCGCTGGTGACGCAATACATGGCCTCGGGCTTTGCGTGGACGCAGGCGCGCCAGAAGGTCTATTACCACGTGCTGATCGCGTCTGGCGTGCTGGTCGCAGGGATCACCGGGGCCGGGGCCTTCTTCAACGACATGCCCTTCCTGACCTCCGATTTCGGCTATGTGAAACTGCCCGGCCTCGACAAGTTCGAGTTGGCGACCGCTGCGGGCTTCGACCTTGGCGTGTTCCTCGGCGTCGTCGGCTCGGTGATGCTGGCGCTTGGCGGGCTGAGCCGCCTCGCGCGCCGCGCCGCGATGGGCGAGGAAGGCGGCGAGGAGGGCGCGCATATCGCGGCCGAGAAGCCCGAGGCCCGCGTGCTCGCGCCGCTCTCTGCCGGGCCCTATCCGCCCGAAGCCAAAGTGCCGCGCCGCTGGTGGAAGACCGCCCGCGCCGCGCGCGAAGCCACCCAGAACGAGCGTGACACCGTGCACGAGAACAAGAAGACCAATGGGGGCGATCACTGATGGAAGTGCTCGTTGCATCGGCCATCGGCGTGCTGACCGCCGCCGGCATCTACATGATCCTGCGTCTGCGCACCTTCCCCGTGGTGGTGGGCATGTCGCTGCTGTCCTACGCGGTGAACGTGTTCCTGTTCGCCACCGGCCGTCTGGTGATCAACCAGCCGCCGATCCTGCGCGACGGCGTAACCTCCTATACAGACCCGATCCCGCAGGCGCTGGTTCTGACCGCGATCGTGATCTCCTTCGGGATGACGGCGGTCGTGGTGATGCTCGCGCTTGGGGCCTTCATCGAGGCGGGCAATGACCGCATCGACCTCGAGGAAGAGGAGGACGGCCAATGATGGAGCATTGGATCATCGCGCCCGTCCTGATCCCGGCGATGCTCGCGCCGCTGATCGTTCTGTGGATGCGCTACGATCTTGTCACGCAGCGTGTGGCCTCGATCCTCGGCATGTCGGCGCTTCTGGTGCTGGCCATCGTGCTGATGGTGTCGGCGTCGATGGGCCCGCCCGAGGTCTATCGCCTCGGGAACTGGGAGCCGCCCTACGGCATCGTGCTGGTTCTCGACCGGCTGTCCGCGCTGATGCTGCTGCTGACCTCGATCCTCGGCCTCGTGATCGTGCTCTATGCGATCGGCTCTGGCTGGGACAAGCGCGGCTGGCATTTCCACTCGCTGATGCAGTTCCAGATGATGGGGATCAACGGCGCCTTCCTGACGGGCGACGCGTTCAACCTGTTCGTCTTCTTCGAGGTTCTGCTGATCGCCTCCTACGGTCTGATGATCCATGGCGGCGGGCGCGCGCGGCTGAAATCGGGCGTACAATACGTGGTCTACAACCTCGCGGGCTCGACGCTGTTCCTCTTCGCGCTGGGGACGATCTACGCGACGGCCGGCACGCTCAACATGGCGGATCTCGCGGTGAAGGTGGCCGAGATGCCGACCGAGCAGACGGCGCTGATCAAGGTCGGCGCGGCGCTTCTGATGTTGGTTTTCGCGGTCAAGGCCGCGCTGGTGCCGCTGCAATTCTGGCTGCCCGCGACCTACACGAATGCGCCCGGCCCGGTAGCGGCGCTGTTTGCGATCATGACCAAGGTCGGGACCTATGCGATCGTCCGCGTCTATACCCTGATCTTCCCGATCACTGGTACGATCGGCACGCTTGCCCATGACGTCCTTCTGCCCTCCGCCTTCCTGACGCTGGCGATCGGGATGATCGGTATTCTCGGCGCTCGCGACATGGGCCGCACGGTGGCCTATGCGGTGATCGGCTCGGTCGGGACGATGATGCTGGCATTTGCGCAATTCACGCAAGGCGCCACTTCGGCGGGCCTTTACTACATGATCCACTCGACGCTGACCGCCGGCGCGATGTTCCTGATCGCCGATCTCGTGCGCGAGCGGCGCGGGCGCTGGGGGCTCGGCTTTACCGATGCGCCACTGATGAAGAACCACGGGCTGATGGCGGGCATGTTCTTCATGGGCGCAATCGCGATGGCCGGGATGCCGCCGCTCTCGGGCTTCCTCGGCAAGCTGATGATCCTCGATGCGACGCGCGGCCAATGGGCGCTCTGGGCCACGGTTCTGGTGACCTCGCTGATCGCGATCGTGGGCTATGCCCGTGCGGGTAGCCAAGTGTTCTGGCGCTCCTACGCGGTCGAGGCCGAGGAAGACGATCTACCGCCCGCGCCGAAGGACGCGAGCTCGCCGGGCCTCGCCTTTACCGCGACGGGCATCCTGCTGGCGGGCTCGGTGGCGCTGACCGCGCTGGCCGGACCTGCGAGCACCTGGCTGCAGGGCACCTCCGCGCAGCTGTTCACGCCGTCGCAATATATCGACGCGGTTCTCGCCGGCGCGGAAGAGCGCGCGCAGGAGGCGGCACGGATCGGGGCGCATGAGCATGGGCATATGGAAGTGAGCGAGGAAATGCAGGCCGAGGAGGGCCATGGCGGGGAGGCCAATGCCGCCGACCCGCATGCCGACGCCCCGCCCGCCGATCAGGCCGACACCCACACCGGAACCGAGACGGGGCAGGACGCCCCCGCCGCGGCGCATTGAGGGGAGCAAAGAGATGATCCGCAAGATCCTTCCCCACCCCTACCTGACCGTCACGCTGGTGATGGTCTGGCTGATGCTGGCCAATAGCTACACGCTCAATTCGCTGGTCTTCGCGATCCTCGTCGGTCTCGTGATCCCGTGGATCACCGCGCCCTACTGGCCCGCGCGCCCGCGTTTCGCGAAGCCGCTGAAGATCATCGAGTACATCTTCATCGTGATCTGGGATATCATCGTCGCGAATATCACCGTGGCGAAGATCGTGCTCTTCATGCCCAACTCCAAGCTGCACCCCGCCTGGGTCACGGTGCCGCTCGACATCGTCACGCCCGAGGCGGTGACGGTACTGGCGGGCACGATCACGATGACGCCCGGGACGCTCACGGCGGAACTGGCCGCCGACGGGCACTCGCTGCTGGTCCACGCGCTGCACGCGCCCGATGCCGATGAGGTGCGCGACGAGATCAAGTCCCGCTACGAGGCCCGCCTGAAGGAGATTTTCGAATGATCACCTATGCCCTGATCTTCGCCATCGCCTGCTATTCGCTGGCGCTGCTGTTCAACCTCTACCGGGTCGTCAAGGCGCCGGGCGTGACCGACCGGGTCCTCGCGCTCGACACGATGGCGATCAACGCGATCGCGATGATCGTGCTGTTCGGCATCTGGGAGGGCACGGCGCTCTTCTTCGAGGCGTCGATCCTTTACGCAATGACGGGTTTCGTGGCGACGGTCTCTTTCGCCAAGTTCATCCTGCGCGGCGACATTATCGAGTGAGGGCGTGATGGAACTGTTCTGGGATATCCTGATTTCCGCGCTGCTCGTGATCGGCGGCATCTTCGGCCTCGTCGGCAGCTTCGGGCTGGTCAAACTGCCCGACCCGATGACCCGCCTGCACGCGCCGACCAAGGCTGCAACGCTGGGCGTGGGCGCGATCCTGATCGCCTCGATGGTCTGGTTCGCGGTGAAGCAGGGCCACCTGACCCTGCACGAGCTGATGGTCACCATCTTCATCTTCCTGACAGCCCCGATCACCGCGCATTTCATCTCGAAGGCCAATATCTTCCGCGACTGGCCGGCCGAGAAGCTGCCGAAGCCCGCAGGCGAGGGCGACTGGGCGGTGCACACAGCCGACGCCGATACCTCGAAGGGCGAACTGGCGGTCGATCGGGAAAAGAACATCCCGCACGAGAACGACTGACGACGAGAACGACTGACTGGCCCTGACGTTGCGAAACGCTTTGACGCGCGCGTAACCCGTGGCAGGCTGATCCCCGGAGGAGATTTCGGGAGACTTTCGCGATGCGGATGCGGCTGATGCTGTCCCATCTGTCGATCTGGGTGATGATCGCAGTCGTCGCCGCGGCGGCCTATTGGATCGCGCAGGGGCCTTGGTGGCTCTGGGCGGTCGCGCTGCTGGGGATCCCGGCGCAGATGCTCAACGAATACGGGCTCCACCGCTACATCTTCCACATGGCGCCGCCGAAGCGGCAATGGGCCTTCAACTGGCTCTACCGGGTGCATTACGGCCACCACGAATTCCCCACCTGCTGGCCGCTTCTGTTCGCGCCGCTCTCGGTGATCGTGCCGGTGCTCGTGGGCAATACCGCGCTTCTCTGGACGGTGCTGTCGCTGATCGGCGTGCCTTATGCGTTCGATATTGCCGTGGCCGTTGTGCCGCTTGGGGGCGCTGCGACCTTCCTCGCCTATGAATGGTTCCACACCACCGCCCATGTCACCGTGAAGAAGACCGCGATCGAGCGCCATGTCTCGACGCTGCACAACCAGCACCATTTCCGCGACTTCTCGAAATGGTTTCACGTCACGGCCGGAGGCGAGGTGATCGACCGGCTGATGGGCACCGCGATTTCGCGCGATCAGCTCAAGACCCAAAGCCGTGTCGAGTTCATCCGGACCCTCGGCCTGCGCCCCGACGATCCACGTCTGATCGCGGCGCGGGAGAAATTCGCGCCGCGCTTCGGAATCACCGAGGCAGAGGTCTCGCGGGCGGGTCATGTCGGAGGGGGCGCTGCCCCCGCGCGCTGACGCGCCCCCCCCGGGATATTTCCGCCAAGAGGAAGTTAAACCTTCCGTAACCAGAATCGCCTGACCCTGATCTCGCGGAACAGGCGGGGACGCCGATGACCGCCCAAGGGGAAGCGCCCGGCCAGCCGCCCGCAACCGGGTTCGAGCCGGGCGTTTTTCTTCCTCTTGGGATAAATATCCCGGGGGAGGCCGCAGGCCGGGGGCGGAGCCCCTTACAGGTTGTCGGTCACGCGGAAGCCTTCGGGGATCGTGTCGCGCCCCTCCAGCACCAGATCGACCATCACCTCGGCCACTTTCGGCGCCATGCCGAAGCCGATCTTGAACCCGCCATTGGCGATGAAATGTCCCGGACGGTCGGGCCAGTCGCCCAGAATCGGCGCGCGCGACTTGGCACGCGGGCGCACCCCGGCCCAACGGTCGATCACCGGGGCTTCGGCGAGGGGCGGACATAACACGCGGGCCTTCTCGATCAGCGCGTCGAGCTGCGCATCGGTCATGTCGGGCGCGTCGAATTCGCGCTCGGAGGTCGACCCGATCGCGACCGTGCCGTCTGAATGGGGAATGATATGGAGGCTCTCCGCGAAGAGCTGCGGCACGTCGCCAGCATCGTATCGGAAGAGTGCCGATTGGCCCTTCACCCCGGTGCCGACAGTTTTGCCGACCACCGCGTTCAACTCTGCCAGACCTTCGGCGCCGGTCGCGTGGATCACAGGACCGACCTCCTCGGCCTCGCCGATCACGATCTCCGCGCCCATCGCTTCGAGCGCCGCGACCAGCGCGGCCCCGGCGGCGCGCGGATTGGCGCGCGCCGTGAGCGTGTCGTGGATCACGAGACCGGTGGGAGAAGGGGGCGCGAAGGTGCCGAATTCCGCGGCCTCTGCCACGCGCCATTTGGCGAAGCCCTGCCACAGCTCGGCCGCCCCTGCCGCGCGCTCCTTGGCGCGCGCGATCTGCGCCTCGTCCGCCAGCGGCTGCAGCCGCCCGAGGCGCGCATAGCCCGGATCGCCGCCACCGATGCGCTGCACGTCGGCCCAGAAGGCTTCCGCCATGCTCAGGCTCTCGAATTGGAACTGTTTCTTGGGGTTCCAGTTCTCCGGCACATGCGGGGCGAGGGCGCCGACATGGCCGCCCGAACTGCCCGCGCCGATGCGGCTGCGCTCGATCAGGCGGACCTTCGCGCCGCGCCTTGCTGCCTGATACGCGATCGCGAGGCCGAAGATGCCGCCGCCGCGCACGGTTATGTCGTGTCTGCCGCTTGTCATTTCGCGCCTCCTGCTTCAAGGCTGGGCCGGAGACTGTGGACTATCCCCGATGAACGCCCCTGACCAGAGCAAAGCCGATCTCGATTGGCGCGATGACCTTGTGCCGGTCTCGCGACGGTTCGACGATCCCTATTTCAGCCTTGCGGGCGGTCTGGACGAGACGCGACACGTGTTCTTGGCGGGCAATGATCTGCCCGCGCGGCTGCGTCCGGGCTTTCATGTGGCCGAGCTGGGCTTCGGCACGGGGCTGAACCTGCTTGCGCTGCGGCTGGCCTGCCCCGAGGACTGCCCGATCCGCTTCACCTCCTTCGAGGCCTACCCGATGGAGGCCGACGAGATCGCACGGGCGCTGGACGCATTTCCGGAGGTCGCGCCCGTGGCCGGTCCCTATCTGGAAGCCTGGGCTGCGGGGCAGCGTCAGTTTCAACTAGGTCCGATCGCGGTGGAGATCATCGAAGGTGACGCGCGCACGGCGCTTCCCGCTTGGGCGGGAAAAGCCGATGCGTGGTTTCTCGACGGGTTTTCGCCCGCGAAAAACCCCGAGCTTTGGGGCGACGATCTGATGGCCGAGGTCGGCGCCCATACGGTGCCGGGCGGGACATTCGCCACCTACACAGCGGCGGGCTTCGTGCGCCGCGCCCTCGAGACCGCGGACTTCGAGGTCAACCGCAGCCCGGGCTTCGGGCGCAAACGCCATATGTCGCGCGGGGTGAGACATGGTTGAACAATCGACCCGCCGCGGCATCGCGCTGATGGTCGCGGTGACCTTCATCTTCGCGCTACAGGACGGCATCTCGCGCCATCTGGCCGAGACCTATAACGTCTATATGGCGCTGATGGTGCGGTTCTGGTTCTTCGCCGCCTTCGTGCTGGTGATCGCAGCGCGCAGCCCCGGCGGGATCAAGCGGGCGACGCGCTCGGGCCTGCCTTGGGCGCAGGTGATCCGCTCGGTCGTCCTGATCACCGAGGTGATCGTGATGGTGCAGGCCTTCGTCTATCTCGGGCTCGTTCATTCTCATGCTGTCTTCGCCTGCTATCCGCTGCTGGTCGCGGCGCTTTCCGGGCCGGTGTTGGGCGAGAAGGTTGGCTGGCGGCGCGTGGCAGCGATCGGGGTCGGCTTCATCGGGGTGCTCATCATCCTCAAGCCCGGCTTCGGTGTGTTCTCCCCCTATGCGCTGATCCCGCTGGCGGCGGCGACGCTGTTCGCGCTCTACTCGCTGATGACGCGCTATGTGGGCCGCGTCGATCCGGCCTCGGTGTCCTTCTTCTACACCGGCGTGATCGGGGCGCTGGTGATCACGGCGGTCGGCATCTGGCACTGGGAGAACATGATCGCGTCGGACTGGGCGTGGATGGTCGTGCTGTGCTTCACCGCCGCGACCGGGCATTTCCTGCTGATCAAGGCCTATGAAGTGGCCGAGGCCTCGGCGATCCAGCCCTTCGCCTATCTGCAGCTGGTCTTCGCCTCGACGCTGGGTGTCGTCGTCTTCGGCGAGTCTCTGGAGTGGAACGTGGTGATCGGGGCCGGGGTCGTGGTCAGCGCGGGGCTCTTCACCCTCTGGCGCGCGCGGGTGGCCCAAGAGGCGTGACCGCCTCTTTCGGCTTGGTTCAAATATCCCGGGGTGAGGCCGTCAGGCCGAGGGGCAGCGCCCCTCAATCGGTCACGTCACCGCGCAGGATGTCGGTGAATTTCACCTCGCCCTTGCCCAGCCGCGCGCGATAGGGCGGGATCGCCTCGGAGACGCGCATGACGTAGTTGCGGGTCTCGGTGAAGGGGATCATCTCGACCCAGTCGATCACGTCGACCGTGCCGATCCGCGGATCGCCGCGGTCCTCCATCCAGCTCCGCGGACGTCCGGGCCCGGCGTTGTAGCCCGATGCGACCAGCACCGAAGACGGTCCGAATTCGTCGCGCAGCTCCGCCAGATAGGCGCCGCCGAGCTTGAGGTTATAGGTCGCGTCGGTCGTCAGCCGTGCCTTCTCGTATGGCTGGCCGGTTTTATCCGCCATCATCTTCGCGGTGCCGGGCATCAGCTGCATCAGACCCTGCGCGCCCACCGGAGAGCCCACGCCGATCGCGAACTGGCTCTCGCGCCGGGCGACCGCGAGGACGACTTCTTCCGGCACGCCCAGATCATGGCTCGTCAGCCCCGGGATCGGCCAGAGCGCCTGCGCGATGATCTCGCCCTTCAGCGCGGCGCGTTTGCCGATGATCAGCGCCAGATAGGTGTCGTCCTCTTCCAGCGCGTACTTCGTGAGCGCGCCGAAATTGCCCGGTCCGAGGCTTTCCTCGAGATGCAGCACGAAGCGCGCGCCCAGCTCGTTTTCCCCGGCCTCATAGAGCAGCTGCGCGGCCTTGAAAACCGAAGAATGGCGTAGCTTGTAGCGCCGCCAGTCGGGCAGGTCGGGGCCCTTGGAGAAATTCGCTGGTAGGGACAGGTTCAGCCGCTCTGCCGACAGAAGTCCGTAATAGGCGTCCTGATTTTCCGCGCCTTTGCGCCATGCGGCCTTGGCTTCGTCGCTGCGGCCCAGAACCTCCAGCGCGCGGCCTTGCCAATACCATGCCCGCGACGACGAGATCGGCCCGTCCACCGCCTTTTCGAGATTGTGGAAATGGCTGTAGGCCGTATCGGCACGGCCCAGTTTCAACGCGGCATAGCCCGCCACCCATTCGAGATCGGCGTAATCCGCGCCGCCCGGTTCCAGATGGTGCGAGGAGGCCAGATCATAGGCGCGTTGCGTATTGCCTGCGCGCAGGTCCCAGCGCGCCTGATAGCCGCGCAGCGTCGCCCAAAGGTCGGGGTCTTCCAGATCGGTCGCGGATTTCGACCGTTCGAGGATCAGGTCTGCCGCGCCGTCTTCCAGCCCCGCGCGCCAGCGCCACATCGCGCGGTCGCGGGCAAGCCCCGCAGAACGCTCGACCATATAGCCGGGGACGGCGGCGACGAGATCGTCCACGCCCTGCTCGCGCGCCTGCAGGGCGATCCGCGCCTCGGCCACGGCCCTGGTGCCCGGCGTGACCAGACCGACCATCCGGCGCGCATCCGACAGATGCCCGCGATCGAGCATGTTCTGCATCCGCCCGCCATGATCGGCAGAGATAAGCGAAGGGTAGTCGGCGAGAAATTTCGCCTGTTCGTCTCCGTCCATCGGCAGTTGGCGCCACGCGGTCTTGGCGACCTCGGCCGCCAGCGCCTTCTGTCCCAAGGCAAGATGCGCACCAATCAACGCCAGCGCGCCGGTGCCGGTCTGCGGCGGGCCGAGCTTGAAATAGGCGATCACCTCGCGCGGCGGGATGCCGTCGAGCTTGGCTTCGCCCTTCTCGCGCAGCCACGGCATGCCGGGCCAATCGGCGCGGCGGGTGGCGAAATCGAGATAGTCGGCGAAGTCTCCTTCGCCGTCGCGCAGGCGTTTCCACTCAATGACATCGAAGCCCAAAGGACCGACGCGGCGCGCGAGATTTTCAGCCTCGTCCCAGTTGCCGGAATTGGCCGCGGCGAAAGCATCGGATAGCGCCGAACTCGCGGCGCGAAGCGCGGCCGGCGAGAGCGCGAAACTCGAAGCCGCAAGTGCGGCGAGGAACTGGCGTCGGATCATAATGGCTGCTCGTGGTCGCGGGTTTGTCCCTTTGCTACGGGCCTCTCACAGATGGGGATGAATCACAAGTTGGCAACCGTCGCGCAACCGCCTATAACCCGGCCGATTTCCGCCGGGACGACTCACCCCCCCGGCCCAACCAAAAAAGGAGCGTGTCATGTTCAAAGGGTCTCTTCCCGCACTGGTCACGCCGTTCAAGGACGGCGAACTGGATCTGGACACGCTCAAGAAACTCGTCGAGTGGCATATCGACCAGGGCAGCCACGGCCTCGTGCCGGTCGGCACCACCGGTGAAAGCCCGACGGTGAGCCACGCCGAGCATATGACCGTCATCACCGAGGTCGTGAAAGCCGCGAAGGGCCGTATCCCGATCATCGCGGGCGCGGGCTCGAACTCGACCGCCGAAGGCGTCCGTCTGATCCAGCACGCGGCCGAAACCGGGGCCGATGCGGCGCTCGTCGTGACACCCTATTACAACAAGCCGACGCAGCGCGGCATGATCGAGCATTACCGCGCGCTGCACGATGCCTGCGAATTGCCGATCGTGATCTACAACATCCCCGGCCGCTCGGTGATCGACATGATCCCCGAGACGATGGGCGAGCTGGCCAAGCTGCCGCGCATCGTCGGTGTGAAGGACGCGACCGGCAAGCTCGAGCGTGTCTCGATGCAGCGCGCGACCTGCGGGCCCGATTTCATCCAGCTTTCGGGCGAGGACGCGACCGCGCTCGGCTTCAACGCGCATGGCGGCGTGGGCTGCATTTCGGTCACCGCGAACGTCGCGCCGAAGCTTTGCGCGGAATTCCAGGAGGCGACGCTTGCGGGCGATTATGCCAAGGCGCTGAGCTATCAGGACAAGCTGATGCCGCTGCATATGGCGATCTTCCTCGAGCCGGGTGTCGCGGGCGCGAAATACGCGATGTCGAAGCTGGGCATGTGCTCGGCCGAGGTGCGCCTGCCGCTGACCGAGCTTCTGCCCGAGACGAAGACAGCGATCGACGCTGCGATGGCGCATGCCGGTCTGATCTGAGGGTCCGAGCCAAGCGAAGACAAGAAAACGCCGGCGCGATGAGGATCGCGCCGGCGTTTTTCATTGGTGATGGGGGTTATTGCAGGGCGCTGCGCAGATCGTCGAGCGCGACGGAGCTGAATTTCTGCGGCTGTTCCGACGTGCTCGGCGCGGCGGGTGCAGCGGGCGCGACGGCTTCGGGGGCCGCGTGTTCGACTGCCGGGGCCGGTTGCGGGGCCGCGGGCTCCGCATTCGCCTCGAGCCGCGGCGTCGCCGTATCGGTCGGCGCGGACGCATCGGTTTTCGGATGAAGATAGGCGAGGGTCACGGTGATCCGGCGGTTGGAGGGATCGCGGGGCTCTGCCGGTTTCAGCGGATCGGTGTCCGACAGGCCAGAGACCCGGGTGATACGCTCCGGAGCGACCCCGGCGGTCACGAGCGCCCGGCGCGTCGCATTGGCGCGGTCCGAGGACAGTTCCCAGTTCCCATAGGTGCCGCCCGCTTTCTGATAGGGGACCGAGTCGGTGTGGCCCGCGATCAGCACGTCATTGGGCAGATCGGAAAGGGCGCGGCCAAGCTGATCCATCAGCTTCAACGTCGGCCCGTCGATCTTCGCGCTGCCCGAGGCGAACATGGCTTTGCCAGCCTGATCCACGACCTCGATATTCAGCCCGTCCGGCGTGCGGCGGAACAGCACGTTCTGCTGCAGCGGGCGGAGGTCCGGGACGTGTTGGATCGCTTGCGTGATCCGGGTCTGAAGCGTCTCGAAGCGGGCGTCATCGACGGCATGCGGCGTGACCGCAGCGGTCTTGGCGTCGGTCGCGTCGCCAGCCTCAGCCGTCGCCTGCGGCGCGGTCGCGAGCTTTTCATCCGTCGCGTCGGGCGTGGTGTCTTTGGATTTGCCGGAGGCGTTGGCCATCTCGGTCGAGGGATCGGTCGCTTGTCCGACGCCGGGATTGGCGGGGATCGCATCATTGGCACGCGAGGCGTTCAGGACGCCTTTCGGCCCGATCGTCTCGCCAGCGAGCGGACCGGTGCCACCGGGCGCCTGCATCGAGATTTTCGCCGGCGCGAAGTAATCGGCGATCCCGGTCAGTTGGTTCTCGTCCGACACGGACAAGATCCACATCAGCAGGAAGAAGGCCATCATCGCGGTCATGAAGTCCGCGTAGGCGACCTTCCACGCTCCGCCGTGATGCTCGGATTCGTGATCGTCATCGCTCCGCTTCACAATGATCGGCGCTTGGTTCGACCGTGCCATGGATTGCCCTTTCCCACCTCGCCGACCGGAGCCAGCTGTATTCTCAGGGCATACGTGTCCTGCAGCCCCTGACTGTGGGTTGTCGGATTAAAAATGGGCCAAAAGAGGGCGATAATCGTTCATGATCTGGAAACAAAGCCACGCAATGGTAGCTTTGGAACCGTTTTTGGGCGGCGGGCGTTGTGCGGCCCGCGCGCGCTCACGCGTCGTGAAGCGAGGCTTCGAGGTCGTCGCGGCTGTGCTTGCCCAAGCCGACTTTCTTGGCATAGGCCGCTTTGCGCGCCGAATAGCTGGGCGCGACAAGCGGCATATCGGCGGGCAGATTGAACAGAGTGCGATACTCGTCTTCGCTCAGCCCATGTTCCGAGCCGAGATGGCGTTTGAGCATCTTGAAGCCGCGCCCGCAGCACAGGCAGAAGACCTTATCCTCGGTCACCGCGTCTTCAATAGGAAGTGCGGGTTTCGGCCGTGCATGGCTGGCGTTCGCCGTGGCTGTGTCCGCTGCATGAGAGGCGCTTGCCTCGCCCAGCTCCTCGCCAAACTGCGCGGAGAGCTTCGCCACGAGGTCGACCACTTGATCCGCCGTTACATCCGCGCGGGCGGCATAGGCGGCAGCCACTGTCGCGATAATGTTAGCTGCATCCGTGGGCCGATCCTTCGACATGTGGTCTCTCCAATGCTTAAATTTTGCACTATCCCCGGATTAGTAGAGAAAGTTACGTGCAACATGCGTTTCTGTCAACAAACGCGGGTAACTGTGCTTGGGTTTCCTGCAAAGATACATTTTTTTGCAGGATTGTTATGGCGAGTGCTTCGGCTGTCCTCGCGGTGATCAATGCAGTTTGTCGCGCGTGCGCCAACGCTGCTTGGCGAGCTGATAGTCCGGGGCGCTCGTGGGATAGTCCGAAGGCAGGCCCCATTTGGCGCGATATTCCTCGAAGGTCATTCCGAGCAGGTTTTTAAGATGACGCTTCAACATCTTGATCGGGCGGCCCGTCTCCAGGCAGATCAGCCGATCAGGAAATACACTCTCCGAAATCGGCACCGCTGGGGGGCGGGAAGTCGCGGGCGCGCCGGCACAAGCCGGGGATTGTTGCGTCATGTCCACTCTCACATGGTTTTGTCTTTAGGGGAAAGATTGAAGAAATTCTTAAAGTTAGGTCAAAGAAATCCAATTTTTCCATCAACGGCCCGCAGATGCGTCCTATTTCAAGGCACAGGCCGGACTTGTCAGTTAAAAAAACGTGAATTATCGCATATCGCAGGGATAAAAATTCGAAAACGCAAAGATGTCAGGCTCGGCGGATTTACGCTTCGCCTTCCAGTCTGACGCTCGGTGTTATTCGAAAGCGACAGTGCGACGGGGGGAGGGCGTAAGACTGAGTCTCGCCCCGAAAGCGCTGCGGGATACGGGGAGTTGCCTTTTGTTTGGCTCAGACGCCATGCGAAGACAGAACGTCATTATCGTAGCGGAGGAAGGCGCGAAGCAAGGACAGTTGTCCGACTTCTTTCGCGCGTGCTGCGGCTGGGAGGCTTTGCCCTTCGCGACTGCGATGGAAGCGGAGCAATATATCCTGCTGCATGGACCCCCATGCATTTTGCTGATCAGCCTCACCGACGCAGAGGGTGCCGCGGATCTGATCCGAACTGCGCGCGTCAGTACGAAGGAGAGCCTGATCTTCTTCGTCGACTCAACTCCGGACGGAGAGCTTGCTGCCGAGATGATTCTGGCCGGCGCCGATGATGTGATCCGACAGCCTTATTCTCAGAGGGAATTGGCCGCGCGTCTCTGGCTTCGGGCGGGCAACAGTCTGCCCATCAGCTTCCCGAGCGAAGAAAAGCGAGTCGCTCGCCTCAAGATCGACGAGGAAAACCGCCTGACCGGCCCTGATGCCGTCGAGGCGGTGCAGCTTACCCCCACGGAGGGGGAGATCATGATCGAGCTGATCCGGAGCGGCGGACGAATCGTCACGCGGGACGCGCTGTCGCGACGAATCGACAACTGCATGTGGGTCTATGGTGATCGCAAATTCGACGTTCACATCACCAAGATTCGCAAGAAGCTGCGTGACGCGTTCGGCGAGAGATATGTCGTGGAAACAGTGCGTTCGGCTGGTTACTCGTTCTACGAGATTCCCGTCGGGAAGTCGCGCAGCCTTGCAACTTCAGATTGAGTTGTTGAGTCTCTGAGACTGTTTTAGCGGTAGTCGCTGTCAAGCTATTAATTGTTAACATCTCGGCGACTGATCGTGAGCACACAATCTGTGGTCGCACCATCGACAAGCTGTGGATGATTGAGGGGGTGCCCACAACCGATAGTGTTTGAACCTAAGAAAAATAGGCTTTCCAACACTTCGCCCGTTGTCGGTCTGGGGATAACTTGGCGGTCACGGGCTCGCCGCCTTCACGTAGAATTTATCCTTACTCGCCTTACGGTTTAACAATCCTTAACCTTACCGGATCGTGAATCGCTGGTAATCTGCCGTTACTGGAATTTGGGGACTCGGGGATTAGGGATGTCCATGAAAAATAACGATTTGTTAGCGCAGATTTGGGAAGGTTCGGTGACGCAAACGTCATCGGGCGCAGGGTCTCAGGGAAGTTTGGTGGCGGCTGCGCTTCTGCCTGCGCACAGTGTTTTGCTGCGCTCGACTCGCAAGGATGCAAGCTTGCTCGTGCTGCCCGAAGCCGAAGAGCTTCTGCCGGGTATCTCGCTTGGTGATATCCTTGCAGAAGAGCTTGGAATCGAGGTGCCTTATGGAAGCCTCGTGGTGATCGAGCCGACGCATGTCGCAGGGGTGAAGCATGGTTTTGGGGACCGTGCGATCGACCTCCGGCTGCCGGCGATGGCGTCGCCCGCACGCGGTGGCTTTTCGCTGCACGAAGATGCGCGGGATCGCAGCGCGACCGCGACGGGCAGTCACCTGTGAGCGCGAAGGCCGAGGAAAACGGCTGCTATGCGTTCTGCGCTCGGTTGGCGGACCGGGCCAGTCTGACAAAGTCATGAGAATGCCGCGCCGTCTCGAGAGGCGGCGCGGCCTCCCGCAGCATTAATCCGAGGTTAACCAGAAAAGCCTCCGATTAACTTGCCTTTAATCAAGTAAAGCTTTCTCCAAACATGCCCCCGTGGTCTTCTGTTCTTCAAGAATAGAGCGGATAGAGGCGGAGTAATGTTTGCATTGAGCTTCCGTGCTGCACTTGATGCGCCATTTCTGAATGTTGAAGAAGAACGGCAGGCCATCTCGCGCTGGCAGGAATATGGGGATCGGGACTCGCTCGAAATTCTCCTGCGCTCGCATGTCCGTCAGGCCTATGCGCAGGCGCGCCGCTGGGCGACCAATCCGGTCGAGCTCGAAGACCTCGTGGCGGAAGGGATCATCGGTCTGATGCGCGCCGCCGAGAGGTTCGATCTGACGCAGGATGTGCGGTTCTCCACCTATTCACACTGGTGGGTGATGACCTGCGTCCTCAATGCGCTCGCCCGGATCAAGACGGTGATCGATGTGCCGGCGCGGGTCTATCTCGATGCGCGGATGGGGCGGCTCGACAATCCCGAGGCGAGCCAGCTTCTGACCGGTTTGGTGGCGCTCGATGCCAGGTCGTTCGATGACAGTGACGCCGAGATGATGGAGATGATGCGCAGCCCGGACCTCACGCCCGAAGAGCAGACTGTGGCCGCCTCCGCCGCGCGCGCCGCGCATGAGGTTCTGGAAGATGCGCTGGACGATCTGGATGCGCCGGATCGCGAGATGGTGCTGCGGCGCAAACTGCAGACGCCGCCGGAGTCGCTCGACGATCTGGCCCGCGATCTCGGGATGAGCCGCGAGCGCGCCCGGCAGGTCGAAAAGCGCGCGCTCATCCGGTTGAAGCGATGCCTTGAAAAGCGCGGGTTCAGCCCTGCGATGCTGAACTGAGAGGGCTGGGATGGCACGTCATCTGATCATCGCAGGACATGGGCGCGCGGGCACGACGCTGTTCTACAATATGCTGCGCGAGACCCTGAAAGGGTTCGAGATCCCGCCGCGCGAGACCAGCGCACTGTCCACGATCGGGCAGCCGGGCGACTGGGTCAGCAAGCGGCCGCTGGATATCTTCCAGATCGCGAATATCGCGCGGGCCAATGTCCGCAACAAGCGGATCGATCTGATCGTGCCTCTGCGCGATCCGCGCGACATCCTCGTGAGCCGTCATTCGGCGGTGCCGGACGATTACTTCATCTCGGCAGATGCGATGTATTTCATCGGCGGCCCGGATGCGCCCGCGCCGGTCATGCCCGGGCTGCTGCAGATCCACGAGGCGATCGCGACCGTGCTGAAATCCGGCATTTTCCCGCAAGGCGTCTTCCTTCTGAAATACGAAGACCTTGCCGACGATCCCGACAGGATTCAGGAGAAGTTGCGCGATGCGCTCGATCTGAAGTTCGAGGGGCACTTCTCCGATTTCGGTGCGGCCGAGATCCCGGAGGATTTGAAAGGGCCGCTCAACGGCATCCGCCCGGTCGAGAAGGCCCGCGCGAAGTGGCGCGACGACGAACACCGGGCGCGCATCTGCGATCAATTCTCGCGCTTCCCGGTGCTGTTCGATCTGCTCGAGCAGCTTGGCTACGAAAAGAACCGCGACTGGTTCGCGCCCTTCACTGAGTGGCAGGCGGCGTCGGGGCGCCGGAGCAAGCGCTTGGGTTTAGTATGACGAGGACGATGAAATGGACGCGATAGCTGCGACATTGCTGAAGACGACGGCCTCTGGCGCAGGGGCCGGGCGGAAGTCGTCATCGGAGGCGACCGGCTTCGGATCGCTTTTGCAGGGCGTGCAACCGGATGCGGGCAGTGCTGCGCGCGCAGAGACGTCGCCCGTGGCCGCTTCGCCCAAGGGTGCGACAGCGGCGATCCTTGCGGGGAATCCCGTGCTTCAGGCCGAGCTGGCCGGGAAGCTGCAGAAGCTTCGGGACGGTGCGCTGGCAGAACTGGCGCAGGGCAAGCCGATCGGGGCAGTGCTGAAAGAGCTGGGCACGTCTCTCGCGGCGGTGCTTGCCGAGTTCGACGCCGCGCATGGCACGAAATTGCAGGAAGGTCTGGCCCAGGCGCTCGAAGCTATGCAGCTGCAAGCGGGCGGCGCGGAGGCAAAGTCCGCCTTGGATCATGGGCACGACAAAAGCGACACGATCGACGAGGTCTTCGCGAGCCTTCTGGTCTCGCTCGGTCTGCAAGCGAAGCCGGCTGAACCCGCATCGCCGCATAAGGGCGGCGCGCAGACCCAATCGGTCGCCGGTCTCATGCCCGCGCATTCTGCGGGCGACCTTTCCTCTCCGGCGGCGCAGCCGAAGCCTGAGGCGCCCCAGACGCAGACGCAGGTCATCACCTCCGTTCCGCAGGGGCTTGCCGGGGCGGTGCCCGCGCCGCTCGCGCCTGAGGTCCCGCAGAACGACATGGACCCGCGCGTGCGCGCCGTTCTGGAAGCGGCCGCGAAAGGCGCGGGGAAGACGGGCAAGACCGAGGCGCAGGCCGCACTGCTGCCTGCCGCGCCGGGCAAGGGCGATCCCAAACCGGCGCAGCCATTCGCCGAGGCCGCCCGCGCCGGGGCTCTGCCCGATGCGGCCGTGGCACGGCTCACGCAGCATGACGCAAGTCACGCAGCCCGCAGTGAGGCGGCGGCGCAACCGGGGCAGACCGCACAGCCCTCGCCGCGCTTTGCGGCGTTTGTCGCGACGCAACTCCGCCGCGCCGATCTGCAGGAGGGGCGCACTCGCGTGGCCCTGACCCCGCGCGGGCTGGGCGATATCGAAATCGACGTGGAGCGCGACAAGCGCGGTCAGGTCAACGTGGTCGTTCGGGCCGAAAGTCCGGCGGTGCTGAGCGCCTTGCGCGGGGATCGCGAGACGCTCGCGGCGATCCTGGCGGGGCAGGGCCTTCAGATGGATAGCGGCGCGCTCGATTTCGAGCAATTCGGCGGTCATGGCGAGGGCGGAGAAGAACGCTCCTCCGGCCAGAGCGCTAGCATTGACGAAGACGTCCCCGTGCTGGGCGCCGATTGGCAGCCCACCATCGACGACGGACAACTGGATATCAGGACCTGAGGAGCCCCAGATGAGCATCTCCCCGACAAGCACCACGCCGACCGCGGCCACGACCGATGCCGCGACGAACACCGCGCAGTCGAAGCTCTCGGCGGATTACAACAGCTTCCTGCAGCTGCTGACGGCGCAGATCAAAAATCAGGACCCGCTGAAGCCGATGGACTCGACGCAATTCGTCTCGCAGCTGGCGCAGCTCAGTCAGGTCGAGCAATCGGTGCAGACCAACACCAACCTCAAGACCATCGACGCGAAGCTGAGTGCGATGGGCGGGATGGCGGATGTGGCCCTGATGGGCAAGACGGTGTCGCTCGCCTCCGACCGGATCGAGTTGCGCGACGGTCAGGCCAGCACCAGCTACGAGCTTGCCGCACCCGCCGACAGGGTGACCGCGATCATCAAGACGGAGGACGGGACCGAACTGCGCCGGATCACGGGCCTGCCCGGACGTTCGGGCGAGAAGATCGCGCTGAACTGGGACGGGCGCGATTCCGCGGGGCTGCCGGTGCCCGATGACACGTTCCGGGTCGAGATCGACGCGAAGGATACCGATGGCAATGCGGTTTCCTACGACACCTATCCCAGAACGCAGGTCGAGCAGGTGCGGTTCTCGTCGCAAGGGCAGTCGCTGGTTCTGCGCAATGGCGAGGAAGTGCCCAGCTCGCTTATCGTTGCAGTGTCGGGCTGACGCGAGTGTCCTCCGGCGCGGTGCGCGACCGGGGCTTTCCTATCCTTGCTTGAATGGCGCCGCGCTGTTCACCTTCGCCGATTGTAGGCCGGGCACACGGTCCTTGAGGCCGCGCTCGAGCAGCGGGACGAGGTCGTCAGGCGTGACCGTATCGGGTTCGAAGATCCGATTATCCGCGAGTCTGGTCAGCAGATCGAGCGTCTCGTCGCGCAGTTTCGGCACGAGCGCCGGACCATCGGGAAGCTCTTTCCCCTTCAGCACCAGCGTCACATCGACCGTCAGATAGCTGACCGCGCGGGCCCGGAAGATCGGGACCGTGATCGGCCCCAACGCGATGTCGCGTGGGGCAGGCTCGGGCGGGGCTTCGGGCGCTTTGGGCCCCGGCGCGATCTGGCTGCCGCCAAGATAGCCCAGGCCCGCCGCGACGATTGGCACCACCACGATGAGCAGCACGAGTGTTCTCCAGCGCGGCATCGGTCGCGCTCAGTAGGGCAGGACGACGTCGAGCGCGTCTTCCCCGTAGCGGGGCTGTTGCACCTTGCTGATCTGGCCTCGTCCGCCATAAGAGATGCGCGCCTCGGCGATCTTCTCGTAGGGGATGGTGTTGTCCATCCGGATGTCCTCGGGGCGGATGATCCCGGCCACGCGCAATTCGCGCAGCTCGTGATTGACCTTCACCTCCTGGCGTCCGGCGATCACGAAATTCCCGTTTTGCAGCTTCCGGATCACGAGGGCTGCGACCTTGAGGCTGATCGTCTCATTGCGTTTGATCGAGCCGGTGCCGCTGGCGCTCGATTGCGAGCTGAGATCGACGATGTTGCTGCCCGTGGGCAGGTCTTTCTCGCTGACGCCGGGCAGGATCTTCGCGATCTTTCCGCCATAGCCGAGGAAGGTCGGGAATCCGACGCTCTGGCTGCCGTCGCGGCTGCGCTGGGAGGCGTTCTGAAGCTGCGCCTCGTCGTTGATGTCGATATCGACGGTCAGCAGATCGCCCACCTTGTCGGCACGCTGATCGCCGAAGAAACCGGTGGAGCCTGTCTGCCAGAGCGACGCGGCCTCGGCCCGCTGCGGAACGCGCGCAGGCTCCAGCGGCGGCATCGGAACGCTGACCCGGTTCACTTCTGGGATCGTGTCGCCATCGACGACCATGTCGCTCACTTTCGGGTCGCGCTCGAAGGCCGTGCCGGGACCGCAGGCGGCCAGCGCGAGCATCGGCAGGATGTAGAACGGATGTCTCACTTCTGAATCTCCACTTTGCCGTCGGGCTTGGCGATGCCTTCGACAATCTTGTTGCTTACGAGATTGACCACGCGCACCGACTGATCCGCATGGGCGTCGGAGATCGCCTTGCCGGGCGCGGTCAGCGACATCGGGCCTTTCGAATATTCGATCGAGACCGGGTCGCCGCGCGAGATGATGACTGGCTCGGTGATCGACTGGCTCATCACCGGGCGTCCGCGCGTCAAGACGCGCCGAACCTGCATCCCGGCCAGGTGGTCGAGCTGTGTCACGGCATAGGCGCCGACTTGGCCATAGGGGAGGTCGACCATCTGGAAATCGTCGCCCGACAGGATCGCGCCGGGGAGGATCTGCTGCGTCGGGACAGGAACGGGCACGTTTAGCAGTGCAAGCCCCGCGAGGCGGCGCACGTCGCCCGACGCCTCCACCGCATTCGCGAGAAACTGCCCCGTGGAGCGGTCCATCCAGAAATCGCTGATCATCTCTGCGTCGCCCGGATCGCTGTCTTGCAGCGTGATCTCGAAATGGCCGCTCGGCGGCATCTCGAGGCCCCAGGACTGCTCCGCCTTCTCGGCGATGAGTACCCGCACGGATTCCGCGCTCGCGGGACCGGCGAGAAGCGCGGTGACGAGCGTGGCGAGAACGGCAGTCGCAGAGGCGAATTTCGGGATCATGGCATCACTTGATCTGGTTCGAGGTGGACATCATCTGGTCGGCCGTCTCGATCGCCTTGGAGTTCATCTCATAGGCGCGCTGCGCCGAGATCAGGTCGGTGATCTGCTGGATGATGTTGACGTTGGAGCTCTCAAGGTAACCCTGACGCAGGATGCCGACGCCCGGATCGCCCGGCAGCGCCTCGGTCGGATCGCCCGAGGCGGTCGTCGCCTGCAGAAGGTTGTTGCCCAGCGGTTTCATCCCCGCCTCGTTGACGAAGGTCGACATCGTGATCTGGCCGATCTGCACCGGGGTCGGGTCTTTGCCGACATAAGCCATCACGAGGCCCTGCTGGTTGATCTCGACATTGGTGGTGTTGGCTGGAACGTTGATGCCGGGCGCGACCTCATAGCCGTCCATCGACACGATCTGGCCCTCGGGGCTCAGCTGGAAGGTGCCGGCCCTGGTGTAGGCCTGACTGCCATCGGGCATGTTGAGGGTGAAGTACCCGCCGCCGTCGATCGCGAGATCGAGCTGGTTTTCGGTCTGCACCAGACCGCCTTGCGTGTTGAGCCGCACCACGCCCGCGCTTTGCACGCCGAGGCCGATATCGACGCCCACAGGCCGCGCGGTCCCGTCGGCGGAGGTCAGCGAGCCTTCGCGTTGCAGCGACTGGTAGACCAGATCCTGAAACGCGGCGCGGCTGCTCTTGTAGCCGGTGGTGTTCGCGTTCGCGATGTTGTTCGAGATCACGTCCACATTGGTCTGCTGGGCCAGCATCCCCGTCGCGGCAATTCCAAGTGCTCTCATGGTTCAGCTCCTTTTCGCGCCGGTCAGACTTTGCCAAGCCTGCGCAGTGTTTCCTGACGAAGGGTGTTCTGTTCATCCATCAACTTCACCGCCCGCTCGTAGGAGCGCTGGATGTCCATCATCCGGGTCATCTCGACCACCGGCTGAACATTGCTCTCTTCGACGAAGCCCTGCGCAACCTGCGTCGTGTCAGACGGGGTGAAGGCGGGGGCGGCACCTCCGGGCGCGGCAAAGAGGCCGCCGCCCAGACGGTTGAAGCTTTGGATGTCGGGCACATTGAACATGCCCAGCGTGCCGATGGTGCCGCTATTGGGCCCCGAAATCGTGCCGTCGCGGGAGATCGTGATCTTCTCGCCCGGCGGGATCGCGATCGGCGCGCCGCCCCGGTCGAGAACCTTGTTGCCCGTCAGCGTCACGAGATTGCCCTGCGGGTCGACGGCCAGCCGCCCGTCGCGCCCGAAAGCCGTCTGCCCCTCGGGCGTGGTATAGGCGAGCCAGCCGTCCCCGTTCAGCGCGACATCGAGCGGATTGGACGTCTTGGTCAGCGAGCCCTGGCGGTCATCGAGATAGGAGCCCTTGTCGAGCACGTAGCTCACATCGTCCTCGGCCCCGGCATTGCCCTTCGAGTTGTAGCTCTCGGTCAGCGAGCGTTCCGCCTTGAAGCCAGCCGTGTTGGCGTTGGCCATGTTGTTGGCCGAAATGTCGAGGCTGCGCCACAGCGTCGAGGCGAGGGATAGAGAGACATAATTTGAGCTATCCATGAATTTCCGTCCGCGAGAATGGATCTTGTGGCTTTGTGCTTGGATCGCTGCCAATTTATATTCAATAATGTTTGCTAATCTTGGAATAATCAATACTATTCTTTAAGGCGCGAAGGAATTCTGGTGCGTTTGGGCAAGAGGTGATGGAGTTGCGAGGCGGTTTTCCCTTCATGGGCGGCGTTTTGGCGCTCTGTCTGCTGTGCGGCGGCGCTGCGGCGGAGACGCTCCCCGCGCCTCCCCCTTTCGACTTCGCGCAATACACGCAGGCGGGATTCCTCGCGGATCGTGATGCCCTGGCCGCTGGCGTCGCCACAGCCGAGCCGGGACCCTCGCGCGCCATTGCGCGGCTCGATCTCGCGGAATTCTATCTCGCCCATGTCATGTTGCCCGAGGGGCGCTCGCTGCTGGGCGACGAAATGCCCGACGGTGTGATCCCGGCAGAGCAGGCCCGCTGGCGCGCGATTGCGGCCGGGTTCAGCATCATGGAAGGGACGGGGGTGCCGACTGGCACGCTCCTGCCGAATGCCGACTGGGCGAACTGGCAGGACTATCACCTCTGGGCGGCGCTGAACGCGATCACGCAGGGCGACGCGGTGGAGCTTGAGGGCAATCTCGCGGGTGCGGCTGACCGGCTTCCGGCCTATCCGCCCGTTTTCGTCGAGGCCTGTCTGCCCGCGCTTCTGGAAGGCGCGATCGCGGTCAGGAAATGGCCGCTGGCTCAGCGGCTGAGCCGAGATTTCGACAACTATCCCGAGCTTAAATCGCAGCCCGTGTATAGCTTCCTTCTCGGTCGGGTGGCGGAGCAATCGCATCATCCCGACAAGGCCTATGCCGCGTATCGCGAAGCGGCGAAGGGGCAGGATCGTTACGCGCAGCGGGCGCGGCTCGCATTGGTCAGTCTGGGGCTCGAGCATGGAGCGCTGACGCCCGACCAAGGTTTGTCGATGCTCGCCGAGGCTAACCTTGCGTGGCGTGGCGACAGGTTCGACCTGCAGGCGCTCGAACAGCGCGCGCATCTGGGCGAGACCTCCGGCCACGATGTGGATGCGCTGATTGCCTATGGCGAGATCCTCACCCGGTTCCCCGAGCGTCCTCAGGCGCGCGCGGCGGCGAAGGCCGCCGACAAGCGGCTCAAGGCGTTTTATGCGAAGGGTGCGGCGGGGAAGATTTCGCTCACGGATTTTGCCGAGGGGCATCAGCGGTTGGAGGCCTATTACGAGGTCCGTCCCGATTTTCAGACCTATGCCGAGCAATTCGCGGATCGCCTGCTGGAGCTGGGGGCTACGACTCAGGCCGCCACGGAATATCGCAAGATCCGGGAAGCTCTGAGCGCACAGCGCAAGGACAACCCAGAGGCAGTGTCGCAAGACAAGATGGCCTATCTGGCGCTGCGCGAGGCGGAGGCGCTTGCGCGCGGGGGGCAATTCGCCCGCGCCGCCAAGGTGTTGGAGGCTTCCGAACGTCCTGCCGATGCGCAGGAGCTGAACCAGTTCAACACGCTGCAGGCCCGCGTTCTGGCCGAGGCCGGGAAGACCGATGCGGCCTTGCAGGCCAAGGTCACCTCGCACTCGGCCGATCATCTGCGGCTTCAGGCGCGGCTCCACTGGAAGAAGGGCGATTGGAAGGCGGCGACCCAGTCCTATCGCGAGTTGTGGAAGAAGGCCCCGGAAGATTTCTCCGAGACCGACGCGGTCGAATTGCTGCTGGCCGCCTACCGCTCCGGCGATCTGACCACCGCCCGCAGCGTCGCCGAGGTCTTCCCGCGTCTGGCGGGGCGTGAGGATCTGAACAAGCTCGTCGCAAGCCTTCTGGCGGAGCCCGCCAAGCTCAGCCCGCTGATGGACGCGGCTGCGCGGGACCGGCTGCGCAAGGCGGATGACGCGCTCGAGATGGTCGGGTCGGAGGCGAAGCAGGCTGGCGGGTAGATATCTTTGCTATGCATTGCTCCTCGCCAATATCGTCAAAGAAAAAACGTAGATATTTTTAACTCCAGTTAAACATCAGTCGCATATCTCCTAGATAGGACCCCCTTCTCTTCGGACATGAGAGGATAAAACCATGAGTATTTCGAGCGCGATGCAGACCGGCGTGAGCGGCCTGAACGCAAACTCCGTCGCCGTTGGCGAAATTTCCGAGAATATCGCGAATGCGAATACCACGGGCTACAAGCGCAGCTTCGCCCAGATGGTGACCATGACGCCGACTGGCGGGCTCAATGCGCCGTCCGGTGTCAATGCTGTCGTCTCCTCCGACGTGACGAACGGGGGCGCGGTGATCCCCACCAGTTCCGCGACCGATTTCGCAGTGAACGGGAACGGGTTTTTCGTCGTGTCCGGCAGAGCCAATACGAGCGTCGAGTCCGATTACGTCCTGACGCGCGCCGGGTCGTTCAAGCCCGACGAGAATGGCGATCTTGTCAATTCGGCAGGCTATTTCCTTTCGGGCTACCCCTATACCGACGGCACGCTCGGCTCGATCGACGGCAACAGCTTCAATGGGCTGAAGACGGTGAACGTGACCGATGCGACGCTGAGCGCGAAGGCGACGACCACGGTCAGCGTGCAAGGCAATCTGCCCTCGCAGGAAACCGGAAACGCCACGCCGGGCGCCCCCTTCACCTCGTCCTCGCAATATTTCACGCCGCTCGGTGCGGCGAAGCGGCTCGAATATTCCTGGCAGCCGACCGCTACGCAGAACCAGTGGGACGTCACCGTGTCCGATGGCGACGGCGTTCCCTACGGTCAGGTCACGGTCGATTTCGCCGCCAGCGGGCCGAATGCCGGCGCCCCGGTCAGCTATTCCGGCGTCACCAATCTCGCGACAGCCCCCGGTGCCTTCTCGATGGACACGACCACGGGCATCATGAGCCTGACGATGAATGACGGTGGCACGACCCAGCCGATCGATGTCGGGCTCGGTGCGCTGAACAGCTTCGACGGGATGACCCAGTTCGCTGGCGATTTCACCCCGCAGAAATTCGACACTGACGGCTCGTCCGCCGGCGCGCTGACCCGGATGGAGGTCGATGATACCGGCACGATGTACGGGATCTTCGATAACGGCCAGCGGCAGGCGCTCTACAAGATTCCGCTCGCCCATGTGGCGAACCCGAACGGGATGCAGGAGGTCGATGGCGACGCCTATCGGCTGACCCGCAACAGTGGCGACTTCACGATCCACAAGGCGAACGAGGGCCCGGTGGGCACGATTTCCTCGGGGACGCTTGAAGGGTCGAATGTCGATATCGCGCAGGAATTGAGCGATCTGATCCGCACCCAGCGGGCCTATTCCACCAACGCGAAGATCGTCACCACGATGGATGAGATGCTCGACGAGACCACGCGTCTCAAACGCTGATCGTCACGCTGAGAACGGAGTAAACCCATGAGCCTGACGGGCGCCCTCCAGGCGAGCACGAGCGGTCTGCGCACGGCGCAGATGCAATCGGAAGCGACCTCGCGCAACATCGCGAATGCGAGTACCGAGGGCTATGTGCGCAAGGAGTTGCCGCAGGTCACGACCGCGGGCGGCCTCGTGCAAACCGGCGAGGCGCGGCGCGAAGTCGACGCCTCGCTCAACCGCATGTATCGGCAGCATTCCTCGGCCATGGCGCGCGAGCAGGCGATCTACGAGGCGGTGGGCGAATATACGGCGACCCTCGGCCAGCCGGGCGACGGTCTGTCGCCCGCGGATCGCCTGACCGATCTGCGCAGCTCGATGATCGCGCTGGTGAACAATCCCGGCAGTAACGCGGCGCAAAATGGCGTGGCGGCCTCCGCGCAGGAGATGGTGACCTCGCTGAACCAAAGCAGCGACATGCTCGCGCGGGTCGGCGGCGAGGTCGATATGGAGATCAAATACGACGTCTCGGATTTCAACGAGACGCTGCACAAGATCACCTCGGTCAACAAGCAGATCTCGGACGCGCCTCCCGGCTCGCTCGGAGCAGCCGATCTGGGAGACCAGATGGATGTGCTGGTGGAAAAGGCGTCGAAGCTGATCGACATGCAGGTGCGTCGTTCCACCGACGGGCGCGCGACGCTCTACACGGCTGGGGGCACGCCGCTCGTCGATGGGAATCAGGCGAGCTACATCACCTATGATCAGGTGGCTGGAAAGCTGTTCGCAGGCAAGACGGAGATCACCCCGGACTCCGCCGACGCACGCGGCTTCCAGAATGGCAGCCTCGCCGGGCTGTTCGCGGTGAAGAAGGACGTTCTGCCGCGCTTCCAGCTTCAGCTCGACGAGATGGCTCGGGGGCTCGTGCAGGGCTTCGAGAGTGCGGACGCCTCGCTCGCGCCGGGGCAGGCGGGGCTCTTCACCGATGCAGGCGCAGCCTACGATCCCGCAAATCTCGAAGGGTTGGCGGGTCGGATTTCGGTCAATGCGGCAGTGGACCCCGCGCAGGGTGGGCAGCTCTCGCGCCTGCGCGACGGGATCGGCGCCATCACGCCGGGTGCCGCAGGCGACTCGACCCAGATCGAAGCCTTCGTTTCGATGTTCGACGATCCGCTTTCGGCGGACCCGGGCACGGGGCTGGCGACGTCGCTGTCGCTGCGCGACTATGGAAGCAACATGATCTCGGCGCAGGAGTTCGAGGGCACCCGCGCGCAGGAGCGGTTTGCCGCCGCGCGCACCGCCACCGAGACGGTGAACGGCACGCGCCAGGGCATTCAGGGCGTGAACATCGACGATGAGATGCAGAAGCTGATAACCATTCAGCAAAGCTATGCCGCAAATTCGAAGATGATGACTGCCGTCATGAAGATGATGGACACGTTGCTTGAAGCCGTCTGAGGAGACTGAACGATGATCCCCCTAATCCGGAATTCGCTGTCGACCCTACAGATGAGCGTGATCTCACGGCGATCGGTCGATCGCACCACGGCCGAGTTGCAACGGACGAGCGACGAGGTCGCGACCGGGCGCAAATCCGATGTCTACGCGGATATGGGGGCGAAATCGGCCTTCGTGCTCGCGCTGGAAGATCGCGCGACGACCAATTCGCATTTCATTACCTCGAACAAGCTCCTCGGGAGCAAGCTGGATATGATCGCATCCAGCGCGTCGACGGCGCGCGGGGCCGCGCAGGATGTGCTCGGGCTCGCGGTCGGGAACCTCGAGCGCCCCAGCGCTTCGGCGGCGACCCTGCAGCAAAGCGCGCGCGCCGCCCTCGACACCATCATGACGAGCCTGAATGTCTCGCTCGACGGAGAGCATCTGTTCTCCGGGGTAGCTTCGGACAAGCCCGCGCTGCGGGGCTATGACGCGACGAACGGTGCGACGGGTCTCTCGGCGGGGGACGTCCTGTCGGGGGTCGTGGGCAGCGGCCCCGCGGATGCGACCCAGGCCGCGGCGATGCTGTCGCAGATCGACAGCGTATTCGACGACACCAATGCCGATCCGGCCAAACGCTACAGCTCGACCTTCTTCCAGGGGGACGCGACAGCCGGGACGCCGCGCAAAACGGCGCTGATCGGAGATGGCGAGACGCTCGATTACGGGATGCAAGCGGACGATCCCGAGTTCCGCAACCTGATCAAGGGGCTTGCGCTGTTCGCCTCGACCGACGTGTCGAAGATCAAGGATCCGGACGCATATAAAAGCTGGATAGCCGCCGGCGTCAAAGCGCTGAGCGATGGCGTCGAAGGGCTGCGCAACTCCGAGACCGCGCTGGGTGCGAAGCAGAAGCGGCTCGACATCAAGCTGACGCAGCAGCAATCGATGGATTCGGTACTGAATAGCCGCCTGTCGGATTACGTCTCGGTCGATCCCTATGAGGCCGCGACCCGGATGACCGCGCTCCAGACGCAACTCAGCGCGAGCTACAGCGTAGCCGCGCAGATGTCGAAGCTGTCGATCCTGAATTATCTCTGAGCCGCGCGTTTATCGCGCGGCTACCGTGCCCCGCGCGTCGGTTTGCTCATACGCTGCGAGCTTCACATCTCTCGTGCTTTCCAGCTCACTGAACTTGTAGCCACGACCGTAGACCGTCTCGATATATTGGTGGCCGCTATCGGCCGCATCGGCGATCTTCTTGCGCAGCTTGCAGATATAGACGTCGATGACCTTGTCGAAGGGCTGGTCGTCGCTCATCCCGTAGACCGCGTCATAGATCGCGCCTTTCGCAATCACCTTGTTCGCGTTCAGCGCCAGATGCTGGAAGATCGCGTGCTCACGGTTCGACAGCTTCAGCCGCGCGCCGGAGACCAGCGGATCGCGCCCGTCGAAGAAGGCGGTGATCTCGCCGACGCTGATGCTCTCGGCGGCGTGGCCGTAGGAGCGGCGGATGATCGAGTTGATCCGCGACAGCGCTTCGATCCCCTTGATCGGGCTCACCATGACGTCGTCGGCCCCGGCATCGAGTGCTTCCGAGGCATCGCGCGAGTTCTTGAAGTCGCGCATTACCAGAACCGGGTTGCGGCAGCCGCAGCTACGGATGGCCCGGATGTAGTCAGTCACTTCCGGGCAGTCGCCGATCAGGATCGCCCGCGTGTCGACGCCCTTCTGGTTCAGCGTACTGAGATCGGACGCGAAGAAGGATGCGGGGACGAGGACGGGTTGCAGCCCAACGCTCTCCAGCTCGCTGAGCAGGCCGCGAACGCGGCCATCGCGAGGCTCAAAGACGTAAATATTCATGCAGGCCTCCATCCCGGGCAAGTTTCTCGCACAAGCGGCAAGATCACGCTAAGTTGCCACAAAGGATTAGTCAAGAATAGTACTGATTTATATTGGACACTATTTATGTTTTGCTTTAATTTGGCGGAATGTGCTGGTGATGTGAGGAAACTATGCTTGCTTCTTTGCGCCGAAAAGGTAATCGGGCGTCGTTTTCTCGCGCCGGGGTTCGTGGGGCGCTCGTCGCGCTCTCCGTCATTGCAGGGACGCTCTGCGCGCTCCCGGCCGCCGCGCAGGTTCGCATCAAGGATATCGCCAGTTTCGAGGGCGTGCGTGAGAACCAGCTCGTGGGCTACGGTCTCGTGGTCGGTCTGAACGGGACCGGCGACACCCTCAACGGCAGCCCCTTCACCAAGAAGTCGATCGAGGGGATGCTCGAACGGCTCGGGGTCGGCAACCTCTCCGGCGATGCGATCAAGACGAAGAACACGGCCGCGGTAATGGTGACGGCAAAACTGCCGCCCTTCGCCCGCCGCGGTTCGACGATCGACGTGACGATCTCCTCGCTCGGCAATGCGGACAGCCTGCGCGGCGGCACGCTGATCGTGACGCCGCTCGTCGGGGCCGATGGCGAGATCTATGCCGTAGGGCAGGGGCCGATCTCGGTTGCGGGCTATAGCGCGAAAGGCAATGCGGCGAGCATCGTGGACGGCGTGCCGACCGTCGCGCGGATGGAGAACGGCGCCATCGTCGAGAAAGAAATCGCATTCGAATTGAACTCGATGAGTTCCGTGCGCCTGTCCCTCCGCGAGCCCGATTTCACGACCGCCTCGCGGGTGGCGGGCGTGATCAATGACAAGCTCGGCCACAACACCGCGCAGATGCTCGACCCCTCCACCATCGAGGTGCAGGCGAAGGGCAAATACGGCGTGCCGGAGCTGCTGGCGATGATCGAAAACCTGCCCGTCACGCCCGACTCCGTTGCCAAGGTGGTGGTCGACGAGAAATCCGGGACCATTGTGATCGGTTCGAATGTACGGATCGATCAGGTCGCGATCAGTCAGGGTGGCCTGACCGTGAAGGTCAAGGAAAGCTATGCGGTCAGCCAGCCGAAGCCGATCTCCATCGGGGAGACGGTCGTGGTGCCCGAAACGGATGTGCAGGTCGAAGAGAGAAACACCCAGTTCAGCGTGCTCCAAGGGGGCGATGTCAGCCTTCAGGACCTCGTGGACGGCCTCAATGCGATTGGCGTCGGCGCCCGGCAGACGATCTCGATCCTGCAGGCGATCAAGGCCGCCGGCGCGCTTCATGCCGATCTGGAGATCATCTGATGAACCCGCTCGATCCGTCGAAGGCGTCGCTCTCGGCGGCGTCGCTCAAGGCGCCTGCCTCATCCGGTGCGAAGACGCAGGACGCGAAGGAGATCGCCAAGAATTTCGAGGCGACCTTCCTGCAGCAGGCCGTGGGCGAGATGATGAAGACCGTGAAGATGGGTGGGCTGGATGGCGGCCACGCCGAGGAGATGTGGAAATCCTTCCTCGCACGCGGCATCGCCGACGAGATCGCCGCCTCCGGCCGGACCGGGATCGCGCAGAGCGTCGAGCGCATGATCGGCGCCTACAACTCGAACGGAGAAGACCATGGCTGATGAGACCCCGTCGCGTTTTCGCAAACGGATGCAGGCCCGGCGCGAGATTTCCGCCGAAGGCCCCGTTCTGACCGACGAGGACGACGCCAACCTCGCCGCTTTCGAGGCGAATATCGATGCGACGCTCGATCTGTTGCGTGATGAAATCGCGGCGGTCGAGGCGGGGCATCTGGATCGCGTCACCGAGCTTTATGATCGCAAGGCGGACCTGCTGAAGCGGATCGAGTTGAAGATACCCGTGATCGAACCCTTCCTGGAAGCGTCTGAGGATGCTGCGCCCGCGCTTCGCGAAAAGCTCCGCCAACTGAAGACCGCCGTGCAGGACAATAGCGTTCTGCTGTCGCGGATGTCCGAAGCGACCCGCGAGATCGTGCGCGAGATCGAGAAGATCCGAAACCGGCACAGTCTCGACGGTCTCTATGGAAAGAGTGGCAAACCGGTCACAGGGCAGGACGGGCCGCAGATGCATATCGATAGGGAATTCTAGGTTTCCTGTATTCTTTAACCTGCGCTTAATCTTCGGTCCAAAATTCCTCTCCACGGCTCGCGCCGTTTTTCTGTCAGAAGACGAAAACAAATATCTTTCAGAATGAGGAGTGACTAGAAATGTCGTCCATTCTTACCAATACCTCCGCGATGAATGCTCTTGCGACCCTCCGTGGGGTCAACAAGGGTCTCGAAGACACGCAGAACCGCATTTCGACCGGCAAGAAGATCAACTCGGCGAAAGACAATGCCGCATATTTCTCGATCTCGGAATCGATGAACAGCGACAGCGGCATGTACAAGTCGATCAACGAAGGTCTGACGCTGACCAAGAACTCGGTTTCGACCGCGCGTCTTGGCGCAGAGTCGGTGAAGGATCTCGCCCAGCAGTTCGTCGAGCGTGTTTCGTTCGCCCAGGGCGACGCGGTGGATCATGCTGCGGTCCAGAAGGAACTCCGCAGCATCGTCGATCAGATCGGCACCACGATCAGCCAGGCGACCTTCAACGGCGATAGCCTCGTCGACGGTTCGGCCAACGTGACGGTCGTCACCGGGATCAGCCGCGCAAGCGGTTCCTTCGCGACCACGTCGATGACCTTCCAGGCGGTCGATCTCTCTACGCTTCAGGCGACGCTGAGCGGGATCGATATCACGAGCGGTTCGGCGTCGGTTCTGACCAGCGCGCTGACGAGCGCCCAAAGCGCTCTCTCGACGGCCATCGACAATGCGACCTCGCTCGGCGTGGCGGAGAAGTCGCTGGAATCCCAGCAGGACTTCCTCGGCAAGCTGACCGACAAGCTCGACACCGGTGTCGGCAACATGGTCGATGCGGACATGGAGAAGGAGGCGGCTCGCCTGCAGTCCTACCAGGTCCAGCAGCAGCTCGCGACGCAGTCGCTCTCGATCGCGAACCAGGGCCCTCAGAACCTTCTGAGCCTGTTCCGCTAAATCGTGGCGATGAACTGAATGGAAAGGCCCCGTGCAGTACGGGGCCTTTTCTTTTGTCGCGCTTGGGTTGTCTTTTCCGGCAAAGTTTAAAAACGCCTTTAACCGCGTCGTGCTAAGTTCGGGCAAAGAGAACAAAAGAATATAGAGAGGAGAGCTTGCATGAGCGTCGCCGCGTATAAGCGAACCATTTCCGAAACCGAGTCTCCGAGGCAGATCGAGCGTCGCATCCTGTCCCGCGTCACCGGCGAGCTGGAGGCCTATCTGGTCGACTATGACGGCGCGCCGAAGGCCGGGCGGGGGGCAATCCTCGCGCAGGGTCTGCGCACCGCGCTCTGGGAGAACGAGCGCATCTGGACCGCGCTGCGTGATGACCTCGCGGAGCCGGCGAACCAGTTTCCCGCCGAGCTGAAAGCGGCGCTGATTTCTCTCGCGCTCTGGGTCGAGCGGGAGACGCAGGTCGTGATGGGCGGCGGCGGCACGGTCGCGCCCCTCGTCGAGGTAAATCGCAACATCATCCGTGGGCTCAGCGGCGACGCTGGCGCGCCGGTGGCTGCGGAATAAAGGGGCGCGGGTCATGGCATTACGACTGACGTTGAAACCGAACGAGCGGATCGTGGTCAATGGATGCGTGATCCGAAATGCCAACCGTCGCCAGACGCTTCAGATCGAGAACACCGCCGACGTGATCCGGGCCGAAGATTTGCTGGATGAAAACTGCGAGCCGACCCCGGTGAAGCAGGCCTATTTCCTGATCCAGACCGCGCTGATCCGCGCCGATACGCGCGACACGCTGGTGCCGGTCATTCAAGAAAAGCTCGCCGATCTTGCCACGATTTTCAGTGCCCCCGTGGTCGGCGGCGTCTTCGAGGCCGCGAACTGGGTCTCGCAGGGCGATTACTACAAGGCGTTGAGCGCGCTGCGCCCGGTCATGGCCCGCGAAGAGGAACTGTTCGCGCGCCTCTCCGGAGATGCGAGCCCGGCGGTGGCGCTGGAGGGGGAAGAATGCTGACGATTTCGGGAATGAGCAGCCGCCTCGCGCTGAACCTGATCGACCGGACTCAATCCAAGCAGCTCGATCAGCTGGCGAAAGAGCCGCAACATGCCCGCGCGATCAGCCGTTTCCGCGAGAATATCGCGGATATCCATACCGCAGCCGATCTGGTGGACAATTACGACGCCTATAGTTTCATCATGAAAGCCTTCGATCTGGAAGACCAGATGTTCGGCAAGGCGATGATGCGCGAAATCCTGTCGAGCGATTCCGCCGACAAGACCTCGCTGGTGAACAAGCTCACCGATCCGCGATTCCGCAAGCTCTACGATGCGCTCGGGTTCACCAATGGCGGTACGGCGAATACCAATACCTCCTCGACCGCGTGGCAGGACAAGATCGTCGATCAATATGTCAGCCAGCAGTTCATCAATGGCGAAGGCGAGCAGAACGCGACCGTCGGGTCCGTGCTCGAATTCCGTCAGAAGCTCGATGGCGTCAAAACGTGGTATTCGGTCCTGAAAGACAAGGATACCGCGCAGTTCATGCGCACGGCATTGGGTATCCCCAATGACGTCGTGAAGCTCGATGTCGAGCGGCAGAAACAGATCTTCGAGGACAAGTTCGACATCGCGAAGCTCAAGGACCCGAAAGAGGTCGACAATCTGATCTCTCATTTCGTCGCCGTGTCCGATGCGAACAATTTCTCGACCGGCGGGGCGGCGGGGAATGCTGCGGTGACGCTGATGCAAGGTGCAGTTCAGGGCGGCTCGGGCCAGTTCGTGCCCGCGACCTTCGATCTGACCGCGATCGCGACCTTCTCGGCCTCGCGCTACCGGTAAGCCTGCCTTGGATCGCGGCTGACCTCAGTCGATAATCACGTCGTCATCGTCGAGCGGGATGCGGATCTCGTCATCGCGCGACAGCTCCAGCGCATAGTCCACCAGCGCGGATTGCGCCTCTTGCACTTCGCGCCCGCGCACCGGGCCCATCGCAGTCATTTCCTCGTTCAGCATGTCGCGCGAGCGGGCAGGCAGGGCGCTCAGGAAGTAATCGCGCACCTCTTTCTTGGCGCCGCGCAAGGCGAGCGGAAGCGTTTGCCCTTCGACCCCACGCATGACTTTGACGAGGCTCTGCTGGTCGAGCTTGCACAGATCGTCGAAGGTGAACATCTTCGCCTTGATCGCGCCGAAGGCATCCGGGATGCGCTTCTCCAGACGCTGAGTGATGTCGTCGAACAGCTTGCTGTCGAGCTTGTTGAAGAGATCGGCCATGCGCTGCTGCGGGTCCGGCCCGGTGTTGCGCGTCGCCGAGCTCATGAACTCTTTCTGCAGCGTCTCCTCGATATTCTGGAAGACGTAGCGCGGCACGGTGTCGATGCCGATCATCCGCTCCAGCACCTCCATCATGCGCTCCTCGCCCAAAAGCGGCAGCACCTTCGAGGCCACCTCGGGCTTCACCTTGCTCAGGATCGCCGCGACCGTCTGATCGTGCTCTTCTTTGAGGTAATTGGCGATGACCTGTTCGTTGAGCGCAGAGAAGTTCTCCCAGATATTGCGACCCACCAGCGGGCCCTGGATCTCCTGCATGATGTCGCTCACACGATCCTCGGGCAGGAACCCCTTGAGCATGCTTTGCGCCATTTCCATCGACCCGACGATACCGCCGCCATCGCCTGCGGTTTCCATGAACTCGCTCATCACCTCTTCCACGACATCGGCGGGAATCGTGCCCAGAGACGAGATCGCGTGGGTGATCGAGTGGATGTCGTAATCGTCGAGCCTCTGCATCAACCCGGCGCCATGCTTCTCCCCAAGGCAGAGGAAAAGGATCGCCGCCTTCTCGGGGCCGCGCAGTTTCTTGTAATCCCGGGAGGTTTTCATCGTCGGCGCTCGATCTGTTCTGAGGTCTCGGCAAGAATAGCAGTCTATCCTTGTATTCTCAATCAGGATGGCACGCTATTCTTCGTAGTGAGGTGTTTTCTAAGGATAGGGGAGACGCGAAGGCTTAGCCGCCCCCGCCATAGGCAACATAAGATTGCATCATGCTGCCTGCGAGCATGTACCAGCCGTCGATCAGCACGAAGAAGATCACCTTGAAGGGCAGCGAGATCATCACCGGCGGCAACATCATCATGCCGGCACTCATCAGCACCGAGGCGACGATGAGGTCGATCGCGATGAAGGGCAGGTAGATCAGGAAGCCGATGGTGAAGGCACGCCGCAGTTCGGAGATCATGAAGGCGGGGACGAGGGTGCGCCAGCTCGCCTCCTCCGCCGTGGCAGGCGCGGGTGTCTCCGACGCGGGTTCGGCGTTTTGCCCTGCTTCGTTGTCGCGGACGAGATCGGCGAAGAGCTTCAGATCCTTGGGACGCGTATTGGCGAACATGAAGGCCTTGAACGGCGCGCCGATCCGCACGATCGCTTGTTCCTCGGTCACCGTGTTGTTCAGAAGCGGCCGCAGCCCGCCGGTCCAGGCATCGTCGAAGACCGGCTGCATCACGAAGAAGGTCATGAACAGCGCCATCGCGCTCAGCACCATGTTCGGTGGCGTCTGGTTCAGCCCCAGAGCGGAGCGGAGCATCGAGAAGACGATCACGAAGCGGGTGAAGCTGGTCATGACGACGAGGACGCCCGGCGCGATGCTCAGCACGGTCATCAGCGCGATCAGCTGGATGATCCGCCCGCTCAGGCTGGCGGCGGCGTCGCTGCCCGGGGCGGCGTTGTTGAGCCCCTGCGCCAGATCGCCAAGCAAGCCGCCCGCCTCCTGCGCCTCGGCCCTGCCGCTGAAGGCGAGCGACGCGGCGAGGGTCAGGACGAAGAGCGGCAGGCCGGCCTTCACTGTCAAGGAACGCTTCGCGAGGGTGGTCATCGTGTCGGGACGTAGTCTTTGACGATCTCGGTCAGGGTGACGCCGAGGCGGTTCTCGCCCACCTTCACCAGATCGCCGCGCGCGACGAGCCGGTCATTGATCACCACGTCCACCGGCTCGCCGATCTTCTTCTCCAACTCGATGACCGAGCCGCGGCTCAGGTTGAGAAGCTGCGAGATCGGGATGCGGCTCTGACCCAGCACGATCTGAACCGAGAGTCCGACATTGAGCATCGCGTTGACGTTCTGACCGTCACCGTCGCTCGCGGCCTGCTTGCTGGCGAGGCTGTGCAGCAAGCTCTCCGCCGCCACAGCGCGGGCTTCGTCCTGCGTCGGCTGCGCTTCGGTTTCCGGCGTCTCAGGCGGTTGCGTGGATTCGGGCGTATCGTTGTCGGACATTTACACGGCTTTCCTGATTGGTGTGGCTTGGGGCGAGACGGTCTGGCGCAGAGCGATGAGGATGCTGCGGCAGACCGTCTCGAAGCTGTAATCCATCACGCCGTCATCCCAGTCGGCATGGATGTCGCCATCGGCAAGCGCCGGGTCCGCGACGATGTTCAGCGCGGGGCTGTTCGGCCCGGCGCTGGCCTCGATCACCGGTGTCAGCCCCGCGAGATTGGCGGGGGAGAGGCGGATCGTGAGACTCGGTTTGCGCAGCGCGATCTCCATCGCCCGCCGAATCTGCGTCTCGACCCGCGCGGTCGAGCAGCTCGCGATGAATTCGGGGAAGACCTTCTCGCAAACGCGCAGCGCGAAGCCGCAAAGGTGCCGCTCCAGCGCGGCCTGATGGGCCAGTTGATTGCCCAGAAGCGTCGCGATCTCGGGGGCGAATTTCTCCAAAGCCTCGGTCTGGCGCGCCTCGAGCGAGGCCATGATCTCGGCGGTGGCCTCATTGCGCCCCTGCTCACGGCCCGCTTCGAAGCCTTCGGCGCGCGCAGCCGCCGCTGCCGCATCGAGATCGGCCTGGGTAAACACTTTCAGCCGTTCGGCGGCGCGGCGGGCATCTTCCGCCTGCATCTCTTCATCGAAATCGCGCTGGAAAACCGTCATCTCACGCCTCGTTCAATAGCCAGCCGCGCAGGACCTTGAGGGCCTCTTGCGGTTCGTCTTCGGCGATCTTCTGGATCGCGGAGACCTTGCGCTTCAGGATCGCACCGCTGATCGCGAAATTGGTGATCAGCTCATCATCCCCGGCGGGGTCGTAGCGCTCCGCGCGTTGGACGGGGGCTGCGGGCTCGGCGGCCTCCTGCGTGCGGGGTGCTACGGCGTTGACGGGCGCGGCGGGCAGGTTGTTGCTCGCCGGCGCCGCTGCTTCCGCCTCGCCCTCGGGGGCTGCGAGCGCCCCGGCGCCGGGCACCTCGCTCAGCCGCGCGCGTTCGCGGTCGGCCCGGTTCAGCAGGGGGCGCAGACCGAAGACAAGCACCGCGACCACGATCAGCAGGGCGAAGACCCAGCGCAGGATCGAGACGATATTGTTCGACAGGCGCTGCATCAGCGTCGGGCCAACCGGGCCGCCGACCTCCATCGAGTAATCGATGAAGCGCAGGCTATCGACGGAGACGGTATCGCCGCGGTTCTGGTCATAGCCGATCGCCGATTTCACCAGCGCGGTGAGGCGGGCGATTTCTTCCGGCGAGCGCTGTTCGTATTTCAGCGACCCGTCGTCCTGCACGTTGTAGATTCCGTTCACCAGCACGGCGACCGAGACGCGTTGCACCGCACCGGCTTCGGTCGTGGTCTCGCGCCGGGTGTTGCCGATCTCGTATTGCACCGACTCGCCGTTCTTGCTGCGGCTGTCGGTCGTGCTGCTCGCGCCGGGACCGCCAAGCGCGCCGGGGATGTTGTTGCCGGTGTTCACACCGGAATCGCCGTTCTGCACGCCCTTCTGCTGCTCGGCATTGTTCTGGGTGGAGCGGACGACCTGCTGATCGGGATCGAAGCTTTGCTGCACCACGACTTCGCGCTGGTTGGACAGATCGACATTGACCTGCACGCGGGCGTTGCCCGCACCGACACGCGCCGTCAGGATCTGCTCGATCGAGCGCGCCATCCGGTCTTCGGTCGCCGCCTTGTTCGACTGCAGCGTCGCTTGCCCGGCCGCGTCGGAATTCTCCGCGAGGATCGTCTCGCCGCTAGCCGAGAGCACGGTCACCCGGTTGCCGTCGAGATTGGGAACTGCCGCCGCAATCAGGTTGCGAATCGCCAGTGCCTCCTTGCGGCTGATCCCGCGAGAAGAAGCGGCGCGGACGATGACGCTAGCACTCGGATCGGGGCTGGTGCGCGAGAAGGCTTCGCGCTCGGGCAGAACCAGATGGACGCGGGCGCTGCGCACCCCGTCGATGGTCTGGATCGAGCGCGCCAGCTCGCCCTCCATCGCGCGCAGCCGGTTCACATGCTGCATGAAAGTGTTCATGCCGAAGCCGCTCGCATTGTCGAACAGCTCCCAGCCGGGTTCGCCATCCACGGGCAGGTTCTTCTCGGCCAATGCCATGCGGGCGCGGGCAATATCCCCTTCGGGCACCGACACCGAGCTACCGTCTGCGGAAAGCTGCGTCTTGAACCCTGCCTGTTCGAGCGTGTCGACGATTCCGGCGGCGCTGGAGGGCGAAAGCTGGCTGTAGAGCAGCTTGTAGCTCGGGGCCGTCACGACCGAGAGACCGAAGACCAGCGCGAGAACGCTGACGACACCGACAGCCCCAAGCATCAGGAGCTTGCGCCGTCCCAAGGATTGAAGGTTCTGCAAGAATTGCTGCACGGCGAACACCAGTTATTCTTAATCGATCCTGTAGAAGCTATTCTATCTTTGTATTGCAAGTAAAGTGCGGATGTATATACTTCACGATATCCAGTGAGGATCGGGTTTTATCTTTAAATTCGACGAAGAGAGGCGCGATAGCCGATGATTGATGCGGCCATTGATGAAGAAGAGGTTGCCGAGGTGCCCGAAACGCGCTGGCGGACCTTGCGCGACCATAAGCGTCTCGTGATGGCCGCGGTCGCGCTCGCGGTCGTGGCCATGTTCTGCGGTGGCTTCGTGGCCTTCGGCGGCGTCTCGGCGCTCACCGGGGGAAGCGCTGCAGAGCCGGCCGGGCATGGCGCCTCGGGCGCAGCTGGCGCGGATGCGCTGCTGGATTTCGACGACATCGTGGTGAACATCACCGAGACGACCGCCGACGGCACGCCCGCCGCGCGCTACCTCAAGATTCACCTCGCGCTGGTCTATCCCGAATCGCCGGATGCCGAGGCCAAGATGGCCGAGAAGAAGCCCTTCATCCGCGACACCTTCACCGGGTTCCTGCGTCAGATGACGGTCGAGGACCTGCGCGGCAGCATCGGCCTCATCAAGCTCAAGGCGGAACTGCTCAAGCGCGCCCGCGCGGTCGTGGGCAATGACACGCCGAGCGAAATTCTCATCAGCGATCTGGTGGTGCAGTGACGATGGCGGAGCAGGCGGACATGGCGATGGCGGCCACGACAACGGCAGAGGTCGAAGACGAGATCATCCGCATGTCGATGCTCAATTACGAGCGTCTGCCGATGCTGGACGTGATCTTCGAGCGCTTCGTTCTGTCCTTCTCCAGCTCGCTCAAATCTCTGACCGGCTCGGTGCTGGACGTGACGCTGGGCGAGGTCGAATACCTGCCCTTTGCCGACGCGATGAAAAGTCTGCCCAAACATGGTTTGATCGCGGTCGCGCAGGCCGATCCCTGGGATGACCAATTCATCCTTTCGCAGGATCCGGTCTTCCTGTTTTCCGCGCTCGAACTGATGCTGGGCGGACAGCCGTCGGGTCGGGCGAAGGATGCCAAGCACGGCTTCACCACGATCGAGCGCCGGATGGGCGAGCAGGTCGCCGAACGTATCCTTGACGATATGGCGGTGGGCTTCCGGCAGATTTGTGAGGTCTCTTTCCAGGTCGACCGGATGGAGAGCAATCCGCAATTCGCCAATATCGCCCAGCCCAACAGCCCCACGGTCCGCGTGCCGCTCAAGGTCAGCCTCGAAGGCTACCACGGCGAGGTCCACCTGATCCTGCCTTACTCGACGCTGGAACCGGTGCGCCCGTTGCTCACCAAGATCTTCTTCGGGGATCGGCTCGGGGCGGACAGCTCGTGGCGCACGCAGCTGAAACAGAAGATCGAAGGGTCTTCGGTGGCGCTTACCGCGCAGCTGCACGAGCTGGTGGTGCCGATGCGCGAGATTCTGGACTGGAAAGTCGGCGACACGCTCGATCTCGGGATCGACGACAGCCATCCGGTCCTGTTGCTCTGTGCCGGGAGCCCGGTTCTCGAAGGCGAGATGGGCAAGAAGCAAAACGGGTCGATGGCACTGAAAGTGACCGCGAACCTCATGGGAAAGGACGAGTGGAGCAATGATGTCGATGCTGATTAACGCGATTATTCTCGTGTCTCTTGTCGGGCTGATGGCCTATGGCGTGGTGATCACGCGGCGGGTGAAGAAGCTCATGCTCGTTCTCGAAGAGATGGAGCCGCTCGTCGCGGCCTTCTCCGCGGCCGTGGACAAGTCGCAACTCTCCGTCGAGGAGATGAAGGACGCCGTGGCCGAGGCGCAGAAAGCGCCCGCGCCCGAACCGGCACCCTCGCAAGAGGCCGCGCCCGCCCTGACCTTCAACTCGCGCCGTGCCGCGCCGAAAGCGCCGATGGGGCTGACCCGTGTGACCGGCAAGGCCGAACTGGTCAAAAGCTTCTTCGAGCAGACCCGCGTGCGCCGGGAGGCGCAGGGCCAATGGTAAAGAACCGCCCCCTTCAGGTTCTCGTGGGCGTATTGCTGCTCTCTGGCGGCGCGAAACTCGCGACCAGCCTTCCCTCCGACATGATCCCGTTTCCGGATGCGCTGTTGCAGGCCGCGCTCGCAAGCGGGGCGGAGAAGGATGCTGCCGCGACGCCGGCGAGCGATGCCTCCGCCGATGCGACCGGCGGCTGCGGGCCGACGCCGGAAGAGCTGTTGATGTCCGTGCGGCAGGAACGCGACCTCCTCGCCGAGCAGAAGAAGAAACTCGACGCCCGCAGCGCCGAGATCGAGCTTGCCAAGCAGGGTCTCGACACCCAGTCCCAGCATCTGACCGAGTTGAAGGACAAGGTGACCAAGCTGCTCGACCAAGTCGGCAAATCGCATACCGCAGACGTCGATCGCCTCGTGTCGATCTACAAGAACATGAAGCCCGCGGCGGCGGCGTCGATCATGAACGATCTCGATATCGAGGTGACGGTCATGGTGCTGGCCACGATGAAGGAGCGCGACGTCGCCCCGATCATGGCCGAGATGAACCCGGTGCGCGCGCGAGCGGTCTCCAAGATCATTCTCGAACGCTCGAAGCTGCCGGGCGACCAGAAGCTGGTCAATGTCAAGCTCAACTGAACCGCGCGGGGGGCATGGTCCGTGCCGCGCGGCGCAGTTGTTGCTGATTGGGGAAAGGGGGCGCGCAGCCCCCTTTTTTAGTCTTCGTCGACCCGCAGCACCGAGCCCTTCGGCGGCGCGCGCCGGATGTTGCGGCGCAGGTCCATGACGTAGCCGATGATCTCCGCGACCGCCTGCCAATGCTCGATCGGCACCGTGTCGTCCACGTCGATCGTGGCGTGAAGCGTGCGGGCGAGTGGCTTGTTCTCGACGATCGGCACCTCGTTCTCTCGTGCGATCTGGCGGATGCGCGCGGCCACGGCATCGGCCCCTTTGGCGACGCAAACAGGGGCGGCGTCGCTGCCCTGCTCGTATTTCAGTGCCACGGCGTAATGCGTCGGGTTCGTCACGATCACGCTCGCGGTCGGCACCGCCTGCGCCATACGCTGCCGGGCCCGCTGGCGCGCGATCTCCGCGCGGCGGCCCTTGATCTGCGGATCGCCCTCGGAATCCTTCATCTCGTCACGGATTTCCTTGAGCGACATGCGCAGTTTTCGCCGCCACTCGAACCGCTTCCAGATGATATCGCCGATGGTGATCGGCACGAGAAACACCATCGCCGCGCTCAGCAGCCAGCTTGCCCAATGGGCCGCGTAGCTGGGGATATGCTCGGGCAGGAAATTCTCGCCCTGCCAGATTCCGGTGACCGCGCGTTTGGCGACCCAGAGCGCGAGCGCGCCGATGACCAGAACCTTGGTGATGCTCTTCGCGAACTCGACCAGCGCGCCGGGCGAGAACATCTTTTTGAGCCCTGCGAGCGGCGAGAGCTTCGACAGTTTCGGCTTCATGCGTTCGGACGAGACCACGGTCTCGCCCTGGATCAACACGCCGAACAGCGCGGCCAGAAGCATCACGCCGAAGATCGGGGCGGCCCAACCGGCGATCTCGCCGAAAAGCAGGCTGAGGATGTCGCCGATATCGCGCGCGCCTGCCGACCCCTGGCCGATCTTCACCTGACCCGCGCCGGAGAAGACCTGACCGAGCGACGTCATTGCGCGGCCCGCGACAACCGGAAGGACGAACACCACGATGAGCAGCAGCGAGAAGACCGACATCATGTTGCCGGTCTCGCGCGAGGAGGGCACGTCGCCTTTCTCGCGCGCCGATTTCAGCCGCTTGTCTGTCGGCTCTTCGGTCTTCGAGGATTTTTCCTGTTCGTCGCCTTCGGCCACGGCGCGCTCCTTAGGGTATGACGAAAGTGCCGAGCCAGTCGGTGAACTGGCCGAGGAAGACATGCAGCATGCTGGGGGAGGCCGCCGCGAGGATCAGCAGGCCCGACGCGATCAGCGCGGGCGCTGCGACGAAGAAGACCGGCAGAGCGGGCATCATCCGGTTCGCAAGACCCATCCCGAGATTGAAGATCAGCCCCATGACGAAGAATGGGGCCGCGATCGCCGCCCCGATATAGAGGCTGGCAGATGCGGCTTTGACGATCTGCTTCGCCATGTCGCCCAGCAGAAGCGTGCCCGGCGGGAAAACGTCGTAGGAATAGAGCAGCGCGCGGATGATGATGTGATGCGTATTTGTGACGAAGATCAGCGCAACGCCGGAGATCAGCAGGAAGCTCGCGATCATGGTGGAGCCCTCGAACGATCCGAGGCTCGGTGCGAAAGCATTGGCGAGGCCCGAGACCTGTCCGGCCTGATGGCCCGCGAATTGCAGCGCGCTGAACAGCACCCGCGCCGTCAGCCCGATCCAGAGGCCCGTGGTCACCTCGAGGCCAAGGTAGATCGCGAAGGTCACGAGATTGTCGGGCTGCATCGGCATCACCGGCGTGGCGGGATAAAGCGCGAGGCTGAACACCACCGCCATCGCCAGACGGCTGCGGGTCGGCACCTGCATCTCGCCAAAGCCCGGCATGAACATCAGCGCGCTGCCCAGCCGCGCGAAGACGATGAGATAGCCGAAGAGCTGCCCGTCGAGAAATGCGCTCAGCCCGCTCACCCCTCAGGCCCCGATCGTCCCGACCGTCTTCATCGCGGCCTTCCGGTGCACCTCGTTATGCGAGATCACCTGCGTCATCGGGCTCACGCGTTCGAGCATCGAGCGGACATATCCACGCACTTCCGGTGCGACCATCAGCGCGGGCCATTCGTCGCGTGCCGCGTGGCGCTGGATTTCCTGACGGGCCTCCAAAACGAATTCCTGCACGCGCTGCGGCGACATCAGGAAGGTCCGGTCCTTGCCGTTGATCTTCACGGCCTCGCCGAATTCATGCTCCCACGCGCCCGACATGGTCAGCACCGGCACGAAGCCCGAACCATCCGCCAGCGCGCGGCAGATCTGGTTCGCAAGGCGGGCGCGGACCCGCTCGGTGATTACGGCGGGGTTGGTGCTCGACGGCGCGGCTTCGGCCACCGCCTCGATGATCAGCGGCAGGTTGCGGATCGAGATTCGCTCGGCCAGCAGCGATTGCAGCACCTGTTGCAGCAGGATTTCCGGCGCGGAGTTGGAAATATCGCTCGCGAGTTTCTGGTAGTCGCGGTCCAGCTCGGCCAGAAGCTTCTTCACCGCGCCATAGGTGAGCAGTTCGGACATATGCTCCTTGATGATCTCGGTGAGGTGGGTGGTGATCACGCTCTCGGGGTCGACGACCGTATGGCCCTGCTGTTCGGCCTCGGAGGCGCGCGCCGGGTCGATCCAGACCGCGCTCAGCCCGAAGGTGGGCTCCTTGATCCGCTCGCCGGGCAGCTTCACCTGATCGCCGGACGGGTCGATCACCATCACGAGGTTGGGGCGCAGCTCGCCTTTCGCCGCTTCGACGCCCTGCACGAGGATCGAATAGCTGTTCGTCGGCAGCATCGGGTCGTCCTTGATGCGCACCGAGGGCAGGACGAAGCCGTAATCCTTCATGAAGAGATTGCGCAGGCTTTTGACCTTGCCGGGCAGGGCGGCATCCATGCTCGAGATCAGCGGCACCAGCCCCGCGCCGAGGCTGAGGCGCAGCTCGTCGAGCTTGAGTTGCTGTTGCGTCGTCTCGGCCGAGGTCTCTTCCATTTGCGCCGCGCGGGCTTCCGCTGCCGCCGCGTCGCTGGCGCGCAGTGCGGCCTGCTCCTGCATCACGTAGCCCAGCCCGGCGAGCAGCCCGGCCAGCGCGAAAAACACCACGATCGGGAAGCCGGGCAGCAGGCCGATCCCGAACAGCAGCACCGCCGCCATGTAGAGCGCCTTGGGGAAGTTCGAAAGCTGCCCCAGCACCGCCTCGTTGGCTGCGCCCTCGGTGCCGCCTTTCGTGACGATCAGGCCCGCCGCCAGCGAGACCACCAGCGCCGGGATCTGCGTCACGAGCCCGTCGCCGATCGTCAACACGGTGTAGTTGCCCGCCGCCTGAGAGACGCTCAGCCCGTGCTGGACGACGCCGATCAGAATCCCGCCCACGACATTGATCAGCGTGATGATGATCCCCGCCACCGCGTCGCCGCGCACGAATTTCGACGCACCGTCCATCGCGCCGAAGAAGCCGCTCTCGTCTTCCAGCTCCTTGCGGCGGCGCTTGGCCTCCACCTCGTCGATCAGCCCCGCGCCGAGATCGGCGTCGATTGCCATCTGCTTGCCCGGCATCGCATCGAGCGAGAACCGCGCGGAGACCTCGGCGATCCGGGTCGAACCCTTGGTGATGACGACGAAGTTGATCACCACGAGGATCGCGAAGATCACGATCCCGATCACGAAATCCCCGCCGACGATAAAGCGCGAGAACCCTTCGATGACGCCGCCCGCCGCGCCGGGGCCGGTATGACCCTGGCTGAGAATGAGCCGCGTCGAGGAGATGTTGAGCGAAAGCCGCAGCATCGTGACGACCAGCAGCAGCGTCGGGAAGGAGTTGAACTCCAGCGGCTTCGGGATCCACAAGGCCACCATCAGGATCAGCACCGACAGTGATAGCGAAATCGCGAGGCCGAAATCGAGGATGATCGGTGGCAGCGGGACGAACAGCATCCCGAGGATCAGCGTCACGCCAATCGCGAAGCCGATATCGCGGTTCTTGATACCAAGCCCTACGAGGTTCTTGCCGAAACTGGTCTGATTTTGGCTCATCCGTCGCTCAATTCGTTCGCGTGAAATTGGGAAGCACGGGTTGCAGGTCATTGGTCGAATAGATCGACAGCCGCATGTCCTGATCCGCCGTCAGGTCGGCCGACCAGAAGACGGGAAGTTTCCGGCGCGCAGGGCGCGGCGAGGGGCTCGGCGCGGGCGCATCCACGGGGACGGCCCCGGCGAGTTGGACGAAATAGTCGCCGCGTTTCTGCGCGACCGCGAGATTGCGCTTGAGCGCGGTCAGGTAGGTCTGGCGCGCCTCTGGCGTGAAGGAGTGATACGAGCCCGCAGCAATCCACCAATTCCCCGTCCGCCGGTGCAGATCGACCAGAAACCGCGCGGCATAATCCACATTCGCCGCCGGATCGAAGGACTGGGCCAGCGAGTCGAACGCGTCCGGGTGCCACTTGCGGTTCACCTGCATGCAGCCTGTATCGATCGAGGTGACCCCCGCGGCCTGCTTCTGGTGAACCCACGCCATCGCCGCCTCACGGCTGTCGAAGATTCGGCCCTCACCCGCAGCGTTCACGCTCCACGGCCAGACGGTCAGGCGTCCTTCGTTGCGAAACCCAGCCTCCTGTAGGCCGATCGCGAGCAGCAGGTTATCGGGGATGCCGTAGCGGTCCTGCGCCGCGAAAATCTGGCGCAGGCATTGCTGGTCATTGCCGAAGGTGGAGGGGAGGGGCGTCGTTGCCTCGGGCACGCTGGGGCGGCTGGAGGTGTAGAACCCCGCCCAGCCTTCGGCCCGTGCGGGGGCGGTGGCGGCGAGACTCGCAATCGCAAGCGCCGCCAAGGCCCGAAACCACCTCGCCCGCGCCATCACGCGGGTCCGTTCATGATGAGATCGAAGACGGTGTCTGACAGATGCGACAGCGTTGCGTAGATGAAGGGCAGGGCGAGGACGAGACCGACGAAGATCGCGACAATCTTCGGCACGAAGGTCAGCGTCATCTCCTGAACCTGGGTCAGCGCCTGAAAGATCGCGATGCCGAGCCCGACGATCAGCGCGAGCGCAAGAATAGGGCCGGCCCCCATAAGAATCGTCCAGATCGTGTCCGACATGATCGCATAGACATCGGCTTCTTCCATGTCGCCCCCGCCTGCCTCAGATCGGCATCCGCATGATTTCCTGATAGGCCTCGACCAGCTTGTCGCGCATCGCCACCGTGACCTTGACGGTGGACTCCATCGCCATGGTCGCCTCGACAACCTGCTGCGTGCTTGCATGCCCGGTCAGACCTGCCTGCGCGGTCGTATCGGCCGCGCGCATCGTCTGCACCGCCTCTTCGGCGGCGCCTTTGAGCATGTCGCCGAAGCTCTGCCCGGCAGATTTGGCTTCATGTGCGGAGGCCGGGCCGCCGCTCAGGCTGCGCGACGCGCCATAGGCACCCCGGATCGCTGCATTGGAGAGGACTGGATCGCTCATGCTTCACCTATTTCAGGAGGTCGATCATCTCGCGGCGCATCTGGCGGCCGGTCTCGAGCATGTTCAGGTTGGCTTCGTAGCTGCGCGCCGCTTCGCGCATGTTGCTCATCTCGATGATCGGATTGACGTTCGGCAGTTTCACGAAGCCCTCGGCATTGGCCGCCGGATGGGCAGGGTCGTATTTCAGCACGAAATCCGACGTGTCGCGGCCGACATCGGTCACATCGACCATCGAGGCGCCCGAGGCGTCATCGACTAGCTCGCCGAAGGAGATGGTCTTGCGGCGATACGGATCCGCGCCCGGCGTCGAGCCGGTCGAATCCGCGTTGGCCACGTTTTCGGAGACGACCTTCAGCCGCTCCCCTTGCGCCCGCAACCCGCTTGCCGCGATCGCACCGATTGATTTCAGAGGGTCCATGCTCATGGTCGTCTCCGCTCGTTATTCCTTGCCGCTGGCGGCATTGAGAAGTTGATAGGCCTTGCGATAGAGGTTCGCCGCCAGCCGGTATTGATCGGCATTCTCGCTCGCCATCACGGATTGCTGCTCCAGCGCCACGTCGTTGCCGTCGAGGCTGCTGTCCCACGCGCTGCTGCCACCCACGGTTTCGACCGTGGTTTCGTGCAGCGGGCCGCCAGTTGAGCGGTTCGCGTCGCTCTTCTCGAGGAAGCTCTGGAAGTCGGTCACATCCCGCGCGCGATAATTCGGCGTGTCGGCATTGGCGATGTTTTCGGCCAGCACCTTCTGGCGGGCCGCAAGCCACTGCATCCGATCCGATGCGAGGTTAAAAAAGGATATCGTATCAAGTTTCACGTTGGATCGCTCCGTTTTCATGGATAGTATATCGGCATGAGAATGGATTGGTAGGGTTTATCCTTGTGAATACGATTTTTTCTTCCTTGAATTATGCGGTTGATGAGGCCGATGAGGCAAGAATTGTCGGTCATGTCCATTCGGTCACGGGCCTGTCGCTGACTGTCGTCGGACTCGAACGCGCGATGGGAATCGGTCAGCGGTGCATCGTGCACGGTCGGCGCGGCCCAGTGCTGGCCGAGGCGGTCGGGTTGAACGAGGCCGGAACCCGCGTTCTGCCGTTCGGCAGCTGGGATGGCGTCTCGGTGGGGGATCGAGTCGAACTCGATCAGCATGGCGATCTGATTCATCCCGATGAAAGCTGGATCGGTCAGGTCGTGGATGCGCTGGGTCGTCCGGTGCGCAGCGGCACTAGTTGGGTTCCCGGCGAGACGGCGCGCGACCTCAAGGCCGCCCCGCCGCGCGCCTTCGACCGCAAGCGGGTCGGCGCGAAGCTGGAGACGCAGATCAAAGTCTTCGACATCTTCACCCCGATCTGTCGCGGCCAGCGCATGGGTGTCTTCGCGGGCTCGGGCGTCGGGAAATCGACCCTGATGGCGATGCTTGCGCGCAATACCGACACGGATGTGATCGTGATCGGGCTGGTGGGCGAGCGCGGCCGCGAGGTGCAGGACTTCATCCAGAACGATCTGGGCCCCGAGGGAATGGCCCGCGCGATCGTCGTGGTGGCGACGGGCGACGAGCCGCCCTTGCTGCGCCGTCAGGCGGCCTGGACTGCGACGGCGGTGGCCGAGCATTTCCGCGATCAGGGCAAGCAAGTGCTGCTGCTGATCGATTCCGTTACCCGCTTCGCAATGGCGCAGCGCGAGATCGGTCTCTCCGGGGGCGAGCCGCCGACCACCCGGGGCTATCCGCCGACCGTCTTCGCGGAGCTGCCGCATCTTCTGGAACGGGCCGGGCCCGGCGTCGAAGGGGCGGGCGACATCACCGGGCTCTACACGGTTCTGGTGGATGGCGACGACATGAACGAGCCCATCGCCGACACCGTGCGCGGGATCGTGGACGGCCATATCGTGCTCGACCGCCACATCGCCGAGCAGGACCGCTACCCGGCGGTGAACGTGCAGAAAAGCATCTCGCGGATGCTGCCTGACTGCCACACCGATGCCGAGTATCGCATCATGCAGGCGGCCCGGCGCGCGCTCGGGAAATATGCCGATATGGAGGATCTGATCCGGGTGGGCGCCTATCGCCCCGGCGCGGATCCCGACACGGATGCCGCGATCCGGTTCCACCAAAGCGCGACGGTGTTCTTCTCGCAGCGAAAAGCGGAGCAGCTTGGATCGATGCGGGCCTTCGCAGAAACCTATCGGCTGCTTCTGGAGGCGGGCTTCGACGTGCCGCTTCCCGAAGAGGGGAATGGCGAGGGCGCGTAAGCCCTCGGTCCTGAGTGGCGCTTAAAGCGCGGCGATCTCAGAGAGCGGACCGCTCCAGTCGCCAAGCTGCGTCTGGCGATGAAGCTGCAAATTGCCGTACCAGCGATCCGGGCTTCCGTGACGGCCCCAATACCACATGCAAGCCGCCCCTTTCGGGATCAGAACATGGCTGTCGGGATGCCCCAACGCACCGCAGACATGGGCGGTGGTGTTGTCGATGCTCACCACCCGGTCGAGCGCCATGATCTGCGCCGCGAAACCGTCGAGATCGGCGAGCTGGTCGATCTCTGGATCGTCGAAAAGCGTCAGATCGGGGCGCGTGCGGGCGGCCTGTGCAAGCTCTGCTTCCCGGTCGCCATATTGCAGGTTCACCACCAGCGAACCCTCGGGGAGCGCCGTCAGCAGGGTCTCGAGCGCGAGGGAGCGATGCGCGCCGGTGATCGGGTCGTTGCTGTGCCAGGCGATGCCAACGACCGGGCCGCCTTGCGCCATCTCGCGGTAGCGGGCGCGGATCGCCTCGACCCGCGCGGCATCCGCGCGCAAATAGCCGCCAAGCGGCTGTTCCGCGAGCGCCTCGACGCTGAGATAGCGCACCAGATCGCCCACGAAGATCATCTCTTCCGGCGCGACGTTCATCTTGTCGACCTCGGTGGTCTCCGCGAAATCGACGCCAAGGCCGCACCGCTCGATCAGCGGCTTCATCCTTGCCTCGCCCACGAAAGTCACCGTCGCCCCAGGGGGTAGGGGGGCACGGTCGATGATCGGCAACAGAGCCAGTTGATCGCCGATCCCCTGCTCGTCGACCAGAAAGAGACGCTCGCGCGCGGCGAGGCGATCGGGTTCGGAGTTCTCGTAGGGAATACGGCGGCGGTTCGCCTCGGGTTGGCGTCCCGCGTAGTAAGGCGCGCCGCCAGCGAAATCGCCCTGTCCCATCAGGAAAGTGCCATAGGCGCGCTTCACCCAGAGCCCGCCGCCATCGACAAGATGCAGCGCCTCTCGGAAGGCAATATGCGCCTCATGGAACTCCTCGCGGTCGAGGTGGCAATTGGCGGAAAACCCGAGGGCACGCTGAAACTGGGCCGGATCCTGAAAGCGATGCGAGAGCGTCTCGAGCGCGCGCGGGATGTCACCCAGCGCCCGCAGCGCGGCCATGCGCAGGGTCACGACGTCGTCTCGATGCGCGTTCGTTTCCTCAAGTTCGGACAGCAGGGCGTCAGCTCCGGCGATGAGACCCTGATAGTCCTGTCGGAAAAGTTTCGCTTTGAGCAGGCCGATCCGGTGGGAAAGGGGCTGCGGGGCGAGACGCGCGGCTTCCTCATAGGCGGGTGCGGCCTCGGCGTTGCTTTCGCCGGTGGCAAAGGCATCGGCGGTGATGAGCCACATCTCGGCCGTCTTCACGCGCTGAGCCATTTTGCGCAGATTTCGTCCGGCCGTGGTCGAGCGATCGAGCCGCCCCATCAGATCGGCATAAAGGCGAGCCATCGGAACGTCTTCGCTGCCACGCTCGATCGCCTGCGCGAACAGATCGATGGCCGCGAAGATGTCGGCTTTCAAAACCCGCGCTTTGCCTAGCCCCGCCAAACCCATCGCATCGGTGGGCGCAATCAGCAGCGCGCGGTCGAAGAACTGCGCCGCCGCCTCCGCCTCGCGGCGATCCAGCGCGACGGTGCCAAGCACGAGCCACGGGTGGCGGTTGGCCGGGTGCGTCTGGCAGACCTCATGCGCCAGTCGCGCGGCTTTCGGGCCGTCGGCCGCAGCCAGCGCCTCATAGGCTTCGTGCATCGTCAGTGCCGCGGCGCCATCAGCGATGCCGTAATACTTCGCGGCTTTCGCGGCCCGGGCGCGCCGGTCCTTGCGCGAGAGGGTTGTCTGGGTCATGCGCGTTCCCTCGGAATGGCGAAGTAGTCGATCGAGTGGACGTAGAACACGCTGTCGATCAGCACGTAGTCATGCGCGCGGCACCACTCCTGCGCGAAGGCAAGCAGATTGTCGCGGCGGGTCTCGACCCAGATCAGCGGGCGGTCGCGCGCGATCAGCGCCTCGGCCCCGGCGAGCACATCGAGCTCCATCCCTTCGGCGTCGATCTTGAGGAAATCGGCGCGGGCGTCGGCCATCAGCGCGTCCAGCGTCACGACCTTCAACTCGCCCGCCTCATCGGCGACAAGTGTCGTAGCCCCGAGGTTGTTTTCCTCCGTCGTCTCGGCGTGGAAACTGCCCTCCGCGCGTCCGACGCCGAAGCCCATTCCGCGCCGGTCGATCAGGTCTTCGATCCCGTTCGCGGCGATATTGCCGTCCAGAAGCGTCAATGCGGCCGGGTTCGGCTCCACCGGATAGATCCGCGCCGGGCTCAGATGTTGCGCATACCAGACGACGTGGTTGCCGATATTCGCGCCGACCTCGACGATATGCGGGTGCGCCACGCCGATCAGATCGCGCAGCTTCTCGAGCGAGCTATCCTCGAAGAACCGCCCCTGAAGATGAGTGTTCTGGATGATGTCGAGCGGGTTGGTGATCTGCATCTTCGCAGCCACGCCCCGATGTTCGAGCTGCACCCAGACCGGATCGCGCTCGACCGCGTCGGCCCACATCCGTTCGACTTGTCGGGCCCAATCGGCCCCCGTCGCAGAGCGCGGACCGGTGGAGTGTTGATCGCGGCGATTGACGAAGAAGATCTCGGGGCGTTTCGCGCAATTCCCGGTCTGCCAGAGCTGCAGGTAGAGCTTGTAATCCTCGCCCGTATCCATCGCTTCATCGAAGCCGAAGCGCGCGACCAATTCGGTGCGGATGAAGGCGCCGATCTGAACCGCGAAGAAGGGGGGCGTGGCGAGAAACTCCGCGTAGGCGGAAATCTCGGCCGGTTGACCGTCGCGCAGTTGCGGCTCGCCCGCCGCGTCGAATTCGCAGATCAGACCCCAGAGCGCGTCGAGGTCAGGCTCCTCGGTAAGCCGCCCGCCGAAAGCCTCGAAGGCGTTCGGGGTCATCACGTCGTCCGCATCGAGGAAGAAAATCCACTCGATGCCTGCCTCCTGTGCCTGCCGGATGGCGGCGTTGCGGCGCGCAGATCGGCCGTGCAGCCCTTGGGTGTCGTCCATCGCGTAGTGATGGATCTGGTCGAACGGGCCCTTGGAAAAGCCGATCGCGGTCTCGACGGAAGGCGCACAGCTCTCTTCGAACAGCGCGCGGTGGCCGGGGCCGATCGGGGTGATGATGGCGCAATCCATGGCTCAGCGCTCCTCGCCTGTTTGGTCGTCCGCAAGCGACTGGAAGACGGATTCGCGGATCGTATCGAGCGAGACCTTCCGCGCCTCGCCATGGCTGAGCGCGGGCGTCAGACCAAGTTGCAGCGCCAGCGCGGAGAAGAAGATCAGCGCCGCACCACCCAGCATCGTACGCATCTGCGGCTTCGCGCCCGCGCGCTTCACCGGGAGCTTGCCTGTCGCCTCGCGCGGCGGGGCGGCGAGGGGGGCAGCCTGCGGTTTCGCGGCTTCGGGCGCGATGAAGATGAAGTGGTCGAGCGCGGTCAGTCGCGCCGAAAGCGGGGTCCGCCGCAGCGTCGCAAGAAGCGAGGCGGGAAAATGGTCTGCGGGGGCGTGAATCTGACCGGGCAGGGCGGTCGCGCCCTGTCGCGCCAGTTCGGCGACCGGAATGGCGAAGCTGTGCAGATCGTCACGGAAATAGACGTCCCGCACCCCGAAACTTTGCGCATCGGCACCGGCGTCTTCGATGGAAATGCGCACGGTGTCGCCGCCGAGGCTCAGTTCGCACGTCGCCATCAGCGCCTCGGCCCGGTGCGTATCGCTCAACCGCCGGAAGCCGGGCGGGCCGCCATCCTCGCCGGTGGCGCGCGCGGCCTCCGCGCTGGCACGTGGCGGGGGCGCGGCGATCTTGCTTGCGGGCGGCGTGGTCGTGGATTGCTCCGGGTTCAGCTCTGACAGAAGCCGCTCCACCTCGCGCATCGCGGGCGAGACCGAGGCCGATTTCGCATCGGTCAGCGCTTCCGGATCGAGACCTTCATCGGCGGCATAGGCGAAATTGATCGCGTAATCGCGCGCGATCTCGGGCAGATCGTCGGTCTCATGCACGAGCGAGAGGATCTTTTGCTCGTCGGAAAACAGCATCCGCCGGGTCCGGTAGCCTTCGACCTTCGGAATGACGCTGAACTCATCCGCGCGCCAGTTCATCGAGCGCGCGAGTCGGGGCAGGACGCGCTCGGCCTCGCTTGCGTGAAAGACCAGCATCGCGCAGCCGCCTTCCGGGTCGAGGCCGACGGCCAGACACATCTGCTGCGGCCATTGCTGGAACAGATGGCGCAGGTCCTGCTCTTCGAGCAGAAAGGCTATGGCTTCCGCGCTGGCGCTCATGAAATGCCCTGAATGCAAGATCCGTGTTGGATTGAACCTATCTATTCATGAATAATCGGTCAAGTTTCCTTGTTAATTCTCCGAAATCTTAGATTTGTGCTTAATATTGCTCGCGATTCCGGCATTTATACTTGACTTAACGGGAGCGTCACCGGAGATTTAGCCAAGAATTTCAGGAAACGGCGGCTGTCGGTGAAAGACCGCAGGGCGCGAAACACACGGACAAAGAATAATGACGATCATCCTTGGCCTGTTGGCCGTCGTGGGCCTCGTGTTCGGTGGCTTTCTCCTCTCCGGCGGCAGCATGGACGTTCTCATTCACGCTCTGCCCTTCGAGGGGATGATGATCGGCGGCGCGGCCTTGGGCTCTTTCCTGATCGCGAACTCGTTCAGCATGATCCGCCGCTCGGGGCGCGGGCTTGTGAAAGTGATGAAGGGCAGCCAGTGGAAGACCGCGGATTACACCGATCTGCTCAACCTGCTGTTCGAACTGTCGCGGCTGTATCGCAACAAGGGGATCATCGCGCTCGACTCGCATATCGAGGCCCCGGAAGAGAGCGAGATCTTCGGCCGCTATCCGCGCATCCTGAAGGACCATTTCGCGATCCAGCTGATCACCGACAGTTTCCGGATGCTGGCGATGAACTTCGACGACAAGTACCAGACCGAGGACGTCATCAACCGCAAGCTCAAGAAGCATCACCGCGAGGTCATGGCACCGGCCTCGGCGCTGCAGACCGTCTCTGACGCATTGCCCGCCATCGGCATCATCGCGGCCGTTCTGGGCGTGATCAAAACGATGGGCGCGATCGACCAGCCGCCGGAAATTCTGGGCGGCATGATCGGCGGCGCGCTTGTCGGCACGTTCCTCGGCGTGTTCCTTGCCTATTGCTTCGTGCAGCCGATGTCCGGGCGTCTGCGCCAGATCGAGGAAGAGGATTCCGCATTCTATGCAGTGATCCGCGATATCTTCGTGGCGCTGGTGAGCGACCACCCGCCGAATATCTGCATCGAGATCGGTCGCGGCAGCATCCCCACCGTCTATCAGCCCGATTTCTACGCCGTCGAACAGGCGCAGAAAGAACTGCCACAGGCGGCGTAAACAGGCGATGGCGCGCAACCGGATCGCGGCTCTGGAGGTGATCGGGCGGCTGCGGCGGCGCGAGCTCGAAGAGCAGGCTGGCGAGCTGTCGAAACTGAATGCGCAGGTGGCGCGGCTGGAAGGCGAACGCGATACGCTGACAGAGCGCGCCCGCGCCGAGCTTCACGCCACCTCGCCCGAGACCGCGCCCTATGCGGCCGGGTTTCGCGAGGCGGTGCGCGAGACGGTCTCCTGGCTCGATCAGGAAATCGGCGCGCTGAACGAGCGCCGCGTGCCGCTCGAAGACCGGATGCGAGAGCTGTTTCGAGAGGCGAAGACCTACGACACGCTTCTCGACCGTGCCCGCGCCGAACGGGCAGCGGAGCTGGCAAAGCGCGAGCAGGCACAGGCCGAAGAGCGCACGCTGCAACGCTGGCTGCGCGACAGGGACGCCGTCTGAATCTGCATTGAGGCTGGCGTCGAGAGCGACCCTGCGGCTAAGCTTTCCCTACGGCACATAAACAGAGGGAGACGCTCCGATGGAGTTCAGCGACGCAATCCGCAAATGTTTCTCGAACTACGTGACCTTCACCGGCCGCGCGGCCCGGCCCGAATTCTGGTGGTTCGTTCTGTTCATCTTTCTCGGCAACATCGTCTTCGGCATCTTGGACCGTATCCTTTTCGGTCCGATGATGATGCGGGACGATGCGTCGCTTCTTGGCGCGATCTTCTCGCTCGTCGTGTTCCTGCCCTCGCTCGCGGTGCTGGTGCGGCGGCTGCACGATATCGACCGGACCGGCTGGTGGGCTCTGATCGCGCTGATCCCGGTGATCGGGACGCTGGTTCTGCTCTTCTTTACCGTCCAGCGTGGCTCCACGGGCGGCAACCGGTTCGGGCCTCCGGCTCTGCCGCCGCATCAGATGCCGTCCTGAGCTGACATGAAAAAGGGCACCCGCGCGGGGTGCCCTTCATTCTGTCGTAGGAAGCGATCTGCTCAGTCCAGCGCCGCATCGCACCGTTTGCAGGTGCCGGGATGCTTATGCGTGCCGACATCGGGCAGGATCTTCCAGCAGCGTTCGCATTTCTCGCCATCCGCCTTCTCGAAGACCACCGAGATGCCCGAGACTTCGGGCAGGCGGTACGCTTCCTGCGGGGCCGGATCGGCGGTCAGCGCGATATCCGAGGTGATGCAGAGATCCTCGAAGGGCACCGATTTCAGCGCCTCCAGAACGTCCGCATCCTCGACATGCACGACAGGTGCCGCCTCGAGCGATGCCCCGATCACCTTGGCCGAGCGCTGCACTTCCAGCGCCGCCGTCACCACGCGGCGGGCGCGGCGGATGCCGTCCCATTTCGCGGCAAGGCTCGCGTCGGCCCAGTCCGCGGGCGTCTCGGGGATGTCCTGCAGGTGGACCGAGGCATCGTCGCCCGGGAAGCGCGACAGCCACACGTCTTCCATCGTGAAGACGAGGATCGGCGCGAGCCAGGTCGTCAGGCGGTGGAACAGCAGATCGAGCACCGTGCGCGCCGAACGGCGACGCAGGCCGTCTTCCGGGTCGCAATAGAGCGCGTCCTTGCGGATGTCGAAATAGAAGGCCGACAGGTCCACGGTGCAGAAGTTGAACAGCTGCTGGAACACGCCCTGGAAGTCGAACGCGTCATAGCCCTTGCGGACATCCACATCGAGCTGCGCCAGGCGATGCAGCACCCAGCGCTCCAGCTCCGGCATCTCCGCCGGATCGACGCGCTCGGCGTCGGAGAACCCGTCGAGATTGCCCAGCATGAAGCGCAGCGTGTTGCGCAGACGGCGGTAGCTGTCGGCGGTGCCTTTCAGGATTTCCTTGCCGATGCGCAGATCGACGGTGAAGTCCGACTGCGCCACCCAGAGCCGCAGGATATCGGCGCCGTATTGCTCGATCACCTCCTGCGGGGCCACGGTGTTGCCCAGCGATTTGGACATCTTCATGCCCTTCTCGTCGAGCGTGAACCCGTGCGTCACCACGTTGCGATAGGGCGCGCGGCCCTTCGTGGTGCAGGCCTGCAGCAGCGAGGAGTGGAACCAGCCGCGGTGCTGATCGGTGCCCTCAAGGTAGACATCGGCGATGCCGTCCTCGGCCCCGTCCGCGCGGTCGCGCAGTACGAAGGCATGGGTGGACCCGGAGTCGAACCACACGTCGAGTACGTCGAAGACCTGCTCGTAATCGTCGGGGTTCACCAGACCATCGAGAACCTTCGCTTTGAACCCGTCCTCATACCACGCATCCGCGCCCTCGGTTTCGAAGGCGGCGATGACGCGCGCATTGGCTTCGGCATTGCGCAGCAGGAAGTCCGCGTCGGTGGGCTTGGTGCCCTTCTTGACGAAGCAGGTCAGCGGCACGCCCCAGGCGCGCTGACGGCTCAGCACCCAGTCGGGACGGTTCTCGATCATCGAATGCAGGCGGTTCTTGCCCTTCTCGGGCGTGAAGGTCACCAGCTCTTCGATCGAGGTCAGCGCGCGCTTGCGGATCGTGTCGCCATAGGTGCCCATGCCATCGTCGAGCGTGTGGTCGATCGCGGCGAACCATTGCGGCGTGTTGCGATAGATCAGCGGCGCTTTCGAGCGCCAGCTATGCGGGTAGGAGTGCTTGATCTTGCCCTTGGCGAGAAGCGCACCGGCCCAAGCGAGCTGCTTGATGTTCGACACGTTCGCGGGGCCGTCCTTGCCGTCCGCCGCGACGATCGCCTCGCCGCCGAACAGCGGCAGATCCTTGCGGTAGCTGCCGTCGGGCTCGACGTTGTAGGTCATCGGCAGGCCGAACTTGAGGCCCATCTGATAGTCGTCATCGCCGTGGCTCGGCGCGGTGTGCACGAAGCCCGTGCCCGCCTCGTCGGTCACGTGATCGCCCGGCAGGACCGGCACGTCGAAATCCCATTCGCCATTCGCGCCGTCGACGCCGGCATAGGGGTGCGACAGGGTCAGCCCTTCCAGCTCCGCCGCCGAAACGTCGCGCACGCGGGTGAAGCTCTCGACCTTCGCCTGATCCATCACCGATTGCGCCAGCGCATCGGCCATCAGCAGCAATTCGCCTTCCTCGGCGGTCGATTTCTCGCCCAGCGTATCGACCCGGTAGAGGCCGTAGCCGATCGTCGGATGGAAGGAGACGGCGCGGTTTTGCGGGATCGTCCACGGCGTCGTGGTCCAGATCACGACGCTGGCCTCGTGCAGCTGATCGGCCAGCAGCGCCTGATCGGCCGCGTCATACTCGACCGCATCCTCGGTCGGCATTGCCGCGTTGCCGCCCCGGCGGACCTTGAAGCGCACCCAGATCGTGTGGCTGGTGTGGTCGTGATACTCGACCTCGGCCTCGGCCAGCGCGGTCTTCTCGACCGGCGACCACATCACGGGCTTGGAGCCCTGATAGAGCGTGCCGTTCATCAGGAACTTCATGAACTCCTCGGCGATCACCGCCTCGGCATGGTAGTTCATCGTCAGATACGGATCGGCCCAGTTGCCATAGACGCCCAGACGCTTGAATTCCTCGCGCTGGATGTCGACCCAGTTCTCGGCAAAGGCGCGGCATTCGCGGCGGAAATCCACCACGTCGACAGCATCCTTGTCGAGGCCCTTGGCGCGGTACTGCTCTTCGATTTTCCACTCGATCGGCAGGCCGTGGCAGTCCCAGCCAGGCACGTAGCGCGCATCGCGGCCCATCATCTGCTGCGAGCGGGTGATGAAATCCTTCAGGATCTTGTTGAGCGCGTGACCGATATGCAGATGGCCATTCGCATAGGGAGGGCCGTCATGGAGCACGAAGCTCGGGCGGTTGTCCTTCGCGGCCTTCTCGCGCAGGCGGTCATAGACGCCGATCTTCTCCCAACGCGCCAGCCAGTCGGGCTCGCGCATGGGCAGGCCCGCGCGCATCGGGAAATCGGTTTTCGGCAGAAAGACGGTGCCGCGATAATCGGGGGCGGTCGTCTCGGTGGTCTGGTCGGAACTCATGGAATTGTCGTCCTTGGGAAAGGGAAGGGCGTGCGCGCGCACGCCTCGGGGCTTGGCGCAATATCCCGGCTACCCTGACGCGTCAGAGCGCCGGGCAGGTAATTCGCGGATATGCAGCCAGCAAGAACATGCCGCCCTTATAGGCGTGCGACCGCAGGGCGGCAAGCGCAGATCAGGGAGCGCTGCCGCCCGTGACCGTGGGGGCGCAGATGCCGAAGAAGAGGGGGGCGCTGCCCCCACGCCCTGTCGGGCGCTCCCCGGGATATTTGTGCCAAGCCGAAATGCGGCTGGAGGTAAGAGCCGGGGATGCGCGGCGGATGGGGTTGGCCCCTTTCCCCCTCCGTCGCGATCTCTTAGGGTCAGGGCGAAGCGAGGGAGGCAGCATGTCGGAACAGGCAGAGATCACGGGCGAAATGGTGGAGCAGCTCTTCCGGCGCTCTTCCGACGAGTATCTTTTCGCGCGCTGGGGGCGTCCCGTCGTGCCGGTGGTCTTCGGGGTCGAGGCTGCGACGTTGGCGACCGTGAAAGGTGCGGTCGAGGCGGTGGTCGCGCTGGCCGGGCACAAGATGGCCGAGACCGATCCCGAGCTTGGCGCGAACCTGATGATCTTCTTCTTCCGCGACTGGCAGGAATTGCTCGAGGTGCCCAATCTCGATCACCTGATCGACGGGCTGCAGGATCTGGTGATCCGGCTCGACGATCAGGGCGCAAACCAGTATCGCGTCTTCCGCTTCGACAAGGACGGCGCCATCCGGGCCTGTTTCGCCTTCGTGCGGATGGATGCGGGGCTCGACGAGGTGCCCGCCGAGGTGATCGCGCTGAGCCAGGCGGTGCAGATGATCCTGCTGTGGTCCGACAAGGCTTTCGTGAAACGCTCGCCGCTGGCGGTTGCGCGCGGGGTGACCGTGCTGCGCCCCGAGATCGCGGCGATCATTGCGGCGGGCTACGATCCGACGATGCCGGCGGTTGCCAAAGATCCGAGCCACGCGCTGCGCCTTGCCGCCCGCGCAGGTCTGCGTCAGGGCGAGGCCGCAGAGGCGGTGCGGGAATTGTCGCGCGAAGTGGGCGAGGCGGAGCCGGACGATCAGGAGAACGAGAATGGCGCATGAGTTTCCGATCCGGGTCTATTACGAGGACACTGATCTCGCGGGGATCGTCTATTACGCCAATTACCTGAAGTTCATCGAGCGCGGGCGGTCCGAATTCGTCCGCGCGCTGGGCGTGGATCAGGTCGCGCTGAAGGCCGATCACGGCGTGGTCTTCGCGGTACGACGGGTCGAGGCCGATTACCTGCGGCCCGCGAAATTCGACGACGAGCTGGTCGTCACGACCGATCTGGTGGCCGAGACGGGCGCGCGTTTCGTGATGGAGCAGACCGTGCAGCGCGACGGCGAGGTGCTGTTCACCGCGCAGGTCACCATCGTCTGTCTCAATGAGGCGGGCGCGGCTCAGCGGCTTCCCGCCGATATTCGCCGGAAACTGGCCCCGAAACTGCATTGAAAAGCGGCGGGGTTTCGCCGGTTACATTGTTGTTATGGCGTTCCCCTTACTGCTGATATAGAATCGCTGGTAATCAGAGGCCCGATAACGTGGCCCCAACCGGCGAGCAGTACCTATGGACCAATCTTCGCTTGCGATGGCGCAGGAGATCGACTTCTCCCTGCTTGCGCTCTTTCTGCGCGCATCGCTGACCGTCAAACTCGTGATGATCATTCTCGTGGTGGCCAGCTTCTGGTCCTGGGCGATCATCATCCGCAAATTCATCGCCTATCGCGCGGCGCGCTCCGAGGCGGAAGCCTTCGACCGGGCCTTCTGGTCGGGTGAGCCGCTCGATGAGCTGTTCGACCAGATCGGCCCCGCGCCCGAGGGTGCGAGCCAGAAGATCTTCGCCGCCGGCATGCTGGAATGGCGTCGGTCGCACCGTCAGGACGGCGCACTGATCACCGGTGCGCAGGCGCGGATCGAACGCTCGATGGATGTCGCGATTCAGAAAGCCACCGAGAACCTCAATTACGGGCTAAATTTCCTGGCGACCGTGGGCTCGATCTCGCCCTTCGTGGGGCTGTTCGGCACGGTCTGGGGGATCAAGGTCGCCTTCGAGGAAATCGCGATCTCGCAGAATACCTCGCTCGCCGTCGTGGCGCCCGGCATCTCGGAAGCGCTCGTCGCGACCGCGCTGGGCCTGCTCGCGGCAATCCCGGCGGTGATCTTCTATAACAAGCTGTCGTCCGATGCCGATCGCATCGCGGGCAACTACGAGGCCTTCGCGGACGAATTCTCGACCATCCTGTCGCGCCAGTTGGATAGCTGATCATGGGCGCGGGTGTTGCAAAACGCGGATCGGGCGGATCGCGGCGCCGCAGGAGCGGACGCGGCCGCCACGCCGCGATGAGCGAGATCAACGTCACGCCGATGGTCGACGTGATGCTGGTGCTGCTGGTGATCTTCATGGTTGCCGCGCCGATGATGACGGTGGGCGTGCCGCTGGAGCTGCCGAAGACGGCGGCCAAGGCCGTGCCGACCGAGCAGGAAACGCCGCTGACGATCTCGCTTCAGGCGGACGGGAAGGTCTCGCTGATGAACTCGGAAGTGCCGCAAGATCAGCTGATCGATCGTCTCAAGGCGATCTCGGCCGAGCGTAACAGCAACAAGGTGTTCCTGCGCGCGGATGGCAAGATTTCCTATTCTCAGGTGGTGCAGGTGATGGGCGCGCTCAACGGCGCGGGGTTCTCGAACATCACGCTCGTCACCGATACCGGAGGGCCGCAATTGACGGCGCCTGCGGGGAACTGAGCCCAGGGGGCAGCATCGCATGAACCGTGCGGACAAGATCGGTTACGGCCTGTCGGGCGCGCTGCATGTGGGCGTGCTCTTCTGGGTCATTGCCGGGGGGCAGTGGTTCTTCCCGAAGCCGAACGAACCGGTGGTAATCAGCCAGGTCGCGGTGATGTCCGAGCAGGACTTCAACACGATGATGGCCTCGGCGCCGAAGGATGCGCCGCAGCCGACGCCGGATCCGGTCGCGCCCACGGCGCCCGATACACCTTCCGAGACGACACCGCCGCCCGAGACGCCCGCGCCCGAGCCTCAGGCCAAGCCCGAACCCGAGCCGCAGGCGATGCAGCAGCCCGATCCGGCCCCTGATGCGCAGCCCGACGTCTCGGCCTTGCAAGAGCCGACGCCGCCCGCAGAGGTCAGCGACACGCCGCCCGAAATCGTACCGCCGGTCGAGGAGCCCTCGCCGACGGTCACGCCCGATATCTCGCCCGTGCCGAAGCCGAAACAGGCGCCGCGCGTTGCGCCGACCCCTGCGCCCGAGCCGCCGCCCGAAGCGAAGGTCGACCCGCAGGCGCAGCCGCAAGAGGCCCCCAAACCCGCCGACACGCCCGATCAGCCGGTCGAGAAGCCGAAGGAGGCGACCGCGCCGCCGGAAGCTTCGACCGAGATCGTGACCGAGGCGAACAAGACCGAGGACAAGCCGGAAAGCTCCGCGCCGCTGGCCTCGCCGCGTCCGAGCGCCAAGCCGAAACCGTCTGCGCCGAAAGAGACGCAGACGGCCGCCGCGCCTGCCGAGAAGAAGCCTGCAGAGAAGAAGTCCGCCGAGCCGAAACCGGCAGAGACCAAGCCCGCGCCGAGCGAGCCGAAGAAGGTCGACAGCGCCTCGGTCAACGATGCACTGGCGGCAGCCTTGGGCGGCGAGGGCACGGGCGGCACCGGCTCTGCGCCGACCGGTCCGCCGATCACCGCGGGCGAGAAAGACGCGCTGATCGTCGACATCAAGCAGTGCTGGAACACCGGCGCGCTCAGCTCGGATGCGCTGCGCACCACGGTGACGCTCTCGGTCGACATGCAGCCCGACGGCCACCCGATCATCTCCTCGATCAAGCTGGTCGGGGCGACGGGCGGCACCGGCAACGCGGTCGATCAGGCCTTCGAGGCCGGGCGTCGCGCCATCGTTCTGTGCGGCTCGGACGGCTTCCCGCTGCCGCCGGAGAAATACGACCGCTGGAAAACGATCACCATCGACTTCAATCCCGAAAAAATGAGGATGAAATGACGATGGATCGGCGAATTTCCGCGCGGTGTCATGGGGTTGTGATGCACGATCGTGCCGCAGCGCGTTACAAACCGGGCAAGACCCGGAAAGGGAGTGTGTGACATGATGCGTTTCGTTCTCAGTTTGCTGGCGGCTGTGATGCTGGCACCCATCGCCGCAACCGCGCAGGATTCCGAACCGCTGCATATCGAGATCACCGATGGTGTGATCGAGCCGATGCCGTTCGCGATCGCGGGCTTCATCCCCGAAAGTTCCGAGGCCGCCGATATGGCGAGCCAGATCACGCAGGTGATCTCGAGCGACCTGACGGGAACGGGCCTGTTCCGCGAAATCCCGAAATCCGCCTATATCCAGAACGTGTCGAGCTTCGATACGCCGGTGAAATATTCCGACTGGCAGGCGATCAACGCGCAGGCGCTGGTCGTGGGCTCTGTCGGGATGCAGGGCGGCAAGGTGGTCGTGAAGTTCCGCCTCTTCGACGTGTTCTCCGGTCAGCAGATGGGCGACGGGCAGCAGCTTGCAGCCTCGCCGGCAAGCTGGCGGCGTCTGGCGCATAAGGTCTCGGACGTGATCTATTCGCGCATCACGGGCGAGGGCCCCTATTTCGACAGCCGCGTGGTCTTCGTCTCGGAAAGCGGGCCGAAGGACAACCGCCAGAAGCGGCTCGCCGTGATGGATTACGACGGCGCGAACGTGACCTATCTCACCGATGCTTCGACCATTGTGCTCGCGCCGCGCTTCTCGCGTGACGGGACGAAAGTGCTGTTCACCACCTTCGAGACCGGCTTCCCGCGCATCAAGATGCTCGACGTGGCCACCGCCTCAGCGCGGCTTCTGCCGGAAGTGCCCGGCACGATGACCTTCGCGCCGCGCTTCTCGCCCGATGGCACGAAGATCGTCTATTCGATGGAGCAGAACGGCAATACCGATCTCTGGATGATGAATATCAGCTCGGGCCAGACCCAGCGCCTGACGACCTCGCCTGCGATCGAAACCTCGCCCAGCTTCTCGCCCGATGGCTCGCGGATCGTGTTCGAATCCGACCGCTCGGGCACGCAGCAGCTCTACATCATGCCCGCGAGCGGCGGTGACGCGACGCGGATCAGCTTCGGCGACGGGCGCTATTCGACCCCCGTGTGGTCGCCGCGCGGCGACATGATCGCCTTCACCAAGCAGAACCAGGGCCGTTTCCATATCGGCGTGATGCGCACTGACGGCTCGGAAGAGCGTCTGCTTACCTCGTCCTTCCTCGACGAGGGCCCGACCTGGTCGCCCAATGGCCGCGTGATCATGTTCACCCGGGAGAGCCCCGGCGCCCAAGGGTCGGCCTCGCTCTATTCGGTCGATATCTCCGGGCGCAACCTGAAGAAAGTCTCCACGCCGGGCGCCGCGTCCGATCCGGCCTGGTCGCCGCTTCTGCCATGAGAGCGGATTAACAAGCGTTAGAGAAACTGGTAGGCTCGCCCGAAAAGGGCAGATCAACAAAGGCGGAAACCATGAATTTTGCAGTGAAGGCCGTTCTGGCCATCTCGATGCTGGGCCTCGCGGCCTGTTCGAACCCCGATCAATACGGCTCCGGTGCGACCGGCCCCGGAGGCGCGCTCGGCCCGGGCGGCGCTGGCATGGACGGCGTCAGCCAAGGCGGGATCAACGATCCGAACTCGCCGGCCTATTTCAGCCAGACCATCGGCGACATGGTGCACTTCATGGTTGACCAGTCGACGCTGACCGACACGGCACGCGGAATCCTGACCCAGCAGGCAAGCTGGCTGGTGAGCCACCCGAGCTACACTGCAATCATCGAAGGCCATGCCGACGAGCAGGGCACCCGCGAATACAACCTCGCGCTCGGCGCACGCCGTGCCTCGGCCGTGCAGGAATACCTGATCAGCCAAGGCGTGGCCGGCAACCGTCTGCGCACGGTGTCCTACGGTAAGGAACGCCCGTTGGCGATCTGCTCCACTGAAGAGTGCTACCAGAAGAACCGTCGCGCGGTGACGGTGATCTCGCAATCGGCGGTCGGGAGCTGATCGCGATGCTGAGAGCTTTGCTTCTCGGCGCGGCTGTTCTGGCAGCCGCGCCCGCGCTGGCTCAGGACGCGAACCGCGCCCAGACGCTGGCTGACATCAAGACCGAGTTGGGGCAGCTTCAGACCGAAATCGGCAGTCTGCGTCAGGAGCTGCAAGCCTCGGGCCAGGCCGGTCTGCAGAAAGCGGGCGGCGATTCCGCTCTGCAGCGGATGGATTCGATGGAGCTGTCGCTGTCGCATATGACCGACCGCGTCGAAGAGCTGGAAAACAAGATCAACCGCGTCGTCGCCGATGGCACGAAGCGGATCGGCGATCTGAATTTCCGGGTCTGCGAGATGGAAGAGAACTGCGACATTTCGAAGCTGGGCATGGCCAAGCCGCTGGGAGGCGACGCGCCGACCAACGCGCCCTCGGTCACCGGCCCCGCACCGGATTCGACGCCCGGTCCCGATCTTGCGATTAACGAGAAATCGGATTTCGAGGCGGGCAAGAAAGCCTTCGAGGATGGCGATTATGCCTCCGCAGCCGATCTTCTCGCGACCTTCCGGCAGACCTATCCCGGCTCTCCGTTGACCAGCGACGCGATGTATTATCGCGGTCTCGCGCTGCAAAAGCAGGGCGACGAGGCGGGCGCTGCACGCGCATGGCTCGACGGGTTCTCCGCCGATCCGAAAGGGTCGCGGGCAGCGGACAACCTGCTGTCGCTCGGCAAGGCTCTGGGCCAGCTCGGTCAGCAGAGCGAGGCCTGCACCACGCTGGGTCAGGTGAGCGCACGCTTCCCGGGTTCGTCGGCGGCGGGCGAGGCGCAGAGCGCGCAGCAATCGCTGGGATGCCAGTGAGCGCGCTCCGGTGACGCTGGACGACATCGCAAGACACGGTTTTGACCCCGATGCGCCCCGGCGCGTCGGGGTTGCCGTTTCCGGGGGCTCGGATTCGATGGCGGTGCTGGTGCTGCTGGCTGCGCATTTCGAGGTCGCCGCGGTGACGGTGGATCACGGGCTGCGCCCCGAGGCCGCCGAGGAAGCTGCCTTTGTCGGGCGGTTCTGCGCGGATCGCGGCATTGCGCATACCGTCCTGCGCTGGGACGGAGCCACCGCCGAGGGCAACCTGATGGATGCCGCGCGCCGGGCGCGGTTGCGGCTGATCGGCGCTTGGGCGCGCGAAAACGGGATTGCCCATGTCGCGCTGGGGCATACCGCCAATGATCAGGCCGAAACCTTCCTGATGCGGCTCGCCCGCGAGGCAGGGCTGGAGGGGCTGTCGGGCATGCGCCCGCGGTTCGAGGCCGAAGGCGTGACATGGCATCGTCCGTTTCTTGGCCAGACACGCGAGTCGTTGCGAGACCATCTGCGCGCGGAAGGCATCACTTGGATCGACGACCCTTCTAACGCAAATGACCGCTTCGACCGGGTCAAGGCGCGTCAGGCGCTCGGGGTGCTCGCGCCTTTGGGCGTCGATGCGCAGACGATTTCCGGGGTCACGGCGAACCTCTCGGCTGCGAATGCGGCGCTGCACCGGTTGCTGATGGCGGAGGTCGCACGTCACGTTTCCGAGCCGTCGGGCGATCTGCTGATCGATGCGGCGGGCTTCGCCGCGATGGACCCGGAATTGCAACGTCGCCTGATCGTGGCGGCGCTGCGCTGGGTCTCCGGGGCGGAGTATGCGCCGCGCGCCGCCAAGGTGCAGAGCCTGCTGTCGGAGATCGCGAAGCCCGGCGACCGCACCCTGCATGGTTGCCGCATCACCTCCGGCAAAGACGCGATCCGCATTACCCGCGAGGCGCAGGCCGTGGCCGATCTGCACGTGGCTGTCGAAACTGGCGCTGCGCTTTGGGACCGTTGGGAGGTCACCGGACCCGCAGCCGACGTCGCGGAAGTCGCGGCGCTGGGGGAGGCGGGATTGCGCCAATGCCCCGACTGGCGCGACACCGGCCTTCCGCGTGCCTCGCTTGCCGCAAGTCCTGCCATTTGGCGCGGCGAGACGCTTGTCGCGGCGCCGATCGCGGGCTTTGGCGCAGGCTGGCGGGCGCGGATTTCCCGCGACGCATTCGCCACTTGGCTAATTCGACGTTGAACCCCGGCGCGTAATGCCTATTTTCACTGAGGAAGAGGCGGCGACCGCAGGTCAGCCGCCCGATACGATTGGAGGATATTCCTTGGGTAATGCGCGCAATCTGGCCTTTTGGGCGGTGCTGTTCCTGCTGATTTTAGCCCTGTTCAACCTTTTCGGTGATGGGCAATCTTCGATGAACTCGTCCCAAGCGACCTACTCGGAGTTCATGGACGCCGTCGATAAAGGCGAGGTGAAGAACGCCCGACTCGATGGCGAAGAGGTGCGCTACCAGCTCGCCGACGGCACAAGCTTCACCACCATCAAGCCGATGGAAGATCAGATCGCAGAGAAGCTGATCGACAAGGGCATCGCGGTGAGCGTCGTCAAACAACAGCAGTCGGGCTTCATGTCGCTGCTGGGTGTCTGGCTTCCCTTCCTCGTGCTGATCGGCATCTGGATCTTCTTCATGAACCGGATGCAGGGCGGCGGCAAAGGCGGCGCGATGGGCTTCGGCAAGTCCAAGGCGAAGCTCCTGACCGAGAAACATGGCCGCGTGACGTTCGACGACGTGGCGGGTATCGACGAGGCCAAGGAAGAACTCGAAGAGATCGTGGAATTCCTGCGCAACCCGCAGAAATTCTCGCGCCTCGGCGGCAAGATCCCGAAAGGCGCGCTGCTGGTTGGCCCTCCGGGTACCGGTAAGACGCTTCTGGCTCGCGCCATTGCGGGTGAGGCGGGCGTGCCCTTCTTCACCATTTCGGGCTCCGACTTCGTCGAGATGTTCGTGGGTGTCGGTGCATCCCGCGTCCGTGATATGTTCGAGCAGGCCAAGAAGAACGCGCCCTGTATCGTCTTCATCGACGAGATCGACGCGGTGGGCCGTGCCCGCGGTGTCGGCATCGGCGGCGGCAATGACGAGCGCGAACAGACCCTCAACCAGCTTCTGGTCGAGATGGACGGCTTCGAGGCCAATGAAGGCATTATCATCATCGCGGCGACGAACCGCAAAGACGTGCTCGACCCCGCGCTGCTGCGTCCGGGCCGCTTCGACCGTCAGATCCACGTCCCGAACCCCGACATCAAGGGCCGCGAGAAGATCCTGACGGTTCACTCGCGCAAGGTTCCGGTGGGGCCGGATGTCGACCTGCGCACCATCGCGCGCGGCACGCCGGGCTTCTCGGGCGCCGACCTGATGAACCTCGTGAACGAGGCTGCGCTGATGGCAGCCCGCGTCGGGCGTCGTTTCGTCTCGATGGAAGATTTCGAGAACGCGAAGGACAAGGTGATGCTGGGTGTCGAGCGCCGCTCGATGGTCCTCACCCCCGAGCAGAAGGAAATGACCGCCTATCACGAGGCCGGTCACGCCATCGTCGGCCTGTCGCTGCCGAAATGCGATCCGGTCTACAAGGCCACGATCATTCCGCGCGGTCAGGCCTTGGGTATGGTCGTCTCGCTGCCCGAGATGGACAAGCTCAACTACCACAAGGACGAGGCCAAGCAGAAGATCACCATGACCATGGCGGGCAAGGCGGCCGAGATCCTGAAATGGGGCGAAGAGCATGTCTCGAACGGCCCCGCGGGTGACATTCAGCAGGCGTCGGCGATCGCCCGCGCCATGGTGATGCGCTGGGGCATGTCCGAGAAGGTCGGCAATATCGACTATGCCGAGGCGCATGAGGGCTATCAGGGCAACACCGCCGGCTTCTCGGTCTCGACCAAGACGAAAGAGCTGATCGAGGAAGAGGTGCGCGGCCTGATCGAAGACGGCTACCAGGAGGCGCGCCGCATCCTGACCGAGCGGATCGAGGATTGGGAACGTTTGGCGCAAGGCCTTCTGGAATACGAAACCCTCACCGGCGACGAGATCAAGAAGGTCCTCTCCGGAGAGCCGCTGGGCGGTGACGACGACGACAGCTCCTCGGGGAGCCTGCCGTCGGTGACCGCGCTGCCCAAAACGTCCAAGAAGAAGGATCAGGGCGACGGCGGGGCGGAAACCACCCCCGAGCCTTCGGCCTGACCGCGAAGGTTCGCGAGAATGGTCACGCGTGACGCTTCAGTGCCGGGCGCAGCCGATTGGGACCCAGACGCTTATGCGCGGTTCCGCAATCTGAGGCTGCGCCCGGCACTCGACCTTCTGGCCCGGGTGCCGCAACTGCCCGAGCGCGGCAAGATCATCGATCTGGGCTGCGGCAACGGCGCGGTGGCCGAGGCGCTGAACCACCACTACCCCAAGCGCAAGATCGTGGGCGTCGACAATTCCGAGGCGATGCTGAAGCGCGCCGCGGCGACCGGCGCTTATCATCGCTGCGATCTGGTCGACATTTCCGAATGGACGCCCAACAAGCCGCCGGCGATGATCTTCTCCAACGCGGCGCTGCACTGGCTGCCCGATCACGCCGCGCTGTTTCCGCGTCTGGCCGGAGAGCTGCGCGAGGGCGGGGTATTGGCGGTGCAGATGCCCGCGCAGCATGGCGCGCCTTCGCATCGTATCCTGCGCGACCTGTCGCAGGAGATGTTCCCCGACCGGTTCAACTTCGCGGGCTGGGTGCCGCCCGTGGCCCCGGCGGTGGATTACGCGAAAATGCTGAGCCCCTTGGGCGAGGTCGATATCTGGCACACCGAATATCTGCAGGAGTTGCAGCCGACGCCGGGCGCGCATCCGGTCCGCCGCTTCACGGAAAGCACGGCGATGCGTCCTTTCCTGCGACTCCTAGGCGACACTGAAGCGCAGGTTCTCATCGAACGCTATGAAACCGCGCTCGAGACGGTTTATCCTCTGCGGGACGACGGCAGCGTCTTTTTCCCGTTCCGTCGTCTGTTTGTCGTCTTGTCAAAGAGGGGCTGATGGCCGCGCTGAAACCCACGCAATATCAAGGGGAGGTCGTCTGGCTCGGGCTGGTGACCACCGAGGGACAACTGACCTCGACCCCGGTCGAAGAGATCGACTTCACCTTCGACGGTCCCGTGGGAGAGCTGCATGGCGGGCGCACGCGTTCTTCCTGCTCGCGGGTGACCGATCAGCATCCCAAGGGCACCGAGATCGCCAATGTCCGCCAGCTGACGATCCTGTCGGCGGAGGAACTGGCCGAGACCGCTTTTGCGATGGGCGTTCCGGAGATCGATCCCTCCTGGGTCGGCGCGACGATCGTGCTGCGCGGCCTGCCGGATCTGACTCATATCCCGCCCTCGGCGCGGCTGCAGAACGAGACCGGGCTGACCTTCGTGGTGGATATGGAGAACCGTCCCTGCGTCCTGCCGGGCCGGGTGATCGAAGAGCACTATCCCGAGAAGGGCAAACGCTACAAACCGGCCGCCCAAGGTCGGCGCGGCGTCACCGCGTGGGTGGAGCGTCCCGGTCGTCTGGTCGTGGGCGAAACCCTGCGGCTGCATGTCCCCGATCAGCGCGCCTGGGAGCTGATGGACGAGGTCCGCTGAGGCGATTTAATCCCGCAACGGTCGCTTCTTTCCCTTTCGCTGCGCCGTCAAATGGCTACCCTCCCTCAGCAGGAGGACCCGATGACGAGTGACTTAGAGATTGCCCGTGCCGCGACGCTGCGCCCGATGCCGGAAATCGCGGCGAAGCTGGATATTCCCGAAGACGCGCTGATCCCCTATGGCCGCGACAAGGCGAAGCTGGAGGCGGAGTTCATCGCGGGTCTGGACGAGCGCGAGACCGGCAAGCTGATCCTCGTCACCGCGATCTCGCCGACCCCTGCGGGCGAGGGCAAGACCACCACGACAGTTGGCCTCGGCGACGGGCTCTCCCGGATCGGCAAGCGCGCCGCGATCTGCCTGCGCGAAGCTTCGCTCGGCCCCAATTTCGGGATGAAGGGCGGGGCCGCCGGGGGCGGCTACGCGCAGGTCGTGCCGATGGAGTCGATGAACCTCCATTTCACCGGCGATTTCCACGCGGTCGGCGCGGCGCATAACCTGCTCTCGGCGATGATCGACAACCACATCCACTGGGGCAACGCGCTCGAGATCGACGCGCGCCGGATCACGTGGCGGCGCGTGCTCGACATGAACGACCGGGCGCTGCGCGACATCGTCGTCAGCCTTGGCGGCGTCTCGAACGGCTTTCCGCGCCAGACCGGCTTCGACATTACCGTGGCCTCGGAGGTCATGGCCTGCCTCTGCCTCAGCCGCGATCTGACGGATCTGCAGGAGCGGCTGGGTCGGATCGTCGTAGGCTATCGGCGCGACCGCTCGCCCGTGACCTGCGCCGAGATCGGCGCGGATGGTGCGATGGTGGTGCTGCTGAAAGACGCGCTGCAGCCCAATCTCGTGCAGACGCTGGAGGGCACGCCCGCCTTCGTGCATGGCGGGCCCTTCGCCAATATCGCGCATGGCTGCAACTCGGTGATCGCGACGCAAAGCGCGCTGAAGCTGGCCGATTACGTCGTGACCGAAGCGGGCTTCGGGGCCGATCTGGGGGCGGAGAAGTTCTTCGACATCAAATGCCGCAAGGCCGGGCTGAGCCCGAATGCTGCGGTGGTCGTGGCGACGGTGCGGGCGCTGAAGATGAATGGCGGTGTCGCGAAAGCGGATCTCGGCGCGGAGAACGTGGCCGCCGTCGAGGCGGGGTGCGCCAATCTCGCGCGTCACATCGCGAATATGAAGAAATTCGGTGTGCCGGTCGTGGTCGCGATCAACCGCTTCACCGCCGATACCGAAGACGAGATCGCAGCAGTGCGCGCCGCCGCCGAAGCGCAGGGCGTGGAGGCGGTTCTGTGCACCCATTGGGCCGAAGGCGGCGCGGGGACCGAGGCGCTGGCGGAGAAGATCGTCGCGCTGACCGAGAGCCCGTCGCAATTCGCGCCGCTCTATCCCGATGACATGCCGCTGTTTGAGAAAATCGAAACCATCGCCACGCGCATCTACCACGCGAGCGACGTCTATGCCGATCAGAAGATCCTCAACCAGCTTCGCGACTGGGAGGCCGCGGGCTATGGCAACCTGCCGATCTGCGTGGCCAAGACGCAGTATTCCTTCAGCGCGGACCCGACGCTGCGCGGGGCGCCCTCGGGCCACACGCTGCCGATCCGCGAAGTGCGGCTCTCGGCGGGGGCGGGCTTCGTCGTGGTGATCTGCGGTGAAATCATGACCATGCCGGGCCTTCCCCGGCACCCGGCTGCGGAGACGATCGGCCTCGATGCCGAAGGCCGCATCACGGGTTTGTTCTAGGCGCGCGGTCTTGAGCTTGTTGGGCCAAGCTGCGATAGGGGGCGCGAGTGTTCCGGGAGCCTTGTCGATGAAATCTCCGTCAGACCTGCACACGATGGAAGAGCTGCGCGTCGCCATCGATGCGCTCGACCGGGAGCTGGTCGAGATGCTCGGTGCGCGCACCCGGCTGATCGCCCGTGCGGCGGAACTCAAACAGGGAAATGGCTGGCCCGCACGCATCCCCGACCGGGTCGAGGATGTGGTGGCAAAGGTACGCGCCGCCGCCGGTCCTGCCGGGCTCGATCCCGATCTCGCAGACCGCCTGTGGCGCGAGATGATCGAGCATTTCATCGCGCAGGAAGAACAGGTTCTGGGCAAGGGAGACCCCGATGAGCGCCACGATCATTGACGGAAAGGCGCTTGCGCAGGTCAAGCTGGACGAGACCTATGCCGAGGCACAGAGGCTTTCGGAGGCAGGCTGGGCGCCGCGCCTCGTCTCGATCTCGGTCGGCGATGTCGCAGCGGCCGAACTCTATGTGCGCAACCAGAAGAAATACGCCGAGAAAGCCGGCGTGGCCTTCGAGGTGCGCAACTACCCCGAGACGATCAGCCTCGAACAGCTTCAGGGCGTGCTGGCCGGTCTGAACGCCGATCCGCGCGTCAATGGCATCATCATCCAGCGCCCGCTGCCCGCGCATATCCCGGTCAAGGTTCTGCAGAAGGCCGTTCATCCGCTCAAGGACGTGGAGGGGATGCACCCCGCATCGATCGGCAACATCGTCTATAACGAGCTGGAACTGGGGCCCTGCACCGCCGTCGCGGCGGTGGAGATCCTGAAATCCCTGCCGCTCCAGACCGAAGGGCTCAATGTCTGTGTGATCGGCCACTCGGAGATCGTGGGCAAGCCGATCGCCTTCCTGATGATGGGGCTCGGCGCCACCGTCACCGTGTGCCACCACATGACGCGGCAGGTTTCGGTGCATTCGCGCGCCGCCGATGCCGTGTTCGTCGCGGTGGGCAAGCCGGGGCTGGTGCATGGCGAGATGCTCAAGCCCGGCGCGGCGCTGATCGATATCGGCATCAACCGGGTCGAGGGGCGCACCGTGGGCGACGCCGATTTCGACAGTTGCGCCGAGGTGGCGGGCTGGATCACGCCGGTGCCGGGCGGGGTGGGGCCGGTCACGGTCTCGACGCTGATGAACAACGCGGTCCGCGCGACCCGCATGCAGATGGACCATTACCGCACGACCTTCGCGGCGGCGGAGTGACGGAGGAATGAAATGACGGCGACGATCATCGACGGGAAGGCTTTCGCAGCGAGCGTGCGCGAGAAAGTGGCCGAGCATGTCACCCGGCTGCAAGAGGAACATGGCATCACGCCGGGCCTCGCGGTGGTTCTGGTGGGCGAAGACCCGGCCAGCCAGGTCTATGTCCGCAACAAGGGCAAGCAGACGCTCGAGGCTGGGATGAACTCCTACGAGCATAAGCTGCCCGTCGAGACCTCCGAGGCCGATCTGCTGGCTCTGGTCGAGAAGCTCAACGCCGATCCGGCGGTGCATGGCATCCTCGTGCAGCTGCCGTTGCCCGATCACATCGACGAGGAGAAGGTGATCAACTCGATCACCCCCGCGAAGGATGTCGATGGCTTCCATATCCTCAATGTCGGCCTTCTGGGCACCGGGCAGAAGTCGATGGTGCCCTGCACGCCGTTGGGCTGCCTGATGATGCTGCGCGACCAACTGGGCAGCCTCTCGGGGCTGAATGCCGTCGTGGTGGGCCGCTCGAACATCGTCGGCAAGCCGATGGCGCAGCTGCTGCTGCGCGACAGCTGCACCGTCACGATCGCTCATAGCCGCACCAAGGATCTCGCTGATGTCTGCCGGGGCGCCGATATCCTCGTGGCCGCCGTGGGTCGCCCGCGCATGATCCCGGGCGACTGGGTGAAGCCCGGCGCGACCGTGATCGATGTCGGTATCAACCGGATCGACGCGCCCGAGAAGGGCGAGGGCAAGACCCGGCTGGTGGGCGATGTCGATTTCGACAGCGCCAAGGAGGTTGCGGGCGCGATCACCCCGGTGCCGGGCGGCGTCGGTCCGATGACCATCGCGTGCCTTCTGGCCAACACCGTGACCGCGTGCTGCCGCGCGAACAATCTGCCCGAACCTGAGGGTTTGACTGCCTGACAAAGGTAGGTAAGGATTTCCACAGGTTGGGTGGGGTAAGCGGCCTTTGCCGTTGTCGGAACCGTAACGCTTGCGTTACCCAAGCGTCATTGGGGCGTGACGGCAATGGCAGGTTTCTGGAAAACATACTGGCGGGCGTTGAAGATCCCGGCTCTGCCGGTGATCTGGGTCGTGGCATCGCTATTCGGCATCGTCGCCGGACCGTTCAACACTCTCGAATCCATGTCGCTCGGTGCGCGCGTGATTTTCTGGCCGCTCAGTGTCGCGGTCGGCATCCTGATTGGCGCGGCGATCCGCATTTTTGTGCGGCGGAAGCTGGGTTTGCGCCGATTCCGTTACGAAGCGCCCACGCTTGCCGGCCTTTCCGCTCTGGTACTGACTGTGCCGCTTTACCTGCTCGTCCTGCTACTTGCGGCGAAGCCCAACTTCCGGGGGTTCGAGATCTTCCACATGGCGGGCTATATCCTCGGCCTCTCGATGGCAGGCTCGACCCTGCGGCACTGGATGGCGCCTCAGCAGGGGCGTCCGAAGCGGACGCAGGAGGCTTCAGTAGACGCTGCGCCGAATGAGACCCGCCGGGACGTGAAGGCAGCGGGTAAGGGGGCTCTGTCTTCGCCCACGCCGCGTTTGCTTTATCGGCTCGAGCCTGACCTACGCGCACCGCTGATCCGCCTCGCGGTGAATGACCACTATGTCGACGTGGTGACCGAGGCGGGGGAGACGAGCCTGCTGATCCGGCTTGCCGATGCGATTGCCGAGACCGAGGGCGCGCCGGGCCTGCAGGTCCACCGCTCGCATTGGGTGGCGCGAGATGCCGTGCGCGGCATGCGCAAGGAGAAGGGGCGCCTCTTCCTGCAGATGGCCGATGGCGAAGAGGTGCCTGTCTCGCGCACCTATCAGCCGCAGGTCGAGGCGGCGCGGTTCCGCGCGCCCGGTGCAGATGGGATGGCCGCCCAGTAACGCCCTTAGTGGACGATCACCTCGTCTCTGACGAACATGTTGTCCCAGGCGCGATCCACCAGTTCCGGCGTCATCTGATAGGGGATGCCCTCGAATTCGCAGATCGAGATCATCTGGTCGATCAGGAAGACCGGCTGATAATTCGCGTAGATATTGTCGATGGTGGGGTACTTCACCTTCAGCAGATGCAGCAGCGCCTTCTCGTCGAGCGGCATGTTGCGCTTCTTCGCCATCATCTGGAAAATCTTGAGATAGTCGGACTGGTTCGGCCCGTCGATCTTGATCTTGAAGAAGATACGACGCAGCGCCGCCTTATCGAAGATCTCGTTCGGGTGGAAGTTGGTCGAGAAGATCACGAGCGTGTCGAAAGGTACCTCGAATTTCTCGCCCGATTGCAGCGAGAGGATATCGCGGTTCTCTTCCAGCGGAACGATCCAGCGGTTCACCAGCTTCTGCGGCGGTTCGGCCTGACGGCCAAGGTCGTCCACGATGAACACCCCGCCAGCCGATTTGAACTGCAGCGGCGCGGTATAGGTGCGCGCAGTCGCATTGTATTTCAGGTCGAGCATGTCGAGCGAAAGTTCACCGCCGGTGATCACGGTCGGGCGCTCGCAATAGACGTAGCGCTGATCGAACTGCATCCCGCGCTTGCGCAGCGAGGTTGGGTCGTCTTCCTCGACCGGAACGGGGGTGTGTACGATCGGGTCGTAGACGGTGATGATCTGACCCGCATATTCGATGGCGCGGGGGATGAAGATATTGTCGCCGATCGCGTCGCGGATGCCGTTCGAGATCGAGGATTTCCCGTTGCCGGGCGGGCCGTACATCAGGATTGAGCGCCCCGAGGAGACCGCCGGGCCAAGTTGGCCGATCAGGTCGGGCGGCAGGATCAGGTGGCCCATCGCGCCCAGAAGCTGCTGGCGGGTCAGCTGGATGTTGCGGATCGACTGGCGCTTCACCTGTTCGCGATAGACGGTCAGCGGCACCGGCATTGCGCCGTAATATTCCGACTGCGCCAGCGCATCGAGCGCGCGCGCCTTGCCGGTGTCGGATAGCTGGAAGCCCATCTCGCCGCCGGAATTGGCGTGCAGCGTGCCCATCGCCTCCAACAGGCCCTGCTTGCGGCACATGTCGATCAGGTCCTGCACCATCGTCATCGGCAGGCAGACCAGCTTGGACAGCGCAGAGGCCGTGTCCGTATTGGTGCGGAACATCGTCTTGAGCAGGATGTCCCGCATCATCACGACGTTCAGCCCGGTTTCCTCCAGCGCGCGCGGCGGGGCCGGGGCGATGACGTTCGAGGTCATCATGTTCATCTGGCGCGTCCTCTCGGCTGTGCACCCCGCTTTGGTCCTGCGCGGGGGCTAAGATCGGTCCGGGCCAATCTTGCCGGTGATTGTGGCCAAATGTTGGAAAAACCGGGTAATCGCCGCGATACCCGATCGGGAGGCTGAACAATCAGCCCAGCGCCACGAGCAGCAGATACGCCCAGAGCGTGCCGACCAGCGCCAGCCCCATCGGGAAGTCCTTGCGCTTCCAGCTCACCCAATCGGGCGTGGCCTTCACCACGGCCGGGATTGCGCGAAAGATCCGGTGCGCGGCGAAGGCCGCGAGCAGGAAGGCGCAGAGCAGGAACATCGTCAGCTGCACGTCGAACAGCTCATGCGAGAAAAACGGCGCGGCGGCGGCTGCGAATTTCGCGTCGCCCGCACCGAAATGCGCGATCTGGTTCAGGATGTAACCGATCACGAAGACGACCAGCGCATGGCTCCACCGCCAGGCATAGACGTCGATCGGCAAGAGGAACGGCCCCGCGAAAGCGAAGATCACCAGAAGCGCCAGCACCGCCTTGTTGCGGATCTTCATGTATTTAAGGTCGGTGAAGACCACCCAGGCGCAAACCGGGGTGATCAGCACCAGAAAGATCAGCGCCGAAAGCGGCGGGGCGAGACCGAGCATCCTCTTAGCCTTTCAGCGCGCTCGACGATCCCTGATCGAGCGCCTTAAGCGCCCGGTCGGCCTCCGCGAAATACTGCGGATTGGTGTCGATCGCGTCTTGCAACAGCGTCTTGCCGATATTGACGTCGCCGCGCTTCACTGCGGCCAAACCCGCCGTATACAGAAGCTGCGCGCGCTCCGTCTGGGTCATGTCGATCACGGGCAGGTCGTATTTGCCCTGACTGGCCCGCGCGAGCACGAGGTTGTTCTTCGTGGTGAAGCGGGTCGGATCGTAGGTGAGCGCTTCCTTGAACAGCTTCTCGGCGCCTGCGGCATCGCCGCGGCTGAGCTTGGAGAAGCCCCAGTTGTTGTAGATGCCCGCGGGCTTCGTGGTCAGGCCCGCCGCGGTCTCGTAGAAGCTGTCGGCCTTCTTCCACTGTTTATCGCTATCGGCCACCATCGCTTCGAGGCGGTAGCGGTCATAGGTCTCATGGGTCGGCGGCACGGTGTTCAGCGTGGCCTTCGCCCCGGACCAGTCATTGGAGCGGATCTGCGCCTCGGCCAGCGACACGCGGTCGTCATTGGTCGCGCCCGGCATCGTGAGAACCTCTTGCCAGACCTTCACGGCCTGCACGGGCTTTTGCGCGCGCACCAGGGATTTCGCGAGGCCGCGCTTGGCGTCGATCCGATCGGGATGGTCGTTGGACAGCCGAGTGAAATAGGTCACGGCCTCGTTCGGATCGGCGACCGTCAGCATGATGTCGGTAAGGTTGGTCTCATCAACGGCATTCACGCTTTTCATCGCGCGGGCGACTTCGGCGTCGCTGTTATTGCCCATACAGCCGGAGAGAGTCATCGCGCAGCCAGCCAAGGCTGCCAGAAAGATCGGGTGGCGCATGTTACCTGCGTCCTTTTTGCTCGAGCCTCAGTGCTTCGTCAGCAGCAGGTAGTCACCGACCCCTTTCCTGACGAGCGTGAACTGCTTGTCCTGTGGCGCAGCGTAACCCGGCTCTTCTATTTTTGCGAGCGCCCGCTTGAGGTTTTGCTTGATCGCGTCCGATTGGCCACTGTCCAGCGCGAAGGCGAGTTTGAAGACGCGCGCGGCTTCGGCGTATTTGCCGCGCTCCATCAGAACGACGCCAAGGTTATTCCATGCCGGCACGAAGGTCTGATCGGCCTCGGTCGCACGGCGCAGCATCTGTTCGGCTTGGTTCAGGCGTCCCAGTTTCAGGTCGGCCGAACCGATGCCCGAGAGGATTTCCGCCGTCGCGCCATGCTGGCCCGCCGCGCGGTAATAGGCCTTGAGCGCAAGTTCGTATTCGCCCGCTTCCATCAGCCGATGACCGACGAGAAGCCCGTCGACTGCCTGCGCACCGGGTTTCGTGCCGGGGGCGAAAGCGCCCCGTTTCTCAGCCGAAAGGCCGCCCGGGTTGCAGGCGGCCAGTGTGCTTACTGTCAGCGCGGCCAGTATCAGGCCGCGGCGCTTTGGGGTCATACCGTCAAATGCCCATATTCCTGAAGTTCTCAAGCATATCATGGATCGACGGGCCAACAAGAATGATCAGAAGCGGCGGCACGGTGAACATCATCGTGCCCAGCGTCATCTTGGTCGGGATCTTGTTGGCGGCTTCCTCGGCGCGCATGATCCGCTTGTCGCGCATGTCGGCGGCATAGAGGCGCAGGGCCTCGGCGATCGAGGTGCCGAATTGCTGCGACTGGATCATCACGGTCACGAAGCTCGCGATATCCGGCACGCCCGAGCGTTCGCCGAAATTGCGCAGCACGGTCGACTTGTCGAGACCGGCCTTGATCTCGTGGGCGACCATCGCGAATTCCTCCGACAGGGCCGGGTAGGATTTATTCAGCTCTTTCGAAACCCGGATGATCCCCTGATCGAGAGATTGGCCAGCCTCGACGCAGACGAGCAGCATGTCGAGCGAGTCCGGGAAACCGTTCTGCATCTCGTCAGTGCGCGCTTTCACGCGCTTGTTCACCCAATATTTCGGGCCGTAATAGCCGACGCCGCCGGGGCCGAGCACCCAGAGCACCGTGCCCAGCATCCCCATGCTTTGCCCTTCGGGCGCGCCGGAGTTGTAGAGCACGACATAAAGCGAGCCGAGCGCGAGCAGGCCGATGCCCGCCGCGAACTGGACCGCGTGGAAGGTGCGCACGGCATTCGGGCCGCGATAGCCGGCAGATTGCAGCCATTTTCGCGACTCCGACAGTTCCTCGGCGTTTTGTGGCTCGAGGAAGGCCGAGTATTTCTGCAGCTTGTCGCTCTGGGTATCGCGCAGCTTCTGGTTCGTTTTGTCCGCGTTGCCGCCGGTATTCTGGCGCGGCTGGCGCGGGGCTTTCCCACGAATTTTGTCGAACGGATCCTCGCGCTTCTTCAGGAGCGCAGGGATCGCGGCGAGCACCAGAAGCCCGCCGAGCGCCGCCAGAGCGATCATCGGCCCCATCGGCCCGAGCGCATCGGTCAGCAGCTGGTTGATGGCAGCGAAATCCATTGGGCTCTCCTCAGACCTTGATGGTTGTCATGACCTTCATGAAGATCACGTTGGCGCCGAGCAGCAGGAACACCACGATGGCGGCCGGAATGAAGGCGGCAGTTGTTTTCACCTCGTCGTAATAATCGGGCGAGACGACCTGAATGATCACCATCACCACGACGGGGAAGGCCGACAGAAAGATGCCCGACCAGCGCGGCTCTGCGGTGATCGCTTTCACGCGACGGAACAGCCGGAAGCGCGAGCGGATGACTTTCGACAGGCCTTCGAGAACTTCGGCGAGGTTGCCGCCCGAGGTCTGCTGGATCGACACGGCGACCGCGAGGAAGCGCAGATCCTGCATATCCAGACGTTCGGCCATTTCCGAGATTGCCTCGGCCACGTTGCGCCCATAGGCGGCCTCATCGGCGATGATGCCGAACTCGGTGCCCATCGGATCGGGGATTTCGCGTGCAACCGCCTGAATCGCGGAGGCCAGCGGATGGCCCACGCGCAAGCTGCGCACCATCAGTTCCACCGCATCGGGAAGCTGTTCCTCCATCAGCGCCATGCGCTTCTTGGCCTTCGAGCTGACCCAGAAAAACACGCCGCCCACGCCCATGAAGAGCGCGAGGAAAATACGGATGAAGAGTCCCGCCTGCGAGGCCACCGTGAGCGCGATGAAAGCCGCGAAACAGGCGAAGGCCATGATGCCGATCAGGGCCATCGGCGAGAAGGCGATATTGCCCTTCTGCGCCTTGTCGGCCAGCAGCGAATAAAGCGGGATCGAGCGCGCGTCGTTATGCTGCGTCGCTTCCTTGCGCAGGCGTTCCAGCACCTCTTCGCGCCGCTCGCCCTTGTTGAGCATCTCGAGGCGGCGATTGACCCGCTTGTTGAGCGAGATCGACTTGCCGAAGAACAGTAGATAGACGCCTTCGACGAGCAGTAGCACTGCGACGAAGATCAGCAGGTAGATAATGGGGGTCGCCATGGCGGGGTGTCCTTAGTCCTGCACGGGTTCGTAGATCGAAGCCGGCAGGTCGTAGCCCCATTGCCGGAACCGATCGGAATAATGCGAGCGCACGCCGGTCGCGGTGAAGCGCCCGATGATCTTGCCGTCGGGGGCGAGGCCGAGACGCTCGTAGCGGAAGACTTCCTGCATCGAGATCACGTCGCCTTCCATGCCGGTGACTTCCGTCACCGAGACCATGCGGCGCGAGCCGTCCTGCAGGCGCGAGGCCTGCACGATAAGGTTCACAGCCGACGCGATCTGGCTGCGCATCGCCTTCATCGGCATCTCGATGCCCGACATCGAGATCATGTTTTCCAGACGCGCCACGCCGTCACGGGCGGAGTTCGCGTGGATCGTGGTCATCGACCCGTCGTGACCGGTGTTCATGGCCTGCAACATGTCGATCACTTCCTCGCCGCGCGTTTCGCCAACGATGATACGGTCGGGACGCATCCGCAGCGCGTTCCTGAGACAGTCGCGCTGCGTGACCGCGCCCTTGCCTTCGACGTTCGGCGGACGGCTTTCCATCCGGCCCACATGGGTCTGTTGCAGCTGAAGTTCGGCCGTGTCCTCGATCGTCAGAATGCGCTCGGCGTTGTCGATGAAGGACGACAGCGCGTTGAGCGTCGTCGTCTTACCCGAACCCGTCCCGCCCGAGACGATCACGTTGAGACGCGTCGCGACCGCGGCTTGCAGATAGGCCGCCATTTCCTCGGTGAAGGCGCCGTAATTGACGAGATCGTCGATCCCGAGCTTGTCCTTCTTGAACTTACGAATGGAGACGAGCGAGCCGTCCACCGCGATCGGCGGTACCATCGCGTTGAAACGCGAGCCGTCAGCGAGACGGGCGTCGACGTAAGGGTTGGATTCATCGACGCGACGACCCACGGCCGACACGATCTTGTCGATGATGCGCAGCAGGTGGCGTTCATCCTTGAAGGTGATGTCGCTCAGTTCGAGCTTGCCATCGCGTTCGATGAAGATCTGCTGCGGGCCGTTGACCAGAATATCGTTGACGGTCTCGTCCTTGAGCAGCGGCTCGAGCGGGCCGAGACCCATGACCTCGTCGTAAAGCTCCTGCTGCAGCGCCTGACGGTCCTGCGCGTTCAGCGCGACCGATAGCTCGGTCATCGCCTCGGCGGTGATGTCGGCGATCTCTGCGCGCAGTTCGCGTTCGGAGGCGTGCTCGAGCGCGGCAAGGTTCAGGTTCTCCAACAGCCGCTTGTGCAGCTCCACCTTGAGTTCCTGAAGGCGCTGCTTGCGCTTCTTCTCCTTGTCGACGGCCACCGGGTCGGCTGCGACCTTCGCGGGGCCCATCTTGCGATGGACCACCTGCGTTTTCGGCGCAGCGTCGATCGGCGGCGGCTTGGCGGCACCGGGCGCGGGCGGCGGGGGGGCGGCCTTGCCGTTGGTGGGCTTTGCCCCGTCTTTCTTGTAGCGCGAAAACATCTGGACGTGTCCTTTCGGGTCAGGCGGCCGCTTCGACGGCTTCGTTCAGCTCCACCAGCGAGCCGGCGAGCTTCTGGAATTCCTTGCGCAGCGGCACTTTCGGCGCCGAGAGCGCCAGCGGAAGCCCGTGGTCGTTGGCCTGCGTGATCTGCTTGCCGCCATCGCTCATCAGCAGTTCGAGCGAGATATCGAGGCTCTCGGCCAGTCGCTTCACGCGCGCCTTGCCGTTCAGATCGGTGAATTTCGGTGCGCGGTTGAGCACGTAGCGCAGCTTCTCGGTCGGCAGCCCTTCGGATTTCAGCGCGCGCTGCATCCGCAGCACGTTTTGGGCCGAGCGCATGTCCAGTTCGATCAGCGCGAAGTAGAGATGCGCCTTGTTCAGCACTGTCTCGGTCCAGCTGACCACGGTCGAGGGCATGTCGATCACGACGAAATCGTAATGCGCGCGCGCCATGTCGATCAGGCGCTCCAGATCCTCGCCGCTCAGCAGATCGAGCGGCAGCATGTCGGTCGGCGCGGTTAGCACATCGAGCTTGTCGTTGAAGCTAAGCATCGCCTGCCGGAAGGTTTCCTTATCCATATGCTCGGTATCGGCGAGCATCTCGTAGATCACCTCGCGGCGCGGCAGGTCGAGATAGGTCGCCGCAGCGCCGAATTGCAGGTCGAGATCGAGCAGGCAGACCTTCGGCGAGGTCGACGGCGCTTTCTTCTTCTTTTTGCCGTCGTGGATCGTCGCCATTTCCCAGGCGAGGTTCATCGCGAAGGTGCTCGCGCCGACACCGCCGGACAGGCCGTGGACCGGAAGAACGACACCATCATGGTTGCCGGTCGCCGCGAAGGTCGGGGCGTGCATGGGGGCCGACATCTCGGGTGGCGGAGCAGCTTGGCCCAGACGCTCGATCGCATCGTGCAGCGCACCTTCAGGAAGCGGGTAGGGGACGAAATCATCGGCCCCGAGGCGCAGCAGCTGATGCAGCGCGATCGGGCTGACCTCGTCGGCGATCAGGATGACGCGAATATTACGGTCCTTCGCCTCGGTGATGATGCCGGAGATCTTGGTCAGCTCATCCTCGTCTTCGCCATCCACGGCAATCGCGATGAACTCGAGGTGTTCCGCATCGGGTTGGCTCAGGAAGATTGCCGCTTCGTCAAAGGTAAGGTCGCCCCAGCTTTCACCAAGCTCGGTCTCCATATCCTCGATCAACAGGTCGAAATTCGACACATCGCGTGACACGGTGCACGCCTGAATCGGGGCCGGCTCCGAAGTCATGATAGCTGCTGCAGTCATTGCCTCTGTCCTCTTTTTCGTGACCCGCGGCGGGGTTCGGTTAACTCTGTTGCTACGCCGCAGACCGGACGCGACTCGCTGGACGCGCCTATTCCGTCGAGGATCAATCTCGTTTCCAATCTGGGCGACATTGGGGCCAGACTGTTTCAATTGTGGGATAAAGAGAGACGATAAAGAAAAACGGCGGGCTTTGTTGAAAGCGCCCGCCGTCAAAAGATGTTCTCTACCGCAAAATGCGACGAGGTTAGTAATTTCAGAGGCTTAGTTGCCGCCGCCGCCACTGTCTCCGCTGCTGGCCGCTGCAGAGGCGATGTAGTCGCGATAGATCACCGCCGCGTACTTGCCGTCGAGCAACATCGGTTTGCCCTTGGTCACGAAACCCGAGACCTCGGTGACGGTGCGACGATTCTGTTCGTTCGGGGCCTGCGTGTAGACCAGCGGATGCGTTTCGCCGTAGGACACGAGCGCCTCGAGCCGCGAGCGGGAGATGCCCTGCGAGACGAGGAAATTCACCACCGCCCGCGCGCGGCGCAGCCCCAGAGCCTTGTTATAAGCGTTGGAGCCGACAAGGTCGGTATGTCCGTAGACGCGGAATCGCACTTCCGGGTTCTGCCGGATCCAGTTCGCCTGCTGCGACAGTGCATTGCGCGCCTGCGCATCGAGCACCGAAGAGTTGAAGGCGAAATGCACCGTGTTCGGCACGTCGGCGGCGAACTTGCGCGTCATATTGATGACGTAGCTTTTGTCGCCGCTCATCATTGCTTGGTTCTGTGCGATGGCGGAGCCGAAGCCCAGCGATCCTTCCGTGGTCGAGCCAACCTCGGAATTGAAGGTCTGGGTGCCTTCGGTGCAGCCAGCCAGTACGGCCACGGCGCCGAAGGTGAGTGCGAGAGTGCGCAGTTTCATGTTTCCAGCCATCTCGCTCACTCCATCACATAGCCATAGGAGCCGGAGAAGTCCTGCTTGGCGACTTCCGCGGCAGGGCCTTTCTGCGGCGCTTTGCCGCCCGAGGTTCTGCCGTTGAGGAACAGCTCGGACTCGGTTGGCGGCTTCAGGCGATCCGTCGGCAGCGCCAGCGTGTCGCCCTTAACGGGCGAGACAAGATGCGGCGTGACGATGATCACGAGTTCGGATTGCTTGCGTTCGAATTCGGTCGAGCGGAACAGCGCGCCGAGCACCGGAACATCGCCGAGCCACGGAATCTGGCCCACGGAATCGTTGAAGTCGTCCTGAAGGAGGCCCGCGATCGCGAAGCTTTCGCCGTCGCGCATCTCGACCGTGGTCGAGGTCGAGCGTTTCTTGAAGGCGCTGACGTTGAACGTGCCGCTCGTGTAGCCGTTCGCCGTGTCGATCGAGGAGACCGAGGCGGCGATTTCTAGGTTGATCACGTCACCGTCCACCACACGCGGCGTGAAGGACATCTCGACGCCGAATGGTTTGTACTGGATCGAGACATCGCCGTTGTTAAGCACCGGGATCGGATATTCTCCACCGGCGAGGAAGTCTGCCGATTGGCCCGAAAGAGCGGTCAGGTTCGGTTCCGCGAGGGTGCGTACGACACCTTTGTTTTCAAGCGCTTGGATCAGCACGCCCAGCTGGAACGTGCCTCTGGTGAGGCCAAGGCCGATTCCGTTGTCGTAGGTGCCGGTGCGCGCGGTCGTCTCGTCAAGATTGATCCCGCCGTAGCCTCCGGCCTGCCCGTACGTCCCGCGAGGCCCAACCCCCGCATTGATCGAGGAGCTGAGGCTTTTGGCAACCGAGCGCTGCATCTCTGCGAAGCGCACTTTCAGCATCACCTGCTGCGTACCGCCGACCATCATCAGGTTCGACACCCGGTCCGGCGCGTAGCGATTGGCCAGCTCCAGCGCGCGGCTGAGCTTCTGCGCCGACGAGACCGTGCCCGAAAGGACGATCCCGTCATTCGCAGTGCGCACCTGAATGTTCTCGCCGGGCAGAATCTGCTTGAGGCGTTCCTTGAACTCCGCGAGGTCCGGGGTCACCTGAACATCGACATTCGAAACCAGCTTGCCGTCGGCGCCAAGGATCGTCAGCGTCGTCCGGCCCGGCACCTTGCCCAACACGTAGATCGAGCGATCCGAAAGGGTCTGGATGTCGGCAATGCCGGGATTGGCGATCGAGAGTTCCGAAAACGGCGTGTCGCTTTCCACGACCACCGCGCGGTTCAACGGAACCGTCAGCGGAGCTTGAGTTGCCCCGGACAGAATCCGCAACGTGTCTGCTTGCGCCGGGCTCATTACCGCGACGCTCAGCGCCATGCCGCATAGGCAGGCCTGCATTAAGGTTTTCAATTTCATCTGTGACCCTGCCTCTCCGATCACGCCACTCGCAAATCTTTTGTCTGCTTAGGGACTGTTTTGGTCCGTTATTGCAAAGGAGAATGCGCCAAGACCTGTTTTTTTGCAAGAATCAATGGATTGAGCGCCGTTCTTGATGTGGATAAACGGTCACATGTAAAAGCGGGGCCCCGTAGGACCCCGCGCAAATGACTGATATTTGTCATTTATTTAGTTGGTGCAGGGGATCGGCGTCTCGATGACTTCCGTGCCCTTGCGGGTCTTGATCGTGCAGACCTGCGCTTTTTCTACCTTCTTGGCCTCTTGCTTCTGGATACCAAGCAGCTCGTCACGGTTGATTTCGATCTGGCCAAGCTGTGCGCTGTTGTCGAGGCCGACGAGCGAGAGGGTCAGGCGCCCGGTGTTCTGCGCGAGTGTCAGGGCCGCGACCTGCTCGGGGCTGACTTCGGCAGTGACCGAACGGGCGATTTGGGTGGCGTTACTACGGTCGGGATTAGTGCTCTGATCAATCGCGATCAGTTTCAGGTTACTGTCGATCAGCTTGGTCACCGGCTCACCGCCGATCTCGCCGGACCAATAGACATCGACTAGGTCGCCCGGTCGCAGGAAGCCCGACACAGCTGAGCTCGACGAGACTTGAATGGTAAATGCGCGACGACCGTCAGGGAGGCTGGCCATGATACCCGCGTTCTCACCTGGTTGGGTGACACGCGAGGCGAGCAGCATTTCGCCGGGCGCAAGAGAGCGCATCGAAGCCCGATCACGGGTTTCACCCTCCAAAAACGCGGCGCGTGCGGCTTCCGGGGTGCCTTGCTTCGCAGCGATAACGGTAAAGGCGTTTTTGGGCACCGCATTAGCCTGCATCTTGACGATAACGAGATCCTTTGGGCCGAAATGCTCTCCGTATTTCAGACCTTTCCGCACAACGACGACATCGGCGAGCTTCGGCGCATTCTTCTGCATAGCGACCAATTGGTCGCGCTCGGATTGGAACTGAGCGATTTGACCCTGCGCCATCATAACCGCCACCCCCGCGAGCCCGACGCCCGCGACGAGGAAGAGAACAAAGATCAGTCGCATTGGTGCATCCTTCTGTTTTCTGAACGGCGACAATACCGCGACGACAGTTGTTTAATTGCAGAAGAAAATGGCGAAACGTTGGCGCATGAAAGGTCTGGACGTGGAATCAGCCGCTCTTGTCCTCACTGACTTCCTCCGCAGCAAAGGCCGGTACGACCTGTTGCTCGCCGATGTGTTCCGAGATTTTGCCAGACGCCCTGCCAGTCTCCTGCCAAATCAATACCGTCGCCGTGAAACCGAGAGCAACGAGCGACGATGTCAGCACCACCCAGTCGATCGTGACCGCGCCATCTTCGTTGCACAGCATGGCTTTCAATTCCCAGAACCGATTGCTCATCTAGTTCCCTCTCCACGCGTAAGACATTTCGGATTCAAAACCTCAATCGGGTCGACGAAGGCGCTTTATCCGACTTCGCCGCTGACAGGGTAGCAAGCAGCCCATTTTTGAGGCTCTCAATAATGCAACGGGCCGCTAAAGAGCGGCCCGTGTGTTTGATTTCGAAATTTCCAATTATTAGTTGGAAATGGCGTTAACGCCGTCATCGCCAGCTGCCAGATCGTCGGCAGTGAAGTTGTTTTCGACTTTGGCCGTATCAAGATAGCTTGCGATCTTGCCCGAAAGGCCGCCGGTTTCCTGACGGATCAGCGCCATTGCAGCAGCGCCGAGGCCGACAACAGCAGCGGTCAGCACAACCCAGTCAACGGTCACAGCGCCGTCTTCTTCGTCGTGGAACTTCTTGATTTTGAAAAACTTCATCATGGTGTCTCTCCTAAGGTTTGTCTCTGCCCCGCGGTCTCGGCTGGCGTCCGTGCCGGTTTCCGTCTCGCGGTATGGGGACATATGGCCCCCGGAACGTGGCGCGATTTGGGCGCATCGCAGGCGATTTCGCGAAAATGAAAATCCTGCCTGACGAAGGCTCTAAGTCATTGTTAATTAGGAAACAAAAATCTGACTTTTTGTGAGATTTGCATTTTGCGTCCGAGTTTCGGCCGCCAAACCACGATTCGTCGGCCTGAAAACGGCGGATTTTCTGGAATTTTTCCGGGTTTTCAGGGATAGTCGGGCGAAAGCGGCCCTCGAGAGCCGCGTGAGGCAGTGAGCAGGTGGCGCAGATGCGCAAGGTTTTCGCAGGGATTCTCTGCAGTGCGATGGTGGCTGTGGTCGCGCCCGTGGGGGCCGAGCCTGCAGCCCCCGTCTTCAAGAGCGTGAAGCCCAAGATGGTCAAGCCGCCTGCGCCCGGCACCAAACGCTTCATTACGATCCAGATCGATCCCGAGGAGCAGAAGCGCCAGCTTGCCGCGATGGCGAAGCAGCCTTGGGAGCCGGAAACAGCCCCTGCCAAAGAGGACGGCGCGACGGGCGATGCACCGGCCTCTACGCCCACGCCGCGCGCGCCTGCGCATTACGCGTGGTATTGGAACAAGGTCTCGCCGCGCCTTGGAGAGCGGGCGGGTCGGTTCGATCAGGCAATCTCCGCGCTGTCGCAAGGGCCGAAGGGCACACGGGTGCGCGAGCCGCGGCTCAACGATCTCGCGAAGATCGCGCGCGCCCATGGCACCGATATTCTGCGCTCCACCATCGGAACCGAAGTTTCGCCCGCGCTGGTGCTGGCGATGATCTCGGTGGAGTCGGGCGGGCGGTTCGACGCGCAAAGCCATGCGGGTGCCGTAGGGCTGATGCAGTTGATCCCGGCCACGGCCGAGCGCTTCGATGTTGCCGACAGCAAAGATCCCGCGCAGAACATCGCGGGCGGGGTGAGCTATCTCGATTGGCTTATGAAGGAATTCGACCGCGATCCGCTGATGGTCATCGCCGCCTATAACGCGGGCGAGAACGCGGTGAAGAAGAATGACGGCGTGCCACCCTATGCGGAGACGCGTGACTACGTGCCGAAGGTGCTGGCGGCGTGGAACGTGGCGCGGGGGCTTTGTGCGACGCGCCCGCAGCTGGTGAGCGACGGCTGCGTCTTCCAGGTCACCCAAATGGCAAAGAGCGGCCCCTGAGGGCCGCTCTTCCTGTCTCTAGCCTATGGAAGGCGATCAGTTGACGATCGTCGCCTCGGTCGCTTCGCGGATTTCGTCTTCGGTGACGCCCTCGGCGCATTCGACGATCTTCAGCCCGCCCTCGACCACATCGAGCACACCGAGATTGGTGATGATGCGGTTGACGACGCCGGTGCCGGTCAGCGGCAGGGTGCATTCCTTCAGCAGCTTGCTGTCACCATGCTTGTTGGTGTGGTCCATCACGACGATGACGCGCTTCACGCCCGCCACGAGGTCCATCGCACCGCCCATGCCCTTCACCAACTTGCCGGGGATCATCCAGTTCGCCAGATCGCCATTCTCGGCAACTTCCATCGCGCCGAGGATCGCCATCGCGATCTTGCCGCCGCGGATCATGCCGAAGCTCATCGAGCTGTCGAAATAGACCGTGTTGGGCAGTTCGGTGATCGTCTGCTTGCCAGCGTTGATCAGGTCGGGATCCTCTTCGCCCTCATAGGGGAACGGACCCATGCCGAGCATGCCGTTCTCCGATTGCAGCGTGACGTGCACGCCCTCGGGGATGAAGTTCGGGACCAGCGTCGGGATGCCGATGCCGAGGTTCACATAGGTGCCGTCTTCGAGCTCCTGCGCCGCGCGGGCGGCCATCTGATTTCTATCCCATGCCATGGGTCAGGCCTCCTTCTTTTCGCGGGTGGTGACTTTCTCGATGCGCTTCTCGTGCTCGCCCTGGATCAGGCGGTGCACGTAGATGCCGGGCAGGTGGATGCAGTCGGGGTCGAGCGAGCCCACGGGCACGATCTCTTCGACTTCCATCACGCAGACCTTGCCGCACATCGCCGCCGGCGGATTGAAGTTGCGCGCCGTCTTGCGGAAGATCGCATTGCCGGTCTCGTCGGCTTTCCACGCCTTCACGATGGAGACGTCGGCGAAGATGCCCTCTTCGAGGATGTAGTGCTCGCCGTTGAACACCTTCACCTCTTTACCCTCGGCGATCTGCGTGCCGTAGCCGGTCTTGGTGTAGAAGCCGGGGATGCCGTGGCCGGCGGCGCGCATGCGCTCTGCCAGCGTGCCCTGCGGGTTGAATTCCAGCTCGAGCTCGCCGCTCAGATACTGGCGCATGAATTCCGCGTTCTCGCCCACGTAGGACGACATCATCTTCTTGATCTGCTTGGTATCGAGCAGCTTGCCGAGGCCGAACCCGTCCACGCCGCAGTTGTTCGACGCGACCGTGATGTCCTTGACCTTGCTCTCGACCAGCGCGTCGATCAGCATTTCGGGGATGCCGCAAAGGCCGAAGCCGCCTGCCGCGATTAGCATTCCGTCGAAAAGAAGCCCGTCCAGGGCCTCTTCCGCGGAACCGTAAATCTTGTTCATGGATATCCTCCGCTCATGTGCGCGTGAAGATGACGCCGGGGCGGGGGGGAGTCAATTGCTGCGATGCGGCGAAGGCGGGTGCCAGGATCAACTTCACGCGTAAATAGACCGGGGGAGGGGGCTCTGTCCCCGTCGCCGTAGGGCGACAAGGCTTAAGTGAGAGGGGGCTCCGCCCCCGCGCTATCGCGCTCCCCCGGGATATTTTTACCAAGAGGAAGGGGCGCGCGGGCGCCTCACTCCTCGTCTGATTTTTTGGCTGCAGTCTTTTTCGCCGCAGGTTTCTTCGCGGCGGTCTTCTTGGCGGCCGGTTTCTTTGCAGCGGGCTTTTTCGCGGCCGTCTTCTTCGGCGCGGCTTTCTTCTTCGTGCCGCCCTTCTTCGCCGCTTTCGCCTCGATCAGCGGAAGCGCGTCTTCGAGCGTGACGGATTCCGGTTCCAGCTCTTTCGGCAGGGTCGCGTTGATCTTGCCCCATTTGACGTAAGGCCCGTAGCGCCCCGGCATGACCGCGATCGGGCCGCCCTCGGGGTGTTCGCCCAGCTCCTTGAGTGGCTTCGCGGCAGCGCCACGCCCGCCCTTGGCGGCTTTCTGGGCGATCACTTCCACGGCGCGGTTCATGCCGATGGTGAAGACCTCGTCGACCTCGGGGAGGTTCGCGTAGATCCGGCCCTTCTTGACGTAGGGCCCGTAGCGCCCGATCCCGGCCTCGACCAGCTCGCCATCTTCCGGGTGCGGGCCGATCTCGCGCGGCAGGCTCAAGAGCAGCAGCGCTTTCTCGAGGTCGATCTCTTCGGGCTTCCAGCCCTTGGGCAGCGAGGCCCGCGGCGGCTTGGGCACATCCTCGGTCGGCTCGCCCTTCTGGACGTAGGGGCCGAAACGACCGACGCGCAGCGTGATCGCCTGATCCTCGTCATAGCCCAGTACCTTGCCGTCGAGTGCCTGCACCTCGTCATCGCCATCGGGCGCGGAGAGGGGCCGGGTGAAGCGGCATTCGGGGTAGTTGCCGCAGCCGATGAAGGCCCCGCCGGAGCGCGCGGTCTTCAGGTGCAGCTTGCCACTGCCGCAAAGCGGGCAGATGCGCGGGTCGGACCCGTCGGGACGCGGCGGATAGAGATGAGGGCTGAGCACCTCGTCGATCTTGTCGAGCACTTCCGAGATACGCAGCTCCGACGTCTCTTCCAGAGCCGCCGAGAAATCGCGCCAGAACCGCTTGAGCACTTCCTTATAGTCGCGATCGCCGGCCGAGATATCGTCGAGCTGGTCTTCCAGATCGGCGGTGAAATCGTATTCGACGTAGCGCTTGAAGTAATTCGACAGGAAGGCCGTCACCAGCCGCCCGGTATCCTCGGGCATAAGGCGGTTCTTGTCCTTGCGCACATAGCCGCGGTCCTGAATCGTCGTGACGATCGAGGCATAGGTGGACGGGCGCCCGATGCCGAGCTCTTCCATCCGCTTGACCAGCGTCGCCTCGGTGTAGCGCGGCGGCGGTTGGGTGAAGTGCTGCTCGGGCGTGATGTCGCCCTTCTTGGCCTCTTCGCCCTCATGAATCTGCGGCAGGCGGTTGCTGTCTTCGCCCTCGTCATCGTCGCGGCCCTGATCGTAGACTTTCAGGAAGCCGTCGAACACGACGACGGAGCCGGTCGCGCGCAGCTCGACCTGCTCGTCGCCGGAGCCGACGAGAACGGTCGTACGCTCGAACCGGGCCGCTTCCATCTGCGACGCGATCGTGCGCTTCCAGATCAGATCATACAGCTTCCACTGATCGTCGGAGAGCTTCAGCTTGTCGGGCGATTTCGACATATCCGTCGGGCGGATACATTCGTGCGCTTCTTGCGCGTTCTTCGCCTTGTTCTTGTACATCCGCGGGGACTTCGGAACGTAGCTGTCGCCGAACTTGTCCTTGATCGCATCGCGGGCCTGCATCACGGCCTCGGGGGCCATGTCGATGCCGTCGGTCCGCATATAGGTGATGTGACCCGCTTCATAGAGACGCTGCGCCGCCGACATCGTGGCGCGTGCCCCGAAGCCGAACTTGCGGCTGGCTTCCTGCTGCAGCGTCGAGGTCATGAAGGGCGGGTAGGGGTTGCGATTGGCGGGTTTCGCCTCGACCGAGGTCACGCTGAGGTCGCGCGACGTGATCGCCTGCACCGCCATCTCGGCCGCGGTCTCGTTCTCGAGGTCGTATTTCTCGAGCTTCTTGCCGCCCAGAACCGACAGGCGCGCCTCGTATTCCTGACCGCGCGGCGTCGTCAGGATCACCTTCACCGTCCAGTATTCGCGCGGCTTAAAGGCTTCGATCTCCATCTCGCGCTCGACGATGAGACGCAGGCAGACGGACTGCACGCGGCCCGCCGATTTCGCGCCGGGCAGCTTGCGCCACAGGACCGGCGAGAGGTTGAAGCCCACGAGGTAGTCGAGCGCGCGGCGGGCCAGATAGGCCTCGACCAGCGGCGCATCGACATCGCGCGGATGCTTCATCGCCTCGAGGATTGCGGTCTTGGTGATCGCGTTGAAGGTGACGCGGGAGACGTTCTTGCCCTTGAGCTTCTTCTCCAGCGCTTCCTGCAGGTGCCACGAGATCGCTTCGCCTTCGCGATCGGGGTCAGTTGCGAGGATCAGCGTGTCGTCATCTTTCAGCGCGTCGGTGATCGCCTTGATGTGCTTTTTCGAGTCGCTCGCGACTTCCCATTTCATATCGAAATCGTGCTCGGGATCGACCGAGCCGTCTTTCGGAGGCAGGTCACGGACGTGGCCGAAGGAGGCGAGAACGGTGTAGTCAGACCCTAGATACTTGTTGATCGTCTTGGCCTTGGCAGGGGATTCGACGACAACAACAGCCATAAGGTCCTCACTATTCAGTGCAAAAAGGGTCTGGGCGCGGAACATGTGGGCGTTTGGGGCGAATTGTCAATGCGTCCTGACCCTGAGGTAATCCCTTCCCCCCTTAGAGCGGACGGCTGATCAGGCCGCCGCGATGCCGCTCTATCCGGCCTTCGATTTCGAGCGCGGTGAGGGCTTGCGAGAAGGCCGCCGCGGGCACGTCGAGATCGCGGATCACCTGATCCTCGGCGGTGGGGGACGGGCCGAGCCGTTCGAGGATCTTCGCGCCGAGATCGCCGCTTTTCACGGCGCGGCGCGTTGGCGGAGGTTTTGGCGCAGGGTGCGGGTCGGGTGGCGCCGCGCGGGCGTTCAGCGCCGCCAGCACATCCTCGGACCCGCGCACCAAGGTCGCTCCGTCGCGGATCAGCGCATTGCAGCCGCCCGCGCGCCCGTCCATCGGATGGCCCGGCACGGCCATGACCTCGCGCCCCTGATCGAGCGCGTCGCGCGCTGTGATCAGGCTGCCCGATTTCAGCGCCGCTTCGACCACGACGACGCCTGCGCTCAGCCCCGAGATGATCCGGTTGCGTGCGGGGAAGTGGCGTGCCTGCGGCTGGGTGCCGGGCGGAGCTTCGGTCAGCCGCAGCCCGGTCTCGGCCACTTGCTGGGCAAGGGCCGTGTTCTCCTGCGGATAGATCACATCGATCCCGCCCGCCTGCACCGCGATCGTGCCCGTGGGCAGGGCGGCCTCATGGGCGGCGGCGTCGATCCCGCGCGCCAGCCCGGAGACCACGCAGATGCCCGCCTCTCCGAGACCTTCGCTCAACCGCTTCGCCATGCGCAGCCCCAGCGAAGAGGCATTGCGCGCGCCGACCAGTGCGATCATCGGGCGGGTGAGCAATTCCAGCTGACCGAGCGCCCAGAGCACGGGCGGCGCGTCGTCGATCTCGGCGAGCGCAGTGGGGTAACCCGGCCCGCCATGGATCAACAGCCGAGCGCCAGCCGCCTTGCCCGCCTTGATCTCGGCGCGGGCCTGTTTCTCGGGGCAGGGAGTGTAATCGGCGACGCCCGCCGCGCGCGCCACTTCGGGCAGAGCCGCGAGCGCTGCCGCCGCGGAGCCATGTTCACCGATCAATCTGTGGAAGGTTGTGGGTCCGACACGTCGGGAACGAATGAGGCGAAGAACCGGCAGTTCATCTTCTTCCGTGGTGGGTGGGGTGAAGGGGGTGGGGTAAGAAAACAAATCTGTTTCCATCCGGCCCTCCGCCTCAATCGCCCACCCTTTCTGCCGCGTTAGTCTTAATAACTCGTTACCAAAACCCGTATCGCGACGGGTTTGGAATAAATTTTTCACGTTTTGGTTGCAGATTTTTGGCGCTACCGATTTGCAGCTTGGGGCCGCGGGGGAGACCTCGCCGGATCATCTCCCCCACGCCCGTCGGCGAAACGTTTACGCGGCCGAGCCGCCCACGGTCAGCCCGCCGATCATCAGGGTCGGTTGGCCGACGCCCACCGGCACCCATTGGCCCGCCTTGCCGCAATTGCCGATGCCGGGATCCAGCGCGAGATCGTTGCCGATGGCGCGGATATGCTGCATCGCGGTCGGCCCGTCGCCGATCAGGGTCGCCCCGCGCACCGGCGCGCCGACGACGCCGTTCTTCACGCGATAAGCTTCGGTGCAATTGAAAACGAATTTGCCATTGGTGATGTCGACCTGACCGCCGCCGAAGCCGACTGCATAGATGCCGTCCTTCAAATCGGCGAGAATCTCGCCCGGATCGGCATCGCCGCCCAGCATGTAGGTGTTGGTCATCCGCGGCATCGGGGCATGGGCAAAGCTCTCGCGCCGCCCGTTGCCTGTGGCCTCCACGCCCATCAGGCGCGCGTTCTGGCGGTCCTGCATGTAGCCCACGAGCACGCCATCCTCGATCAACACGTTCTTGCCCGAGGGCGTGCCCTCGTCGTCGATCGTGATCGAACCGCGCCGGTTGGGGATCGTGCCGTCATCGAGCACAGTGACGCCTTTCGCCGCCACCTGCTGACCCATCAGCCCAGCGAAGGCCGAAGATTTCTTGCGGTTGAAGTCGCCTTCGAGGCCGTGGCCGACCGCTTCGTGCAGTAGCACGCCCGGCCAGCCCGGCCCAAGCACCACATCCATCACGCCCGCAGGTGCGGGCTCGGCGCGCAGGTTCACCAGCGCGATGCGAAGCGCCTCGCGCGCGACCGGCTGCCAATGCGCGGGCTCGATCAGGCCCGAGAGGCCGAACCGCCCGCCGCCGCCATGACCGCCGGATTCGCGGCGTCCGTTCTCTTCCACGATGACCGAGATGTTGATCCGCGCCATCGGGCGGATATCCGAGACCAGCCCACCCTCGGGGCGCAGGATGAACACTTCCTGCAGGCTGGCCGCCATCGAGGCCGAGACCTGCACGACGCGCGGGTCGAGGTCGCGGGCGAACGCGTCGATCTCGCGCAGGATGTCGATCTTCGCGGCGAAGGGCGTGTCCGAGACGGGATCGGTATCACTATAAAGATGCAGGTTCGTGCCCTTGGGCGGCGGTGCCATCGTGCCGCCGCCGTCGCCCACGGCCAGTCGCGCGGTCTCTGTCGCCCGCTTCAGCGCGGCTTCGGAAATCTCGGTCGAATGGGCATAGCCCGCCACATCGCCCTTCACTGCGCGCAGGCCGAATCCTTCGGAGGCATCGTAAGAGGCGGTCTTGACGCGCCCGTCATCGAAGACCAGCGCCTCGGACCGGCGCTGTTCGAGAAACAGCTCGCCATCCTCAGCCCCTGCGGTCGCTTCACGCAGCAGATGCAGCGCGCGATCCTGGTCGAGCTTGTCCTCGAAAGGGGCGAAACGGTCGGGCTTGGTCATCTGGACTCCTGCTAAGGCGATCAATTTTGACAAAATGTCGCAGCTTTTGCTTGCGCCACCCTCCCAATATGATTTTAAAGTGAGAACACGCAACGGTGAACGGTTTGGGAGATCCGAACGCCGTCGGGCGGCAGGGAGAAACGCCGCCAAAAGGGAGACATGGGACTTATGCGCTTTGCAAGCAAGGGCCGCGGCATCGCGGCCGCTGTCACGTCGGCTGTTATGTTGACGCTCGTCGCCGGGCAGGCCTCGGCTCAGGACATGATCAAGGGGCTGCCGGTGATCGGTAAGCCGCATCTGGGCGGCACGGGCTTCCAGCCCGCGTCCTCGAACCTCGCGGAAGATCAGCAATGGCTCGACCATATGCTGCTGGTGATCATCGCCGGGATCTGCGTTTTCGTGTTTGCGCTGATCATCTACGCGATCCTGCGCTTCAACAGCCGCGCCAATCCGACGCCGCGCAGCTTCACCCATAACACGCCGCTCGAGATCACCTGGACCTTCGTGCCGATCGTGATTCTCGTGGCGATCGGGGCGTTTTCGCTGCCCGCGCTGTGGAATCAGCAGGAAATCCCGGAAGGCGACATCACCGTTAAGGTGACCGGCTACCAGTGGTACTGGGGCTACGAATACCCCGATGAAGGCGTTGCTTTCGATTCGCTGCTGCTCGCGAAAGACGAGCTCGCAGATCATGGCTATGCGCCTGACGAATATCTGCTGGCAGCTGACAACGCGATGGTCGTGCCCGCGGGCAAGACGATCGTCGTGCAAGTCACTGGCGCGGACGTGATTCACAGCTGGACCGTGCCGGCCTTCGCCGTGAAGCAGGACGCCGTGCCGGGCCGGATCGCGCAATTGTGGTTTAAGGCCGATCAAGAAGGTGTGTATTTCGGCCAGTGTTCGGAGCTTTGCGGCACCAATCACGCTTACATGCCCATCGTGGTCAAAGTTGTCTCACCGGAAGTTTACGCTAACTGGCTTGAGCGTGCGAAGAATGACTTCGCCTCGGTCGAGACGGATGGCGCGGTTCGGGTCGCACAGAACTGAATTCATTGTGCGATAACACCCGAGGGACGCTTTCATGAGTGACATCAGCTATATCCGCCAACAGGACAACGAGGCGCGGTTCGGCGACTACATCGCGCTTCTGAAGCCGCGCGTGATGTCGCTGGTGGTCTTTACCGCCTTCGTCGGCCTCGTGGTTGCGCCGAATCCGGTGCATCCGTTCGTGGGCTTCGTCGCGATCCTGTTCATCGCGCTGGGCGGCGGGGCCTCGGGCGCGCTGAACATGTGGTATGACGCGGATATCGACCGGATCATGCGCCGCACCCGGAACCGTCCGATCCCGGCGGGCCGCGTGTCGGAGCGCGAGGCGCTGGGCTTCGGCCTCGCTCTGTCGGGCATCTCCTGCGTGATGCTGGCGCTGGCCACGAATATCTTCTCGGGCCTGTTCCTCGCCTTCACCATCTTCTTCTACGTCGTCGTCTACACGATGTGGCTGAAGCGCGCGACGCCGCAGAACATCGTGATCGGCGGCGCGGCGGGCGCGTTCCCTCCGATGATCGGCTGGGCCGTGTCGACGGGCGGCATCTCGATCGAATCCGTGGCGATGTTCCTGCTGGTCTTCCTCTGGACGCCGCCGCATTTCTGGTCGCTCGCGCTGTTCATGAAGGCCGATTACGACGAGGCGAAAGTGCCGATGCTGACCTCGACCCATGGTCGTCTGGTCACGCGCAAGAACATCCTGTTCTATGCCTTCATTCTCGCCCCCATCGCGGTCGGCACGGGTTTCACCTCGATCGGCGGTCCGGTCTATTTCGCGACGGCGCTGATCATGAATGCGCTGTTCATCAAGGGCGCGATCGACATCCACGCCCGCACCGAAGCACAGGCGGAGGCCGACAAATACGCGGTCGAGAAGCGCTTCTTCTATTTCTCGCTCATCTACCTCTTCGCGCATTTCGCAGCTTTGCTGGCCGAAGCGGGGCTGAGCTATATCGGTTTGGGAGTCTGGTAAGCGATGGCAATCACCCGGGACAGTGACCTTCATATCCGTCGGTTCTCGCGCAATGCGGGGCTGGGCGCGGTTCTTCTCGGGTTCGTCGCAATCGTCTTCGGCCTGACCGTGGTCAAGGTCGAGAACGGCTCGAAAATGGAAGCCTACGACCACCAGCCGCGCGCCTCCGTGCTGCCGGCGGAAGGGGCCGCGAAATGACCCAACGCCCCGCAGATCGGTCGAACACGCGCGTGCTGCTCTCGCTGCTCGCGGTGATCGTCGTGATGGGGGCAGGGGCTTGGGCTGCGGTGCCGTTCTACAACTGGTTCTGCAAGACGACCGGCTATGGCGGTACGACCAACACCGCCGAGGTGCTGCCCGACAAAGTGCTCGACCGCGAGATCCTCGTGCGTTTCGACGCCAATGTCGCGCGCGGCATGCCGTGGGAGTTCAAGCCGGTCCAGACCGAGATGAAACTGAAGATCGGGCAGAACGGGCTCGCCTTCTACGAGGCCTACAACCCGACCGATCATCCGATCGCGGGCACGGCGAGCTACAATGTTTCGCCCGACGTGGCTGGCTACTATTTCGACAAGATCCAGTGTTTCTGCTTCACCGAACAGGTGCTGCAACCCGGGGAGAGGGTGCAGATGCCGGTGAGCTTCTTCGTCGATCCCGACATTGTCGAGGATGCCGATGCGAAGCGGATTCACGCGATCACGTTGAGCTATACTTTCTATGAAACCGACCTTCCCGAGCCGGAGGAAACTGCCTCGGTCCGTCAAAGGGAGACGGAGACGGTCAACTAGCCATCGGAGGGAGACGCATGGCCCACGCAAAGAACCACGACTACCACATCCTACCGCCCTCGATCTGGCCATTCCTCGGCGCCGTGGGCGGCTTCATCATGCTCTTCGGGGCGGTGCTCTGGATGCAGAGCATTACCCATTACGTCTTCTTCGGCGGCCTGCTCGTGGTGCTCTACACCATGTATGGCTGGTGGTCGGACGTAGTTCACGAGGGCGAAGTGGGCGATCACACCCCGGTGGTGCGGATCGGCCTGCGCTATGGCTTCATCCTGTTCATCATGTCCGAAGTGATGTTCTTCGCGGCCTGGTTCTGGAGCTTCTTCAAGCACGCCATGTATCCGATGGGCCCGATGAGCCCCATTCAGGATGGCGTCTGGCCGCCCGAGGGCATCGTGACTTTCGATCCGTGGCACCTGCCGCTTATCAACACCGTGATCCTGCTCCTGTCGGGCGTGACGCTCACCTGGGCCCACCACGCGCTGGTGCATGAAAATGACCGCAGCCAAGTCAAGCAGGGCCTGATCCTGACGGTCATCCTCGGCGCGTCCTTCACGGTCCTGCAGGCCTACGAGTACAGCCACGCGGCCTTCGGTCTGGCGGGCAATATCTACGGTGCCAACTTCTTCATGGCGACGGGCTTCCACGGGGCGCACGTGATCATCGGGACGATCTTCCTGCTGGTCTGCCTGATCCGTATCGTGAAGGGGCAGATGACCCAGAATGAGCATGTCGGCTTCGAAGCCGCCGCCTGGTACTGGCACTTCGTCGATGTGGTCTGGCTCTTCCTGTTCGCGTCGATCTATATCTGGGGCAGCGCGTAAGCGCCCCCGGCATTAACACGCAAATGCGCAGATCGGCGCGGGGGGCGACCCTCGCGCCGCTTTGTTGGAGGCTTGATGAAACGCTACATCTTTCCGCTGCTGCTGGGCGTCGTCGGCTGCGCGATCCTGATCTCGCTCGGCATCTGGCAGGTGCAGCGCCTTGGCTGGAAAGAGGCGATGCTGGCCGAGATTTCCGCCAAGATCGAAGGCCAGCCGCAGGCGCTGCCGACCAAGGGCACCGACACCAAGCCGCTGAAATACGAACCCGTCACGGTAAGCGGGCGCACGACGGGGCAGGAGATCCTCGTGCTTTCGGGCCAGAAGGGCGTCGGCGCGGGCTACCGGGTCATCGACGCTTTCGAGACGGATAAGGGCCGCAAGATCCTGCTCGACCGCGGCTTCATCCCCGAGGGCGAGAAGGGCTCCGACCGCCCCGCCACGGAGCTCACCGTCACCGGCAACCTGCACTGGCCCGAAGAGACCGACAGCTACACCCCCGAGCCCGATGCCAAGACCGGCATCTGGTTTGCCCGCGACGTGCCCGCGATGGCTGCAAAGCTCGGCACCGAGCCGATCCTGATCGTCGCCCGCACCGTTCAAGGGGCCGCGCAGGGCATAACGCCGGTCCCCGTCACCATCACCGGCATCCCGAATGACCACCTCGGTTACGCGATCACCTGGTTTTTGCTCGCAATCGTCTGGGCTGGGATGACAATCTTTCTTCTCTGGCGTATCAGGCGGCAACAGGCCTGAGGATTGACGATGCGTTATGTTTCCACTCGGGGCAAAGCCCCGGTTCTGAATTTCGGCGATGCGATGCTGACGGGGCTTGCCCGTGACGGCGGGCTTTACGTGCCTGAGACCGTGCCGCAGTTCTCCGCCGATGAGATCGCAGCGCTCGCAGGGCAGCCCTACGAGGAAGTCGCGTTCCGTGTGATGAAGCCCTTTGTCTCCGAGACGTTCTCGGACGAGGAACTGCGCGGCGCTATCACGCGCGCCTATTCCGGCTTCGGCCATGTCGCCCGCGCGCCGATGGTGCAACTGGCGCCGAACCACTTCCTGCTGGAGCTGTTCCACGGCCCCACGCTCGCGTTCAAGGATTTCGCGATGCAGGTGATCGGGCAGCTGTTCCAGATCGAACTGCAAAAGCGCAACCAGAAGATCACCATCGTCGGCGCCACCTCGGGCGATACCGGCTCGGCGGCGATCGAGGCGTTCCGCGGGCTCGACAATGTCGACGTGTTCATCCTCTTCCCGCATGGCCGTGTCTCCGAAGTGCAGCGCCGCCAGATGACGACGCCTATCGAGAGCAATGTCCACGCGCTCGCGCTCGATGGTGATTTCGACGATTGCCAGGGCAAGCTGAAGGACATGTTCAACGACTTTGACTTCCGCGATGAGGTCGGTCTGGCGGGCGTGAACTCGATCAACTTCGCCCGCGTGCTGGCGCAGATCGTGTATTTCTTTTCCTCGGCCGTGGCGCTTGGTGCGCCGCATCGCAAGGTCTCCTTCACCGTGCCCACCGGCAATTTCGGCGATATCTTCGCGGGCTTCCTTGCGAAAGAAATGGGCCTGCCGGTCGAGCGTCTGGTGATCGCGACGAACCAGAACGACATTCTGCATCGCTGCCTCGAGAAGGGCGATTACACCAAGCAGGGCGTCACGCCCTCGATCTCGCCGTCTATGGATATCGAGGTAAGCTCGAATTTCGAGCGCGCGCTGTTCTGGGCCTATGGCAAGGACGGGGCCGCGATCGAGAAGCTGATGGACGAGCTGAAAACCGAAGGCTCCTTCACCGTCTCCGAAAACGCGATCGGTGCGCTGCGCGACATCTACGACAGCGGTTCGGTTGGCGAGGCGCGCACGATGGAAGAGATCGGCGATACGCTCAAGGAAACCGGCGAGCTGCTCTGTCCGCATTCGGCTGTCGGCGTGAACGTCGGCAAAACGGCGGTCGCGCGCGACCCGGCCACGCCGATGATCACGCTCGCCACTGCGCATCCCGCGAAGTTCCCCGATGCGGTGGAAGAGGCAACGGGCATCCGCCCCGACCTGCCGCCGCGCATGGCGGATCTGTTCACCCGCGAGGAGCGCGTGACCCGCGTGCCGAATGACCTTGCAGACCTTGAAGCCCTGATCCGGGAGCGCCGCCGCACATGATCGAAATGACCACCCTGAAGAACGGTCTGCGCATCATCACCGAGTCGATGCCGGGCCTCGCCTCTGCCGCGATCGGCGTCTGGATCACGGCCGGTGGCCGCCACGAGCGCCCCGAACAGAACGGCATCGCTCATTTCCTCGAACATATGGCGTTCAAGGGCACGAAGACGCGCTCGGCGCTGCAGATCGCGGAAGCGATCGAGGACGTGGGCGGCTATATCAACGCCTATACCTCGCGCGAGATGACCGCCTATTACGCCCGCGTGCTTGCCGAAGACGTGCCGCTCGCGCTCGACGTGATTTCGGACATTCTGCTGAACCCGGTCTTCGATCAGCGCGAGATTGAGGTGGAGCGCGGCGTGATCCTGCAAGAGATCGGCCAGTCGCTCGACACGCCCGACGATGTGATCTTCGACTGGCTGCAAGAGGCCGCGTATCCCGATCAGCCGATGGGCCGCACGATCCTCGGCCCGGCGGAGAAGGTCCGCAGCTTCGCGCGTGACGATCTCTCGGCTTTCGTGACCGAACATTACGGCCCCGATCAGATGATCCTTTCGGCGGCGGGTGCGGTCGATCACGCGGAGATCGTGAAACGCGCCGAAGATATCTTCGGCGACCTGCGCCCCGCGCTGAACCCCGCGCCCTATCCGGCGAAATGGATCGGCAACGAGCGGCGCGAGATCAAACAGCTCGAACAGGCGCATTTCGCGCTTGGCATCGAGTCGCCCAGCTATCGCGACGCCGATCTCTACACCGCACAGGTCTATTCGGTGGCGATGGGCGGGGGGATGTCCTCGCGCCTGTTCCAGAAGATCCGCGAAGAGCGCGGGTTGTGCTACACGATCTTCTCGCAGGCAGGCGCCTATGAGGATACCGGCATGTTCACCGTCTATGCAGGCACCTCCGGCGACGAGGTCCGCGGTCTGGCCGAACTGACCATCGACGAGCTGAAGCGCGCCGCCGAGGACATGACCGAGGTCGAGATCGCCCGCGCCCGCGCCCAGATCAAGGCAGGTCTGCTGATGGGGCTGGAAAGCGCCTCGGCGCGCGCGGAACGCATGGCGCGCAGCCTCTATATCTGGGGCCGGGTGCCCGGGATCGACGAGGCCTCGGCGCGGATCGACAGCGTCACCCGCGATGCGGTGCGCGATTTCGGCGAACGGCTCGCCATCGGCGGACGCACGGCAATGGCGCTTTACGGCCCGGTCAAAGATGCGCCCGAGCTTGGGGAGCTGCGCGAAAGGCTCGCCGCCTGATGTTCGCGCGTCGTCGTCAGCTGCGGATCGATACGGATCGAATGATCCTGCGTCCGCCGCAGCATGGGGATTATCGTCCGTGGGCCAGCCTGCGCGAGGATAGCCGTGACTTCCTGACGCCCTGGGAGCCGAGTTGGTCCTCCGATCACCTCAGCCGCAAGGCGTTCTCGAACCGGGTCTATTGGGCGGCGCGCGCGATCGCGAACGGCACCGCCGTTCCCGTATTTCTGTTCTCGCGCCGCGATGACATTTTTCTGGGGGCGATCACGCTCGACAATATCCGGCGCGGACCGGCGCAGGCGGGCACGCTGGGCTATTGGATCGGCCAACGCCACGCGCGTCATGGCTATATGCGCGAGGCGATCGAGGCCGTGGTTCATTACGCTTTCACGAAGCTCGACCTGAGCCGCATCGAGGCAGCTTGTCTGCCCGAGAACGCGGCCTCGCGCGGGGTGCTGGAGAAATCCGGCTTCAAATACGAGGGCGTCGCGCAGAGCTACCTGCAGATCAACGGGCGCTGGCGCAATCATGTCCTCTATTCCAACCTGCGCTCGGATCGCCGGGGACGGACGGATGTCCGATAGGGACACTTGCGCTCGCGCGACATGGTGCGTGGCGAACGGTCGAGGGGGCGCTGCCCCCGCTGGCGCAGCCAGCCCCCCGGGATACTTAAGCCAAGCCGAAGGAGGCAGAGATGCGCACCGCCGCTGATGAAAGTTTCGTCGAGACGCTGCGGGACGCGGTGCCGGGCCTGAGCCTCGGGGCGCCGGGCGCGTCCTATCTGGAAGAGCCGCGCGGGCGGTATCACGGCTTTGGCGGAGTTCTGGTCAAGCCGACGTCGACCGAAGAGGTCGCAGCGGTTCTGAAGCACTGTCACGCGGCGGGCGTCGCCGTGCTGCCCTATGGCGGCGGCACCGGTCTGGTCGGTGGCCAGATCACCGAAGACGGTCCCGTGCCAGTCATCCTGAGCCTCGAGAAAATGAATGCCGTCCGTGCGGTCACCGGCCATGTTCTGGAGATCGAGGCCGGCGCGACGCTGCTCGAGGCCCAGCAGGCGGCGGAAGGCGCGGAGCGGCTGTTCCCGCTGACGATCGCAAGCCAGGGCTCTGCCCGGATCGGCGGTGTGCTGGCGACCAATGCGGGCGGGGTGAACGTACTGCGCTATGGCAACGCGCGCGAGCTGTGTCTGGGCGTCGAGGCGGTGCTGGCCGATGGCACGGTGATCTCCGGCCTCAAGCATCTGCGCAAGGACAATACCGGCTACGATCTGAAGGACCTGCTGATCGGGTCCGAGGGCACGCTCGGGATCATCACGGCGGCGACCCTGCGGCTGTTCCCGCGCCCAGCGGCGGTCGGCACGGCGATGATGGTGGTCGAAAGTCCCGCCGCCGCGCTGGAACTGCTGGAACTCGCCGAGGCCCGGATGCCGGGCTGCGTGTCGGCCTTCGAGATGATCTCGGGCCAGGGGCTGCGCTTTCTCGACGAGGTCGGGCCGGAGGTGCATCAGCCTTTCGAGGCGCGCCCCGACTGGTCGGTGCTGATCGAGATCGGTCTGCCCGAAGGGCTGGCGCCGGAGGAGGCGCTGGCAGAGCTGTTCGAGGCGGCCGAGGGGCTGGTCAGCGACGGGGTGATCGCAAGTTCCGAGAGCCAGCGCGCCCAGATGTGGTCCCTGCGCGAGAGCCTGCCGGAGGCGAACAAGCGGATCGGATCGATCTCGAGCCATGACATCTCGTTGCCGCTGCCGAAACTGGCCGCTTTCATCGAAGAGGCGCGTGATGCGCTTCTCGACCTCGGCAATATCCGGATCAACTGCTTCGGCCATGTCGGCGACGGCAATCTGCATTTCAACGCCTTCCCCGCCGAGGGGCGCGACCGCAAGGAATACGAGAACCTGCGTCGTGCGATCCCCGAAACGGTCTACGATCTGGTGGACCGCTTTGGCGGCTCGATCTCGGCCGAGCACGGGATCGGGCGGCTGAAAGTGGGCGATCTGGAGCGTTACGGCGATCCGGGCAAGCTGGCCGCGATGCGCGCGATCAAGGCGGCGCTCGACCCCAAGGGCATTCTCAACCCCGGCGCGGTGCTGGCGGAGCGCTGAGGGCCAAGAGAAACGCGCCCCGCCAGGAGAGCAGGCGGAGCGCGGCGCTCTGGTTCACGTGTCATTGCAAGCAGCCGAACCATCAGGCCCGCTCAGGGTAGGTCGATTCGCGTAAGAAAGACGTTAACGCGGTCCGAGCGCGGCGGCCTGCCGCGCGATCCGCGCCACGTCGCGGCTGAGGGGAAGGTCCTCCTCCATCCGGTCGATAGCAACCCAGCGCGCATCCAGCGCGTCGTCGTCCGCGACCGGCTCTCCGGCCTGCCATTGACACTCGACCGCGACCAGCACGAAGTGATGCTCCAGCGTGCCCTTTCCATCCTCGGCGAGGACGTCGAGTGCGTTGAAGGCATGGGTGGCCCTCGCCCGCACGCCGGTCTCTTCAAGCAATTCGCGCTCTGCCGCCGCAAGAAGCGTCTCGCCGAACTCGACCTTGCCGCCGGGAAAGCCCCAGAGCCCGGCATCGGGCGGGTTCGCCCGCTGCACCAACAGCGCCTGTCCGTCGCGGATCACGACGGCGAGAATGGCGGGGACGGGACGGGGGCTCACGCCCCCTCGAATTCGCACAGAACGCTGACATTCATGCCGCGATCTTCGAGCAGCTTGCGCCCGCCCAGTTCCGGCAGATCGACGATGAAGGAGAGGCCCACGATCTCGCCGCCGACGCGCTCGATCAGCTGGATGCCCGCCTGCGCAGTACCGCCGGTGGCCAGCAGATCGTCGACGACCAGAACCTTCTCGCCCGGCTTGATCGCATCCTCATGCATCTCCATCACCGCCTCGCCATATTCCAGCTGGTAGGCCTGCGAAATCGTCTGGCCCGGGAGCTTGCCCTTCTTGCGGATCGGCACGAAACCTTTCGACAGCTGATGCGCGATCGCGCCGCCGATGATGAAGCCGCGCGCCTCCAGCCCCACGACCTTGTCGATCTGCTGGCCCGCCCACGGATGCAGCAACTGGTCGATCGCCATACGGAAGCCGCGCGGATCGGCGAAGAGCGTCGTCACATCGCGGAACATGATCCCCTCATGGGGGAAATCGGCGATGGTGCGGATATAGTCTTTGACGTTGGTCATGGGATCCTCAGAGGTCGAGCACGCGGCCCGCGATGGTCTTCAGTTTGCGCGCCATCTCGGGGTCGCGCTTGTCGGGGGCGGTCATGATCGCGCTGTCGAGGGCGTGGGTGCAGCCGGTGGCGCAATCGCCCGCCGCGCCCTTCAGCAGACCGGGCAGAGCCGCGACCAGAGCGCGCGCCTTATCGGCGTTCTTCATCGCGACGGCAACGACCTGCGCCACATCCACGGCATCATGATCGGGGTGCCAGCAGTCGTAATCGGTGATCATCGCGACGCAGGCGTAATGCAGTTCCGCCTCGCGGGCGAGCTTGGCCTCGGGCATTCCGGTCATGCCGATCACGTCGGCGCCCCATTGGCGGTACAGCTCGCTCTCGGCCTTGGTTGAGAATTGCGGGCCCTCCATTGCGACATAGGTGCCGCCCTCATGGACGCTCACGCCGGTTTTGCGCGCGGCCTCGGCGCAGGCGGCCGAGAGGTCGGAGCAAACAGGATGTGCGACCGAGACATGGCCCACCATGCCCGGACCGAAGAAGGTCTTCTCGCGGGCGAAGGTGCGGTCGATATACTGGTCCACGATCAGGAAATCGCCCGGCGCATAGGCCTCTTTCAGCGAGCCCACGGCGGAGACGGCGATCAGATCGGTGATGCCCAGCTGTTTCATCGCGGCGATATTGGCGCGGTAGGGAACGGTCGTCGGCGTCTCGACATGGCCGCGCCCGTGGCGGGGCAGGAAGGCCATCTTCACACCGTCCAGCGTGCCGGTCAGCACCTGATCGGAGGGCGCACCGAACGGCGTCTCGACGGTGATCCATTCGGCCCCTTCGAGCCCGTTGATCTGATAGACGCCCGAGCCGCCGATCACCCCGATCATTCTGTCCATTCTGCGCATCCTTCGCCTGTCTTTTCCGCGTCGCGGCGAGCCTAAGCGCCACGGCCCCGGGAGGAAAGAGGGATTGCAGCCACTTGCCGCGCGGTCTATCGGCGCAGGGGGATATGGGAGTCCCCGTGGGAGGATCTATGGAAAATATCCGCGGCTCGGTGCTGATGGTCGTCGCGATGGCGGCCTTCGCGATGGAAGACATGTTCGTCAAATCCGCCTCGACCCATCTCGCGGTGGGCGTGGTGCTGATGCTGTTCGGCCTCGGCGGGATGGCGGTCTTCGGCGTGCTCATCACCGCGCGTGGCCAGCGGCTGCTGCATCCGGCGCTCGCCTCGAAACCGCTCCTGATCAAGCTCGCGCTCGAAGTTGTGGGGCGTCTCGGCTACACGCTGGGGATCGCGCTGACGCCGCTGTCCAATGCCTCTGCGATCCTGCAGGCGACGCCGCTCGTGGTGGTTGCAGGCGCGGCGGTGGTGTTTTCCGAACGCGTCGGCATCCGCCGCTGGGTCGCGGTGGGGATCGGGTTCCTCGGCGTGCTGATCGTGCTGCGCCCCGGCCTCGACGGTTTCGTCCCGGCCGCACTCTGGACCGTGCTGGGGATGCTGGGCTTTGCGGGGCGCGATCTGGCAACGCGCGCCTGCCCGCCGGTCCTGTCGAATTTCCAGCTCAGCTTCTACGGCTTCATGATGCTGATCCCGACCGGCGTGCTGATCCTGCTGATCTTCGGCGGTGTGACGACGCCCGATGTCTTTGCGCTGCGCGACGTGGCCGGGGCGGTGGTCTTCGGCAGCCTCGCCTATTGGTCGCTGACCAAGGCGATGCGGATGGGCGAGGTCTCGGTCATCACGCCCTTCCGCTACACCCGCCTGATCTTCGCGCTGATCCTCGGCGCGGTGGTGTTTGGCGAGCGGCCCGATGCGGCGATGATCGTGGGCGCAGCCCTGATCGTGGCGAGCGGCCTCTACACGCTCGTCGAAGGCCGCCGCAGCCGGGCGCGCGCCCGGATCAGAGCTTAGGCCGCAGCATCTCGAAGGTTTCCGACACGGCCGCGTAATCGCCGCGATTGCCAAGCCGCACGAGACGGTCGGGCGGTGAATAGAGCCCGTCCTTCAGGCAATCGTCCGCAATATGGATGCCCGTCACCTCGCCATGCACGAGGTAATTCCCCTCGCCCAGAAGCTTGATCACCTGCACCACGCGACATTCGAGCGAGGCAGGCGCCGCGGCCACACGCGGGCAATCGATGGTCTCGCATTCCGCCTTCTCGATCCCGCATTCGGCGAACTCATCGGTGCCGGCCGGATAATTGGCGCAGGAGGCGTTCATCTGATCCTTCAGCGCATAGGTCACGAGATTGGCGCAGAACACGCCCGCTTCGCGCAGCTGCGAGACGCTGTCCTTCGTGCCGTCGCGGTCGGGTTTCACCCCGGTCGAGGAGAACATTACCTGCGGTGGCGTATAGGCGACCGCGTTGAAGAAGGAGTAGGGCGCAAGGTTGTCGCCCATCTCGCTGCGCGTCGAAATCCAGCCGATCGGTCGCGGGGCGACGATGGAATTGAACGGGTTGTGGGCGAGAGGGTGGCCATCCGAGGTGCGATAGAACATGCTTTCTCCTGTTTGATCCCGAACTTAGCGCATGCTACCGCACAGGAAAGGGGCAGCCTGAAAGGGGCGGCGGGCGTATGTATCAGCTCGAACAAGAGACGGCGGAAGACTGGTGGGAAGTCGAGGCGCTCTATGACCTCTGCTTCGCGCCGGGCCGCACGGCGCTGTCCTCCTACCGGCTGCGCGACGGGGTCGATCCCGTGCGCCCGCTTTGCCTCACGCTGCGCCAGGACGGCATCCTCGCCGCGGTGATCCGCTTCTGGCCGGTCAGGGTGGGCGGCAAGCGCGTGCTGCTGCTGGGGCCGATCGCGGTCCACCCGACGCGGCAGGGCGAAGGGCTGGGCGGTATCCTGATGCATGAAAGTCTTTCCCGCGCTGCCGATCTCGGCTGGGAGCGGGTGCTGCTGGTGGGCGACGCGCCCTATTACCAACGCTTCGGCTTCGAGAAGCTCGACGATGTCGAGATGCCGCCGCCCACCAACCCCGACCGCGTTCTGGGCCTCGAACTGGTGCCCGGCGCCTGGGACGGCGTCAAAGGCCAAGTCGAGAAAGACGACTGATTGCCGAAGCGCCTCCGCCGCCCCATATCAGGGAAAGGCAAGGAGGCGATGATGGCAGATATTCTTCCCCCCGTGAGCGACCCGGCGATTCTGGGTCAGCTCGACTCGCTCGCGAAACGCCACCGCGCGGCGGGCGGCGTGGTGATGCAGGTGATCGGCTATATCGGAGGCTCTGCCGAGGGGCTGCTGGGCAAATTGCCCACCCCGGTCCGCAATGGGCTCGACGGGGCGACCGAACGCGCGTTGTCAGGGGCGATGACCGCTGCTGAGCGTTCGCGCGGGATCGTCTCGGACCGGCCCGATTGGATGAATCGCACGCTGACCACCGCGATGGGGGCTGCGGGCGGCGTCGGGGGTCTGGGCAGTTCGCTCGCCGAATTGCCCTTCACGGTCACCATGCTCCTGCGCGCCATACAGGGTATCGCTGCCGAACATGGCTTCGACCCGGCGTCCGAGGAAGTGCGGCTGGAATGTCTGCGGGTCTTCGCCTCTGCCGGGCCGCTCGAGGACGATGACGGGATGGACCTAAGCTTCCTCGCCGCGCGCGCCACCATCACCGGGCCGAGCCTGAAATCGCTGATCGCCAAGGTCGCGCCGCGCCTGTCGATCGTGCTGGGTCAGAAACTCGCGGCTCAGGCGGCCCCGGTCCTTGGCGCGGTCGCAGGTGCTGCCGTCAACTACGCCTTCACCAGCTATTATCAGGAAATCGCCCGCGTCCATTTCGGTCTCAAGCGCCTAGCCCGCGACACGGGCACCGATGAGGGCGTGCTGCGCGAGGAGCTTGTCGCCCGCATCGCCAAGTGATCGAAGCGTCGCGCCTCTGGTCGCGGTCGGATGCCTCCGGCGGGGATATTTAGACCAAGAGGAAGAACGCCTCTCTTCCTCTTGGCGAAAATATCCCGGGGGGCTCCGAAGGAGCGGGGGCAGCGCCCCCTCCGAACCCTCAGCCCTTCGCGTCCTCGAGGATCATCTGCGCGGCCTTCTCGGCGATCATCATCGTCGGCGCGTTGGTGTTGCCCGAGGTGATCGTCGGCATCACCGAGGCATCCGCGATGCGCAGCCCTTTCAGCGCTTTCAACCTTAACCGCGAGTCCACCACCGCGCCGTCATCAGAGCCCATCCGGCAGGTGCCGACGGGGTGGAAGATCGTGGTGCCGATATCGCCCGCCGCTTTCACCAGATCCGCCTCGGTCTGATAGTCCGGGCCGGGCTTGTATTCCTCAGGTTTGTATTTCGCGAAAGCGGGTTGCGAGGCGACGCGGCGGACCTGCCGGATCGCTTCGGCGGCGACGCGACGATCGCCCTCGGTCGAGAGGTAATTCGGCGCGATCTCGGGATGGGCGCGGAAATCGGGCGAGGTGATATGCACATGGCCGCGGCTTTCGGGGCGCAGGTTGCACACGCTCGCCGTCATGCCGGGGAAGGGGTGGACCGCATCGCCGAACTTGTCGAGGCTGACCGGCTGGACGTGATATTCCAGATCGGGCGTCTCCTTCTCGGGGAAGCTGCGCGTGAAGATGCCCACCTGCGAGGGCGACATCGACATCGGCCCCGAGCGGAACAACGCATATTCCATCCCGATCTTCGCCTTGCCCCAAAGGGTCGAGGACATGGTGTTGAGGCTTTTGACGCCCGAGACCTTGTAGATGAGGCGCAGTTGTAGGTGATCCTGCAGGTTCTCGCCCACGCCATCGACCTCGGCGACCGGCGTGATGCCATGCTCGGACAGCACGTCGCCGCGCCCGATCCCCGACAGCTCAAGGATCTGGACGGAACCTACCGAACCGGCGGAGAGGACGGTTTCGCCCGCCTTCACGTCATGGCTCTGGCCGTTCTGATTGTAGCGGATGCCGATGACGCGGCCATCCTCGATCAGCAGCTTCTCGACCTGCGCATTGGTTTCGATCCGCAGGTTCTGGCGCTGCATTGCCGGTTTCAGGAAGGCTTTCACCGCGCTCCAGCGCCAGCCGGATTTCTGCGTGACGTGGAAATAGCCGCCGCCCTCGTTGGTGCCGGTGTTGAAATCGTCGGTGCGCGGGAAGCCTGCCTCCTCGGCGGCTTCGAGGAAGGTGTCGAGCATCTCCCAGCGCACGCGGGCTTCCTCCACCCGCAATTCGCCGCCCGCGCCGTGCAGGTCGCTCTCGCCGCGATAGAAATCTTCCTGCTTCTTGAACAGCGGCAGCACGTCGTCCCAGCTCCAGCCGGGATTGCCCGACTGCGCCCACATATCGTAATCGCGCGCCTGACCGCGCATGTAGATCATGCCGTTGATCGAGGAGCAGCCGCCAAGGATACGCCCGCGCGGATAGAGCAGCTCGCGCCCGTTCAGCCCGGCATCGGCTTTCGACTTGTAGCCCCAATCGGTGCGCGGATTGCCGATGCAGTACAGGTAGCCCACCGGGATATGCACCCAGTGGTAATTGTCGCGCCCGCCTGCTTCGAGCAGCAGCACCTTGTTCTTCGGATCTTCCGACAGGCGGTTCGCCAGAACGCAGCCCGCGCTGCCACCGCCGACGACGATATAATCGTATTGCTCCATAAGCCCCTCCCGAACTGCGCCTCCGGGCAAGACTTTCGCAAGCTGCCGCCCGGGAAACAAGGCCGTGACCCGTTCATTCGCGCAAAGTCGCTTTGCGAAAACGCAAGGAGGGGCTTGCCTGAGAGGGGGGTGATCCGTTCTATGGCGCAAATCTCGCCGGAGCCTTTCATGGTCCTTTACCGCCTTCTCGTCAGTATCGCGAGCCTGCCCGTTCTGGCGGCGCTGCTTTGGCGCGTGCTGCGCGGGCGGGAAAGCCGGACTGCCCTGGCGGAGCGGTTGGGCGGCGGGGAAGCCGCGCCGCACCGTCTATGGCTGCACGCGGCTTCGAACGGCGAGTTGACCTCCGCAAAGCCTTTGATCGATGCGCTGCTGGCCGCAGAACCCGCGGTGCACCTGTTGGTGACGGTGAACACGGTGACGGCGCGCGAGCTGGGACAGGGCTGGGCCGATCCGCGCATCGCGATCCGCATGGCCCCGCTCGATCATCGCGCCGCGCTGCGACGGTTTCTGTCGCGGCATGATCCCCGCGCGCTCGTCGTGGTCGAGAACGAGCTTTGGCCGAACCGCATGGCTCTGATGGCCGATGCGGCGCGACCGATCTTCGTGATCGGCGCACGGATGTCGGCGCGTTCGGCGGCGCGCTGGGCGAAGATCGGGATCGCGCAGCCGATGATCGCCCAGATCACCGCACTCTCGGCGCAGGATGCGGGGTCTGAGGCGCGGTTCCTCGACCTTGGCCTGCCGCGTGATCGACTTTTGCCGCCCGCCAATCTCAAGACGGCGATCACCGTCGCACCCGGTGTGCCGCTCGACTGGCAGCGCAGCGATACGGTGCTTGCCGCGTCGACCCATGAGGGGGAAGACGCGCCGATCCTTGCCGCCTTCGCGAAGGCGCGCGCGCGCCGCCCCGGCCTGCGTCTGATCCTCGCTCCGCGCCATCCGCGCCGTGCGCCCGAAATCGCGGCGCTGATCGCCAAGGCCGGGCTGCGCCATACCACTCGCTCGAAGGACGAGCCTCCGACGGCGGAGGTCTATCTGGCCGATACGCTGGGCGAGATGGGCCGCTGGTATGCGAGCGCAGGCCTGTGTTTCGTTGGCGGCTCGCTCGTCGAAAAAGGCGGCCATACCCCCTATGAGCCCGCGGGCTTCGGCTGCGCTTTGCTGCACGGTCCTGATGTCGCGAATTTCGCCGAGGCCTTTGCCGCGCTCGATGCGGCAGGCGGGGCGCGGCTTTGCGAAACCGAAGCCGATATTGCGGCCGCCTTCACCGCGCTCGACGCCGACGCGCAGGCCGAAATGGCGCGCGCCGCACGAGGGGCTCTTGGCCCGCCTGCCGATGTCGAAAGCCTTGCAAAGGCGCTCCTCGCGCGGCTCTGAGCGATTGCGACGCGCTTGCATCGCGGCGCGAAACGCTTATTTCCATATGCATCCGGGAGATGCAGGCATGATCCGTTATACGCTGCAATGCGAGAATGAGCACCGCTTCGACAGTTGGTTCCCCTCGGCCTCCGGGTTCGAGGCGCTCAAAGCCGCAGGCCAGCTGGAATGTGCGATCTGCGGTTCGAAAAAGGTCGAAAAATCCCTGATGGCGCCGCCTGTCGCACAGACGCGCAAGACGGGCGAGCCTGCCGCTGAACGCCCCCTTTCGCAGCCGCAATCCGAGGCCGAACAGGCCCTCGCCGCGATGCGTCGCGAGATCGAGAAGAATTCCGATTACGTCGGCATGAACTTCGCCACCGAAGCGCGCGCCATGCACGAAGGCACCGCCAAGAAACGCGCGATCCACGGCGAGGCGAAACCCGAAGAGGCGCGCAAGATGCTGGAGGACGGGCTGCCGGTTCTGCCGCTGCCCTTCCTGTCGACTCGCAAGACGAACTGACCCTTTTCGCTCTTTCCAAATATCCCAGGGTGAATTCGCGCGAGCGAAGAGGGGCAGCGCCCCAGCGCCGATCTGAGACCCTCGAAACGCCAAATCTCTTGCGCGGCCCAACGGCTTGAGCTAGCAGAGGCCCGACTCTGCCCAAGGGGGATTTCCATGCCCATTCTGGTGATGAAATTCGGCGGCACTTCCGTCGCCGATCTCGACCGGATCGCCAACGCTGCCGAAAAGGTGAAGCGCGAAGTCGAACGCGGTTACGATGTGATCGTGATTGTCTCGGCGATGTCGGGCAAGACCAATGAACTCGTCAACTGGGTCGAGACCACTTCGCCGCTCTATGACGCGCGCGAATATGACGCCGTGGTCGCCTCGGGCGAGAATATCACGGCCGGTCTGATGTCGCTGCGCCTGCAGGAGATGGGTGTCTCCGCGCGCAGCTGGCAGGGCTGGCAGGTGCCGATCAACACGACCTCGGCGCATGGCGCAGCGCGCTTCGTGTCGATCCCGCGCGAAAATCTCGACCAGAAATTCTCCGAAGGCTTCAAGGTCGCGGTGATCGCGGGCTTCCAGGGGCTTTCGCCGGAGAACCGGATCACCACGCTCGGCCGGGGCGGCTCCGACACGACCGCCGTGGCCTTCGCCGCCGCGTTCGGCGCGGAGCGTTGCGACATCTACACCGATGTCGACGGCATCTACACCACCGACCCGCGCGTCTCCTCCAAGGCGCGCAAGCTCGACCGCATCGCCTTCGAGGAGATGCTGGAACTCGCGAGCCTCGGGGCGAAGGTTCTGCAAACCCGCTCGGTCGAGCTCGCGATGCGCTACAAGGTGCCGCTGCGCGTGCTAAGCTCCTTCGAGGAAACCACGGAGAATTCGGGCACTCTGGTCTGCGACGAGGATAAAATCATGGAATCGAAAGTTGTCTCCGGCGTCGCCTTTTCTCGCGACGAAGCGAAAATGACCCTCGTGACGGTCGAAGACCGCCCCGGCATCGCCAGCGCGATCTTCGGGCCGCTCGCGGATGCGGGGGTGAATGTCGACATGATCGTCCAGAACATCTCCGAGCGTCAGGCCGAACACGAGGTCAAGGTCACCGACATGACCTTCTCCTGCCCGGTCAATCAGGTCGCCCGCGCCCGCAAGGCGATGGAAGACGCGCGCGACGCCGGGCTGATCAAATTCGACGAGCTGGTCGCCGATGAAGACGTGGCAAAGATTTCCGTCGTGGGCATCGGTATGCGCTCCCATGCGGGGGTCGCGGCGAAGATGTTCAAGGCGCTTGCCGCTGAAAACGTCAACATCAAGGTTATCGCTACGTCGGAAATCAAGATTTCGGTGCTGGTCGACCGCAAATATCTGGAACTGGCGGTTCAGGCCCTGCATGATGCCTTCGAACTCGACAAGGCCTGAGTAACCCGAAGGGCCGCAGCAACAGGGGCAACCTGCGCGGATGGTGGAACTGAGCGAAAGTGATAGTCGCACGCTGTTGCGACGCCTGCGCGATACGCTGGCCACGGAGGGCGACGGGCAGGACCGGCTCAATCACATCACGCAGATCATTGCGGATTCGATGGGCACCGAAGTGTGCTCGATCTACCTGTTCCGCGATCCCGAAACGCTCGAGCTGTGCGCGACCGAGGGCCTGAAGGCAGAGGCTGTCCACCACACGCGGATGCGGCTGGGCGAGGGTCTCGTGGGCCGCGTGGCGCGGTCGGGCCGGCCGATCAACTCCGCCGATGCGCCTTCCGAGCCGGGCTTCCGCTACATGCCGGAGACGGGCGAAGAGATCTATTCCAGCTTCGTCGGCGTGCCGATCCAGCGCGTGGGCGAGAAGCTGGGCGTGTTGGTCGTGCAGTCGAAGGACGAGCGCAGCTTCTCGGATGATGAACTTTACGGGCTCGAGGTCGTCGCGATGGTGCTGGCGGAAATGACCGAACTCGGCGCTTTCACCGGCGGCGAGAATTCCGAGATCGGCGCGACGCATCGCTTCCCGGTCATGTTCCGCGGCGCGACGGGACAGGAGGGCGCCGCCGAGGGCCGCGTCTGGCTGCACGAGCCGCGCGTCGTCGTGACCAACCCGGTGGCCGAAGACCCCGAGGCCGAGGCTGCGCGGCTCGAAGAGGCGATCACCGAACTGCGCGGCAAGATCGACGAGATGCTGGCCAGCCCGACCCTGATCGACAAGGATCAGCGGCAGGTGCTGGAGACCTTCAAGATGCTCGCGGCCTCGAAGGGCTGGAAGCGGCGGATGCTGGAAGACATCACCGCGGGTCTTTCTGCCGAAGCCGCAGTCGAGAAGGAACAGAACGCCGCGCGCGACCGGATGCGCAAGGCGCCCGATCCCTACCTGCGCGAACGGCTCAACGATCTCGACGACCTGTCGAACCGCCTGCTGCGGCAACTGACGGGGCAGGGCAGCGATACCGGGGCCGAGATGCCGGAGAACCCGGTGCTGGTGGCGCGCAATATCGGCCCGGCGGAACTGCTCGATTACGACCGCAAGCTCAAGGGCGTGGTGCTGGAGGAGGGCTCGGTCGGCTCGCATGCCGCGATTGTCACCCGCGCGCTCTCGATCCCGCTGGTGATCCATGCGGGCCGGATCACCGCCGAGGCGTTGAACGGCGATCCGATCCTCGTCGACGGCGATCAGGGCGTGGTGCATCTGCGGCCCGAGGAAAGCGTGGCCCATGCGTTCCGCGACAAGATCGCGATGCAGGCGGAGGCGCAGAAACGCTATGCCTCGCTGCGCGACCAGCCCGCGATAGACAAATCGGGCCAGACCGTCTCGCTGATGATGAATGCGGGGCTGATGGCGGATCTGCCTTCACTGAAGGGCTCCGGCGCTGATGGGGTGGGCCTGTTCCGCACCGAGCTGCAATTCCTGACCCGCACCAAGGTCCCGCGCCGCAACGAACTCGTGCAGCTCTACAAGCGGGTGATGGATGCCGCCGACGGCAAGCGGGTGAATTTCCGTACGCTCGATATCGGCTCCGACAAGGTCGTGCCCTACATGAAGCCGCAGGACGAGCCGAACCCCGCGATGGGCTGGCGCGCGCTGAGGGTGGGGCTCGACAAGCCGGGGATTCTGCGGATGCAGCTGCAGGCGCTGCTGCGCGCCGCCGACGGCCGCCCGACTTCGATCATGTTCCCCTTCATCGCGCTGCCTGAGGAATTCTACGCCGCGCGCGACACGCTGCTGCGGGTCCGCGACCGCGAGGCGCAGATGGGCCGCCCCGTGCCCGAGGAGCTGCGCATCGGCGCGATGCTGGAAACCCCGAGCCTCGGGTTTGCGCCCGATAGCTTCTACCGCGATTGCGATTTCATCTCGATCGGCGGCAACGACCTGAAGCAGTTCTTCTTCGCGGCCGACCGCGAGAACGAACGGGTGCGCCGCCGCTACGATACGCTCGACGGGTCGTTCCTGAACTTCCTCGAACGGATCATCGCCCGCTGTGCGGTCTCGGACACCCAACTCAGCTTCTGCGGCGAGGATGCGGGCCGCCCGATCGAGTCGCTGACCTTCGCGGCGCTCGGCATCCGTACGCTCTCGATGCGGCCTGCGTCGATCGGCCCGGTCAAACACCTGATCCGCCGCGCCGATCTGGGCGAGCTGCGGCAGGTGATCCAGCAGGCGCGCAATGCTGGCCAATCCAGCGTGCGCCCCGCCGTGACGAGCTACCTCGCGCATCTCTGAGCGGGGCAGGGGCGTTGCCCCTCTTTCCTCCGAAATTCACGATCAAAATGAATTGGGCCAAGGCGAAGCTCTGACACTTCGCCTTGGCCCAAATATCCCGCGGGGGTCTGGGGGCGCGAAGCCCCCAGCCTTGTCTTCATGCGTCAGCCTGCGGCCAGACGCTTCGCCTCGGCTTCCTTGAAGGATTTATCCGAGGGCGCGATGAACGTGTAGAACATCGGCACCACGAACAGCGTGAACATCGTCCCGATCAGGATCCCCGAGAAGATCACGAGGCCCATCGCCTTGCGCGCCTCTGCGCCCGCGCCTTGCGCGAGGATCAGCGGCACCACGGCCAGCGCCATTGCGGCGGTGGTCATCAGGATCGGACGCAGGCGGGTCTGCGCGGCCTTCACGATCGCCTGCCGACGGGTGAGGCCCGACTGCTCGCGCTGCTGATTGGCGAACTCGACCATCAGGATACCGTGTTTCGTGATCAGGCCGACCAGCGTGATCAACCCCACCTCGGAATAGATGTTGAGCGTGCCCAACCCGAGGTTCAGCGGCAGCACAGCCCCGAAGATCGTCAGCGGCACTGTCATCATGATGATGAAGGGGTCGCGGAAGCTCTCGAACTGCGCGGCGAGCACGAGGTAGATCACCAGCACGGCCGCCGCGAAGGCGATCAGGATGGTGTTGCCCTGCTGCGTCTCGATCCGCGACTGACCCGAATAGTTCACGTAGAAGCCTTCGGGCATCACCTGCTTGGCGATGTCGACGATGGTCTGCACGCCCTCGCCGGTGGACCCACCGGGCAGCGGCAGTGCCGTGATCGTGGCCGCGTTCAGCTGGTCGAACTGTTCGATCGAAGACGCGTTCACCCCGGTGTCGATCTTCACGAGCGACGACAGAGGTATCATCGCCCCCGAGGACGAGCGCACGAAGTAGCGGCCCAGTTCTTCGGGGTTCGCGCGGAACCGTTGCGGCACCTGCGGGATGATGTCGTAGCTGTTGGAGTCGCGGTCGAACTGCGCCACCGACGCCTCGCCCACCAGCAAGCCCAAGGTCGAGCCGATATCGGAGACCGGCACGTTCAGCGCCGCCGCCCGGTCGCGGTCGATCGTGACATTGACCTGCGGGCTGTCGAAGTTGAGCGAGTTCTGCACGACGATGAACTTGCCCGAAGCCTGCGCCTTGTTCTTGATCTCCTCGGCCACCTCGGCGACGCGTTTCGCGGAGTGGATCGACTGGATCACCACCGAGATCGGCAGGCCGCCCCCGGTGCCCGGCAGCGACGGCGGGGCGAAGGCGAAGCCTTTCAACCCGGTCGATTTGCCGAGATCGCCCTGAATCTCCTGCTGGATTTCCTTCTGGCTGCGGTTGCGGTCCGCCCAGTCCTTGAGCGCCCAGATATAGATGCCCTGAGAGCTGTCCCCGCCGAAGCCCGCGATCGAGAAATCGGTGCGCACTTCGGGAATATCGGCCGTATCGCGCCCGACCTGGTCGATATATTTCTGGGTGTACTCGCTGGTCGCGTAGCGCGGCCCGTTCAGGATCGCGAAGAGCGCACCGTTATCCTCATCCGGTGCAAGCTCGGAATTGGTGTTCATCAGCATGAACCCGGTCACGCCCACGAGTGAGGCGACGATGAGAAGGGTGATCCCCCGCAGATCGAGCGAGCCATCGACGCGCCGCCCGTACCAACCCGAGAGCCGGTCGAAATTGCGATCGACGAAGGCCTGGAAGCCCTTGGACTCGCCATGTCTCAGCAGGCGGCCCGACATCATCGGCGTGATCGTCAGTGCGATGATCCCCGACAGGATCACCGATCCCGCCAGCGCGAAGGCGAACTCTCGGAACAACTGCCCCGTCAGCCCGCCGGTGAAGCCCAGAGGGGCGAGCACCGCGGCCAGCGTGATCGTCATCGCGATGACCGGCCCGGTGATCTCCTTCATGCCCTGCACGGCGGCCGGGATCGGTTTCATCCCCTCTTCGATATGTCGGTGGATATTCTCCACCACCACGATCGCGTCATCGACGACGAGGCCGATCGCCAGCACCATGGCCAGCAATGTGAGAAGGTTGATCGAGTACCCCAGCGCCAAGAGCACCGCGAGCACCCCGATCAGCGAGAGCGGAATCGTCACGATGGGCATCGCCACCGAGCGCAGCGACCCGAGGAACAGCAGGATAACCACGGTCACGATGGCGACCGCTTCGCCGATGGTCTTGAACACCTCGTGGATCGAGGCCGAGATCGTCTCGGTCGAGTCGTAGACCAGTTGGATTTTCATCCCTTCGGGGAGCGAGGCGTTGATGTCGGGCAGCGCCTTGCGCACTGCCGCCGCCGTATCGAGCGGGTTGGCTGCGGGCGTCGGGTAGACGCCGAGGAACGTGCCCTCCTTGCCCTCGAAGGTGACGATTTCGTTCTCGGAGGCTTTGGCAAGTTCGATCTTCGCGACATCGCGCAACCGCACCACGTCGTCGCCCTTGCCCGAGATCGGCAGCTTGCCGAAGGCTTCGGGTGTCTGCAGCGTGGATTGCAGCGTGATCGACTGGGCGACGTATTCGTTCTTCGTCTTGCCCGGGGCCGAGAGGAAGTTCGACGCCTGAATCGCGCCCACGACTTCCGATGCGGTGACGCCGCGCGCGGCGAGCTTGTCCGGATCGATCCAGACTCGCATCGCGTAATCGGAAGCGCCGATGATCTGCGTCTGGGCCACGCCCGGAATCGTGGACATGCGCGGACGGATCACCCGGCGCAGATATTCGGTCAGCTGCTCGGGTGTCATGTTGGGGTTGAGCGCCGCGAGATACATCAGCGCGAAGGTCTGGCCGGTGCCCTTCTGGATCACCGGATCCTTCGCCGCCGAGGGCAGCTGGCCTTTGACCTGCTGCACCTTCGAGAGCACCTCGGTCATCGCCGCGTCGGAGTTCGACCCGAGCTTCATGTGGACCGAAATGACCGAGGCCGAGGGCCGCGACTGGGTGGTGACGTAATCGACGTTCTCAGTAGTCGCCACGGCGGCGGCCAGCGGCGAGGTGATGAAGCCCTGAATCAGTTCGGGCGAGGCGCCGGGATAGGCGGTGGTGATCGTGACCACCGTTTCCTCGACTTCCGGATATTGGCGGACGGGCAGGTTGAAATACGCCTGTGCGCCCAGCAGGAGCATGAACGCGCCCAGCACCATCGACAGGACGGGGCGGCGGATGAAGATCTCGGAGATGTTCATGGGCTTGGCCTTACTGCGCCTTCGCGCCGTCTGAGGTCGTGTCCGATTGGGCGTCCGACGTCGCGTCGGAGTTTGCCTGCGCGTTGCCCTCCATGCCGAAGGCTTTCATCACCTCTTCGGTGGAAGGCGCGTCGGGATCGGGCGAAATCGCGTTGTCGATGCTCACCGTCGCGCCGGAGTTCAGCTTGTTCTGGCCCGCATTGACGACCATGTCGCCTGCCTTCAGACCCTTCGTCACTTCGACGAGCGTGCCCGAGCGGCGGCCGAGCGTGATGAAGACCTGCTTGGCCACCAGTTGCGGCTGGTCCGCACCTTCGGGCGTTTGCTTGCGCACCACGAAGACCGAGTCGCCGTAGAGGTTGGAGCTCACCACCGTTTGCGGCAGCGCGATCACGTTGTCCTCGGAGGGCAGCACGACCGTGACATGGACGAACTGGCCGGGCGTCAGCTTCCCTTCGCCATTGGGGACTTCGGCGCGCAGGGTCACGAGCCGCGAATTCGGGTCGATCTTGGGTTCGATGCCGGTGATCTTACCTTCCAGATCGACCGAGCCGTCCTCGGTCTTCACCTTGACGGTCTGGCCCGCTTCGGCGTGACGCGCCTGCTGTTCGGAGAGGGTGAAATCGACGCGCATATGGTCGCGATCCTGCAGGGTCGCATAGGTGGTGCCGGTGCCGACATACTGGCCGACCTCCACCTGCGGAATACCGATGATGCCCGCGAAGGGCGCGGTCAGGCGCTTCTTCTCGAGCACGGCCTGCAGCTTCGCGACGCTTGCGCGCGCTTCCTGCGCGCTGGCTTCAGCCTGATCGAGATTGGACGTGGCGGACACGCCCCGGTCGGCAAGCTGGCGCGCGCGCTTGAGATTGGTCTCGGCGAGGTCCTGCGCGGCCTTGGCCGAGGCCAGATCGGCGCGCTCGGAGCTGTCGTCGATCTGCATGAGGACCTGGCCCTTCTCGACCTTGTCATTCGCCTTGAAATGGATCTCCTGCACCGTGCCGCCCATTTCGACGGCCAGTTCGGTGCCGCGCACGGCGGCGGCGGTGCCGATCGCCTCGAGGCCCGGCTGCCAGGTGATCGGCTTCACTTCGCTGACCGAAACCGCCACGGGGGGCTGTGTCATGTTTGCGAAGAACTGCGCGATCATCTTCGAGCGGAAAAGATTGTAGCCGACGACGCCACCCACCACGAGGATGAGCGCGACGAGGGCGATGAGGAGGCGTTTGATCATTTGGCTGTCCCGTCAAAATCCCTGTTTGCACGCAAATACGACCCCGCCGGCCGAGCTGCGCGCGATTTCTGAACCATTTGGTTCACGTCCTTGTCATGTCAATACGCGAGTGACGTTAAAAGGATGGGTCACAGTGCCGTGAAGGCAAGGCGGAAAGTCTGTGCGTCAGAGCAATTACAGGGCTTCACGAATGCTCACCTCGCGAAAATCTGATTTTTCTGTGCTCGACGGTGAAGAAGAGTGCATTATCTCAACCTGTACCTGCGATCCTGACGACCTGACGTCGCTTTGCAGCGATGTCTGGTTTTAGGAGTTTATATGGATCCCCTGTCTTTTATGCGCATCGGCTTCGAGGCCGCGCGGATCGGCTTTGAGGCCCAAGCGGTGATTTCGATGCGCGTCGCGGGAATGATGGGGCTCTGGGATGTCTCCCCGCTTGAATCGCTCCAGATGGTGCAGGAAAAGCCCGTGGCGGTCGCAGCTGCAGCAGAGGCTGCGGCTTTCGCGCTTTTGCGGGGACAAACGGCGGATCGGGCGATTTCGGCGTCGATCACGCAGATCGGAAACCACACCAGCGCCAACATGACGCGATTGTCGCGTCGTGGACCCAGCTGGCTCTGACGGCACTGGCCGGGCAGGGCCGCCACGCTGACGCGGCGACCCCGTAGTCTTCAGGCGGCGCTGTCTTCCTCGACCTCGTCATCGCCTTCTTCGACGCTTGCAGGCGTCACCATGGCGGTCAGGATCGTCGTCATGTCGACCATGCCGATCGGCTTGTTGGCCGCGTCGACAACCGTCGCCGTACGCACCTCGGCATCGGCCATCCGGCGCGCGATCTTCTCGAGCACCGAGCTGGCTTTCACCTTCATCTTCGGCAACTCGCCCTCGGGCAGCGGCAAGGCGATGGTCTCGGCACGGATAACCCGGCCACGGTTCACCTCGCGCACGAACTCGGCGATGTATTCATTCGCCGGGCGCAGCACGATTTCCTGCCCCGTGCCGACCTGATTGAGCGCCCCGTCCCGCAGGATGGCGATCTTGTCGCCAAGGCGCAGCGCCTCGTCGAGGTCGTGGGTGATGAAGACGATCGTCTTCTTCAGCTCGGCCTGCAGGTCCAGAAGCACCTTCTGCATATCCATCCGGATCAGCGGATCGAGTGCCGAGAACGCTTCGTCCATCAGAAGGATGTCCGCGTCGTTGGCCAGTGCGCGGGCAAGGCCCACCCGCTGCTGCATCCCGCCCGAGAGCTGGTTCGGATAGTTGTCCTCGTAGCCCGCGAGCCCGACCCGCTCGATCCATTTCTTAGCGATCGGTTCCGATTTCGACCGGTCGACCCCTTGGATATCCAGCCCGTAGCAGGTGTTTTCCAGCACGGTCCGGTGCGGCAGAAGGGCGAACTTCTGGAACACCATCGCCGTCTCATGGCGACGGAATTCCCGCAGCTCCTCTTCGTTCATCTTAACCACGTCGCGGCCGTTATAGAGGATCTCCCCGGCCGTGGGCATGATCAGCCCGTTGATGTGGCGGATGAGCGTCGATTTGCCCGAGCCCGACAGGCCCATGATCACCGAGATCTTGCCCGGCGGCAGGGTAAGGTTGATGTCTTGCAGGCCCAGAACGTGCTTGTGCTTGTCGTTGAGCTCTTCCTTGCCCATGCCGGCCTGCACCTTCTCCACGTAATCCTTGGGGCGCGCCCCGAAGATCTTGTAGAGACTGCGGATCTCGATGCCCGAGCGGTTGCCGGTATCGGTGTTGGTCGTCGCATCAGTCATGGCCGGCCTCCGAATGTTTCTGCAGCCGCTTGCCGAACGCCTGGCTCGCGCGGTCGAAGATGATCGCGATCGCAACGAGTGCGAAGCCGTTCAGGAAGCCGATGGTGAAGAACTGGTTGTTAATCGCCTGCAGCACGTTTTTACCGAGGCCACCAACGCCGACCATCGAGGCCACGACGACCATCGCCAGCGCCATCATGATGGTCTGGTTGACGCCCGCCATGATCGTGGGCAGCGACAGCGGAAGCTGCACGCCCCAAAGCTTCTGACGGGGATTGGCGCCGAAGGCGTCCGCGGCTTCGATGACTTCCTTGTCCACGAGGCGGATGCCCAGATTGGTTAGGCGGATCATCGGCGGAATCGCGTAAATCACCACGGCGATCACGCCGGGCACCTTACCGATACCGAAGATCACGACGACCGGGATCAGGTAGACGAAGGATGGCATGGTCTGCATGACATCGAGCACCGGCGTCAGGATTTTCTGCATCCGGTCCGAGCGCGCCATCAGGATGCCGATCGGCAGGCCGAGGATGATCGCGATCAGCGTCGCCACGGTGACCATCGCGAGGGTGGTCATCGTGTCCTCCCAAAGGCCGAAGATGCCGATGAAGGCAAGCCCCATGGACGAGCCGAGCACGATCTTCGGATTGCGCGAGGCGAACCACACCACGACGAGGATCAGCGCGAAGATGATGAACCAAGGCGTGTCCACGAAGGCGTGTTCGAGGGTGTTGAGAAACCATTGAAGCGGCCGGGTGGCCGCGTCGATTTGATCGGAATAAGCGCGGACGATGCCGCGAAACCCGTCGTCGATGCCCATGCGCATATGACGCAGGGTGGAGTTGGGAAGGGAAGGGAACTCACACATCAGTTCCGGCAAGCCCCAGCATGAAGATGCCATCTTGTTATGTCCTCCGGTCGATTATTTGCGCCGGTTAAAAGAAAACGCGCGCGAGGCTCCCCTCACGCGCGCCAAAATCTCGGATCGCCCGCTCAGAGCGCGTCCTCAACCTTCTTGATCACATCGTCAGAAAGCCAAGCCTTCCAGACGTCCGGATAGTTCTCGAGGAAGTAGTAAGCGGTGTCCTCGTTGGTGCCTTGGTTGTCGGCCTGCCATGCGAGGAATTCGCCCACGGTCTTGTTCGACCATTCACGCTTGCCAAGGTAGTCCATCGCAACTGCGTTGTTCTCGGCGAACCCCTTGGTCACGACCGTGTACACGTCCGAAGTCGGGTAGGCGTTGGGCTTGGGATCGACGCAATCGGCCTGCGAGTTGCACTTGTCCCAGGCTTCCTTGTCGCCCTCGACGCCCGCGTCGAGCTTGACCATCGGGTATTTGCCGAGGATCGCGGTCGGGGCCCAGTAGTAGCCCAGCCAGCCCTTCTTGGACTCGTAGGCATTGGCGATCGAGCCGTCGAGGCCCGCAGCCGAACCGGTGTCGACCAGCTTGAAGCCCTTCTCCTCGGCCTTGTGAGCCTTGAAGCGGTTCGCGGTCGAGATCTGGCAGTTCCATCCCGACGGGCAGTTGTAGACGCCACCGATCGAGGGTTCTTCCGGATCGGGGAACAGATCGGGATGCGCCAGCGCATCGTCGACCGTCTTGATCTCGGGGTGCTCGTCGGCGACGTATTTCGGGATCCACCAGCCTTCTTCGCCGCCATCCTTGAGGATTTCGGCAGCGATCACGAGGCGATCTTCGCTGACGGCCTTGTCGAGCGCGACCTTCACCGCGTTCACCCAAAGCTCGGGTGCGATGTCGGGCTCGCCCTTCTCGTTCATCGAGGTGAAGGTGGGCATCGTGTCGCCGGTCACCAGCGTCACGTCACAGCCGTAGCCGTTTTCGAGAATGATCTTGTCGACCCAAGCAGCGACCCCGGCCGAAGCCCAGTTCATTTCGGCTTCGGTAACGGAACCACATTCGCCATCGGCGGCGAAGGCGGGCGCCGAGAAGGTCGCCAGCGGCAGTGCCGTCAGTAACGCAGCAAGCGCTTTCTTGTTCATACAGTTCTCCTGTTGTGGCAGCTTTGATTGAAGCGATCCGCGCGGGCTGCCGCCGTGATATCGGTCGCGTTAAGTCCCGGTTTTTCCCCAGGTTGGAATCTTCGCACAGTCACGCTCACGCGATAACGGTCGCAAGACTTGCCAAATTCCGACACTCTATGTCGTAAATAACCAAGTCCCGAGGCGCAACCTTTTCACGGACCTTTCCACCTCCCTGCGGCGTTACAGCCGCGACGAAGAGGTGACATCATGACTGCCGAGCCGAAGGATTCCGTCAAACCGGAGAATGATACGGGGCCTGAAAGCCTCGTGGATCGAGACGCGAAATCCGCGCTCCAGTCCGGGTTGAATGACGAAAAGGGCGATGAAAAATTGACGAATGGCACCCCGCCGGAGCCAAGCGTCGCATTGCGGCGGCAGGCGGTCGCGCTGATCGCGAACCCCTCTTCGGGTGGCAACGCGAAAGATGAAGAGGCGATCCGCCGCGCGATGGATGCGCTTGGTGACGGTGCGTCGCTTTACCGGTGGTCCCCGGAAAGCGACATTGTGGCGACCGTCCGCAAGGCGCTCGACGACGGTGCGGAGATGATCGTCGCGGCGGGCGGCGACGGCACTGCCATGGCCGTCGCGGGCGCGCTGGTGGGACAGGAGGTGCCGATGGCGGTGCTGCCGCTCGGCACGTTCAACTTCTTCGCGCGCGGCCTGCGCCTCTCCGAGGATCCGGAGGAGGCGGCGCGCGCGATCCGCGAAGGCAATGCACATCCGATCCGGGTCGGCGAGGTGAACGGGCAGGTGTTCCTGAACAACGCGTCGCTTGGGATCTACCCGTCGATCCTCAAGGCGCGCGAAGATATTTACGCCCGCTGGGGCCGTCGCCGGATCGTTGCGCATTGGTCGGTCGTCAAGACCTTCCTGCGCTTCCAGCGCCCGATGCGGCTGAAAATTACGGCGGACGGGGAGACCAGGAACCGTCGCACCGCGCTCGTCTTCATCGCGCGCTCGGCCTATCAGCTCGATTTCTTCGGACTCGACGGGGCGACGGTCATCAGCGACGACGCTTTCGCCGTGCTGGTCGCGAAGGCGCAGAGCCGCCGCGACCTCTTCCGCCTGTCGTCGCGGCTGGTGCGGCGTAAAACCAAACAGGGCGAGGATTACGAATTGATCCGCGCGAAATCCTTCGAGATCGAAACCGCCCGCGGGCGCGGCCTGCTGGCCTTCGACGGCGAGAAGTGCCGCGAAGAAAGCCCGTTCCGCTTCAAGATGTCCGACGCGCCGCTCTGGATCGTACTGCCAGCCAAGGACACGGACGCCGAGACCCAAGACGCTAACGCATGACCCGTATCGTTCACCTTTCCGATCTGCATTTCGGGCGCAGCCTGCCCGAGCTCGAGGCGCCGCTGCTGACAGCGGTGAACCGGCTCGCGCCGGATCTGACGGTGATCTCCGGGGACTTCACGCAGCGCGCCCGGCGCGGCCAGTTCGCGCAGGCGCGGTTGTTCGTCGAGCAGATCGAAAGCGAGACCCTTTCGGTGCCCGGGAACCATGACACACCGCTCGACAATCTCTTCCTACGGATGCTCAAACCCTTCGGGCGCTACAAATCCGCGATCAATCATAATCTGGAGCCGGTTTTCGAGACCGATCACCTCAAGGCGGTCGGCGTGAACACCGTGAACCGTTTCGCCTGGCAGCGCGGCAAGGTGCCTGACCGCACGATCTCCCGGCTGTGTCGGGAATTCGGCGAGGCGGGCGAGAGGCTGCGAATCGCGGTGATGCACCATCCGCTCGAACATGGGCCCGAGGTCGACAAGGCGCTCATGGACGGGGCAGGGGATGCGTTGGAGGGCATGTCGGACTGCGGCGCGGATCTCGTGCTGTCGGGGCATCTGCACACCGGATCGGTGGCGCCTTTCTCGGCGGTGCCGGGCATCCTGTTCGTGCAGGCGGGGACGGGCCTGTCCTCGCGTCTGCGCGGCGAGCCCAATACGTTCAATGTTATTGAAGGGGGGCGCGACGCTCTGTCGATCACGCTGTACGGCGCGCGCGACATGAGCTTCGAGCCAATCGGGGCCGACGAATTCACGCGGGGCCCCGATGGGGCTTGGGTCAAAGGCTGATCAGTTCGGCTTGCCCGAGATATCGCCCCAGTCCAGAACCGGCGCCGCGTCGATGTCATGCGCGTCGAGCATCGAGGCCACACGCTCGAGCGAGGCGATGATCTGCGCCTGCTCCCAATCTTCCAGCGCCTCGAAACGGCGCACGAAAATCTGTTGCAGCGCGTCGGGGGCCTCGTCGATCGCGCTCGCGCCGAGTTCGGTAATCACGATGTCGGTCTGACGACGATCCCGCTCGGAACGCTGACGGGTCACCATGCCCTTGCGCTCGAGCTTGTCGATCAGCGCCGTCATCGTCGCCTGACTCACGCCCATGCGTTGCGCGATCGCCTTCGGGGTGGACCAACCTTTTTCGGAAATCACCTGAAGGACCCGGAACTGCGCAGGCGTCAGCCCGGCAGCCTTGGCCAAGTCGCGGCCGAACATTTCGGTCGCGCGCAGGATTCTACGCAAAGCGATCAGGCTCGTATCGACACGCTCCATCAGGCGGCGGGCCCCTTTTTTATCAAGACGACCCAGTATCGCAGAGAGTTCCGTGCTCTGCAATTGCTTGGCTTTGCTAAGCTTATCGTGTTCGTTTTTACTCATTTGCTTTGTCATGCTAATGGTATTTAGGGCTTATAAGCAAGAATATAAGGCTATGAACGGAACTTTTCCGGGTTCCATTAGTTAGGTGGTTGAAATTTTCGACCACATGAACTACTTAGGCTACCGAAGCAAACGAGAGGAAAGAACCGTGCCGCAAGTCGAGTCGATCAAGAAGGGTTCTAAACTGGTCTTCCGTAAGCCGGAGTCCGAAGACGGCAGCGAAATCTGGAAGCTGATCCGCCGCTGCAAGCCGCTTGATGAAAATTCGATGTATTGCAACCTTCTGCAGTGCGATCACTTCGGGGACACCTGTGTCCTCGTCGAGCGCGAAGGCGAAGTCGTCGGCTGGATTTCGGGCTACATCGCCCCGTCCGAGCCGGACACGTTCTTCGTGTGGCAAGTGGCTGTTTCCCCCGACGCACGCGGTCTTGGCCTTGGCAAGCGCATGCTGCGCCACCTCATCCAGCGCGACGTCGCCGAAGACTGCACCAAGCTGAAGACGACCATCACCGAAAGCAACGAAGCGAGCTGGGCGCTCTTCCGCTCCTTCGCACGTTCGATGGGCGGCGAGCTGACCGATGAGGCGCACTTCCACGAAGAAGACCATTTCGACGGCCACGCCTCGACCGAGCATATGGTCACCATCACCTTCCCCGAGGAGGCGCGTGCCGCCGCCTGATCTCAGGCCGCGCACCCTCCTCATTCCCCCAATTCTATGGAGTCCCCCATGACCGTTCATTCGACGGATAAGACGATCTTTACCCAACGCGAATCTGAGGCCCGCTCCTACTGCCGTGGCTTCGATACCGTTTTCACCAGCGCGCAAGGCTCGGAGCTGACCGACGCCGAGGGCAACACCTATATCGACTTCCTCGCCGGTTGCTCGTCGCTGAACTACGGGCATAACGACCCGGACATGAAGCAGGCGCTGATCGAGCACCTGACCGAGAACAAGATGGGTCACGCGCTCGACCTGCACACCGACAGCAAGGCCAAGTTCCTGAGCGCGTTCGAGGAGCACATCCTCGCGCCGCGCGGCATGGACCATAAGCTGATGTTCATCGGCCCGACCGGTGCGAATGCCGTCGAAGCCGCGATGAAGATCGCGCGCAAGGCGACCGGTCGCACCAACATCATCGCCTTCACCAACGGCTTCCATGGCGTGACCATGGGTGCGCTGGCGGCGACCGGTAACGGCTACCACCGCGGTGGCGCCGGCATGGACACGCATGGCGTGACCCGCATGCCCTATGACGCCTATGCCGATGGTGTGGATTCGGTCGCGCTGCTCGACCAGATGCTCTCGGACGCCTCGGGCGGTATCGACGCTCCGGCGGCGATCATGCTGGAGACGGTTCAGGGCGAGGGCGGTCTCAACGCCGCAAGCCCGGAATTCGTGAAAGGCGTCGAGCAAGTCGCCCGCAAGCACGGTGCGCTGTTCATCATCGACGACATTCAGGCTGGCTGCGGCCGCACCGGCACCTTCTTCTCCTTCGAGGAGATGGACGTGATGCCGGACGTCGTGACCCAGGCGAAGTCGATCTCGGGCTTCGGCATGCCGATGGCGCTGGTTCTGGTGCGTCCCGACTACGACGTGTTCGGCCCGGCCGAGCATAACGGTACCTTCCGCGGCAACACCCATGCCTTCGTGACCGCCACCGTGGCGATCGAGAAGTTCTGGGCCGACGACAAGTTCCAGAAGGAACTGGCCGTGAAATCGGACGTCCTGCGTGAAGGTCTGGCCGCTGTGGCCGATCTCGTGCCGGGTGCCTTCCTCAAGGGCCGTGGCCTGATGCAGGGTGTCGATGTCGGCACCGGCGAACTGGCTTCGGCGATCTGCGGTCGCTGCTTCGAAAAAGGTCTCGTGATCGAGACCTCGGGCAATGACGACCAGGTCGTGAAGGTCCTCGCACCGCTGACCACGCCGATGGAACAATTCCGCAAGGGGCTGGAGATCCTGCGCGAAGCCGCCACCGAGGTGACCGGCGAGCGCACGGACATCGCGGCGGAGTAATCCGCCGCTGCCTCCCCCAGCGACCAAGAAATTCAGATACGGAGACACATCACATGATCGTTCGTGATTTCAACAAGCTTAAAAACACCGACCGCGACGTGTCCGACGCCGATTGGAGCAGCGTGCGCATGCTGCTCGCCGACGACAAGATGGGCTTCAGCTTCCACATCACCACGCTGAAGGCCGGTTCGGATCACACGTTCCACTACAAGCACCATTTCGAGAGCGTCTACTGCATCTCGGGCAACGGCCACATCACCGAGCTCGACAACGGCACGCGCCACGAAATCAAGCCGGGTGTCATGTATGCGCTGAACCTGCATGACCATCACCGCCTCGTCGCGGGTGACGAAGACCTCGTCATGGCCTGCTGCTTCAACCCGCCGGTGACCGGCAACGAAGTTCACCGTGAGGACGGCTCGTATGCGCCGGCCGAAGAACTGGAAAATTCGTAAGGGGGCCAAATTGACCCACCAGAATCACACAGTCGAAAAGATCGGCGGAACCTCGATGAGCCGCGTGGACGAGCTGCTCGACACGCTGTTCATCGGAGACCGCAAGGGCGCCGATCTTTACAACCGCATTTTCGTCGTCTCTGCGTTTGGTGGCATCACCAATCTGCTGCTCGAACATAAGAAGTCGGGCGAGGCGGGCGTCTATGCGCAATTCGCCAAGGCCGATAGCGAACATGGCTGGCACGAGGCGCTGAGCCGCGTCTCGTCGGCGATGGTCGAAGCTCATGAGAGCGTGCTGACGCATCCGGGCGACATCGCGCAGGCCACCGAATTCGTGCGTGAGCGTATCGAAGGCGCGCGCAACTGCCTGATCGACCTGCAGCGCCTGTGCTCCTACGGGCACTTCCGCCTCTCGCAGCACATGCTGCAGATCCGCGAATTGCTGTCGGGTCTGGGCGAGGCGCATTCGGCCTTCGTCACCACGCTCCTGCTGCAGCGCAACGGCGTGAACGCACGTCTCGTCGACCTCTCCGGTTGGCGCGACGAGACCGATCACGACCTCGAAGGCCGGATCATGGGGGCGATGAAGGATGTCGACCCTGCGTCCGAAATGCCGATCGTGACGGGCTATGCGCAATGCGCCGAAGGCCTGATGCGGGAATTCGACCGTGGCTATTCCGAGGTGACCTTCTCGATGCTCGCAGCCCTCACCGGCGCGCGCGAGGCGATCATCCATAAGGAATTCCACCTGTCCTCTGCCGACCCGAAGCTGGTGGGCGAAGGCAAGGTGCGCAAGCTGGGTCACACCAACTATGACGTGGCCGACCAGATGTCGAACATGGGCATGGAGGCGATCCACCCGAAAGCCGCCAAGACCCTGCGCCAGGCGGACGTTCCGCTGCGCGTCACCAACGCGTTCGACCCGGGCGATCCGGGCACGCTGATCGACGACAAGCCTGCCAAGGAAGCGGCGGTCGAGATGGTGACCGGCCTCGATATCATCGCGCTGGAAGTGTTCGAACAGGACATGGTCGGCGTGAAGGGTTATGACGCCAAAATCCTCGAAGTGCTGACGCGTCATGGCGTGCGCATCGTGTCGAAAGCGTCGAACGCGAACACGATCACCCACTATGTCGACGCGCCGATCGAAGTGCTCCAGAAGGTCGAGAAAGACCTCTGCGAAATCTACCCGTCGGCGGAAATCTCGGCCCGGATGCTTTCGATGGCTTCGGTCATCGGGCGTGACCTGAAGGGCCTCTCGGTTCTGACCCGGGGTCTGCAGGCAATCGCCAAGGACGGCATGGAAAGCCTCGGCGCGACCCAAGGTCCGCGCAATGTCGATGTGCAATTCGTGCTCGAACGCGGTGATCTGAAACCCGTTATCAAGGCGCTCCATGAGGAGTTCATCCCGGAAGAAAGCGCCCTCAAACAAGTCGCCTGAAATAAGCGACATTGAACTGATGAAGCCCGTGCGGATCTCCGTGCGGGCTTTTTTCTTTGGCTGCGACAACCCGTCCCAGTTGGGCTTTGAACCACGCTCCGGCGGTTGCCGTATCCTTGGGTAAGTCTAGTTCTTATCACGCAACGTGCAGAAACGCGGACGGCCATGAGCATTTTCGACATACCGACACTCGATCTGGCGCGGGCACAATTCGCCTTCGTCGTCTCGGCGCATATCGTCTTTCCAGCCTTCTCCATCGGGACGGCAAGTTACCTGATGGTGCTGGAAGCCCTGCGGATGATTACGGGCAAGGAGGTCTTCCTGAGGATCTTCGAGTTCTGGAAACATATCTTCGCGGTAGTCTTCGGGATGGGCGTCGTCTCGGGCGTCGTGATGTCTTACGAGTTCGGCCTGAATTTCGCGCATTTCTCTGACAAGGCGGGACCGGTGATCGGGCCGCTGATGGGCTACGAGGTAATGACCGCCTTCTTCCTCGAGGCCGGTTTCCTCGGGATCATGCTCTTCGGACGCAACCGCGTGAACAAGTGGATCTACATGTTCGCCGTGACGATGGTGGCCTTCGGCACGTTGCTCTCGGCCTTCTGGATCCTCTCGGTCAACAGTTGGATGCAGACGCCCGCGGGCTTTGCGATGAACGATGTCGGCCAGTTCATCCCGAAGGACTGGTGGGAGGTGATCTTCAACCCCTCGCTGCCCTATCGCTTCGTCCATATGGTGCTGGCGGCCTACCTGACCACGGCGCTCGTCGTGGCCGGGGTCGGGGCTTGGCATCACATCAGGGGCACGGCGGATGACGCGGTGCGGACGATGTTCCGCATGGCGGTGGCGATGATCCTCGTGACCGCGCCGATCCAGATTTTCGCAGGTGACCAGCACGGGCTCAACACGCTGGAACATCAGCCCGCCAAGATCGCGGCGATGGAAGGGCATTGGGAGACCAGCAAGGGCGCAGGCCTGATCCTGTTCGGCATCCCGAACCCGAGCCAGGAGCGCACCGATTACAAGATCGAGGTGCCCTATGCCTCGTCGCTGATCCTGACGCACTCGCTCGACGGCGAAGTGCCGGGCCTCGGGGACTTCCCGGCGAATGAACGCCCTCCGATGACGATCGTCTTCTTTACCTTCCGCATCATGGTGGGTCTCGGCTTCGCCTTCGCGGCGATCGGGCTCTGGGGCGGCTGGCTGATGTGGCGCAGGCGCCTGCACGAGCCGGGGCTGTTCCACAAAGTGGCGCTGGTCTTCGCGCCGGGCGGGTTCCTCGCGATCATCATGGGCTGGTTCACCACTGAATTCGGCCGCCAGCCCTATACGGTCTATGGCCATTTCACGACGGCGGAGTCGGTGTCGAACCTCAGCCATGGCGCAGCCTGGGCGGCGCTGATCGGCTTCGTGGTCGTTTATGCCTTCCTGTTCGGCTCGGGCACTTTCTACCTGCTGCGACTGATGCGGCGCGGGCCGGAGTCGGCGGAGCCGGTGGAGAATACGCCGCAGCGTGCTGGCGGCGTGGCGGGCGCGATGCTCGCCAATGATGTGACGACCGAGAATGAGGAGGCCCACGTATGAGCGGCTTCGCCCACTACCTGCCCGACATCTGGGCCGCGATCATCGCCTTCGCGATCCTGACCTATGTCGTGCTCGACGGCTTCGACCTCGGCATCGGCATCCTCTTTCCCTTCCTCGGCTCCGAGGAGAACCGCACCCGCGCGATGAATTCGGTCGCGCCGGTCTGGGACGGTAACGAGACATGGTTGGTGATGGGGGGCGGCGGACTGCTCGCCGTCTTCCCGCTGGCTTACGGGATCATCCTGAACGCGCTTTATGTGCCGATCATCATCATGCTGCTCTCGCTCGCGTTTCGTGGCGTGGCCTTCGAGTTTCGCGGCAAGACCCGGCGCTGGCAGAAGCTCTGGGACAAGGCGTTCTTCGGCGGCTCGCTTATCGCGACGCTGGCGCAGGGCGCGATCCTCGGCGGGCTGCTGCGCGGCCCCGAAGTGACCGGGCGCACCTTTACCGGCGGGCCGTTCGACTGGGTGAGCTGGTTCTCGCTCGGCACGGCGCTGGCGCTGGTCGCGGGCTATGTGATGCTGGGTTCGGCCTGGCTCGTCATCAAGACCTCGCACGGGCTCTACGATCTCGCGCGGCGCGTCGGGCAGGTGTCGCTGATCGTGACACTCGGGTTTATCGCTCTCGCCTCGCTCGCGACGCCGTTCCTGCATCCCGAATATTATCACCGCTGGTTCCAGTGGCCGGGCGTCATCTGGAGCGCCGTGGTGCCGCTGTTGCTGATGGTGGCGGGCTTCGGCTACTGGACTGCCATTCGATCGGATCGCGGCGTGGTCGCCTATCTTTCGGGGATAGCGATTTTTATCCTGTGCTTCATGGGGCTCGGCCTGTCGATCTTTCCCTATATCGTGCCCGCCTCGATCACGATCCGCGAGGCGTCGACCACGGCAATGTCGCAGGGCTTCATTCTGGTCGGTGCGGCGATCTTCCTGCCGATCATTCTCGCCTATACGGCCTACGCCTATTGGGTGTTCCGCGGCAAGACGTCGGAGCATGAGCATCACTACTGAGTGAGACTACGGGACGGCCGGAACCGACCGGGCGCAGGCAGGGTTGGAACGATGTGACCAACATCCCGCGCATCATAAGCAGAGCCTTTCCCTCTGCGGACTTCAGCCGGTCGGCTGGCCTGCGCGCGCCCGTCGGGGCGCGCGCAATTTCATGTGCGCGGATCGACCCCGGAGGAGCAACGCGCCATGTCTGACAAGCTTGATAAACTACCCGAAGAAAGCGGCCCCTCTGGTGGTTGGGGCTCGATGCGAGGCATCGCCCGGGTCTTTGGCGACTCCTGGCCCTCGCCGGATGTGCTGCGCGAGCTGGAGCGTCAGAACAAACCGGGCGGTCTCATGTGCTCGTCCTGCGCCTTCCCGAAACCCGCCAATTACCACCCGTTCGAATTCTGCGAGAACGGGGCGAAGGCGACGCTGTGGGAGATGACCAAGTCGCGCCACACGCCCGAGTTCTGGGACGATCACACGGTCTCGGACCTCATGGACTGGTCCGACCACGAGCTGGAGAAGACCGGCCGTCTGACCGCGCCGATGCGCTACGACCGCGCCACCGATCGCTATGTCGAGGTGAGCTGGGACGAGGCCTTTTCCGAGATCGGGTCGATCCTGAAAGGTCTGCCGAAGCAGGAGGTGGTCTTCTACTCCTCGGGCCATGCCGGGTTGGAGGCCAGCTATCTCTGGGCGCTGATGGCGCGCGCCTATGGCAACAACAACCTGCCGCAAAGCTCGAACATGTGTCACGAGACGACCTCGGTCGGCCTGAAGAAGGTGATCGGGTCGTCGGTGGGCACGGTGCTTTGGGAAGACCTGGAGGAGACCGATTGCTACTTCTTCTTCGGACAGAACCCCGGCACCAACTCGCCGCGCTTCCTGCATCCGCTGAAGGCGGCGAAGGATCGCGGTGCGAAGATCGTCACCTTCAACCCGGTGAAAGAGCAGGGGCTCGTCAGCTTCGTCGATCCGCAGAACATCCGTGACATGGCGACGGGGCGTGAGACGATCATCTCCGATCAATATCACCAGCTCAAAGCGGGCTCGGATATTGCGGCGCTGACCGGGCTGTGCAAAGCGGTGATCGAAGAGGATGAGAAGGCGCAGGCACAGGGCCGCTCGGCGATCATCGACTGGGACTTCCTGAAGGAACACGCGGTCAATTATGACGGGTTCCTGACCTTCTGTCGCACGACGCCTTGGGACAAGATCACCGAGGAATGCGGGTTGTCCGAGGCCGAGCTACGGCAGGCGGCCGACGTCTATATCCACGCCGAGAAGGTCATCGGCGTTTATGGCATGGGGCTGACCCAGCACGCCCATGGCGCGACCAATATCGGCATGCTGGTGAACTTCCTCGCGCTGCGCGGCAATATCGGGCGCAAGGGCGCGGGCTGTTGCCCGGTGCGCGGACACTCCAACGTGCAGGGCCAGCGGACCGTCGGCATTGCCGAGAAGGCCAAGCTGATCCCGATGGACAAGCTCCGCGAGCTTTACGGCTTCGAGCCGCCGCAGGAAGACGGCTATCACATCGTCGACGCGGCGCAGGCGATGATGGAGGGCAAGGTTTCGGCCATGTTCTCGCTTGGCGGTAACCTCGTGCGCGCGCTGCCCGATAGCGAGCGGATCGAAGAGGCTTGGCCGAAACAGAAGCTGACGGTGATGATCTCGACCAAGCTCAACCGCTCGCATCTCTATCCGGGCGAGGTGGCCTATATTCTGCCGTGTCTCAGCCGGTCCGAGAAGGACGAGCAGGAGAGCGGCAATCAATATGTCTCGGTCGAGGACAGCTTCTCGAAAATTCACGGCTCGCTCGGCAAAAGCGCGCCCGCCTCGGACAAGCTGAAATCCGAACTGGCGATCACTTGCGGCATTGCGAAAGCCGCCTGCGATCCGAACCCGAAACTGCAATGGGACGAATGGGTGAAGGATTATTCCGTCGTCCGCGATCTGATCGAGGCGACCTACCCGGACGACTTCCGCGGCTTCAACGCGCGGATGAACGAGCCCGGCGGCTTCTGGCGCGGCAACCCGGCGCATGATCGCATCTGGAAGACAGAAAGCGGCAAGCTGGAATTCACCACGCCGTCTAAGCTGAACGCGCTTGGGTTCGAGGACAAGCCGGGCCGTTTCCGCATGATCACCATGCGCTCGAACGACCAGTTCAACACCACGATCTACGGCTATTCGGACCGTTTCCGCGGTATCGAAGGGACGCGCGACGTGCTGTTGATGAACAAGATCGACATGGCCGATCTTGGGCTCGAACACGGCGATCCGGTCGTGGTCCATGGCGACATGGATGACGGGATCGCGCGCCGCAAGACCGGGCTGAGCGTCATCACTTTCGAGCTGCCGCGCGGCACGGTCGGGGGCTATTACCCCGAATGCAACGTGCTGGTGCCGGTAGGGCTCAATGACGAGCTCTCGAAGACGCCCGGCTCCAAGGGCGTCCCGGTCCGCATCGAGAAGGCCTAAGCGGGAACGGCGGCGGGGCGGCGGCTATCGAGCCATGCGATGGCGAGGAAGACGAGCCCCGCCGCCGCCAGTCCCGCGCCGACATAGCCGGTAGCCGTCCAGCCATAGCCGTTCGCAAGCGCGATCCCGGCAAGGAACGGCCCGATGGCGTTGGCGAGGTTAAAGGCTGCGTGGTTGAGGGCGGCGGCGAGTGTCTGGGCCTCGCCCGCGACCTCCATCAGCCGCATCTGCATCGGGATCACCATCCCGGCGGTCGACCCCAGCGCGATCATCGCCACCGACATCGCGACCCAGTTGCCGATCGTGAAGGTGTAGAGGATCGACATCACGATCATCCCGCAGAGCAGGATCACGCCCGCGCCGAAGCGCGACCAGTCCGACAGCTTGCCCGAGATCCAGTTGCCCAGCGTGCCGCCCACGCCGAAGGCGGAAAGCGCCACGGGGATCGTCCAGGCGGGGCCCGCCTGCGTGTCGATCATCGCCGCCGACAGGTAGGAATAAACCGCGAAGATGCCGCCGAAGCCGATCGAGCCCACCAGCAGCGTCAGCCAGACCGAGCGATTGGCCAGTGCGCCCAGCTCGCGCATCGGGCTGGCATTCGGGTCGCGCGGAGTCGCGGGGGCGACGCGCGCGATCATCAATGCGGAGGCCGCGCAGATCACCGCGACGATGGCAAAGCCCCAGCGCCAGCCGAAATTCTGCCCGATCGCACCCGCCAGCGGCACGCCCACGATATTCGCGATCGTCAGCCCGGTGATGACCATCGCAATGCCCTGCGCGCGTTTGCCCACGGGCATTAGATCGGCGGCGAACAGCATCGCCATCCCGAAATAGGCGCCATGCGGCAGGCCGGAGGCGAAACGCGCCGCCATGAAGCTATCCATGTTAGGCGCGAACCCGGCCAGCAGGTTCGCCACCGCATAGAACCCCATCAACCCGATCAGGAATTGCTTGCGCGGGATTTTCGCGCCGATCACCGCCAGAAGCGGCGCGCCGATCACAACGCCAAGCGCATAGGCCGAGATCGCATGACCTGCCCGCGCCTCGGTGATCCCGAAATCGGCCGCGTAATAGGGCAGCAGCCCCATGGACGCGAATTCGATCACGCCGATACCGAAAGTGCCAAGGGCCAGCGACAGGATCACGGCCCGCGCGTGGCGGGGTTCGAGCGTCATGGGTAGTCTCCGAAAATAGGTGTAGCGCCGGGTATCAGCCCCGTGACTTAGGCGATTGCTGCGCTGCGGCAAGGGGAGGAGGGGTTATTTCCCGTAATAGTCGCGGAACCACGCCACAAATTTCGCGATCCCCTCGCGCACATCGGTCTGCGGGCGATAGCCGGTGAGGGACTGCAGAAGCGAGGCATCGGCCCAGGTCGCGGGCACGTCGCCTTTCTGCATCTCCATGTAATTGCGCTTTGCGGGGCGACCCAGCTCGGCCTCCAGCGCATCGACGAAATCCAGCAGCTTCACCTTGTCGGAATTGCCGATATTGACGATCCGATAGGGGGCCACGGGCGAGAGGCTGTCGCCCTCGGCGATCTCGTCACGCGACGCCGGGCGCTCGGGGGCTGCGTCGATCAGCAGGCGGATGCCGCGCACGAGATCTTCGACATAGGTGAAGTCGCGATACATCTCGCCGTGATTGTAGATGTCGATGGGGCGGTCGTTCAGGATCGCATCGGTGAACTTGAACAGCGCCATGTCGGGACGGCCCCACGGCCCGTAGACCGTGAAGAAGCGGAACATCGTCGTCGGCAGGTTCCACAGATGAGCATAGGAATGGCCCATCGACTCGGTCGCCTTCTTCGTCGCCGCATAGATCGTCAGCTGCGTGTCGGCCTTGTCGGTCTCGGCATAGGGCATGTCCTCGTTCGCCCCGTAGACCGACGAGGTCGACGCCATCAGAAGGTGCTGTACCTCGTGGCGGCGCGCGGCCTCCATCACGTTGAAGGTGCCCACGATATTCGCGTCGATATAGGCGCGGGGCTGCTCGAGGCTGTAGCGCACGCCCGCCTGGGCCGCGAGATGGACGATGATTTCTGGTTTGAACTCATCCGCCATCGCGTCGAAGGTTTCGAGATCTTCGAGCATCCCCTCGGTCGCGGAGAAATTCGGGTTCTGCAGCAGCATCGCATGGCGGCGCTGTTTCAGGGCGACATCATAGTAGTCGGTCATCCCGTCATAGCCGTGCACCCGGTAGCCCTCGTCGAGCAACAGCTTCGCCAGATGGTAGCCGATGAAACCTGCGGTGCCGGTGATCAGGATGCGCGTCATGAAAGTCCCTCGCCAATGCTGTCTGTGCAGTAGCGAGCGGGGGGCGGGGAGGTCAAGCGCCGCGCGGGATAAGAGAAGGCCCCGGCCGTGCGGACAGCTTCGCCTGCTCGGGCTCGCCGACCGGCGCGTTGGCGTCTACATAGACCACCGGCTGGCTCATCGCGGCATCGTGATGGGGCGGCGAGAGATCGGAGGCGCCATACCACGCCCGAGGTGCGTGACCTTCGGGCGACCAGCCCGGTGGGGCAGGGCGCGCGCTGGCCGCGACACCGCCCCGATTGCGCGAAAACGCGGGAGTTGCGTGCGCGGGGCAAACGCACTATACGCCCCCGGTGGCCCGACGGCCGCATCAGAATCAACACGAAAAGCCGTGTCCCTTCCGCACTCGCTTCGGGAAGGTGTTCCGGCAAGGAGAAGCGATATGAAACTCAATGAACTGCGCGACAACGAAGGCGCGGCCCAGAAGAAAAAACGCGTCGCCCGCGGTCCCGGCTCGGGCAAAGGCAAGATGGCTGGCCGTGGTATCAAAGGTCAGAAGTCGCGTTCGGGTGTGGCCCTGAACGGTTACGAAGGCGGCCAGATGCCGCTCTATCGTCGTCTGCCGAAGCGTGGCTTCACCAAGCCGAACGCGAAGAAGTTCAACGTTGTGAACCTCGGCCAGATCGAAAAATTCATCGAAGCCGGCAAGCTCGACGCGAAGTCGGACATCACCGAAGACGCGCTGGTCGCGGCCGGTGTCGTGCGCCGCAAGCTCGATGGCGTGCGTGTTCTCGCCAAGGGCGACATCAAGTCGAAAGTGACCCTGAACGTCACCGGCGCTTCGAAATCGGCCGTTGAGGCTGTCGAGAAGGCTGGCGGTTCGGTCACGGTGGCGCAGGCCGCTGAATAAGCTGTTGTGAGCGGGCCTCGGCCCGATTACATAGGCGAAGGTTTTCTAGGCGCCGCCGACCGGGAACCGGTTGGGCGGCGCTTTACATGAAAGAGACGAGCATATGGCATCTGCTGCAGAGCAAATGGCGGCGAACCTCAGCTGGGACGCCCTGGGCAAAGCCACCGAGCTGCGCCAGCGCATCTTCTTCACCATTGGTTTGCTGATCATCTACCGCCTCGGGACCTATATTCCGGTTCCGGGCATCGACGCGCAGGCACTGCGCGAATTCATGCAAAGCGCGGGCTCTGGCCTCGGCGGCGTGTTGTCGATGTTCACGGGCGGTGCGCTCGGCCGGATGGGCGTCTTCGCGCTCGGCATCATGCCCTACATCTCGGCCTCGATCATCATCCAGCTTCTGACCGCTCTGGTGCCCGCACTCGAGCAGATGAAGAAGGAAGGCGAACAGGGCCGCAAGAAGATCAACCAGATCACGCGCTATGCGACCGTGGCTCTGGCGACCTTCCAGGCATGGGGTCTGGCCGTCTCGCTCGAAAAGGGCGATCTGGCGCATGATCCGGGCCTGTTCTTCGTCGCTGCCGTGGTCATCACGCTCGTCGGCGGCACCATGTTCCTGATGTGGCTGGGTGAGCAGATCACCGCACGCGGCATCGGCAACGGCATCTCGCTGATCATCTTCGTCGGTATCGTCGCGGAAATCCCGGCGGCTCTCGCCCGCTTCCTCGAGCAGGGCCGCGCCGGTGCGATCTCCACTCCGGTGATCCTCGGGGTGATCCTGATGATCGCGATCGTGATCACCTTCGTCGTCTTCATGGAACGCGCGCTGCGCAAGATCCATATCCAGTATCCGCGCCGTCAGGTGGGGATGAAGGTCTATGACGGCGGCTCCAGCCACCTGCCGATCAAGGTGAACCCGGCGGGCGTCATCCCGGCGATCTTCGCCTCGTCGCTGCTGCTGCTGCCGACCACCATCGCGACCTTCTCGGGTCAGAACACCGGTCCCGTGATGTCGACGATCCTCGCCTATTTCGGGCCGGGTCAGCCGCTGTATCTGTTGTTCTACGTCGCGATGATCGTGTTCTTCGCCTACTTCTACACCGCGAACGTGTCGTTCAAATCGGACGAGGTCGCGGATAACCTGAAGAGCCAGGGCGGCTTCGTGCCCGGCATTCGGCCCGGCAAGAAGACCGAAGAATATCTCGACTACGTCGTCAGCCGCGTTCTTGTGATCGGTTCTGCCTATCTCGCCGCGGTCTGCCTTCTGCCCGAGATCCTGCGTTCGCAGCTGTCCATCCCGTTCTACTTCGGCGGCACCTCGGTCCTGATCGTGGTCACCGTGTCGATGGACACCATCAACCAAATTCAGTCGCATCTTCTGGCCCACCAATACGAGGGTCTGATCGAGCGCTCGCAACTTCGCGGCCGTTCGGGCAAGAAGAAGAAGGGGCCGCGCAAGCCGCCCGCGCGCCGCTAAATCCGCCAAGCGTTTTCAGGGGGAGCCGACATGGCAAATATCATTCTTCTCGGCCCGCCCGGCGCGGGCAAGGGCACCCAGGCCCGCCGTCTCGTCGAAGAGCGCGGCATGGTCCAACTCTCCACCGGCGACATGCTGCGTGAAGCGAAGGACTCGGGCACCGAGATGGGCAATCTCGTCGCCGACGTCATGGCCAAGGGCCAGCTCGTGACCGACGAGATCGTCATCGGTCTGATCGAGGAAAAGCTCGCTGCCGGTGGCGAGGGCTTCATCTTCGACGGCTTCCCGCGCACGCTGGGACAGGCCGACGCTCTGGGCAAGCTGCTCGCCAAGATGGGCACCAAGCTCGACGCGGTGATCGAGATGCAGGTCGATGACGAAGCGCTCGTCGCCCGCATCACCGGTCGCTCGACCTGCGGCGGCTGCGGCGAGGTCTATCACGACCAGACCAAACCCTGGCCCGCAGACGGCAAATGCGAAAAGTGCGGAAGCACCGACGTGAAGCGCCGCGCTGACGACAACGAAGACAGCCTGCGCACCCGGTTGATGGAGTATTACAAGAAGACTTCTCCGCTGATCGGCTACTACTACCACGCGGGCGATCTGTTCACGATCGACGGGCTGGCCGAAATCGAGACCGTGGCGACCTCGATCGCACGAATTCTCGATCAGCAAGAGTAATCGTAAATGAAGCCTTGACCCGGAGGGCGTTTACCTCTAGGTCACGGCGTCTCCGACGGGAATCGTTTCCGAGAAGGGAAGATTCTCGAGGGAGTTAATCGTGGGGTCCGAAGCGCCAGTTTCGGGCCTCGTGTTGTGAAAAAAGGGCCTGGGGTTACGGGCTCGCAACGAAAGGATACACGCTTTGGCACGTATTGCTGGCGTCAACATTCCGACCGGGAAACGCGTCCCGATCGCACTTACCTACATCACCGGGATCGGTCCTCACTCGGCTAAGCAGATTTGCGAAGCTACCGGTGTCGACGTGACCCGCCGCGTCAACGAGCTTTCGGATTCCGAAGTGCTCGCCATCCGCGAACACATCGACGCCAACTACACCGTCGAGGGCGACCTGCGCCGTGAAGTTCAGATGAACGTCAAGCGCCTGATGGATCTCGGCTGCTACCGTGGCCTGCGTCACCGTCGCAACCTGCCCGTGCGCGGTCAGCGCACCCATACGAATGCGCGTACGCGCAAAGGTCCGGCGAAACCCATCGCTGGCAAGAAGAAGTAAGGGGAGGCAGGACAAATGGCTCGTGATAAGGTTCGCGCTAAGCGCAAGGAACGCAAGAACATCGCCGCTGGCGTCGTTCATGTGAACTCCTCGTTCAACAACACCAAAATCCTGATCTCTGACGTGCAGGGCAACGCGATTTCGTGGTCGTCGGCTGGCACGATGGGCTTCAAGGGCTCGCGTAAGTCGACCCCCTACGCCGCTCAGATGGCTGCAGAAGATGCGGCCAAGAAGGCTCAGGATCACGGTCTGCGCACCGTGGACGTCGAAGTTCAGGGCCCCGGTTCGGGTCGTGAATCGGCGCTGCGCGCGCTGGCTGCGGTCGGTCTGACCGTCACCTCGATCCGTGACGTGACCCCGATCGCCCATAACGGCTGCCGCCCGCCGAAGCGTCGCCGCGTCTAATCAAGATTACGACGGTCGGGCCGTGCGGATTTCCCGTGCGGCCCGCCCGCATTTTTCGGTTTTATCCTCGGGCGTCCCCGACTTTGGGCATGGGTCTGGGACAGGTATGGAGGCAAACGCATGATCCACAAGAATTGGGCTGAACTCATCAAGCCGACGCAGCTTGAAATCAAGCCCGGCAACGACCCGCTGCGTCAGGCGACGATCGTCGCTGAACCGCTCGAGCGTGGCTTTGGCCTGACGCTCGGCAACGCACTGCGCCGCGTGCTGCTCTCGTCGCTTCAGGGCGCCGCGATCACCAGCGTCCAGATCGACAACGTGCTGCACGAGTTCTCCTCGGTCGCAGGCGTTCGTGAAGACGTGACCGACATCGTCCTGAACCTCAAGGGCGTGGCTCTGCGTATGGACGTTGAAGGTCCGAAGCGCCTCTCGATCTCGGCCAAGGGCCCGGGCGTCGTGACCGCTGGAGACATCACCGAGACCGCGGGCATCGAGGTCCTGAACAAGGAACACGTGATCTGCCACCTCGACGATGGCGCCGACCTGTTCATGGAATTGACCGTGAACACCGGCAAGGGCTACGTCGCCGCCGACAAGAACCGTCCCGAGGATGCGCCGATTGGCCTGATCCCGGTCGACGCGATCTACTCGCCGGTGAAGAAAGTTGCCTACGAAGTGCAGCCGACCCGTGAAGGTCAGGTTCTGGACTACGACAAGCTGACCATGAAGGTCGAGACCGACGGGTCGCTCTCGGCCGAGGATGCGGTGGCTTTCGCTGCTCGCATCCTGCAGGACCAGCTGTCGATCTTCGTGAACTTCGAAGAGCCGGAATCGGCTGGCAAGCAGGACCAGGACGACGGTCTCGAGTTCAACCCGCTTCTGCTGAAGAAGGTGGACGAGCTGGAACTGTCCGTGCGTTCGGCGAACTGCCTGAAGAACGACAACATCGTCTATATCGGCGACCTGATCCAGAAGACCGAAGCCGAGATGCTCCGCACCCCGAACTTCGGCCGCAAGTCGCTGAACGAGATCAAGGAAGTGCTCTCGGGCATGGGCCTGCATCTCGGGATGGAAGTCGAAGATTGGCCGCCGGAGAACATCGAAGATCTGGCCAAGCGTTTCGAAGACCAGTTCTGATTGACGAATTGAGGGGCGTTGGCTAAACGCCCCTCCAATGCCCGGGCTGCCGGGGACGATCTGGGTCACAAGACCCCAAGGTGAGCCGGTGACACGCATCGCTGGCCTGACAAAGCACAACGCAAGATTGGAGAATGACAATGCGTCACGCACGTGGCTACCGCCGCCTCAACCGTACCCATGAGCACCGCAAGGCGCTCTTCGCCAACATGGCTGGCTCGCTGATCGAGCACGAGCAAATCAAGACGACCCTGCCGAAGGCGAAAGAACTGCGCCCGGTCATCGAGAAGCTGATCACGCTCGCCAAGCGCGGCGATCTGCACGCACGCCGTCAGGCCGCCTCGCAGCTCAAGCAGGACCAGTATGTCGCGAAACTCTTCGACATCCTCGGCCCGCGCTACAAGGACCGTCAGGGCGGCTACGTTCGCATTATGAAAGCCGGTTTCCGTTACGGCGACATGGCTCCGATGGCGATCATCGAATTCGTCGAGCGCGATCTGGACGCAAAAGGTGCGGCAGATAAGGCACGCGTCGAAGCCGAAGAGGCTGCCGAGGATTGATCCTCGCGACCGATTTCCCTGCGAAATCAATGAGAATTGCGAAATCCCGCCTATTAGGCGGGATTTTCTTATTTCCGCCTGCATTTTCCCGCATTTCTCACGCAAAAGGTTATTGCGCAGATGATGCGCATTCGCGAGTGTAAGCGCGTGGGCGGGTAGGGACGTAATGTCACTGTCGGAGCGAACTCCGCACGGCGCGAACACTTTTAAGTTGACCGGGTTAATTCCAAACTGTCTAAAAAGATATGTCGATACAGAGCAGAATCGATTTGAAACTTCGTGACTTGGATCGTTTAGCTCCAAGCGGTTATTTTGTTGGACTGCATATTCGTTTTACGGCGCCTTTGATGACGTTCCAGACTTACGACAAAGCCTGGCTCGATCATTATACCGCAAACGGCTATGTGCTCCGTGACCCTATGACTGCTTGGGGGTTTAGCGAGACCGGCTCAATCCGGTGGAGCGACCCGCGGTTACCCGATCCTTTCCGTCTCTTCGATGAGGCCAAACACTATGGTCTGATCTACGGGGCGACAGTCTCATGCGGCCCGATCCGGTCCCGTACTATCGCAAGCATGGCGCGCGATGATCGGGAATTCGACCTACCCGAGATCGAGACCTTTGAGCTTATCGTGCGCGAATTGCACGACATGACTCAACCGCCTGAGGAACTCACGAGAGCTCAGATCGAAGCCCTGCGCTGTGTTGCTGGGGGTGACCGACACGCGGCGGCGGCCGCGAAACTTGGAATTTCGGAAAGCGCGCTCAAGGCGCGGCTGAATTCTGCGCGCGCAAGACTGATGGCTCGGACGACCGCCGAAGCTATTCAGCGCGCAAAGGATTTCCGCCTGTTATAGTGTTGTTGACCCTCCGCACGGCTGTACTGTGACTAACCTGCAGGAGGAAGACATGCAGACCACTACGCTTTCGTTCACCAATTTTCATAATCACGGTGAGCTTTTCGCAAACATGCTGCGCGCCAGGCGCGAGCTCTTCATTGTCCAGAATAAATGGGATCTCCCAGAAGCGATGGGCATGGAATATGACCAGTATGACACCCCGGCGAGCCGCTGGGTGGTCGTCCATGACGAGTTGGGCAAGGTGCTGGCAGGCAACCGTCTGACGCCCACGACGACGACCTGCGGGATCTATAGCTACATGATCCGCGATGCGCAGCGGGGGCTGCTCGCGACGATCCCGTCCAATCTTCTCTATGACGAGGCTCCGGTCAGTGAGACCGTCTGGGAAAGCTCGCGTCTGTTCGTGTCCCATGACGTCCCGATGGCGATGCGCCGCAAGGTTCATGCGCGTCTCGTGCAGGAAATCGGCAATTCGGCGCGTGAACTCGGCGCAAGCTCCGCCCTTACCCTTCTGAACGCGAATTGGCCGCGTTGGGCGGGTCGGGTTGGCGTGGACATGACTGCGATGGGACCGGTGATGGAGATCGACGGGATCAAAAATCAGGTCGTATCGATGAACTTCTCCCAAAACCTTCATTAAAGGGATGGGAAAGATTAGAGCCCCCGTGCGCCCCACACGCGCGGGGGCTTTTCGTTGGCGGACCGAGACACTAGGTTCACGCCATCATGGCCGACCTATTCGACACGCCCCCCGATCCCAATGCGCCTGCGCCCGAAGCGCCGCGCCCGCTCGCTGATCGCATCCGCCCAAAAACTCTGGGTGAGGTGATCGGTCAGGAACAGGTGCTTGGTCCTGACGGGCCTTTGGGGGCGATGCTGGCTGCAGGCTCGCTCGGCTCTCTGATCCTCTGGGGGCCGCCGGGTGTCGGCAAGACCACCATCGCGCGACTGCTGGCCGATGCCTCCGATCGCGCCTTCGTCCAGATTTCCGCGATCTTCACCGGCGTGCCGGAACTGCGCAAAGTCTTCGAGGCCGCCAAGCTGCGGCGCGGGCAGGGCAGGGGGACACTCCTCTTCGTCGACGAGATACACCGCTTCAACAAGGCGCAGCAGGACAGCTTCCTGCCGCATATGGAAGACGGCACGATCATGTTGGTGGGCGCCACCACCGAAAACCCGAGCTTCGAGCTGAACGCCGCTGTGCTCAGCCGCGCGCAGGTCATGGTGCTGGAGCGTCTCGACCTCGCCGATCTCGAACGCCTCGCACAGCGCGCCGAGAAGGCGCTTGATCGTCCGCTGCCGCTGACCGGCAAGGCGCGCGAGGCGCTGCTGGAAATGGCGGATGGCGACGGTCGCGCGCTTCTCAACCTGATCGAGCAGGTCGCGGCGTGGAAAGTCACCGGCACGCTCGACACCGACGCGCTATCGACCCGGCTGATGCGCCGCGCGGCGAAATACGACAAGTCCGGCGACGAGCATTACAACCTGATTTCGGCGCTCCATAAGTCCGTGCGAGGCTCGGACCCGGACGCCGCGCTCTATTGGTTCGCGCGAATGCTGGAGGGCGGCGAGGACCCGCGCTATCTCGCGCGGCGCTTCGTGCGCATGGCGGTCGAGGATATCGGGCTGGCCGACCCACAGGCCCAGACCCATGCGCTGCATGCGTGGGAAATCTACGAGCGCATCGGCTCGCCCGAGGGGGAGCTGGCTTTGGCGCAGACGGTGATCTATCTCGCGCTCGCGCCAAAATCCAACGCGGGCTACGTCGCCTACAAGGGCGCGCGGGCGCAGGCGCAGAAGACCGGATCGGAGCCGCCGCCGAAGCATATCCTCAACGCCCCGACCAAGCTGATGTCCGAACAGGGCTACGGCGCGGGCTATGCCTATGACCATGACGCCGAGGACGGCTTCTCGGGGCAGAACTACTTCCCCGACACGATGAAGCGTCCGGTCCTCTACCAGCCCGTCGAGCGCGGCTTCGAGCGCGAGTTGAAAAAGCGGGTCGACTGGTTTGCCAAGCTGCGTGAACAGCGCAAATCTTGACATTCAGGCCTGTGAACGCTCTTAGGGCGCCAAAGGAGACAGCGATGCTTTCTACGATTTTGCAGGTCGCGCTAGGCGGCGCGATGGGTGCATCGGGGCGCTACCTCGTCGGCGTCGGAATGATGCGCAGCTTCGGCGCGCAGCCTTTCCCGCTGGGCGTCATCACGGTGAATATCCTCGGCTCGTTCCTGATGGGCGCGCTCGTGGTGTTCCTCGGTGACAAGCAGCTGACCCATTGGAACGCCTTCCTCGCGACCGGCTTTCTTGGCGGCTTCACCACTTTCTCCTCTTTCTCGCTCGAAGCGTATCGCTTGATCGAGAAGGGCGATGTCACATTGGCAGTCAGCTATATCGGACTGTCGGTCGGCGCGGGGCTTCTGGGCCTCGTCGCTGGCATTCTCCTGATGAGGGCCATGCTATGAGCGGCGTCCAGCATATTACCGTCACCGAGGACGAGGGCGGACAGCGCCTCGACCGGTTCCTGAAAAAGCGGTTTCCGCACCTGTCCCAGGGCATGATCGAGAAGTTCTGCCGCAAGGGCGATCTGCGCGTGGATAAAGGCCGGGTGAAGGCCAATTCGCGGGTCGCGCCGGGGCAGGAGATCCGCGTGCCGCCGATCCCGGATTCCGCTCCCGCGCCGAGGACCGAGGGCATCTCGGAGGAGGATGCGAAATTCATCCAGAGCTGCGTGCTCTGGAAGGATGAGCATATCATCGCGCTCAACAAGCCGCCGGGGCTGCCCTCGCAGGGCGGCTCGGGGCAGGGCAATCGCCATGTCGACGGGCTGAGCGAGGCGCTGAAATTCGGCTACAAGGACAAGCCGAAGCTGGTCCATCGCCTCGACAAGGACACCTCCGGCGTTCTGCTGCTCGCGCGCACCGACCGTGTCGCGCGCCGCCTGTCCGAGGCGTTCCGCGGCAAGACCACGCGCAAGATCTATTGGGCCGCCGTCGCAGGCGCGCCCGAACCGAAGACCGGCACGATCCGCTTCGGTCTGGTGAAAGCGCCGGGTCACGGGCGCGGCGGCGAAGGCGAGAAGATGATCTGCATCCATCCCGCTAAGGTCGACAAGACCGAAGGCGCCAAGCGCGCGACCACCGATTACTTCACGCTGCACATCCTCGGCCAGCGGGTGAGCTGGGTCGCGCTGGTGCCGATCACCGGGCGCACCCACCAGCTGCGCGCGCATATGGCCGAGATCGGCAACCCGATCATCGGCGACGGCAAATATGGTGGCTCGAGCCAGGAGAACATGGGCGACGGCTGGGGCGCGCAACTGGGCGGCGAGATTTCCCGCAAGCTGCACCTGCATGCCCGCCAGATCAGCTTCGACCATCCGATCAGCGGCAAGCGTATCACGCTGACCGCGCCGCTGCCCGAGCACATGAAGCGGACCTGGGACCTGCTGGATTGGCACGAGAAAGACGTGCCCGCCGATCCGTTCGAGGATCTGAAATGAAGCTCGCGATCTTCGACGTCGATGGCACGATCTCGGATAGCCAGAACCACATCACCCATGCGATGACGATTGGGTTCGAGGCGGCAGGCCTGCCCGCGCCGCAGGCCTCCGCCGTGTTGCAGATCGTCGGCCTGTCGCTGCCGCTCGCGGTAGCGCGGCTTGCGCCGGAGCACGATGCCGAGACGCAGGCGCGTATCGTCGAGGGCTACAAGCAAAGCTACAAGAGCGCGCGCGCGGCTTCGCCCGCGCCGCTCTATCCCGGGGCAGAGGCGCTGCTGCGCAAGCTCGCCGCGCGCGACGACATGCTTCTGGCGGTCGCCACCGGCAAGTCCCGCCGCGGCCTGCGCGCGCTGATCGAGCATCACGGTCTGGAAGGTCTCTTCGTCAGCCAGCAGACCGCCGACGATCACCCCTCGAAGCCGCACCCGTCGATGATTGGCGCGGCGCTGAGCGAGGCGGGCGTGGACGCACGCGACGCGGTGATGATCGGCGATACCAGCTTCGATATCGAGATGGGCCGCAGCGCGGGCGTCGCGACGATCGGCGTGCGCTGGGGCTACCACGCCCCCGCTGCTCTGGAGGCGGCCGGGGCGCATCAGATGGTCGATGATTTCGACGGGCTGGAAACGACACTTCTGGATCTGTGGGAGATGAGCGCATGAGCGAATGGGCGGCCAAGCGGTTCTGGACGGAAACCACCGTCACCGAGTACCCCGAGGGGTTCGGCGTGGCGCTGGACGGGCGTGCGGTGAAGACGCCGGCGAAAGCCGCGCTGACCGTGCCGACTCGCGCCTATGCCGAGGCCATCGCCGCCGAATGGGACGCGCAGGACGGCGCGATCAAACCCCATACGATGCCGGTCACCCGCTCTGCCAATGCGGCGATCGACAAAGTGGCGCATCAGCATCCCGAGGTCGTCACCCATGTCTGCGAATTCGGCGGCACCGATCTTCTGTGCTACCGCGCCGAGGCTCCGACGGAACTGGTCGAGCTTCAGAGCGCGAAATGGGACCCGCTGCTGGAATGGGCGGCGCAAACCTACGGCGCGGAGCTGAAGGTCACGACGGGCATCCTGCCGGTCGATCAGCCTGCCGACCATCTGGCGCGGCTGGAGGCGGAGGTGGCAAACCTCGACCCCTTCGCGCTGGCGGCGCTGCATGATCTCGTGGGCATCACGGGCTCCCTCGTCCTGGGGCTGGCCGTCACCCGCGGCAGGCTATCGGCCGAGGAAGCATGGGAAATTTCTCGGCTCGACGAGGATTGGCAAATCGCTCAATGGGGCGATGACGAAGAGGCGGCGGAGATCGCTGCACACAAGCGCGAGGCGCTGTGTGACGCGGCTCGAATCTGGACGCTCACCGAAAGGTGACCGCCGTGGATTCTCACGCCGCTTATTGACCTGCCAAAAGCATCATCACTTGCTGACGATTTACGCAGGGGCCCTCACGAATTCCGGAAACTAGCCTTGACCTTCTTTGATCGGATGGACCAAACTTTCGTTACTCCGTGTCATGGAGACACGATCGACCAGGTCCGTGAGGGACCAAGAACCGCTCTGTCAGAGCGGCGACAACAGGAAGAGGTAAAAATGAAGAAATCCGTCTTTTTCGGCGCGCTGACGGCTGCGACGCTGACTGCCGGTCTGGCTGGCGCGGCCACGCTCGATGACGTGAAATCGCGCGGAGAGCTGATCTGCGGCGTGAACACCGGTCTCGTCGGCTTCGCCGCGCCGGATGCCAACGGTAACTGGTCCGGCTTCGACGTCGCGGTCTGCCAGGCCGTCGCCGCCGCTGTGCTGGGCGACCCCTCGAAGGTTAAATACGTCCCCACCTCGGGCCAGACGCGCTTCACCGCGCTCGGTTCGGGCGAAGTGGACCTGCTGGCACGCAACACCACCTGGACCTTCTCGCGCGACACCGACCTGAAGCTCCAGTTCACCGCGACCAACTACTACGACGGTCAGGGCTTCATGGTCCGCAAGGATTCGGGCGTGACCTCGGCCAAGGAACTCGACGGTGCGTCGATCTGTATCCAGACCGGCACCACGACCGAGCTGAACCTCGCCGACTACTTCAAGGCCAACAACATGTCCTATCAGCCGATCACGGTTGATTCGAACGCCGAAGGCGAACAGCAGTTCCTCGCCGGCGCTTGTGACGCCTACACCACCGACGCGTCCGGCCTCGCCGCGACCCGCGCCGCTTTCGCGAACCCGACCGACTACGTGATCCTGCCGGAAATCATCTCGAAAGAGCCGCTGGCTCCGGCCGTCCGTCAGGGCGACGATCAGTGGACCGACATCGTCCGCTGGACCGTCTTCGCGCTGATCGGTGCTGAAGAATACGGCGTGACCTCGGCGAATATCGACGAGCTGGCCAAAGGCACCGACAACCCGGAAGTCAACCGCCTGCTCGGCACCGAGGGTGACCTTGGCGCGATGATCGGCCTCGACAAGGACTGGGCCGTCAAAGCCATCAAGGCCAACGGCAACTACGGTGAAATCTTCGCCGCGACCATCGGCGAGCAGACCCCGATCGGTCTGGCCCGTGGCCTGAACGCTCAGTGGACCCAAGGCGGTCTGATGTACGCTCCTCCCTTCCGCTAAGAAGGGCCCGGCAGGGGCGCGGTTCAAACCGCGCCCCTGTTCCGTTTTCAAGAGACCGTGCGTAGGGGAGACATCCCCACAGTGGCCCGTAAGAATGGCCTGACAAAAATAACGACGCGGCAACAGGGGAAATAAGAATGACAAGCGCGCCCGACGCGCCGGAGCAGGGCTTCCGGCTCAGCCAGCTTATCTATGACACGCGTTATCGCTCCCTGACGATTCAGGCGATCGTCTTCATCCTCGTGATGGGCGGCGCGGCATGGCTGGTGGACAATGTGATCCAGAACCTCAACGACCTCGGGAAGGATTTCAATTTCTCCTTCCTCGGGCAGAGGGCCGGTTACGATATCGGCAATGCGATCATCCCGTATAACAACGACATGAGCCACGGACGTGCGCTGCTTGTCGGCCTCATCAATACGCTCTGGGTGTCCTTCCTGGGCTGCGTCGCCGCGACGATCATCGGGATCTTCGTGGGCGTGCTGCGCCTGTCGAAGAACTGGCTCGTGGCGCGGCTGATGACCGTCTATGTCGAGGTCTTCCGCAACATTCCGGTGCTGCTGTGGATCCTGGTGGCGATCGCGCTGCTGACCGATGTGGCCCCGTCGCCCAACGCCTATAAGGTGAACCAGCAGACGGGCGAGGCGCAGGCTTCGATGCTGCTCGACTCGGTCGCTTTCACCAATCGCTACACCGCGATCCCCTCGGTACATTTCGATCGCTCGCTCGGCTCGCTCGACACGGCGCTTGCACCGATCTCGCTCAACTTCCTTGCCCTCGTGATCGTGCTGATCGCCTCGATCTGGGTGAACAAGCGGATGCTGACCCACGCCGCCAAGGTGCAGGAGGCGACCGGGGTCCGACCTACAATGTGGTGGAAGAGCGCGCTCGTGCTGATCGCGCCCGTTGTGATCCTCGCCATTGCGCTCGGGATCAATCCCGAGGAGCCGCAGATCAAGGGCTTCAACTTCACCGGCGGCACGAACGTGTCGAACTCCTTCGTGGCGCTCTGGCTCGGCCTGTCGCTCTATACGGCGGCCTTCATCGCCGAGATCGTCCGCGCCGGTATCCTTGCCATCTCGAAAGGCCAGACCGAGGCCGCCTTCGCGCTGGGTCTGCGGGCCAATCGCACGATGAGCCTCGTGATCCTGCCGCAGGCGCTGCGGGTCATCATCCCGCCGTTGATCTCGCAATATCTGAACCTGACGAAGAACTCCTCGCTCGCGATCGCCGTGGGCTATCTGGAACTGCGCGGCACGTTGGGCGGCATCACCCTGAACCAGACCGGGCGCGAGCTTGAGGCGATCACGCTGATGATGCTGATCTACCTCGCGATCTCGCTGTCGATCTCGGGCGTGATGAACGTCTACAACAATCGCGTGAAGCTGAAGGAGCGGTGAGATGAGCGATACACAAGCCCATTCCGTCGCCTATGTCCGCGACACGATGCTGCCGCAACAGCCTGCCCCCGCAGGGCAGTCCGGTGCGGTTCAATGGCTGCGCGAGAACCTGTTCTCGGGCTGGCTGAACACCTTGCTGACCCTTCTGGGCGTGGCCTTGATCTACACGCTGGTCATGCATTTCCTTCCCTGGTTCCTGCATGGCGTCTGGGACGCCAACTCGATCAAGGAATGCCGCACGATCATCACCGACCGTTACGGCGAAGGCGCGACCGGCGCCTGCTGGGCGGTGATCCGCGAGCGTTGGCACCAGTTCATCTTCGGCTTCTACCCGCCGGAACTGTACTGGCGCCCGATCCTGACCTTCCTGCTGCTCTTCGTGGCGGTCGGCCCGCTTCTCTTCACCTGGGTGCCGCGCGTGCTCGCGTGGTTTACGCCGGTCTACCCGTTCCTCGCCGTCTGGCTGCTCTGGGGCGGCTCGGGCTGGACGCCGATCATGATCTTCGCAGGCTTCGTGCTGGGCGCGGCGATCCTGTTGGTGCTGTCGCCGCGGCTTGGCTCGATCATGGCCTTCTCGATCGGCGCTTTCGTCGCGATCCTCTACTTCCTCTTCGTGGTGGGCCCGCTCATCGACGGGTTGCAGGCGATCCTGCCGTGGGGGCTGGAATCGGTGGACTCCGCCAAATTCGGGGGCTTCCTGCTGGCGATCACGCTGGGCGTGGGCGGCATCATGATGTCGCTGCCGCTGGGGATCGTGCTCGCGCTCGGGCGGCAATCCGACATGCCGCTGGTCAAAGGCTTCTCGGTGGTCTTCATCGAGTTCATTCGCGGCGTGCCTCTGATCACGCTCCTGTTCGTGGCCTCGCTGCTGCTGAACTACTTCCTGCCGCCGGGCACGAATTTCGACATCATCCTACGGGTGATGATCCTCGTGACCTTCTTTGCCGCGGCCTATATCGCCGAGGTGATCCGCGGCGGTCTGGCAGCACTTCCGCGGGGCCAATACGAGGCGGCGGATGCGCTGGGGCTCGATTACTGGAAGGCGCAGCGGCTAATCATCCTGCCGCAGGCGCTGAAGATCTCGATCCCGGGCATCGTCTCCACCTTCATCGGCATGTTCAAGGATACGACGCTGGTCGTGTTCGTGGGTCTCTTCGACCCGCTCAAGGGCATCCCGGACTTCATCCGCGCCGACTTCAACTGGAAAGGCATCTACTGGGAGCCCTTCATCTTCGTCGGCGCCATCTTCTTCATCCTGAACTTCGCTATGTCGCGCTACTCGATGGCTCTCGAGCGTCGACTGCAGCGTGATAACCATTAATCGGGGACTAGACACAATGACCGAACCGCAATTCGAACGTCAGGTCGACCGCAGCCATATGCAGGTCTCCGACGAGGTCGCGATCCAGATCGAGAACATGAACAAGTGGTATGGCCAGTTCCACGTCCTGCGTGACATCGATCTGACCGTGCAACGTGGCGAGCGTATCGTGATCGCCGGGCCCTCGGGCTCGGGGAAATCGACGCTGATCCGCTGCATCAACCGTCTGGAGGAACACCAGGCGGGCAAGATCGTCGTCGACGGGATCGAACTGACGAACGACCTGAAGAACATCGACAAGGTCCGCCGCGAAGTCGGAATGGTGTTCCAGCACTTCAACCTGTTCCCGCATCTGACCATTCTCGAGAACCTGACGCTGGCCCCGATCTGGGTGCGCAAGACGCCCAAGAAGGAAGCCGAAGCCACGGCGATGCACTACCTCGAGAAGGTGAAAATCCCCGAGCAGGCCGACAAGTATCCCGGCCAGCTTTCGGGCGGCCAGCAGCAGCGTGTGGCGATCGCGCGCTCGCTGTGCATGAAGCCGCGGATCATGCTCTTCGACGAACCGACCTCGGCGCTCGATCCGGAGATGATCAAGGAAGTGCTCGACACGATGATCGAGCTCGCGGAAGAGGGGATGACCATGCTCTGCGTGACCCACGAGATGGGCTTCGCGCAGGCGGTGGCGAACCGGGTGATCTTCATGGCCGACGGTCAGATCGTCGAGCAAAACAACCCGCATGACTTCTTCAACAACCCGAAATCCGAGCGGACCCAGCAGTTCCTGAGCCAGATCCTCGGGCACTGAGAAAAGGCTGGGGGTTTCAAACCCCCAGACCCCCGTGGGATATTTCCGCCAAGGCGAAGAATTAAAAAAGGGGCGGCGCGAATACTCGTGCCGCCCCTTTTCTGTATTCGGGTCTGATTTAAAGCAGGTCGGAAACCGCTTCGCGTTCTTCTTCCAGTTCGCCGACGGTGCGCGCCATCATCTCTTTCTGGAAATCGTTGAATTCCAGACCTTCGACGCGCTCGTAATGACCGTCCTTGCAGATCACCGGCAGGCCGACCATCAGCCCCTCGGGGATGTCGTAGAGGCCGGTCGACGGCACGGCCATCGACACCCATTTGCCGTCGGTCCCGTGGATCCAGTCATACATGTGATCGATCGCGGCATTCGCAGCGGAGGCGGCCGAAGAGGCGCCACGCGCTTCGATGATCGCAGCGCCACGGGTGGCGACCTGCGGGATCAGCGTCTCGCGATACCAGGTCTCGTCGCCGATGATTTCGGAGAGCTTGCGGCCCTTCGCTTCGGCTTCGGTCCAGTCGGCGAACATGGTGGGGGAGTGGTTGCCCCAGACCACGAAGCGCTCGATGTCGTCGACATGCAGATCGGCCTTCGACGCGAACTGGGTCAGTGCGCGGTTATGGTCGAGCCGGATCATCGCGGTGATGTTCTCGGTCGGGAAGTTCGGCGCGTTGGCTGCGAGGATCATCGCGTTGGTGTTGGCCGGGTTGCCGACGACCACGCATTTCGCGTCGCGCTTGGCGGCCTTGTCGAGCGCTTCACCCTGCACGCGGAAGATCTCGGCATTGGCCGACAGCAGGTCGCGGCGCTCCATGCCTTTGGTGCGCGGGCGCGAGCCCACGAAGAAGGCGGCGTCGATATCGGTGAAGGCGGTCACCGGGTCATCGGTCACAACGGTGCCGGCGAGCAGCGGGAAGGCGCAGTCTTCCAGCTCCATCACCACGCCACGCACCGCGTCGAGTGCCTGCGGCAGGTCCAGAAGCTGCAAGATCACCGGCTGATCGGGACCGTAGACATCCCCCTTGGCGATGCGGAACAGCAGCGCGTAGCAGATCTGACCGGCAGCCCCGGTGACGGCGATGCGTTTCGGCGTTTGAGCGGACATGGAAACCCTCCTGTGATGATTACGCCAGAGAGATAGGGCACAGGCGCGCGGCTGGCCATAGAAAACCGTGCCCTAACGTCACGATCTTGGGAGGGAAAAGCTGTGTTCAGCCGCGCCGGGTCGGCGTGAAGAAATCGAGCACCGATCCCTGTCCCGGCTGCACCTCGTCCCAGCTGTCGATCTGGAAATCGACGATCAGCGTGGCGCAGGTCGGGAAGCGGCGGAAATCGGGATCGTGCAGCGCGCGTGCAGGCAGACGATGCGCGAATTCCGCGATGCCCGGGTTATGGCCCAACATCATCACCGTCGGCGCCGCGGCGGTGCGCAGGACCTGCAGCATCATCTCGGGGGCGGCGTGGTAGAGATCCTCGACATAGCTCACCTCCGGCCGCGTCTCGATCACCGCGCGCTCCACCCGGTCCCATGTCTCGCGGGTGCGAGTCGCCGAGGAGCAGAGCACCTCTTCCGGCTCCAGCCCGCGCGAGGCAAGGAAATCGCCCAGTTCAAGCGCGGCCGCGCGTCCGCGCGCATTGAGCGGGCGATCACGATCTTCCATCGCCGGGTCGTCCCAGCTGGATTTGGCATGACGGGTCAGGATCAGGCGGCGATAGCCGAGCGGGGTCATGGGTGAAACTGCCTCATATGCCATGCGGATTGCTGAGGCAGCCTGCCATAGCTTTCACCTGCCGGGCAAGCGCGTCTTGCAAGGCAGCCGTGATCGCGACAGGCCGCGCCTTCGGGGCGGTCGAGATGCGCGTGACAGCTTTGCGTGTCGTAACCGTCGGGTTTGAGCGCATCGACCGGGCAGGCGGTGGCGCAGGGCGCAGGGCATCCGATGCAGGGATTGGCGGCGGGCGCGGGCAGGGGAAGCAAGCCAGGCAGGGCCAGCGCGCCCCGCACCGAGGCCCAGAGGCCCATATGCGCATGGCACATCAGATGGACCGGCGAGGCGAAGCTCTGTCCGCTTCTCACGGCCCAGCTCACGAAAGGCTGCCAGGGCGGGCCGGTGAAGGGGAAAAGCGCGCGGGCTTCAAATTGCCGTGCGAGGGCGCCGATCACCCGCGCAGACCAGCGGTCCAGCGGATCGGGCGCGTCCTCGGCGAATTCCGGCTGAGCGGTGACGTGATCCCAGAAACCCGGCTCATCGGGCGAGATCAGCGCGATCGTCTCGCCATCCTCATGCAGCAGCCCCGACACGAAGAGCCGGTGCGGGGCCAGCGCCGCGGCGAGGCCGGAGATTACCGGCGGCGTCTCACTCACTGCGCGGTTTCACGCGCGGCTCGGTCGAGCGGATCATCGAGCCCGCCCCATGTTCGGTGAACAGCTCCAGCAGGCAGGCATTGGCGACGCGCCCGTCGACGATGACCACCGCGCGCACGCCCTCGTCGACCGCTTTCAGCGCGGTCTCGACCTTGGGGATCATACCGCCCGCGATGGTGCCGTCTTCGATCAGGGCGGTCACGTCCTCGGGGGTGAGCTGGGTCATGACCTCGCCCGCCTTGTTCTTCACGCCCGCCACATCGGTCAGCAGCAGCAGGCGATCGGCGCGCAGCGCGCCCGCGATGGCGCCGGCTGCGGTGTCGCCATTGACGTTGAAAGTCTCGTTATCGGCCATGCCGGTCGCGACCGGGGCTATCACAGGGATCATGCCCGCGTTGTAGAGGTCGCGGATCACCTGCACGTTCATCTCGACCGGGCGCCCGACGAAGCCCAGTTCGGGATCGTCCGCCTCGCAGACCATCAGGTCGTCATCCTTGCCCGAGATGCCGACCGCGCGGCCGCCTTGGTCGTTGATCGCCTGCACGATGCGCTTGTTGACAAGGCCCGAGAGGATCATCTCGACCACTTCCACGGTGGCTTTGTCGGTGACGCGCTTGCCGCGCACCCATTGGCTCTCGATGCCGAGTTTGCCCAGCATCTCGTTGATCATCGGCCCGCCGCCATGCACCACGACCGGGAAGATGCCGACTTGACGCATCAGCACGATATCGCGGGCGAAATCGGCCATCGCCTCTTCGTCGCCCATCGCGTTGCCGCCGAATTTCACCACGACCACGGCGCCGGAATAGCGTTGGAGGTAGGGCAAGGCTTCCGAGAGGGTGCGGGCGGTGGCGATCCAGTCACGATCCATGGTCTGCTTTCTCATCTGGCTGGTCCTCGGGCAGGGTGGTCCCATCTTGCTAGACCGTTCGCGCCGGGTTTGGAAGGGCGCAATCGGGGCCGTTGCGCTCGGAACAAAACCGACTAGGGTCGGGAGCGCGCTGACGGGGAGTTCGAGTAATGGATGATCGCAAAGTAATGCTGCTGACGGGGGCGAGCCGGGGCATCGGCCACGCAACGGTGAAACGCTTCGCAGCCGAAGGGTGGCGCGTCATCACCTGTTCGCGCCAGCCTTTCCCCGAGCAATGCCCGTGGGGCGGCGGGCGCGAGGATCACATCCAGGTCGATCTTGCCAAGCCCGACGAGGTGATCGACGCGATTGCCGATATTCGCAGCCGGATCGACGGACGGCTGCATGCGCTGGTCAACAATGCAGGGATTTCGCCGAAAGGGCCCGAGGGCGAGCGGCTCAATACGCTCGACACCGATCTGCGCACCTGGGGGCAGGTGTTCCACGTCAATTTCTTCGCCTCCATCGTGCTCGCGCGCGGGCTGGTCGAGGAGCTGTCGACCGCGCAGGGGGCCGTGGTCAACGTGACCTCTATCGCAGGTCTGCGGGTGCATCCTTTCGCAGGGGCCGCCTATTCAACATCGAAGGCCGCGCTCAAGGCGCTGACGCGCGAGATGGCGCATGATTTCGGGCCGCTCGGGGTGCGCGTGAACGCCATCGCGCCGGGCGAGATCGAAACCTCGATTCTCAGTCCCGGCACCGAGAAGATCGTCGAGAAACTGCCGCTGCGCAGGCTCGGTCAGCCGTCGGAAGTGGCGGATGTGATCTGGTTCCTCTGCTCGGATGCGTCGAGCTACGTCACTGGCACCGAGATCGAGGTGAACGCGGGCCAGCACGTCTGATCGCGTCCGGGACGGCTCAGGTCTTCTTGCCGATCTTCGGCTCCGTGCCCATCGCGAGGCGCGCGATATTGGTGCGGTGCCGCCAGAAGATCAGCACCGACAGGCCCGCCGCCAGCATCATCAATTCGCGATAGCCGAGGAAATAGGCCAGCGGCACCGTCGCAGCCGCCGAGACCAGCGCTGCGAGCGAGGAAATCCGCGTCAGCAGCGCCGTGACCAGCCAGACGGCGCAGGTCGCAAGGCCCACGGGCCAAGCCAGCGCGATCATCGTGCCGAGGAAGGTCGCCACCCCTTTGCCGCCCTGAAAGCGAAGCCAGACCGGGTAGATGTGACCGATGAAGGCGGCCGCGCCCGCCACCTGCGCGGCGGTTTCGCCCAGCGTGTAGCGTGCGATGAGAACCGCAATCGCGCCTTTGCCGCTGTCGAGGAGCAGGGTCGCAAGGGCCGCGCTCTTGCTTCCGGTGCGCAAAACATTCGTCGCGCCAATATTGCCGGAGCCGATTTTGCGCAGGTCGCCCAGTTTGAAAAGCTTGGTGATAACGAGCCCAAACGGCACAGATCCGAGCAGGTAGCCCAGTGCAGCCACCAGCCCGAGCCATGCTGACCCGTTCTCAATTCCCGGCATATGCCTGCCCTCGCCTCGTTTATGAGTCGTTATTGTTGTTATAAACCTGCACCCCTGCGACGAATGTGGCAAGCGCTTTGCCTTCCATTCGAGCAGTATCGAAGGGGGTATTCTTCGATTTTGAGCGCAATTTAAACCTGTCGAGCACGAACGGCGCGTCCGGATCGAAGAGCACGAGGTCTGCCGGAGCCCCTTCGGAAAGCCGTCCCTGCGGCAGTCCCAGACGCTTCGCCGGGTTCAGCGACATCGCCCGGAACAGCTGCGGCAGGGTCAGCTGACCGGCATGGTAAAGGCGCATCGCGGCGGGCAGGATCGTCTCGAGCCCGACTGCGCCGGAGGCCGCTTCCTCGAAGGGCAGGCGCTTGGATTCCTCATCCGCCGGGGTGTGCAGCGAACAGATCACGTCGATCGTGCCGTCGGCCACCGCCTCGATCACCGCGAGCCGGTCTTCCTCGTCGCGCAGCGGCGGCGTCAGTTTGAAGAACGTCCGGTAATCGCCCACGTCGAGCGCGTTGAGCGTCAGGTGGTGGATCGAGACCCCGGCGGTCACATCGAGCCCGGCCTTTTTCGCGCGCGTCAGCGCGGGCAGGGCCTTCGCGGTGGTGATCTGGTCGGCGTGATAGGCGAGGCCTGTCATCTCCACCAGCGCCAGATCGCGGTCGAGCCCCATCCGCTCGGCCATCGGGGACACGCCCGGCAAACCCCGCAGCGAGGCGAATTTGCCCGAAGTCACCGCGGTGCCTTTCGACAGGACCGGCTCTTGCGGATGGCCGATCACCAGAGCGCCCAGATGGGCCGCATAGGTAAAGGCGCGTTGCAGCACCTTGGTCTGGTCCGAGACGCGCGTGACGTCGGTGAAGGCCACCGCGCCCGCATCTTTCAGAAACCCGATCTCGGTCATCTCCTGCCCGTCGCGGCCTTTGGTCAGCGCCGCCATATGCAGGATGCGCACCGGCGCGTCCGCCGCGCGGCGGGTGACGAATTCCAGCGTCTCGGGATTGTCGATGGCGGGCTGGGTGTCGGGACGGGCGATGATGGTTGTCACCCCCCCGGCTGCGGCGGCCAGCGCCGCCGTGCGGAAGCTTTCCATGTGGCGCTCGCCCGGCTCACCGATCTTCACGCCCAGATCGACGATCCCGGGCGCGAGGCATTTGCCGCCGCAATCGATCACCTCGGCATCGGCGGGGGCGGACATATCGCCGATCGCCGCGATCAGGCCGCTGTCGATCACCACGTTTCCGGTGGTTTCGGTCAGCGCCTCGGGGTCGATCAGCTTGGCGTTTTCGAGGAATAGGGTCATGCGTCGTGCCTCACTTCGCCACCAGTTTGCGCGCGGCCTGCGCGCTCTCGATCTCACGCACCACGGGCCCCGCATCGGCGAGGTGGCGGATCAGATGCTTGTCGCCCGCCGTCGTCACGACCTGCACATCGCCCATCAGCGAGCGCACGCCGGAGATTTGCAGTAGCATCACCTGTTTGCCCTGCGGCCCGATCAGACGCTTGTCCGTCAACTGCCAGCGCCGCGCGAAGGCCTCCGAGCGGAAATAGAGCCCGCGCGCCGCCATGCCGACCACGACGGCGAAGCTCGCGATCACCACCTGATCGGGCTTGCCGAGCCAGAACAGCACCGTCGAGATCAGCACCGCGCCGATCACCGCCAGCACCGCATGATCGGTCCAGTAGCGTTTCTTGTCTGCCGTGAAGACGGCCAGAACCTTTTCGCCCTCGTCCAGCGGCAATTCGCTTTCGGGGCCGGGGCGGTAGTTGAGAACTTCGTCGCGCTCGATCTTAGACATAGGTGCCCTCCGTGAGCGCGCGCCCGCGCTCGGCCCGCAGGTTGCGCGCCAGCAAGTCCATCACCGCCATGCGCACCGCCACGCCCATCTCGACCTGTTCCTGAATGACCGAGCGGTTGATGTCGTCGGCGATGGTGCCGTCGATTTCGACGCCACGGTTCATCGGGCCGGGATGCATGACGATCGCGTCTTCCTTGGCGAAGGCGAGCTTCTCGGCATCGAGCCCGTAGCGGTGGAAATATTCGCGCTCGGAGGGGATGAAGCCGCCATCCATCCGCTCTTTCTGAAGCCGCAGCATCATCACCACATCGGCGTCGCGCAGGCCTTCGCGCATGTCGTGATAGACCTCGCAGCCAAACTCCTGAACGCCTGAGGGCATCAGGGTCGGCGGCGCGATCAGGCGCACGCGGTTTTCCATCTTGCCCAGCAGGATCAGGTTGGAGCGCGCGACGCGGCTATGGGCGACATCGCCGCAGATCGCGACGGTCAGGCGTTTGATCCGGCCCTTCTCGCGCCGGATGGTCAGCGCATCCAGAAGCGCCTGTGTCGGGTGCTCATGCTTGCCGTCGCCCGCATTGATCACCGCGCATTCGACCTTCTGCGCGAGAAGATCGACCGCGCCGGACGAGCCATGCCGCACCACCAGCAGATCGGGATGCATCGCGTTCAGCGTCAGTGCGGTGTCGATCAGGGTCTCGCCCTTCTTCACCGACGAGGTCTGCATCGACATGTTCATGACGTCCGCCCCGAGCCGCTTGCCCGCAAGCTCGAAACTGGATTGGGTCCGCGTCGAATTCTCGAAGAACATGTTGATCGCGGTCATCCCGGCCAACGCGTCGGTCTTTTTCACCGTGCGACGGTTCAGATCCACATATTTTTCGGCGAGGTCGAGAACGGTGAGGATATCCTCGGGGCTCAGATGTTCGATCCCCAGCAGGTGCCTTGGGCGAAAAGCCATTGCGCGATGCTCCGGTTAGACTTCGATGCTTATGGCAAACGGGGGGGCGGGCGTCCAGCCGCTTTACCGTCGCAGCACCCATGAGGTAGGGTCGCGCAATGGAGACTCAGCCGACACCGGAACTCGACTATCACGCCGCTCTGGCCGCCCTCGAATGGCAGCTGGAAATGGGCGTCGATACGGTCATCGGCGATACGCCTGTCGATTGCTACGAGCTGCCCGACAAATCCGCGCAGGCCAAGGCGAAGGCGCCCGAGGCCGCGCCTGTGGCGGACCGGGAGTTGCCGCCAGTCGCGCAGATGGCGAAAATCGAGGGTCCCGATCCGGTCGTCGTCGCAGGCGATGCGGCGGGCAAGGCCGACACGCTCGAAGCGCTGCGCGCCGCCATCGACTCCTACGATATGTGCGATCTGAAGCTCGGCGCGCGCAACACTGTCTTTGCCGATGGCAAGCCTGCCGCGCGGGTGATGATCATCGGCGAGGCGCCGGGGCGCGAGGAGGACCAGAAAGGCCTGCCATTCGTGGGCCGCGCCGGTCAGCTTCTCGACAAGATGTTCGGCGCGATCGGCCTCTCGCGGCAATCGCCCGATGCCGAAGCCGCGCTCTATATCACCAATGTCCTGCCCTGGCGTCCGCCGGGCAATCGTGATCCCTCGCCTGCCGAGATCGCGCAGATGCTGCCCTTCCTCGCCCGCCATGTCGATCTCGCCGATCCCGACCTGATCGTTCTGATGGGCAATGCCGCCTGTGCCGCGGCGCTCGGCAAGCGCGGCATCCTGCGCTTGCGGGGCACCTGGGCCGAGGCCTTCGGGCGGCCCACGCTGCCGATGACGCACCCGGCCTATCTGCTGCGCAACCCGGCCGCCAAGCGCGAAGCCTGGGCCGATCTTCTGCAAATTCGGGCCCGTCTCGACCAAGCGTAAACCGCGCCAAACGGTCGCGCTTTCGTGAAAAAGTGACGGACGTGGCGCCGTGACGCGTAGAGATAACCATTCCCTGCACCTATTTCGGCAAGGTAACATGGAAATCGCGCGACCGTGGGCAATTGCGAGCGCCCGTAGCACTGACGACAGATCGGAGACGCCATGCGCTTTCTCACCCGCTCCCTGATGGGGCTGTTTCTTCTGGCGCTGACCGTCGGCCTGCTGGCGATGGGCGGCTTCTCGATCTTTCAGGCGATGCAGGCCCGCAATGCCGAGAATGGGCGTGCGCCCACCGCGCGCGAACGGGTTTTCGCGGCCAATGTGATCCCGGTCACCTTCAAGACAATGTCGCCGGTGCTGACCGCCTATGGCGAGGTGCGCTCGACCCGCGAGCTGGAGCTGCGCGCGTCGGCGGCAGGTACGATTGTCGAACTTGCCCCCGATTTCGAGGATGGCGCGGAGGTCGAGAAGGGCGAGCTTCTGGTCAAGCTGGACCCGGCAGAAGCGCAGGCGGCGCGCGACAGCGCCGCGGCGACCGTGGCCGAGGCAGAGGCCGCGCTTGCGCAGGCGGAACGCGCTTTGGCCATATCGAAGGACGATGTGATAGCGGCGCAGCGGCAGGCGGACCTGCGGCTCAAGGCGCTCGACCGTCAGCGTTCGCTCTCGGAGCGGGGCGTCGGCTCGGCGGCCAATCTGGAAACCTCGGAACTGGCGGCCTCGGCGGCCGATCAGGCGGTGCTGAACCGCCGCTCGGCATTGTCGACCGCGCAGGCGCAGCTCGATACCGCGCGCACCTCGCTGACCCGCGCCAAGATCAGCCTGACCGAAGCCGATCGCAAACTGGCCGATACCGAAATTCGCGCCGAATTCTCGGGGCGTCTGGCCGAGGTGAACGCGGTCGCGGGCGGGCTGGTGTCGAATAACGAGATGCTGGGCAAACTGATCGATCCGAACGCGCTGGAAATCGCCTTTCGCGTCTCCACTGCGCAATTCGCGCGCCTGACCGACGATCGCGGTGCGCTGCGCGATCTGCCCGTGGGGGTGGAACTGGTTGCAGGCGAGGAGACGCTGACCGCCAAGGCCGAGCTGTCGCGCGTCTCGGCGGCGGTCGATGACGGGGTGACGGGGCGTTTGCTGTTTGCGCGCGTCACCGACGGTCTCGGCAATCTGCGTCCGGGCGATTTCGTGACCGTCCGGCTAAAAGAGCCCGCGCTCGAGAATGTCGCGGAAATTCCTGCGGCAGCCGTCGATGCGGAGAGCACGGTTCTCGTGCTGGGCCCGGAAGACCGTCTGGAAACCGCCGATGTCACCGTGCTGCGCCGTCAGGGCGATGCGGTCATCATCCGCGCCAAATTCGCGCCCGGCACCGAGATCGTGGCCGAGCGCACGCCGCTTCTGGGTCGCGGGATCAAGCTGCGCCCGATGCGCCCCGGTCAGCCGCAGGCGGCCACCGAGCCCGAGACGATCAATCTCGATCCCGAGCGCCGCGCCAAGCTGGTTAGTTTCGTCGAGACGAACACCGCGATGCCCGACAATGCCAAGCAACGCTTTCTTGCCGAGTTGAAGCAGGACGAGGTGCCCGTCGCGACCGTCGAGAAGCTCGAATCCCGGATCGGAGGCTGAGATGGCGTCTGGCCTCGATCCCAGAGAGCTGCCGCCCGGCCGCGGGCTGATCGGTCTCTTTACCCGCCACGCGACGCTGGCGAATATCGTGCTGGTCGTGATGATCTGCGCGGGGCTCGTCGCCCTACCGCGGATGCGCGCGCAGTTCTTCCCGGATTCGGTCGAGGAATCGATCACCGTCTCGGTGAAATGGGACGGCGCAGGCGCGGAGGAGGTCGACCGGGCGATTGTTCAGGTGCTGGAACCCTCGCTGATTTCGGTCGAGGGGGTGGAAGCCTCGGACAGCCGCGCCTCGGAAGGCTCGGCGCGGATCAGTCTCGATTTCGAACCCGACTGGGACATGTCCCGCGCGGTCAATGATGTCGAGAATGCGCTGGCCTCGGCGGGCGATCTGCCCGAAGGCGCGGAGGAGCCCGAAGTGGCGCGCGGCGTCTGGCGCGACACGGTAACCGACCTGGTGATCACCGGGCCGCTCTCGCCCGAGCAGCTGGGCCGGTTGGGCGACGAGGCCGTCGTGCGGCTCTATCAGCAGGGCGTCACGCGCACCTCGCTTGCCGGGATCGCGGCCCCCGAAACGGTCGTCGAAGTGCCGACCGTCTCGATGATGGCGCATGACGTGACGCTGACCCAGATCATCGATGTGATCTCCGCCGAGGCGAATACCGATCCGGCAGGCGAAGTGGCGGGCGGCGCCACGCGCGTGCGCACGGGCGAAGAGCGCAGATCCGCCCCCGAGATCGAGAACCTCGTGATCCGCACCGAACCGGACGGCTCGCAGCTGACCGTGGGCGATGTGGCCAATATCCGCGTCGAAGGCGGCGACCGGAACCGCGCCTATTTCGTCGGCGACAACGCGGCGGTGGTGATCAATGTCGCGCGCTCGGCGGCGGGCGATGCCATCGCGATCCAGCACAAGGTCGAAGGTGTGATCGACCAGATGCAGCCGACGCTACCTGCGGGCACCACGATGGATCTGGTGCGCACCCGGTCCGACGCCATCACGCAGCGCCTCGATCTGCTGGTGGGCAACGGGGTGCTGGGGCTGAGCCTCGTGCTGGTACTGCTGTTTTTGTTCCTCAACGCGCGCACGGCCTTCTGGGTGGCGATGGGGATCCCGACCTCGATGGCTGCGGCTCTGGCGGTGATGTATTTCACCGGCATGACGCTGAACATGATCTCGATCTTCGCGCTCATCCTGACGCTGGGGATCGTGGTCGATGATGCCATCGTGGTGGGCGAGCATGCCGATTTCCGTGCGCGCCATCTGGGCGAGCATCCAGTGCTTGCCGCCGAGAACGGCGCGCGGCGCATGGCCGCCCCGGTCTTCGCCTCGACCCTGACGACCGTGATCGCCTTCGCAGGGCTGACCGTGATCGGCGGGCGCATGGGCAATATGATCGTCGATATTCCCTATACGGTGATCGCGGTGCTCGCCGCCTCGCTGATCGAGTGTTTCGTGATCCTGCCCAACCACATGAGCCACGCGCTGCGCCACACCTCCGAGGGCAAGTGGTACGACTGGCCCTCGCGGCAGGTGAACCGCGGGCTCGACTGGTTCCGCCGCGTCGTGATGAAGCCGCTCACCCGGCTGATCGTCATCGGGCGCTACCCGGTGATCGCGGCGGCGATCGCGCTTTTGCTATGGCAGGTCAGTTTCGTGATGTCGGGCAAGGTGCAGTGGCGCTTCTTCAATCCGCCCGAGCAATCGACGGTGAACGGCGCCTTCTCGATGGTCGAGGGCGCGACCCGGGCCGACACCGAAGAGATGATGCGCACGATGCAGGCGACCGTGACCAAGGTCGCCAAGGAATTCGAGGACGAATACGGCGTGAACCCGGTCGAATACGCGATCGGGCAGATCGGCGGCGCATCGGGGCGGGGGCTGGCCTCTGCCGATACCAAGGATGCCGATCTTCTCGGCTCGCTTTCGATCGAGGTGATCGACCCTGATTACCGCCCCTATTCCAGCTTCGATTTCGTCTCGCGGCTGCAGGCCGAAACCCCGCGCCTGCCGCTGGTCGAAGAGATCAGCTTCCGCCGCTTCCGCTCCGGCGGGGCCGGGGACGGGATCGCGGTGCAGTTCTCGGGCAACGAGACGCGCATTCTGAAAGACGCCGCCGAAGACCTGAAGACGCAGCTTGCGCAATTCCCCGAAGTCTCGGCGGTGGAGGATAACCTCGCCTATGACAAGCAGGAGCTGATCCTCGATCTCACCCCGCAGGGCGAGGCGCTGGGCTTCGACATCGCGACGCTGGGCCGCGAATTGCGCGCGCGTCTGAACGGCACCGAGGCTGCGAGCTTCCCCGACGGGGTGCGCTCGGCCACGATCCGTGTGGAACTGCCTGAGGAAGAGCTGGCCGCCGATTTCATCGACCGGATGCAGCTGCGCGCGCCCGGCGGCGAATGGGTGCCGCTGGCCGATATCGTCTCGGTGCGCAGCCAGACGGGCTTCTCGACGATCCGGCGCGAGGATGGCGTGCGGCAGGTCTCGGTCACGGGCGATGTCTCCGAAGACGATCCCGCGCGAGCCAACGAAATTCTGGCGCGCATCTCCGACGAAATCCTGCCGCGGATCTCCGAAGAACGCGGCGTGGCCTATACGCTCACCGGGCAGGCCGAGCAGGAGCGCGACTTTATGAACGACGCGATGATCGGGCTGATCATGTGCCTGATCGGCATCTACATCGTGCTCGCTTGGATCTTCGCAAGCTGGACAAGGCCGATCGTGGTGATGTCGGTGATCCCCTTCGGCGCAGTCGGCGCGATCTGGGGCCACTATGTCTGGAACCTGCCGATGTCGATGTTCGCCGTGGTGGGCGGGATCGGGATGATCGGGATCATCATCAACGACGCGATCGTGCTGATCTCTACGGTCGACGAATATGCCGAGAAGCGCGGGATCGTGCCCGCAATCGTCGATGCGGTCGCCGACCGCCTGCGCCCGGTGCTGCTGACGACGCTGACGACGGTTCTGGGGCTTGCGCCGCTTCTCTACGAGCAATCCAGCTCGGCCCTGTTCCTGAAATCCACCGTCATCACGCTGGTCTACGGTCTGGGCTTCGGGATGATCATCGTGCTGCTGGTCGTGCCCGCGGTGCTCGCGGTGCAGCTCGATTTCGGGCGGCAGGTGCAGGCGGTGCGTCACGGCGTGCGGGTCGTGCGGCTGCGCGCTGTGCTGGCCGGTGTCGCGGCGCTGATGGCCGTGGGCTTCGCGCTCACGCTGGGCCGTGCGATGTGGGAGGGTCAGGCACTGATGCCCGCCTTCGGAGGCTTCGCGCTGATCGCGGGGATGGTGGCGATGGGGGCGGGGCTCATCGCGCCACGACTGCTGCGCGGCCATATCCGCCACAGACCGCCGCCGGAAGCCTGACCTCTGAGAGCTGATTACTCGGTGCAGCCCATAATCTCGACCGCGCCGCGATCCGAGAGCACGGTGATGCGCAGATCGCTGGGGTCGAGGTCGAAGGGCTTCGCGTCCGGCGGCACGAAGTCGGCGCTGGTCACGAGCGTGTCGCCCTCACGGTGGCTGTCGGCCTCGGACACCCAGACCGGGCGCGAGGCGAGTTCCAGAAGCGCGTTTTCCGTGCCGATCGCGGGCGGCAAATCGACCCGCGCCGTCAACCGAACCCCATCCTTCATAGGCTCCGTCTCGCAGCGCGTCTGCGGGTCGATCTTGCGTGGCTCACGCGCGAGCGCGGCCTGAATTTTCGGGTCAGGCGTGCCGTCTCCGGTGACCTCGGTCTGCAGATGCAGGCTGACCGGAACACAGATATTGTCGCAGATCCCGATCATCACATCGGCTTTCAACTGCACCGGCTTGCCCGGATCTTTCGGCGTCACCGAAATCGGCAGCACGACGCCGTCGTGATAGCCGACGGTGCGCATGCCGGAAGACAGGAAGACTTCCGGCGCGGGCCAGTGGACCACGGCCGAGGCGAGATTGCTCGACCCGGTGAACTGAATCTGCGGCGGGATGCCCGCATCGCCAGGCGAGCGCCAATAGGTTTTCCAGCCGGGCGCGAGCGCGATCTCCAGCGCCGCCATGCGGGTGCCGTTCGCGCCTTTGCCGCCTGCGCGCAGTTGCGCCTGTTCCAGCCCCGGAGGCGTCGGCAGTGCGGGCATGGACGCGTCTTGCGGCGCGACCTGCTCTTGCGCGGCGATCTGCGCAACAGCTTCTTGGGCCGCCACGCCGAGCGGGCAGCAGCCAAGCAGGATCCCCATGACTGGTAACAAACGTGTCATATCTTTTACCTAGTCGCTTCCCTGCATGTTCAGAAGTCACAAACGCGACAGAAGCGTGCAACATTTTGTCCCGGCGCGCGGCAATGCGAAACAATTCCTGCGTCTGGCTTGAATAGACGCGCCGCTCGCGCCACCTTGAATAGAGATGGGATGCAACTGCGAAGGGGAGCGAGATGGACCTGACAGGCAAGTTTCTGATCGCGATGCCCGGTATGGGCGATCCGCGATTCGAGCATTCGGTGATCGCCGTCTGCGCCCATTCCGATGAGGGTGCGATGGGTCTGATCATCAACAAGCCCTTGCCGACGCCTGCCTTCTCGGACCTTCTCGAAAGCCTCGATATCGAACGACCCGGCGCGGATATCCGCTTCGATCAGCCGATCCTCTTTGGCGGCCCGGTCGAGACCGGGCGCGGCTTCGTGCTGCATTCGCCGGACTGGACGACCGGCGAGGGGCAAATGGAGGTCACCGACCGGCTGCGGATGACCGGCACGCGCGACATTCTCGAAGATATCGCGATGGGGCGCGGCCCGAACCAGGCGCTGATGGCGCTGGGCTATGCGGGCTGGGGGCCGGGGCAGCTGGAGGAGGAAATCCTCGACAATGGCTGGCTCACCGCCGACAGCGACGCCGACCTCGCGCTCGATGCCGAGCATGAGACCAAATGGGTGCGCGCGCTCGAAGGCATGGGGATCGACCCCCGGACGCTTTCGGCTGCGGCGGGGCACGCGTAAGGGGTGATTGGGTAGGGAGCTCTGCCCCCTCGGCGCGTCCGCGCCTCACCCCCGGGATATTTAAGCCAACACGAAGAGGCGATCAGTCGCGCGGGGCAGCCGCGCGGCGCAGGCGGTCGTTGATCGCACGCCCGAGGCCGGTCTCCGGGATCGGGGCGAAGGCGAGCGTGGCGAGGCCGCGCGTCTGGGCGAGCGCATCGCCCTTGCGCAGCATCGCGAAGAGGTTCGCCGCGGCCTCGGTCAGATCGCCGGAGAGCGAGAGGTTCAGATCGGCGGTCGGGCAATCGCCGCCGAAACCGATCCAGACCGCATCCGGGGGCGGTGCGGTCACATCCAGCAGCACGGCAGCGCCCGGCGCGTAATGCGATTTGAGCTGCCCCGGCGCGTTGGGCTTGGCCGCGTCGCCGCCGGTGGGCAGTGGCTGGCCGATCAGCGCCTCGATCTCTTCGGCGGCGACCCCGCCGGGGCGCAGCAGCGCGGGTGGATCGAGTGCGAGGATGGTGGATTCCACCCCGACCTCGCAGGGGCCACCATCGATCACCGCCGCGATCTTGCCGCCGAGCCCGTCCATCACATGCTGCGCCGTGGTCGGGCTGATCTTGCCTGATGGGTTGGCCGAGGGCGCGGCGAGCGGGCCGCCGAATTTGGTCAGCAGCGCGCGGGCGACCGGATGCGCGGGCAGGCGGATCGCGACCGTGTCATGCCCGGCTGTCACCAGATCGGAGAGCCCCGCATCGGGGCGCAGCGGCAGGACCAGCGTCAGCGGCCCCGGCCAGTAGCGCGCGGCGATCTCTCGTGCGGCGTCGGAGATCACGGCGATCTCTTCCGCGGCCTCGATCGAGGGCAGATGCACGATCAGCGGATTGAACTTCGGACGCCCCTTCGCCGCGAAAATCGCCGCCACCGCGCGGTCGTTGCGCGCATCACCTGCAAGCCCGTAGACCGTCTCGGTCGGCATTGCGACCAGTTCGCCCGCGCGCAGCAGGGCGGCTGCCTGCGCATAGCCCTCGGCATCGGCGGAAAGGAGTTTCGTGTCTTGGCTCATACAGTCGTGACGCAGCGTTGGAGTTGAAGGGGGCTGCCCTTGCGGTAGGGTATCGGCAACCCGACAGGACATAGACGCGCGCGCGGCAATTGCCAAGCTGCCCGGAGGAGACCCATGACTTACCGTTCCCCCGTCACCGATATTCGCTTCATCCTCGACCATGTCGTGCCACTGGCGCCGGTGGCGGCTACCGAGATGTTTGCCGAGGCGACCCCTGATATGGTCGAGGCGATCCTCACCGAAGGCGGCAAACTGTGCGACGAGGTGATCGCGCCGACCAATCGCGACGGCGATCTGACGCCCGCGAAACTGGAGAACGGGGTGGTGCGCTCGCCCGCCGGTTTCAAGGAGGCCTTCGCGGCGCTGGCCGAGGGCGGCTGGATCGGTATCGCGGCGGACCCGGAGCATGGCGGGATGGGCCTGCCGCAGGCGCTGAACGTCGGTTTCAACGACATGCTCTCGGGCGCGAACCTTTCGCTGCAGCTCAACCCGCTGCTGACGCAGGGCCAGATCGAGGCGCTGGAGCATCACGCCTCCGACGAGATCAAGGCGCTGTATCTGCCCAAGCTGATCTCCGGCGAGTGGTCGGGCACGATGAACCTGACCGAACCGGGGGCGGGCTCGGATGTCGGTGCGCTGAAGACGAAGGCGGTGCCGAACGATGATGGCACCTATGCGATCTCGGGGCAGAAGATTTTCATCACCTGGGGCGACAATGATTGCGTCGAGAATACCTGCCATCTCGTGCTGGCGCGTCTTCCCGATGCGGCCCCCGGCACGAAGGGCATCAGCCTCTTCATGGTGCCGAAGCTGATCCCGGATGCCGACGGTAAACCGGGCGTGGCGAACTCGCTGAAAGTGGTCTCGCTGGAGCACAAGCTCGGCATCCATGGCTCGCCTACCTGCGTGATGAGCTACGAGGGCGCGACCGGCTGGCTCGTCGGCGAAGAGAACAAGGGCATGGCCGCGATGTTCACGATGATGAACAACGCGCGTCTGAACGTGGGTGCGCAGGGCATCGGCGTGGCCGAGGCGGCCTATCAGCAGGCGCTGGCCTATGCGAAGGACCGGGTGCAGTTTGCGCCGATCGTCGAGCATGCCGATGTGCGCCGGATGCTGGCCGGCATGAAGGCCGAGATTTTCGCGGCACGCTCGATCGCGCTGGCCTGTGGCGTCGCGATCGACATGGGGCGCGCGACGAATGATGCGAATTGGCAGGCCCGCGCGGCGCTGCTGACGCCGATCGCGAAGGCTTACGGCACCGATATGGGCATCCGTGTGGCGTCGACCGGCGTGCAGGTGCATGGCGGCATGGGCTTCATCGAAGAGACCGGTGCGGCGCAATATCTGCGCGATGTGCGGATCACCACGATCTACGAGGGCACCAACGGCATTCAGGCGATGGACCTTGTCGGCCGCAAGATGATGGATGAGGGCAAAGCCGCCTTCCGTCTGCTGCAGGAGATCGAGGACGAGGCGCAGGGCGCGCGGGGCGATTTCCCGGTGCTGGCCGAAGACGTCTGGCAGGCCGCCGAGGAACTGCGCGAGCATACCGAGTGGATGGTCAGCCAAGGCATGCAGGACCGCTTCGCGGGGGCCGTGCCCTATCTCGACGCCTTCGCGCGGGTTCTGGGCGGCTATTACCACCTGCGTGCCGCGATGGCCGAGGGCCGCGATTCCGCGCGTGGTCACTTGGCTGCCGTCTATATCCGCCGCCTGATGCCCGCCTATGCGGCCTCGTTGGCCGAGGCGAAGGAAGGGGCGGAAGGGCTTTACGCGCTCAGCGTCGAAGATCTCGAGGCATGAGGGGCGAGGACGCCCGCGTGTCGATGAATGGCATCCGCTACCCTTGGGCGGAGCCGCCCGAGCCGGGCGGGGCGATCGAGGTCGCGCCCGGGGTGATGTGGATCCGTCTGCCGCTGCCGATGGCGCTCGACCACGTCAATTGCTTCGCGCTCGATGAGGGCGATGGCTGGGCGCTGGTCGATCCCGGGATCGACACGCGCAAATGCCGGACGGCGCTGCAGGCGGCGATGGATGGGCCGCTGGGTGGCAAGCCGGTCACCAAGGTTCTTGTGACGCATTACCACCCCGATCACATCGGGCTGGCGGGCTGGCTGCAGGAGCAGGGGGCCGAGCTGATCACGACCCGCACCTCGTGGCTGTTCGCGCGGATGCTGCAACTCGACCCGCAGGACCGGCCCGTGTCCGAGACGCTTGATTACTACCGGCGCGCCGGGATGGACCCGGCGCTTCTGGACAAGCGCGCCAACGAGCGGCCCTTCAACTTCGCCGATTGCGTCCATGCGCTGCCGCTTGGCTTCACCCGGATCGTGGAGGGCGACGAAATCACCCTCGGCGGGCGGCGTTGGGCGGTGAAGATGGGTGACGGGCACGCGCCCGAACACGCGACGCTGTGGAGCTTGGACGACGATCTGGTTCTGGGCGGCGATCAGCTTCTGCCGTCGATCTCGGCCAATCTGGGCGTCTATGCGACCGAACCCGAGGCCGATCCGCTGGCCGACTGGCTGACCTCCTGCGCGCGCTTTACCGAGATCGCGGAGGATCGTCACCTCGTGCTGCCCGGCCACAAGCTGCCCTTCACCGGGTTGCCGCTGCGGCTGCGCCAGATGATCGAGAACCACGAGGGCGCGCTGAAACGTCTGCGCAAGCATCTCGACACCCCGCGCACCGCCTGCGAGTGCTTCCCGCCGCTGTTCAAACGCCAGATCGACGAGAGCACCCACGGGCTCGCGATGGTCGAAGCGATGGCGCATCTCAACCATCTTTGGCACAAAGGGGAGGTGAGCCGCACCTTGCGAGAGGACGGCGCCTGGCTCTGGAGCCTGACATGACCGAGATACGCACCACCGCCGAAGCCCATGAGGAAGCCGCCCTTCCGAATGCGAAAGTGGTGCATACCTCGGAGAACGCGCCGAAGACCGCCGAGGTCAAACCGCTTCCGCCCGAGTTGGCGCGCGGACGGCCCGAGGATAAGAGCCCGGCGCAATGGGCCTATGAGCGGGTCCTGCTCTATATCCAGAACTTCGAAGAGCAGTTGCAGGAAGACGAGGAGGTCGTGCTTGGTCTCACCGGCGGCGAGGCGGGGGTGTTGCAGATCGAGGGGATCGGCTTTTTCGACCCCGACATCCTGACCTTCTACGGCACCGACGAATACGGCGCGCGCACGCAGCTCATCCAGCATTTAACATCTTCCCCTCCCTGAAGGGCGGGGATTTCCACTTCGGCCCAATGCGGCATCGAACCGCTCCGGGCCGAGATGAGTTGACGCTTCATGGGCGGCTGATGCCTGAGCCTCCACGTCCAGCAACGGAGCGTTCCCCCGTCGATCCTCGTCCCGGGCGAGGGCCCGGGCCAGGATATTCTTCGCCGCGTTGATATCGGCATTGGTTTGCGCGCCGCAGGCGGTGCATGCGAAGAGAGCTTGGCTCTCGCGGCTCCTCGCATCCACATGGCCGCATACGGCGCAGGTCTGGCTGGTGTAAGCGGCCGGGACCTTGATCAGGATCCCTCCCGTTTCCTCGAGCTTGTAGCCGAGCATGCGCTCCAGCGCATGCCAGCCGACGTTCAGAATCTCCCGGTTCAGCCCGGCTTTTTGCGCCACGTTACGCCCCGGCGCCTCCGCCGTGCCGCGCGCTGAACGGGTCATGGCGCCGATCTTGAGATCCTCGATCGCCACCAGCCCATGACCCCGCGCCAATCGGCGCGACAGCACATGGGCCAGGTGGGCCCGGGCCCGGGCGTCCCGCGCCCGCAGGGTGGCCAGGCGGCGGCGCGCCCGCGCATAGCGGGCCGATCCCCGCTTGCGGCGCGACAGCGTCTTCTGGGCGCGGCGGATCGCGGCCCGGCGCCGCTTCACCGTCTTCGGAAGATGGACCATCTCCCCGGTCGAAAGCGCGTAGGGCACGGCCACGCCGCGATCGATGCCCACGGCGGCGGCCGGAACCAGCCGCTCTTCGATCTCGCAGCGGGTTGCGATCGAGATCTCCCAGCCGCCGTCGGGGCGGCGCCGGAGCGTCGCGTTGCGGATCTCGACCGTGCCATCGGCCCGGGCGCGCAGCGGACGGGTGTCGCGATAGCGGATCCAGCCGATCTTCGGGATGCGGACCTCTGACCATTTTGCGTTCAATTTTCGCAGCGCGATCTCGCGGCCAACATGGCGGAAACTGTCCGCCGCGCCCCGCTTGCGCGGGCGCGGATATCCGGCCCGCCCCTCGAAAAAATTCGCATAGGCTCGATCGAGATCGATCAGGGCCTGGTTCTGCGCAGTCTGGCTGATGGCACGGATCCAGTCGAAGTCGCTACGAAGCTCTGAAAGCTCGCGCGAAAGACCTTTCGCACCGAAATTCCTTGGATCGCCGCCGGCAAAAGGCCGACCGCCCCATGTTCGCCGCTGCTCTAGCGCCAGATTGTAGACTAGGCGCGTGACGCCAGCCGTCTGCGCGAGCAGGACTTCCTGCTCCGGCGTCGGCTTGAGCCGGTAGACATGGCCACGGATCGTCTGCATAGTCAAATTATAACATTTGGTCTTAGGGTTCTCAATATGGAATATAGATCGGGAAGACAAGTTGTTAGCTACCTTCATGTCCACTTGGTCTTTGTAACCAAGTCCCGGCGTGGTCTTCTTGACGCTGATGCTCATCAGCGTCTTAAAGGTGCCTTCGAGAAAGTCGCCGCAGGCTTCGGCGCCACTGTGGTTGAATGCGATGGCGAGGACGATCACATGCATCTGTTGCTGGAGTATCCAGCAACAGTGCCGGTTGCGAAGCTTGTCAACTCATTGAAAGGGGTCGGGTCGCGGCTATTGCTGCGCGACCGTGAAGATTTGCGGCGCCGCAGCCCGAAGGGGCTTTGGTCGCCGAGTTACTTTGCCGCCAGCTGCGGCGGGCCGCCCCTCGATGTCATCCGCGACTATGTGCGGAAACAGAGAACGCCGACGGCATAAAACTGCCTTATCCCTCCCCGCCCTAAAGGACGGGGTTCCCGGGCATTGGGTGAACCAGCTCAACGTGATGCTGATCGCGCAGCCGAAACCGGTCGCGGACGAAGCGCCGCGCCGGATCGGCTTCCGGCTCGCCCGCGCGCTGGAAGAAGAAAATGCGTCTGACAGCGCGAACCCTCAAGACGAGGCGTGACAGCTTGTCGCGGCTCGGCTAGTTTCCCCTCTGGGAGACAGTGCAAAAGGGAGAACGCGCAATGGCCGAGTATAAACCGGGCAATATGGACATTCGTGACCAGGAGAGAACATTCAACGGTTTTGTTCGCTTCGTCACGGTTTCGGTGATTGTGATCATCTGCTTTCTGGTATTTCTCGCTCTTGTAGGCGGCTGACGCGACCGGCGGCAGCTGAAAGAGACACGCTTGGGAACGGGAGATCGGGCAGATGATGCGCGTGCTTCTTGTCTGCCTGATGCTGCCGCTTTTGCTAGCTGGCTGCGGGGCGGATAACATTTATGCCTCGGATGCCGAGGTCGCTAAATATCGCTATGTTTCCGACGAACCGCCTTCGGTTACGCTCTATACCGTGATCTCGACCAATACCGGGTCGGGCGGGCATTCGGCGCTGCTGATCAACGGGCGCGAGCGGATCATCTTCGATCCGGCAGGCACCTGGAATCATCCCTGGGCGCCCGAGCGCCACGATGTGCATTTTGGCATTACCGAGAAGATGCGGAAATTCTACATCGACTACCATGCCCGCGAGAGCTGGTATGTCCGCGCCCAGAAGCTTCCGATCACGATGGCGCAGGCCGATCAGCTGATGGCCCGCGTGGAGCGCAACGGCTCGGTCAACAAGATGATGTGCGCGGATTCGGTGTCGAGCGCGCTGCGCGACATGCCGTGGCTGCACGACAAGGTGCCCTTCACCTTCTCGCCGCTGAAATTGTCGAAGGCGTTCGGGCAGTTGCCGGGCGTGACCGAGAAGGATCACTACGACAACGATCCCGACGACAATTCCGGCGTGTTGATGATCCAGCAGCAGCCCTACAACCACGGCGACACCCAGTTCAGAGAGTGAACGGGCCTTCAGACATCGCCTCGCCTACGTGACAATGCGCGGGCGAGTGCGGGGCCCGCGACGAGCACGAGCAGGAAGCGGGCGATCTGCATCGCCATGACGAAGGGCACATCGACCTGTGTGCCCGCCGCGATGATCGCGACCGAATCCGCCCCGCCGGGGCTGGTGGCGAGATAGGCGGTCACTGGCTCGATCCCGGCAAAATAGACCAATCCCATTGCAAAGGCAGCGCAGAGTGCGATCAGGGCGATGATCGAGCCGAGGATGCGCGGCAGCAGCCTTGCGGCATGGCGCAGCACGGCGCGGGTGAAGCGCATCCCGATCCCCCAGCCGACCACCGCATAGCTGATCGCGAGCACGGTCTGGGGCAGGGTGATCTCCAGAAGGCCGGTGGCGCTCGCGATCAAGCCGAAGGCCATCGGCAGCAGCAGACCGCCACCCGGAATGCGCAGCCGCACGCCCAGAAACGCCGCCCCGATCCCGAGCGCGAGCGTCTCGACCGCGGCGACGACGTCCATCGGGCCTTGCTCGGCGAGCGCCGCGCCGACATCCCTAGCCTGCGCCACGCCGAAGATCTGCACGACGGCAGTGGCGGCAATCGCGCAGCAGGCGACGCGGGTATACTGCATCACGGCGACAAGGCGCATGTCGGCGCCGTAATCGTCCGACATCAGCGTCATCGCGGTCGCCGCGCCGGGGGAGGAGCCCCAGATCGCCGTCGTGCCGGGCAAGCCGCCCGCCCGCGCCATCACCCAGCCGAGCGCGCTCGCGCCGAGCACGGTGGAGAGCGTCCCGGCAAGGAAGATCGGCCAGTCGCGGGCGATCTCGGGGAGGATCGAGGCGGGAAGCTTCGAGGCGATCATCACGCCTACGACACCCTGCGCCGCGATGAAGCCCAGAGGCGGCAGCCGCACCGCCCCGCCGCTCGCGGCAAGCGCGATCGCGACCGCCATCGGCCCCAACAGAAGCGCCGCCGAGAGATGCGCGAGGCTCAGCGCGAAGGCCAGAAGCGCAGAGCCCGCGAGGAGGAAGGTCCAGCGCAATGCAGGAGGCCAGCGGTCGGGGGCGTATCGGAAGGGAGGCAATGAGCGCATAGGGGGCTTTGAAGACGGAAATCAGGTGCTTCCGAGCAGATAGGGCTCGTAGCGTCAAGCGCCCAGAGAAATAGGGGCGGAAATTGCCCGGCATATCGGCTTTGCGCAGCGCTCGTGGCAGAATCCCGCCAGAGCCCGCGCAGAGATCTGCCAGCTTTCTTGTCGCAGCGGTGTGAGTTGAATTGATCCCTGCGCGAAACCGGGCACCCTAGAGCCAGTCCCGCTTTCAATGCGGGCAATGACATATGGGAGGAAAGGATGTTCCAGAACATCAAGCTCGGCGCGCTGATCGCCGGGGCAGTGGCGCTGAGCGCGCCCGTCGCGAAAGCCGAAAACTTCATCAATATCCTCACCGGGGGCACCTCGGGCGTCTACTATCCGCTCGGCGTGGCGCTATCGGAAGTCTATGGCGAAACCATGCCCGACGCGCGCGTTCAGGTGCAGTCGACCAAGGCATCGGTCGAGAACCTCAACCTGCTCCAGCAGGGCCGGGGCGAGCTGGCCTTCGCGCTGGGGGATTCGGTGAAGGACGCTTGGGAGGGCAACCCGGAGGCAGGCTTCAAGGCGCCGCTGGGTAAGCTGCGCGCCATCGCGGCGATCTACCCGAACTTCATTCAGGTCGCGGCCCTCAAGGATGCGGGTGCCACCACGATCACCGATCTCAAGGGCAAGAGCCTCTCTGTCGGCGCCGCGAAATCGGGCACCGAGCTGAACGCGCGCAAGATCTTCGACGCGGCGGGCATGAGCTATGACGATCTGGGCAAGGTCGAGTATCTGCCGTTCTCGGAATCGGTCGAACTGATGAAGAACCGCCAGCTCGACGCGACCTTCCAATCCTCGGGTCTCGGCAACGCGGCGCTGAAGGACCTCTCGACGACGCAGGACGTGACCTTCGTCGCGATCCCGGCCGATATCGCCGAGAAACTGGGCGCGCCCTACAAGGCGGGCGTGATCCCGGCAGGCACCTATCCGGGCCAGGACGCGGACGTGCCGACCGTGGCGATCACCAATATCCTCGTGACCCGCGAAGGCGTGTCCGATGAGGAAGCCTACCAGATGACCAAGCAGCTCTTCGAGCATCTCGACACGCTCAAGGCGGCGCATTCGGCGGCGAATGGCATCTCGGCCGAGGCGGCGGTGCAGGGGCTTCCGATCCCGCTGCATCCGGGCGCCGAGCGTTACTACAAGGAAATCGGTATCCTGAAGTAACGCCGCGCAGACACATGGGGAGGGCGGCGCGCTCGGGCGGGTCGCCCTCGCCTTTCGAGGGAGGAGAGAGTGATGGATATGGATAAGGAAGCGGCGGTCGATGCCGTGGTGCATGACCCGCTGGCAGACGGGTTCCCGCATAGCCGCGAGGGGCGCGTGCTTTTCTGGCTCGCGGTGGCCTTCTCGGTCTGGCAGATCGCCTTCGCCGCGCATGTGATCAACCCCTCGAGCCAGATCGCGCGGGCAGTCCATGTGGGCTTCCTGCTGGCGCTTGGCTTCCCGCTCCTCTCGCTTGCCAAGGGCTACGGCCCGCTCGGGCGTTCCATCGCCTACCTTCTGGCTGCCGGTGGCGTCGCCGTCGCCGCCTATCAATGGATCGAATACACGCCGCTCCTGCTGCGCGCGGGCGATCCGAACACGCTCGATCTCGTGGTCGGCGTGGTGCTTCTGATCACCGTCTTCACCGCTGCCTGGATGCTGATGGGCCCGGCGCTTCCGATCATCGCAGGCACGTTCTTCGCCTATGCGATGTTTGGGCAATACCTGCCCTCGCCGCTCAACCATCGCGGCTACGCGTTCGAGCAGGTGATCGAGCAGATGAGCTTCGGCACCGAAGGGATCTACGGCATCCCGACCTATGTCTCGGCGACCTATATCTTCCTCTTCATCCTTTTCGGTTCGTTCCTTGAGAAAGCCGGGATGATCAAGCTCTTCACCGATGTCTCGCTCGGCATGGTCGGCCACAAGATGGGCGGCGCGGCAAAGGTCTCGGTGCTGTCCTCGGGGCTGATGGGCACGATCTCGGGCTCGGGCGTGGCCAATGTCGTCACCACCGGGCAATTCACCATTCCGCTGATGAAGCGCTTCGGCTATCGCCCGGCCTTCGCGGGGGGCGTCGAGGCGACCTCCTCGATGGGCGGGCAGATCATGCCGCCGGTGATGGGGGCGGTGGCCTTCATCATGGCCGAGACGCTGGGCGTCGATTACGTCGAGGTGGTCAAAGCCGCGTTGATCCCGGCGATCCTCTATTTCGCGGGCGCGTTCTGGATGGTCCATCTGGAGGCGGGCAAGCGCGACCTGCGCGGCCTCGCGAAATCCGAACTGCCCTCCCCACGCAAGGCGCTGAAAGAGGGCTGGTATCTGCTGCTTCCGCTCGCCGTGCTCGTCTACCTGCTGTTCACAGGCTACACGCCCCTGTTCGCTGGCACCGTGGGCCTGTCGCTGACGGGGCTGCTGATCCTCGGCGGCTCGGTCGCGCTGGGGCTGCCCAATCAGGTGCTGCGCACGATCTTCTGGGTGGTGATTGCGCTGGTCGCTGCCGCCTTCTTCGAGATCGGCATCTGGGCGGTGCTGGGCGCCGTGGCCGTTCTGGTCGCGATCAATGCTTTCAACAAGGGCGGGCGCGAGACGCTGGCGATCTGCCGCGACAGCCTCGCCGATGGCGCGCGCACCGCGCTGCCCGTGGGGATCGCCTGCGCGCTGGTTGGCGTGATCATCGGGGTGATGACCCTGACGGGGGCTGCCACGACCTTCGGCCAGTTCATCGTGGGCGTCGGCAAGTCGAGCCTGTTCCTGTCGCTGATCCTGACGATGATCACCTGTATCGTGCTCGGCATGGGGATTCCAACGATCCCGAACTATATCATCACCTCTTCGATTGCGGGTCCGGCGCTGCTCGACCTCGGCGTGCCGCTGATCGTGAGCCATATGTTCGTCTTCTATTTCGGCATTCTTGCGGATCTGACACCACCGGTCGCGCTCGCCTGTTTCGCCGCGGCGCCAATCGCGAAGGAAAGCGGCCTGAGGATCAGTTTCGAGGCGATCAAGGTCGCCGCGGCTGGCTTCGTCGTGCCCTTCATGGCGGTCTATACGCCCGCGCTGATGCTGCAGGATGGCGGCCCGCTCGCCGCAGCGATCGGCTACTGGCCTGCCGTCGCCTATGTCGTCATCAAGGCGCTGCTGGCGCTCGCGCTCTGGGGCGTGGCGGTGATCGGCTGGCTGGGTCGCCCGCTGGCGCTGTGGGAACGTGCGCTGGCGATGGTCGCGGGCTTCACCCTGATCGCGGCGCTGCCGCTGACCGACGAGATCGGCTTCGCGCTGGTTGTGGCCTTTGGCGCGACGCTCTGGCTGCGCCGCGCGCGGGCCACGGCATGAGCGCGACCTGCCTCATGGTTGGGGCTGCGATGATCGCGCTGGCGCCCTCGGGCCAGTTCTCGCTGGAATGGACCCATTCGGTCGAGAAAGAGGGCTGGCGCGAACATTGGCAGGTGACCGATCACGACACGCTGCGCCTTGTGGGCGCGGCGGTGAAAGGCTCGGGCGCGGGGATGGAGCCGGGCCCGGGCGGGCATTTCGAGGATGGCTGGTGGGTCTGGAGCACGACCGGCCCCGAAGTGCCCGATCTGGAACTGGCAGCCTCGGGGGCGACGGTCTCGGGCTGGACTTTGTGCTCGGTCGATTGTCAGGTGATCGGAGCCGTGCGCGAGGCACCGATCCGGATCGCGCCTTGCCCCGCCGAGCCGGGCGACGGTTAAGAGCGATCGAGAGGGAGGGCGCATGGCCAAGCCTGCCGCGCGCATGACATTCTGGCGGGTGATCGCGGTTTGCGCGATCTCCGTCGCAGCGGCTGTGGGCGCGTGGCGCATCGCGCTGTCGGGTATCGACGCGCGGCTCGATCGCAGCCTGATCCTGACCCTGCGCGCGCTGGAAACTGAGATTGACCGCTTCCGCTACCTGCCCGCCGTGGTGGGGCAGGATGCCCGCATCCGCGCCGTGATCGGCACGCCCGATGCACCCGGCGCGGATCTCGCGGCGAACCGCTACCTTGCCGAGGTGCTGGGGCTCTCGGGGGCCGATCAGCTTTACCTGATGGACGGGCAGGGGGTGACGCTGGCGGCCTCGAACTGGGACAGCCCGGCCTCTTTCGTAGGCCACGACTACAGCTTCCGCCCCTATTTCCGCGATGCGATCGCCACCGGGCAGGGCGCCTTCTACGCGATCGGCGTGACCACCGGGGTTCCGGGGTATTTCCTGTCCGCGCGGATCGGAGATCGCGATGGTCCGCCCGGTGTGGTGGTGGTGAAGGTCGATCTCGACCCGCTGCAACAGGCCTGGGCGCAGGCGGGCCAAGCGGTGGCGGTGGCCGATCCCGATGGGGTCGTGTTTCTCTCGGGCAATCCCGACTGGCTCTATCACCCGCTCCATCCGCTCGCCCCCGAGGCCCGCGCGCGGCTGGCAGATCTGAAGACCTATCCCGGGCGCGATCCGGCGACACAGGGGCCGCTGATGCAAGGCAGCGCCGCGTGGATGTTCGATGCGAGCGGCGCGCGGCTGCGCAGCCAGACTGCTGCTTTCGGTGAGGGCTGGACGGTGGTGGCCGCAGCCCCGGTGCAGCCCGCGATGCTCTCGGCGCTGATCGCGGGAGTGACGGCGGCGCTGGCCTCGGTGCTGGGTCTGGCGCTGGCGAAAACGCAGGCGCAGCGGCGGCAGCTCGTGGCGCTGCGCCTGCGCCAATCTGAGATGCTGGAGCGCAAGGTGGCCGAGCGCACCCGCGCCCTTGGCCGCGAGATCGAGGCGCGTCGGCAGACCGAGGCGGAACTGCGCGCCGCCCAGGAAGGCTTGATCCATTCCGAGAAGATGGCCGCGCTTGGCCGGATGTCGGCGGCGATCGTGCATGAGGTCAGCCAACCGCTCGCCGCGATGGAGGCGACGCTTGCCGCCGCCGAGATGGGCGCCGCACGCAGCACCGAAAAGACGGTCGCCCGCATCGAGACCGCGCGCAACCTGATCCGGCGGATGCAGCGCACGATCAAGCATCTCAAAAGCTTCTCGCGCAAGGACACCGCCGCGCTGGAGCGGATCGAGATCGGCGCGGTGGCGGCGAGCGCGCTGGAGCTGGTCGCACCGCGCGCCCGTGCGCTGGGGATCAAGCCGCGCGTGGTCGTGCCCGATGGTCCGCTCTATGCCAATGCGGGGCGTGTGCGGCTGGAACAGGTGCTGGTGAACCTGCTGCTGAATGCGCTCGATGCGGTTGAGGGCCAGCCCGCGCCCGAAGTAGAGCTGCGTCTGGAAGGCGCGGAAAATGAACTGCACCTGTGCGTCCGCGACAACGGCCCCGGCATCGCCCCCGAAGACGTGCGGCGCGTGACCGAGCCGTTCTTCTCGACCAAAGACGACGGCGCGGGGCTTGGCCTCGGCCTTGCGATCTCGCAGGCGATCCTCTCCGAGATCGGCGGGCGGCTCGATATCCGCTCGACGCCGGGGGAGGGCACGCAGATGATCGTGACGCTCACACGGGTGCGCGAGAAGGAGCCGGTATGACCGCACTGATCCATGTCGTGGAAGATGATGACGACCACCGCGCGGCGCTCGCCGATCTAATCGAGGCGGGCGGCTATGACTGCGAGGGGTTTGCCAATGCGCAGGCGGCGCTCGATGCGCCCGCGCTGCCCGATCTGGTGGTCAGCGATCTGCGGATGCCGGGGATCGACGGGTTTGGCCTGCTGGAGGCGCTCAAGGCGCGCAGTCCCGATCTGCCGGTCTTGATGATCACCGGGCATGGCGATGTCTCGCATGCGGTGAAGGCGATGCAATTGGGCGCCGAAGATTTCCTCGAGAAACCCTATGACGCGCGCCATCTGCTGGCGGTGGTCGACCGGGCGCTGCGGGCGCGGGCGACGCGCGCTGAGTTGGGGCGGCTGCAGGACGAGATCGCGCGGCGCGACGGGGCGGAGATCCTCGGCCAGTCGGCGGCGATCGCGGCGCTGCGCGCGCGAATCACGGCGCTCGGGCCTTTGGAGATCGACCTTGTGGTGACGGGCGAGACCGGGACGGGGAAGGAGCTGGTGGCCCGTGCGCTCCATGCGGCGAGCCCGCGCGCGGAGGGGCCGTTCGTCGCGCTCAATTGCGCGGCGCTGCCCGAGACCCTGTTCGAGATCGAGATTTTCGGCCATGTCGCGGGGGCCTTCCCCGGCGCGCAGGACAAGCCCGGCAAGCTGGAGGCGGCCTCGGGTGGCACGCTGGTGCTCGACGAGGTCGAGGCTATGCCGGCGGCGGTGCAGCCGAAATTGCTGCGCGCCTTGCAGGAACGTCAGGTGGAGCGGCTGGGCGAAAACCGCCTGCGCCCGCTCGACCTGCGGATCATCGCTCTGACGAAATCGGACCTGCGCGCACGCACGCTCGATGACAGCTTCCGCGCCGATCTGTTCTATCGCCTCGCCGGGGCCGAGATCACGCTCGATCCGCTGCGCTCTCTGGGCGAGGATATCGTTCTGCTGTTTCGTCATTTCGCGGAGCTTTCGGCACGCCGCTATGGCCGCGAGGTCCCGGACCTGCCCTATAGCTTGCGCGAACAGCTCAAGCGCCGCCCCTGGCCCGGCAATGTCCGCGAACTGAAAGCGGCGGCGGAACGCTTCGCGCTGGGCCTTGATCTGCCCGATGCGCCGACCGAGGCACCCTCGGCCCCGCAAAGCCTCGCCGACAAGGTCGCGGCCTATGAGGCGCGCGAAATCAGCGCCACGCTCGAACGCTGCCGGGGCAATACCGAACGGGCCGCCCAGGCGCTCGGCATCGCGCGGCGCACGCTCAACGACAAGATCAGCCGCTACGGGATTCGCGCCGATTAGGCGGTGGTTTTAATCGGGGAGGGGGAAGTGGTGCTGCTGGAGAGACTTGAACTCTCGACCTCTCCCTTACCAAGGGAGTGCTCTACCGCTGAGCTACAGCAGCGCCGGTTTTCGGTCCGTCGCTTCGACCGTGGCGGGGATTTAGACGCAATCGCGCGGGGGTGCAAGGGCAAATCTTGCTCTCTCTCGACAGGATTTCACAGGCGGGTTAAACGAGGCGCCATGACAGGCGGAAAGAAAGATGGATCGGGCACGTCCCGCGATGCGGAATTGAGCCGCGAAGAGCGTCGGGCGCAGGCGTTGCGCGCGAATCTGCAGCGGCGCAAGGCGCAGGCGCGCGCCCGCAAATCCGAATCCAAGCCGCCGAATAACAACGAATCCGAGGGCAGTTGACATGGACAGCATCGTCGTACGCGGCAACGGGCCACTTTCCGGCCAAATCCCGATCGCGGGGGCGAAAAACGCCTGTCTCGCGCTGATGCCGGCCACGCTTCTGAGCGATGAGCCGCTGACCCTGACCAATGCGCCGCGCCTGTCGGACATCCGCACGATGACCGAATTGCTGGCGAGCCTCGGCGCGGAAGTGACCGCGCTGCAGGAGGGCAAGGTGCTTGCCACGTCCTGTCACGGCGAGATCAACCCGGTCGCGGATTATGAGATCGTGCGCAAGATGCGTGCCTCGAATCTGGTGCTTGGGCCGCTCTTGGCGCGCTTGGGCCATGCGGTCGTGTCGCTGCCCGGCGGCTGTGCGATCGGCGCGCGCCCGATGGATATCCATGTCGACGCGCTCGCGGCGCTCGGCGCGGAGATCGAACTGAAGGACGGCTATCTGCATGCCGAAGCGAAGGGCGGGCTGAAAGGTGCCACCCACGAGATGCGCTTCGCTTCCGTTGGCGCGACCGAGAACTTCCTGATGGCCGCCTCGCTCGCAAAAGGCACCTCGGTGCTGAAGAATGCAGCCCGCGAACCGGAAATCGTCGATCTGGCGAAATGCCTGCGCGCGATGGGCGCGCAGATCGAGGGCGACGGCACCTCCGAAATCGTGATCGAGGGCAAGGACCGCCTGCACGGCGCGACTCACCCGGTGGTCGCCGACCGGATCGAGCTCGGCACCTATATGCTCGCACCCGCGATCTGCGGCGGCGAGGTGGAGTGCCTGGGCGGTCGAATCGATCTGCTGGAGAGCTTCTGCGAGAAGCTCGATGCGGCGGGCATCTCGGTCGAGCAGACCCATACCGGCCTCAAGGTGGCGCGCAAGAATGGCCGCATCCGCGCGGTCGACGTGACGACCGAGCCGTTCCCCGGTTTCCCGACCGATCTTCAGGCTCAGATGATGGCGCTTCTCTGCACCGCCGAGGGCACCAGCGTTCTGGAAGAGAAGATTTTCGAGAATCGCTTCATGCACGCGCCCGAACTGGTGCGAATGGGGGCGAATATAGACGTCCATGGCGGTCATGCGACGGTCCACGGCGTCGAGAAGCTCAAAGGGGCGCCGGTGATGGCGACCGACCTGCGCGCCTCCGTGTCGCTGATCCTTGCAGGGCTGGCCGCGGAAGGTGAGACCGTCGTCAGCCGTGTCTATCACCTCGATCGTGGCTACGAGCGCGTCGAGGAGAAACTGGCGGGCGTCGGTGCGCATATCGAGCGCGTGAAAGCGAGTTGATCGGCTGGCAATCCCCGCCGTCTTCCCCATATCGAATGCAGAGGTGACCCAATGACCCGTGATGCGAAATTCGAAGATGGTGGCGAAGGCGCGATCGCGCTGCGCGCCGAGACCAAGGACGACCTCCCCGTGATCGCGGCACTGGTGCAGGATGCTGTGCTGCCGATCACCGAGATCGCCTGGGAGGCGAAATCCCGGCGTCTCGCGCTGCTGATCAACCGGTTTCGCTGGGAGGACAAGGCGCAGGCCGAGGCCGAGAAACGCCCCTATGAGCGCGTGCGGTCGCTGCTGGTGATCTCGGACGTCACCCATGTCGCGAGTATGGGAATCGATCGTTCGGATCGCGACGTGGTGCTCTCGATCCTCGATATCACCTTTGAAGAGACCGAAGACGGCGCGGGTCGCGTGACCCTGACGCTGGCGGGCGATGGCGCGCTGGCGGCCGATGTCGAATGCCTCGATGTCGATCTGCGTGATGTGGAGCGGCCTTATCGCGCGCCTTCCGGCAAGGTGCCGCATCATCCCGAGTGAGCCGCGCTTTGCCGCCGGGGATGCCTCCGGCGGGGATATTTACGCCAAGTCGAAGTGGAATTGCCCTTGGGGGCAGTGTCGTGCTTGCGGGGCAGGACGGGAGTCTCTAATCCGAAGAGCGGAATAGGAGACTGTCGATGCCGCACTTTCTGGACACGCGCGAAGAGGGCTTTGAGACCCGGTTTGTCGAACTTCTGGGGATGAAGCGCGAGGACAGCCCCGATGTGGATGCGGTCGTGGCCGATATCATCGCGGATATCCGCAAGCGGGGCGATGCAGCGCTGATCGAGCTGACCGCGAAATTCGACCGACTGGAGCTGACGCCGGAGACGCTGGCTTTTTCGGCTGAGGAGATCGAGGCCGAGGTCGCAAAAGTGCCCGCCGAGGAGCGCGCGGCCCTGGAATTAGCGGCCGAACGTATCCGCGCTTATCACGAACGCCAGATGCCGCATGACGCGCGTTGGATCGACGCGAGCGGGGCGGAACTTGGCTGGCGCTGGGGGCCGGTTTCAGCCGCGGGGCTCTATGTGCCCGGCGGGCTGGCGAGCTATCCCTCTTCGGTGCTGATGAACGCGATCCCGGCGAAAGTCGCGGGTGTGGAGCGGTTGGTCGTGGCGTGCCCGACGCCGGGCGGGGCGGTGAACCCGCTGGTGCTGCTGGCCGCGCAATTGGCGGGCGTCGATACGGTCTACCGGATGGGGGGCGCGCAGGCGATTGCCGCGATGGCCTACGGGACCGAGACGATCACGGCGGTCGACAAGATCACCGGGCCGGGCAACGCTTTCGTGGCGGCGGCCAAGCGGCGTGTTTTCGGACGCGTCGGCATCGACATGATTGCGGGCCCGTCGGAAATCCTCGTGATCGCGGATGGCACGGGCGATCCGGATTGGATCGCGCTCGACCTGATGAGCCAGGCCGAGCATGACGAGAGCGCACAGGCGATCCTGATCACCACCGACGAGGCTTTCGGCAAGGCGGTCGTTGCGGCAGTCGAGAAACGGCTCGAGACGCTGGAGCGCCGTGCGATTGCAGGCGCGAGCTGGCGCGACTTCGGGGCGGTGATCGTGGCGCGCGATCTGATGGAGGCGGCCGAGCTGTCGAACCGGGTTGCGCCAGAGCATCTGGAGCTTTGCGTCGCCGATCCCGACTGGTTGGCGGAGGCGATCACCCATGCGGGCGCGATCTTCCTTGGCGCCTACACGCCCGAAGCGATCGGCGATTATATCGGCGGGCCGAACCACGTTCTGCCGACGGCGCGCTCGGCACGCTTCTCCTCGGGCCTCTCGGTGATGGACTTCATCAAGCGCACCACGCTGGCGAAGATGACGCCCGGCGCGCTGAAGGCGATCGGCCCTTCGGCAGAGGTGCTGGCGAAATCGGAAAGCCTCGAGGCGCATGGGCTGTCGGTGCGTGCGCGGCTCGATGCGCTCAATGACGAAGGGGAGGGGTGATGGCCCGGATTTCTCATATCCAGCTGGACACGGGCGGGCTGCCCGCGCCCTCGCCGGAGATTGAGCAGGAGCGCAAGGTCGCGATCTACGATCTGCTCGAGGATAACAGCTTCAATATCCCGGGCCGCGACGGGCAACCTGCACCAGAAGGGCCGTTCGCGCTGACGCTTGGCGTGCGCGACCGGCGGCTGGTTTTCGACACCGAAACCGAGAGCGGCGCGAAAGTGGCGGAGTTTCATCTGTCCTTCGGCCCGTTCCGGCAGGCGGTGAAGGATTACTTCCAGATCTGCGAGAGCTATTTCGAGGCGGTCAAGAAACTGCCGCCCAGCCAGATCGAGGCGATCGATATGGCCCGGCGCGGTATCCATAACGAAGGCGCGCGCATTCTGCAGGAACGCCTTGAAGGCAAGGCCGAGATCGACATCGACACGGCGCGGCGCCTCTTCACCCTCGTTGCCGTTCTCGCCCCGAGGTAAACGGATGGGCGAGATCCCCAACTCCGTTCTTTTTGCGTGCGATCATAATTCCACGCGCTCCCCGATGGCCGAGGGGATGATGAAGAAATTCTACGGCACCGAATGCTACGTGCAGTCGGTGGGCGTGAAGGCCGATCTGGAGATCGACGGCTTCACCATCGCGGTGATGGCCGAGATCGGCGTCAATCTGGAGCGTCACCGCGCGCGCTCTTTCACCGAGTTGCAGGAATGGGGCGACGATCTGTCCGCTTTCGATCTGGTGATCGCGCTGTCGCCCGCCTCGCAGCGTCAGGCGCTGGAGCTGACGCGGTTTTTTCATCTCGACGTGGAGTATTGGCCGATCCTCGACCCGACCGGCATCGGCGAGACGCGCGAGGCCAAGCTCGCCGCCTATCGCGACACCCGCGACCAGATCCGCCGCCATCTCATCGAACGTTTCGGAGAGCCGACCGCCTGATCAGTCGCCCGACTGTGCAGGCTGCGTGCCAAGTCGGTCCAGATTCGCCTCGATCCACTGCGCGAGCTCGAAATAGCGGATCGCGATCGCCTCTCCTGCCTCGGTCAGGCAATAGTCCACGCGCGGCGGCACCTCGCCATGGTCGCGCCGCGAGATCAGCCCATCCGCTTCGAGCACCTGCAAGGTCTGAGCCAGCATCCGTTCGGAAATGCCGCCGATCCTGCGACGCAACTCGGAAAAGCGCAGCCGCCCGTCGCGCAGCGCGACCAGAACCAGCCCACCCCAGCGCGAACTGACATGCGACAGGATCATGCGCGAGGGGCAATCGGCGTTGAACACATCTGCGACGAGCGGCGCGGGATCGGTCTGTTGCATAATGCGGAGGCTCCTGTGCGGGGCTGCTGAACACTTACCAAAATGTAGGTACTTCCTTTTGCGCAGTAAAGAGCGCAGCTTCCCGTCAGCGAAAGACAAAAGGAGGTCGCCATGACCATCGCCGCTACCGGAGCCACCGGCCATCTTGGCCAACTCACCCTTGCCGCACTGGCCGCGCGCGGCGCGACCGACGTGATCGGGCTGGCACGCAGCCCTGAGAAGCTGACGGGCGCCGCGCGGCGGTTCGACTATTCCGACCCCGACAGTTTCGACGCGCTGGCAGGCGTCGACACGCTGATCCTGATCTCGTCGAGCGAGGTCGGCCAGCGCGCTCCGCAGCATCGCAACGTGATCGAGGCGGCCAAAACGCATGGCGTCGGCCATATCCTTTACACGTCGCTGCTGCATGCCGACCGCTCGAAGATGCAACTGGCCGAGGAACATGTGGCAACCGAGGCGGCGCTGGCCGCATCGGGGCTGAGCCACACGCTGCTGCGCAATGGCTGGTATGGCGAGAATTACGACAGCGCGATCGGCTATGCTGCGCAATCGGGCACGATTGCCGGGGGTTCGGGCGCGGGCCGGATCGCGGCAGCCGCGCGCGCGGATTACGCCGAGGCGCTGGCCGCAGTGGCGCTCGATCCCGGTTTGCAGGGCCAGACCTATGAGCTGGCGGGCGATGCGGGTTTCACCCTCGACGAGCTGGCCGCCGAGATCGCCGCACAGGCCGGTCGCGCGGTCGAGGTTTCGCACCTTGCCGAGGCCGAGTATCGCGCTTTGCTCGAGGCGATGGGCCTGCCCGGCCCCTTCGCCGCGATCATCGCGGATTCGGATGCGCAGGCCGCCAATGGCGCGCTGTTCGATGACAGCCACGACCTGTCGCGGCTGATCGACCGCCCGACCACGCCGCTGGCCGGGATCGTGCGCGCCGCATTGGGGTGACCTGCGCCGGCGCCTATGACCGCGTTTGACGCGGCGAATGGCGCGTGGCAATCAAGGCCAGACAGCTTTACGGAGAATGGCCATGCCGCGCGCCCGCACCCTCGACACGATCTCGCGTTACTACGATGCTTTCAACGCAGGCGATACGGCAGGGATGGAGGCCCAGCTGGGCGAGCCCTTCGCGCATCACGTGAACGAGGGGAAGATCCGCCACGGGATCGAGGCGTTCCGCGAATTCAACAAGCATATGAGCCGCTGCTATCGCGAGCAACTGACCGACATGGTCATCATGGCCAATGACTCGGGCACGCGGGCGGCGGCGGAGTTCATCGTCAACGGCGTCTATCTGGAGACCGATGACGGGCTGCCCGAGGCGCATGGGCAAAGCTATGTGCTGCCTGCGGGGGCCTTCTTCACGCTCGACGAGGGCAAGATCACGCGCGTCGTCACCTATTACAACCTCGCCGACTGGATCGCGCAGGTTTCGTAATGGAGGTGCGGCGGCTGACCGGAGAGGCGTTGGATGCGGCGCTCGACGACGTGGCGCGGCTGCGGATCGCGGTGTTCCGGGACTGGCCCTACATCTACGATGGATCGCTGGAGTATGAGCGGCGCTACATCCAAAGCTACCGGGAGAGCGATGCGGCGGTGGTCGTCGGCGCGTTCGACGGGGCGCGACTGGTGGGCGCTGCGACTGGCACGCCGCTGGAAGATCACGCCGGTGATTTCGCGGCACCTTTCGCAGGCACCGGGTTGAAGCTTCAGGACGTGTTCTACTGTGCCGAGTCGGTCCTTCTGCCCGACTATCGCGGGCAGGGCCTCGGGCACGCCTTCTTCGATCATCGTGAGGCCCATGCGCGCGAGCTGGGGCGCAGCCATTCGGTCTTCTGCTCGGTGATCCGGCCCGACGATCATCCGCTCAAGCCTGCCGCGTATCGCCCGCTCGACGGGTTCTGGCGCACGCGGGGCTATGCGCCGATGGAGGGCGTAATCGCGCGGTTCAAATGGACCGATCTGGGTGAGGATGAGCAGACCGAGAAGGCGCTGCAATTCTGGGGGCGCGCGCTATGAGCCGCGATGTGGTCATTGCGGCTGCGGCTTATCCGCTCGACTGGTTCGAGGACTGGGCGGGCTACGCGGCGAAGGTATCCGCTTGGGTGGCTGAGGCCGCAGGGCAGGGGGCGCAGCTTCTGGTCTTTCCCGAATATGGGGCGATGGAGCTGGCGAGCCTCGGCGGAGCAGATGTCGCGGGCGATCTGGAAGCCGCGCTGGTCCATGTAGCCGGGCTGCGAGCGGACATGGAAGCGCTGTTCGCAGGTCTCGCGGCGGAGCATGACGTGCATATTCTCGCCCCCTCCGGCCCCGTCATCGACGGCACCAAACGCGTGAACCGGGCGAGCCTGTTCGGCCCCGGCGGGCTGATCGGGCATCAGGACAAGGCGATCATGACGCGGTTCGAGCGTGAGATCTGGTATGTCGATGCGGGCGAAGGGCTGGTCCTCTTCGACACCGCGCTCGGCAAGATCGGCGTCACGATCTGCTACGACAGCGAATTCCCCCTGCTGGCGCGCGCGCTGGCGGAGGCGGGGGCGGAGATCATCCTCGTGCCCTCCTGCACCGACACCGTCGCGGGCTATAACCGGGTGCGGATCGGTGCGATGGCTAGGGCGCTGGAAAACCAATGCGTGACCGTGCAAGCCCCCACCGTGGGCGATGCGCTCTGGTGCCCGGCAGTCGATGAGAACCGCGGCACGGCTGCGATCTTCGCCCCACCCGACGGGCTCTGGCCGGAAAGCGGGATCGTGGCCGAAGGGACGTCCGACTCACCCGGCTGGACCTTCGCGACGGTGGACTTGGATCGCGTCGCCCAAAGCCGCACTGCAGGAACCGTTTTGCCCTATAGGCATTGGTCGGAGCAGGTCATTGCGGTTGCGTTCCCTCTAGTCTTTGTGCGGTGAGTTCGGCCACGTAGCGCTGACGTCTTTCGAGGAATTCTGTTGTCGGCAGCGCCGCATGAGCGTCTTGTTCGGCTACTCCCCTTCCCTTTGCAGGTAGTGACAGATTGCCGCTTCGGAAGGGTTTCCGAAGCTTGCAACGAAATAGCTTGGTGCCCACAACGCTGCGCCGAGCTGCTGCAACTCTGGAAAGTCCCTTCTGAGACGCCGTGAGATGCCTGTCTTTACGGCGTTCGCAAAAGAGGACACTGCCTCACTCGGGGGGAGAGAAAAGAATATTTCCACGTGATCTTCCGCACCCGAAAACCCCAGCAGGTCGCCGTTGCGGGCACGGCAGCGTTGAAGCGACACATCTTCTGCCACTTTGTGCATCTCACAGGACAGGGTTCGTTTGCGCGCCTTTGTAACCAGAACCATTTTATAAGAGATGTCAAAAAAACAATTGTTTTCATTGCTGTAGTATTGATTTGTCATTCCTGAACCAATATAATTAAGATTATGAGTTCAATCCGGTCCCTTTCATTCAAACTTTACCCCAGCCGCGCGCAGAGCGACAGGCTGGAGCAAAAGCACGACCTCCTGGTTGATCTTTGGAATGCGGCGCTTGAGGAGCGTATCGGGGCTTGGCGTCACGGTGTGCATCTTCGCCTTGCTGATCAGGAAAAGGCACTTAAGCATATTCGAGCCGATGTCGAAGGCTGGTCTGGGTGCGTCCATTCTCACGAAGCTCAGGTCGTTCTGAAGCGGCTTGACCGCGCGTTTCAGAGTTTTTTCAAACGAGTGCGGGCCGGACAGCGTTCGGGCTTTCCCCGTTTCCGTTCGCGGCAACGGTTTCGCGGCTGGGGGTATAAGCAGCACTGTAATGGCTTTAAGGTTGAGCTGGGCCCTGGGGGAAGGCACGGGCACGTGACTCTGTTTGGTGTTGGGCGGATGCGCATGCGAGGCGTCGCAAGGACGCCGGGGCGCATTCTGAAGGCTGATGTTTTCCGTTCTGCGCGTGGGTGGATGCTCAATGTAGTGGTGGAGACCGATTGCGCGCAGCGTGAAGATGCGCACGGGCCGGCCGCCGGACTTGACTGGGGTGTCTCCGATTTCGCAACTCTTGCGAACGAGAATGGCGAATATGAAGCGGTCGCAAACCCGCGCCATCTCCGAGGCGAGATGGAGGGGTTGGTCGAGGCGCAGCGGCGCCTCTCTGCTGCGGCTAAGGCAAGAAAAGTCTCCTTGCGCTCGCTTCAACGTCATCGAAAGCAACTCGCGCGTCGACATGCAAAGATTGCGGCTAGAAGGAAAGACTTTCTTCACAAAGTTTCCGCAGACTTGGTATCCCGTCACCGTTTGATTGCGACTGAGGGGCTCGATGTGGGGAATATGACCCGTGCGGCGAAAGGCAGTAAGCAGTGTCCCGGCAAGAACGTTGCTCAGAAATCTGGATTGAACCGAGCGATTCTCGATACGGCCCCGTCAAATTTTTTGAAGATGCTCCGATACAAAGCGGAAGAAGCTGGTGTGGAGTTCCTTGAGGCGCCGACCCGTAAGCTCAAACCTTCGCAAAGTTGCCCAGCATGTGGAGCCCAAAAGAGAAAAACACTCTCGCAGCGGCAGCACATCTGCGAATGTGGCTGTTCGCTCGGTCGCGACGAAGCCGCGGCGTGCGTGCTTTTGCAATGGGGCCTAACTGAAGAGGCTCGATTGAAGACTCTGAGCGGTGAAAGAGACAAAGCGGCCGGGACGGCCGCGGATCAGGCCTTGATCTGACCCGAAACTTCCGCGATTCCCATTGGATCGTGGCGGCAGGTTCATATTCCACTTGAATTTCGCGGCTTACGAGCGCATTTAAACGCTCGCCCGCAGATGACGCGGGTAACCAATTATGGAGTGACCATGGCCAAGGAAGAAATGCTCGAATTTCCCGGTGTCGTGAAGGAACTCCTGCCTAACGCGACGTTTCGGGTCGAGCTGGAAAACGGCCATGAGATCATCGCGCATATGGCAGGCAAGATGCGTAAGAACCGCATCCGTGTTCTGGCAGGCGACAAGGTTCAGGTGGAAATGAACACCTACGACCTCACGAAGGGTCGTATCAACTACCGCTTCAAGTGAAGCTGATCCTCGGCTCGGCGAGCCCGCGACGGCGAGAGCTTCTGGTCCAGCTCGGGCTGGAGCCTTTTGACGTGCGCCCCGCCGATATCGACGAGACGCCGCTGAAAGGCGAGGCCGCGCGCGACTATGTCGCCCGCATGGCCCGCGAGAAAGCGATGGTGCTCGATGTGGCCGATGACGAGGTGCTGCTGAGCGCCGATACCACGGTGACCTGCGGGCGCCGCATCTTGGGTAAACCCGAAGACGAGAAAGAGGCGGCGGAGTTTCTCTGGCTGCTGTCCGGGCGTCGGCACCATGTGTTCACCGCGGTGGCGATGCGCACGGCGCAGGGTCTGCGCGAGCGGCTCGTCGATACGGTGGTGAAGTTCAAGCCGCTCAGCGACGAGGACGTGAACGGCTATCTCGCCTCGGGCGAGTGGCACGGCAAGGCGGGTGGCTACGCGATCCAGGGACGTGGCGGCGCTTTCGTCCCGTGGATTCAAGGGTCCTTCACCGCAGTCGTTGGATTGCCGCTCGCAGAAACCGCAAACCTGCTCGCAAGCGCGGGCATTCGAGGGGACGTATAATGCAGGGGCGCGTGGTTCTGCTGGACGAGATTGCCGGTCGCGAAGCGGCGGCGCTGATGGTCGATGGGCAAATTGAAGACCTGATTATCGACACCTCGGAGGAGATCAGCTTCGCCCCTGGCGCGATCCTGCGCGGCACGATCGGTCGCCAGATGAAAGGGCAGGGCGGCGTCTTCGTCGATCTGCCCGAAGGCACGCGTGGCTTTCTGAAAGAGGTGAAGGGGCTCGCCCCCGGCCAGACCGTGATCTGTATGGTCTCTGGCGGCACCGAGCCCGGCAAGGCGCTGCCTGTGACGCTGCGGGTGCTGTTCAAGTCGCGCTACGCCATCGTCACCCCCGGCGCGCCGGGCATCAACGTTTCGCGCCGGATCCATGAAGAGGATCTGCGCGCCGATCTGCAGGCAGCAGCCGAGGCGGTGATGGAAGGCTCGGATATGGGCGTGATCCTGCGCTCTGCCGCGGCCCATGTGCCGCTCGAAGAAGTCGCCGAGGATGTCGCCGCGATGCGCGAGCTGGCCGAGGTCGTGACTAACGATACTGAAGGCGGGCCGGAGCTTCTCGTCGATGCCCCCGATCCGCATGAAGAAGCCTGGCGCGACTGGGCCGAACCCTTGCCGGACGAAGTAATCGAAGGCGGGTTCGACGATCACGGCGTCACCGACGCGATCGAAGCGCTTCTGCATCCGCGTGTCGACCTGCCGGGCGGTGCGCATCTGATGATCGAGCCGACCCGCGCCCTGATCGCGGTCGACGTCAATACCGGCAACGACACGACGCCCGCCGCAGCGCTCAAGGCGAATATCGCCGCGGCCCGCGAATTGCCCCGGCAGCTGCGCTTGCGCGGCCTTGGGGGCCAGGTCGTGATCGACTTCGCCCCTATGCCCAAGCGCGACCGTCAGGCGCTCGAACAGCAGCTGCGCCGCGCCGTCAAAGGCGAGCCCGAGACGTCGCTGGCAGGCTGGACACCGCTGGGCAATTTCGAGATGCAACGCAAGCGCGACCGCGTTCCGCTCGTGCGCCTGCTGCGGGGCCAAAACAGGGAGGCGAAATGAGCTGTCCGATCTGCGGCAAGGATGCCGACCCGAAATATCGCCCCTTCTGTTCGAAGCGTTGCGCTGATGTCGATCTGGCGCGCTGGCTGAACGGTTCCTACGTCATTCCCGGCGATATCGCCGAGGAAGAAGAGCGCGCGCCGACCGGTCCCGCAAGCGATGATACGCCCCCCGGCAAGCCGCACTGAGACGTTTCGCAAGTTCGCGTAAATTTCTGCGAAATCCCTCTGGACACCCCCCGCGCCCTCGTCTAGTAACCGCTCCACCAAGACCGAAAGGTCGCAGTGCCCGGATAGCTCAGTTGGTAGAGCAGCGGATTGAAAATTCGCGTGTCGGTGGTTCGAGTCCGCCTCCGGGCACCACTTAAAATCTAAATAAAATCAACGGCTTAGATTTTTGCATTTTGCGAATTTAGGTCGTTTTGGATGTGTTTGCCCGAGTAGCGGATTACGCGTTCCCGGCTCTAATGATCGCCCGCTACGTGCGGGCGAGTAAAAAGCAGGCTGCGTATTGTCACAAATTTTGGCAGATTTTTTTTCTTTACTTTTCAGGGCGTTGTCTGGCCTCGAAAGTTTTGACTGTAAGTGGCACCGAGCATTTCGCGCCGTGTCACAAAAAGCGGCAATCGGTGCTGTTGGCAAACTGTTGGCAAACCACGCGCAGTGGGTGTTTTAGCCTGACACTCCTCGGTTTTGTACGTTCATAGAGCGTGACAATGCGGTGAATTTCTAGCGTGGCAGTTAGATTTAGAGACATGCTCGAGAGAAACTTAGCGCTGAGCGTGTTTTTGACGCGGGCAGTATGTCTTCCATTTTATTGATAATATTAAACTATTTGCGTTTTTGTTGGCGCTCCTGTTGGCCAACACTTTGCAAAGTAAAGCTTTTGGGTGGCCTTCTCGACCTAGAGAGCAGTCATGTATTTGCGCAGGGGCAGGTCACAAGTCAAATTCACACGTGAACGTGACCGAGAAGCGCCCAGAGGGGCTCTCTATCGATTCTGCTTTGGCCGCGTCGCGAGAAAATGGGCGTTCTTCGCTGAGATTGGTTTAGTGGGTTAGCACGGGGACCCGCGCAATCGTCCACTCCCCTTTGCCGCCGTCTTTCGGGATGTGCGGCGCGACTTCCGCGACTGTTCGTTCGAACAAGACAGGCGGTGTTTGGTTCATATCCCAGATATGGAAAAGATAAGCCTCTCCTGCTTTCTCGGCCTTGTTCCACTCGTGGCGGGTCACGATGAAGCGCAGGGGGGAGGCAGTCGTCGATTTCACCTCTATCAGCTTGTTCTGGATGCCGTACGGTCCATGATCGTATGTCAGCACATCATAGCCCGCAAAGTTATCATCGAAGCCAGGCCATTCAGGTTCGCGGTCTATCCCGATAATTTTGAGGCGCTCGCGTTCATGTTCCAGCGTCAGAATTTCCGCTGCGCGTCCTTGTTCCATCTTCGCTTGATCGGTTAGAAGGCGTGCATAGCCTGAGAGCGAGTCCCACCAGGTTACGACATGCAGGGGGGTCGGGTTTTCCATTAGGCCAGCAGCAGCGAAAATGTCTTGATCGTTGGGGTCGAGCTTCTTGATGAAACGCTGCCGACCCTGTCGCATGAGCTTTGCCCAGATTGGCTGGTGCTTCAGCAAGACGCCCCTGATACAGATTTGATAGAACGCATGGCCGTCGAGCGGGCAGTCATTTTCGACGAGCTCGGAGAGATAGACTGACGCCTCCATATCAAGACTATGCGCATCGGCTTCGACACTGTCGATCAAGGAAAGAAGGTCTGGGATCGGCAGATCGGGGTGATGCGCCATGTATTTCCGAAAAAGGCGCAGGCCTTCAAAGCAGGGCAAGGAGAACAGTCGCTCCGTAGAAATCGGACCGCTCATACTTCCTCCGACGGAGCATCTGGCGCGGTACCCTCCAGTTCTGCGATAAGGTCAATGATATCCTTGAGCTCAATGTCATAATCGAGAGGGTCGGCGGCTTCTTCTTCGTCGAAGGCAATCTCATGGAGATCCGGGTCATCCAAGAGTTGCTGCATGTTTCGGATCTTTTCAACAAGGCGGCGGCTCACCGACATGTCGATACTTCCGATCGCAGGCGGCGCTTTCGAGCGGTAGATATGGATGTGGGTTTCTTCATCTGGCCCTAGGCCGAGGCGGTGAATCCGGTCGATGGACTGAAGATAATGGGTCGAGACATAGCTGCGATCTGCGTAAATGGCGTTGTGGCAGACTGTGTGAAGGCTGATGCCTTCGCCCGCTGCGGCGGGGTTGGCGACAAGCACGTAGCAGCCCGAGTCCTCATGGAAGCGACGAATTCGCCCCTCCCGACTCTCAGGATCATCCGGCAAGCCCGATGGCACGCCGCCGTGGATGCAGACCGGGTTGAGATCGGCCAGAGCAGATACAAAGCTGTGGATCGTGTCGGTAAAGATCGTCCATATGACGCACTTTTGTCCCGCCTTGGCCAGGGCATAGGCGTGATCCATCACCGCCCGCATTTTGGCGGAATGGCCTTCTTCGAGTACGAGGTCGACAATAGCCGACTCCACCTTGACATCGTCATTCGCCATCGCGCTGAGCGCCAAGGTTGGGTTGATGGAAAGCTGAAGTAGGCGCATGACTGAGCGCCGCGCGCGAAGGAACTGCGCGTCACCCAAGCCGCGCGATATCTGTTTTGAATAATCGCGGATGAACTCACTGCGGACCAAGGAATAAAGTGCAAGTTGTCCTTGCTCCATGGCGACATCCACAAAGTGTCGCTCGGCGGGAGGAAGATCAAGCTCAGTCTTGGTGGTGCGAACGTAGAGATTGCCGAGTACTTCGCGCGGCGACTTGCCGTGAGAAATTTCAAGGCCATAGCCATGGCCCGGCCACAAGAAATCAAGCTGAGACTCCATGTCCGACGCCGCCTGTGGCATCGGCGTACCGGTAAGGATATCGCGCCGTATAGGATCATCGGCGGTGCGCAATAAAAATGCGCCGCGTTGTGACTGCCAGCCCGCCTTCATGCGATGGGATTCGTCGAGGACAAGATGTGTTGGTGTGGTCGCAAAATGTGAGGCAATCATACCTTGCTGACGGATCAGCAAATCGTACGAAATGATGAAACGTGTCGCGCCTGAATGAAGTAGATTGCGGTTTTCGTCTTCGCCGGCGGTTAAAAGAGTGAAAGGCTCCGCACCACCGTCGGGCGCTTCTTTATCCATGCATTCGTCAACGATGTCCATCCAAGCCTGAAAGGCCGCCTTTGGTGCTACGACGATTAAGTGCTGACCTTGCTTACGGGTGAGCATGTGAAGCGCGAATGTTACGGTGGTCTTGCCTGCGCCAGGCACCGAGAAGTTCGCGCCGTTGCTGAGGGCAAGAAGGTGGGAAAGATCGCGAAGCTGAAAGTCGCGGAGTTCACGCCTCGTGAAGCCAGTGGCCTTGAGCTTTTCTTCTATCTCATCCGGCGAGAGCGCTTCAGTAATCTCGCCGCGCTGCTCACGCGTCTTCTTTATCTGCGCGGCGAAGGCGCGGAGCTTGTCTGCGGCTTCGCCTTCGGGTCTAAAACGGAAGTGCAGGCTCTTCTGGTTAGCTTTACTGCCGAGTTCACGCACGACGCCCAGCGTGTCAGGCCATGAAAGACTGATCTCGCTGCCTGCGAGAATATGATCGAGCTTCTTAGTGCGGATCGCTAGCTTTACGCGTGACCAGATTGGGGTTTCTAGCGCGTCGTCAGGCACGGATAGAGTGCCGGTGTGATCGGCGTTATACCTGACGGATACAGCAGTCGGAAGATCGTTCACGCGGGCTTACTCCTCCCCATCCGGATCGATCGATCCAGCTTCTTGGCGGGCTTTAACGGCCGCCTCGATCTTGTCGAGGTTCTTACGGATTGAACCTATCTGCTTGAGGATTGCTGGAATTGTCGAAGTGGCGGCCGCACTGATGTCGATACCTGTGACCTTGGAGTTGATCTGCGCCAGCGTTCTGAGCGCGGCTTCTTCGTTTTTCTGCCCTTTGTCGAGTTCAATGGCCGTTTCGCAGGCATCGATTAGCGTCGTGATCCTTTCATCATCATCAGCGGCCTCGTCATCGCGCAAGGCATCTATAATCGGTGTGTAGTCTTTGCTGCTGTCGTCGGCGTCGATGTCGATTGCGAAATCATCATCATCAGTAGGATCACCGTCTTCATTCACCGGCAGTTCGAGACGCTCTTCGAGAATTTCCAAGACTTTGGGCGCGAGCTTGCCAAACGCGGCGTTGAGGCGGTACACGCGCCCGCTGATCTTGTCGCGGTTCTCGTAGATCGACCAGGCGATGGCGCGGCTTGCGTTTTGGAGGTTGGCATCTTTCTTAGAGATAGCTTTGGGCAGGTCACCGAAAATTTGCTGCCCGTCCTGAAGTAAGTCGTACTCGCCAGGTTTTTCGACCCATTCGCTTAAATATAGATCCGCTTCGTCGAGCGCTTGAAGGACATTCTCGATCTCCTGCTTGCTGCGGCGCAGGCGGTCGGCAACCTCTTTTGTGGATCGACCTTTTCCAACTTGGCGGCGAATAAGCCGAGCATCACCAATCCAGTCATAGTCAAGCTTGGTCTGAGGGCGTGCCTGAAGGTCTGCTTCGATATCATCGATTTCGTCCCGCGTAACGTCAGGAGGCAGAACAGCACATTTGATATTGGTGAAGCGCTTATCGACGGTCCCATCTTTGCGTGTCCTGAGTTCACGCATCGCGGCGAGCCTTCGGTTGCCATTGATCACGACGCCTGTGCAGGTGATCAGGATCGTTTCGCGCTGACCATCTTCTTCAAGAACCGAGATAATGGGGGTCACGGACTCGGTGCCCTGTTTGGCTAGCTTGGAGAGGATTTCATGCTGCGCCTGCTGCGCAGTCGTGAGTTCTTGGCCTTTTTCAAAATAGTCTTTCGGCAAGCCTTCGCGCGCGATCTCAGTTTGCTGAGCGCTGAATGTGCGGCAGTTTTCCATGCGATAGACAGGCACGTCAATCGGGAGCGATATCACTTTGGGCGTGAAAGAGCCGCTGCGAAAGTCATATATCGTTTCACCGAATTCATCTGAATTTTCAGTGCGCTTGGCGATCATGGCCTCGCGCTCGGCACGCGGCTTGAGGTCAATCTTATAGGTCATCACAACTCCTTTTCACTCAAATGCGACAACTAGGATCGGTACGGTGATAACTCGATCGAAAAGCTCCAACTCCTTTATGACACGCTCAGCATTGGCGATATTGTCTCCGATGATTTTCGCGGCTTCCCTGGTTGGCAAGGCGAGGGCAGCGGCTTCAATGCGCCCGCTTTGAAAGAGATATTGAAGCTTCAGAAGATCGTAAGGTGCACGGCTCATGTTTCCGGTCTGAAGCTGAAAAGCCAAATCATCCTGCATGGCAAAAACGCTCAGTCCATGCGCCTGGTCGATACTAACGTTGAGCGCCCATCCTTCATTCAAGAATTCGGTTTCGACGTGCCTTCGTATCTGCGGAGTGCAGCGCGGCTCAATCGTTACTGCAGGCGCTTCAAATACGTCCGTGAGCCATTCCTTTAGCTCTCGCCGCTCCCATTCAGCGCCAGCACTGTGATGATCGTCATAGGTGTAAGCAAGCTTCATGTGTTCCCCTTTGGATTAGGGTCGTAAACAGGCTTGTTCATCGGGCGTGTCCTGAGAGTCCCTGCGCGGAGCTGATGTACCCGATCCCAGGCAATGTCGACGTAGCCTTTATCGAGATCGCAGCCATAGGCATTTCGATCATGCTTGAGTGCCGCAATCGCCGAGGAGCCCACGCCGAGATACGGATCGAGGACGCTCTCTCCTTCATTCGTCAAAGCCAAAACCAAGCGCTCCACCAGTCCAATGGGAAACTGGCAGGGATGGTCGGTTTTCTCGACATGGTTGGATTTAACGTTGGGAATATCCCAGACGTCAGACGGGTTCTTACCTAGCGGGTTGCTTGATAGTTCCCCCTTGTTTGGGCCTTTGAAGTGCTTTTTGTTTGGGTATTTTGAGGGAACACGGACAGGGTCTAGATTGAATGTGTAGTCATCCGATTTGGTGAACCAAAGAATAGTCTCGTGTCGCCCGGAAAACCGCTTCTGGCAATGAAGACCATGGCCAAACGTCCAGACTATACGGTTGCGGAGTTGCAAGCCGTGATTCTTGAAAAGCGGGTAAAGAAGGATGTCTAAAGGGAATATCTCGCCGCTATCGACGTGGTTGCCGACCTGCCAGCAGATCGAGCCCGTCGGTGCGAGGAGACGCACAGCTTCCGCAATGCACGCGGCTTGATCCTCGACATACTTTTCCTGTGATGTTCGTTTCTCGTAAGCCTTGCCGATGTTGTATGGTGGCGATGTGACGATCAGGTCCATGGACTCGTCCGGTAGACGGCGCATGAACTTCAGATTGTCTTCGCAGGCAATCTCAGCCTTCGCATCACGTCTCAGGCGGCAAATTTTGCTGCCATCTTGGTTGCTCGCGGAGATAAGATCGAGGGCTGACTTAGGTAACATTTCGGGCTTCTCGGTCATCTTGGCAGCCGCAATAGGCAGGCCGCAATGTGTCAATAAAAGTGATGGGGAGACCGTATCTTGTGCTACCCGCTGAAGGCAACCCTCCATCTGGCGGCGCTTGCAGGTTTCATGTAGCTCCGGTGACCTGCCACTGAACTTTCATCTAAACTGCGGACCGGGAGAACGAAGTGCTTTCTGCTTACCACCTCGGGAACGCCGACCCCATTCGGGCCGATGGAAAGCTTCTTGGACACTTTGGAGCCGCTGGAAACTGCTGCCCCCAAGTCTTCCCTGCATTTCTCCCTGAAGCTACTTCGCGAGCTTTTGACTGAGTTCCCGGGGTTATTTGAGCTGGGTTAGCTTGCCGCAGTTGCGAACCTTTAGAGCTGTCGATGTGTCTTGAAGCATGCGTCGGCATGAGTAAGGCAATTCAAAAAATCACAGTCCGCTACTCTACCGAGAAAATCGCCATTTCTCGTGTTTCTGGCTGTCAGAGATTCTACATATTGTTAGCAAATCAAGGCATGTCACTATATGTGACGCGTAGCTGTTGGCAAAGTGTTGGCAGGATTTGGGGCAGGTATTTAAGATATTGATTTTAAGCAATAAAAAGTATGGGTGGGCGGTTTGAAAATTCGCGTGTCGGTGGTTCGAGTCCGCCTCCGGGCACCACTAAAATCTCTAGAAAAGACGAAAATTGCACCTCACTTCGTGATGAGCTCGCCACCTTTTTCGCCAGTTTCTGCTCGGGATTTTATCGGGGTCCCATTTCGAACATTTCTAGAAATTCGGTTCCTCATAGGGGATCGCCAGCCCGCGAATCCTTCTTGAGGAGCTCTCGCGGGCCTGCGGCGATCAGACCACAAGTCCGCGAGATAGTCAGATTCCCGATCGCTGAACCCGCTTGGCCGACTTCAGCGCCGGTTCATCGCATCGCGCAGCGCCGCGCCGAACGCGCCATTGCCGCTGTCTTTTGACGACTTGCCTTGTCCCTTGCCGGGGCCTTTGCCTGGCGCTTTGCCACGGGGGCCCTGCGGTCCGGGCTTGCCGCGATCCTGTCCTGCCGGGCCTTTGCCCTTCGGGCGCTCGCCACCCTCGGATTGCTTGCGCATCGACAGGCCGATCCGTTTGCGCGGGATGTCGACCTCGGTCACGCGCACGCGCACCACATCGCCCGCCTTCACCACCTCATGCGGATCCTTCACGAAGCGGTCTGCCAGCTGGCTGACATGCACCAGACCATCTTGATGCACGCCGATATCCACGAAAGCGCCGAAGGCGGCCACGTTGGTCACGGTGCCCTCCAGGCTCATCCCCGGCTTGAGGTCTTTGATGTCCTCGACGCCGTCGGTGAACTGCGCGGTCTTGAACGTGGGACGCGGGTCGCGGCCGGGTTTTTCCAGCTCCGCGAAGATGTCGCGAATGGTGGGCAGACCGAAATCGCCGGTCACGAATTGCTCCGCGCGCAGGTCTTTCAGCGCGGTCGGCTGGCCCATGATCTCGCGGATGTCGCGGCCGCAGCTTTGCACGATCTTGCGCGCGACCGCGTAGGCTTCGGGGTGAACCGAAGACGCGTCGAGCGGCTCTTCTCCATCACGGATACGCAGGAAGCCCGCGCATTGCTCGAAGGCCTTGGGGCCGAGCCCCGCCACCTTCATCAGCGCCCGCCGCGAAGGGAAGGCCCCATGCGCGTCACGATGCACAACGATGGCTTGGGCGAGCGCGGGGCCAAGACCCGCCACCTGCGCCAGAAGCGGTGCGGAGGCCATGTTCAGATCGACGCCCACCGCGTTCACGGCATCTTCGACGACCGCCTCCAGCGCCTGCGACAGGCGGCGCTGATCCACGTCATGCTGATATTGTCCGACGCCGATGCTCTGCGGTTCGATCTTCACCAGCTCCGCCAGCGGATCCTGCAGGCGCCGCGCGATCGAGACCGCCCCGCGCAAGCTTACATCCAGATCGGGGAATTCGCGCGCGGCCAGTTCCGAGGCTGAATAGACTGAGGCGCCCGCCTCCGAGACGACCACTTTCGTCGGCGCCCGCACCCCCGGCGGCAGCAGCTTCAGCGTGTCGGCGACCATCCGTTCGGTCTCGCGGCTGGCGGTGCCGTTGCCGATGGCGATCAGCTCGACCCCGTGGCGCTTGACCATGTCGATGATCTTCGCCTCCGCGCCGCGTAGGTCCATCTTGGGCTGGAACGGGTAAAGCGTCGCGGTCTCCAAGACCTTACCGGTCGCGTCCACCACGGCGGCCTTCACCCCGGTGCGGATGCCGGGATCGAGACCCAGCGTGGCGCGCGGACCGGCAGGGGCTGCCAGCAGCAGGTCATGCAGGTTGCGCGCGAAGACCTTGATCGCCTCGTCATGGGCGCGCTGGCGCAGCTCGCCCAGCAGATCGACATAGAGCGAGACCGAGAATTTCACCCGCCAGGCCCACCGCGCCACGTCGCGCAGCCAGAGATCGCCGGGATGCCCGGCCTGCGTGTCGAGAGTCGCTGCGATCTGGCCGATCGCGCGGTCCTCGCCGGTCTCGGGATCGGGCGCGATTTCCATCGTCACGATCTCTTCCTTCGCGGCACGCAGAATGGCGAGCGCGCGATGGCCGGGAATGTCGGCCCATTTCTCGCGATGGTCGAAATAATCCGAGAACTTCGCGCCCGCCTCTTCCTTTCCAGGCACGACACGCGCGGCGATGAAGGCTTCGGCGCGCATGAAGTCGCGTAGGGTGCCGAGCAGTTCTGCGTTTTCCGACAGTTCCTCGGTCAGGATGTCGCGCGCACCTTTCAGGGCGTCCTTCGCCGTGGGCACGGCCTCGGTAATGTAACCTTCGGCCAGCGTCTCGGGCGCGGCGCTCCGGTCTTCCTGAATCGCGCGCAACAGCGGCTCCAACCCGTTCTCGCGCGCGATCATCGCCTTGGTGCGGCGCTTGGGCTTGAAGGGGAGGTAGATGTCTTCGAGCGTCGCCTTGCTTTCGGCCCGCGCGATCGAGCGCGCCAGATCGTCGGTCAGCTTGCCCTGCTCGCGGATCGAATTGAGGATGGTCTCGCGCCGCGCCTCCATTTCGCGCAGATAGCCCAGCCGATCCGAAAGCTGTCGCAGCTGCGTATCGTCGAGCCCGCCCGTGACCTCTTTGCGGTAGCGCGCCACGAAGGGCACGGTCGCCCCACCATCGAGGAGTCCGATCGCCGCGATAACTTGTGCGGGCTTCGCCGCGATATCCGTGGCGATGGTCTGCGCGATGCGGGCTTGGACGGGGGCGGAATCGATTTGGGCCAAGGCTGTCTCCTGATGCGGTCGGGTTGCCAGCAATAGCCGCCTGCTAGGCCGGGGAAAAGGGGCTTTAGCAGTTTCAATTTGACTTATGCTTTTCGTATCATATATCATCTAAATGATGAAGAAGCTTGTAAGTATTGGCGAGGCCGCAA